>DIRJ01000016.1:48374-75062 GCA_002427505.1 Mageeibacillus sp. UBA5439
TTATGGCCGCTTCGGTACGTCTCCGTTTCCATTTAGGATTGTCAACCATATTGCTCTCGCTGTCAAGTTTTCATCAATCATCACGTTTAAAGCGATCAAGGAAGGCCTTGGACAGCATGGGGTTAGCTTCCATGCCGGAAGCTATCTCTTCGTATTTTTCTAAAATAGCTTTCCCCAGGGCTAAATTTGGATAGATGGCGTAACGCTTCAGAAATACATCTTCGTCAATATTGGACTTATATAATTCAGTGGCGATTTCACTGACAAAGCGTCTGCTGTTGGGCAGAGAGATAGCTGAGATCATCTCAACTTCATTCCAGAGAATGCGATCCGGTCCCAGGTCAGGAACTTTATACTCCTGCAGCTGTTTGTGCTCTTTCCGGGAAAGTTCTTCCTGTAAAAAAGACACATCTTCCAGAATCATGCACAGGTCTGTCAGCACTCTGGCTACGGTTGAGCGAGGATAGCTGAACTGAAAGGTCAGCCAGCCACATATGTAGAGATAATGACTGGCGCGCAGGCGAATCAGGTTTTGAATCTGATTAACATCTTCGCGCTTTTTCAAAGTCGACAGGACCGGGAACAAAACTGACAGGTCCTTGTAGTCCAGACTGTATGCCAGGGCTTCAATCTCCGGCTCTGTTCTGGCCTTTTTCAGCTGTGACAGCAGCCAGGTACGCTGAACGGCTGTCTGGTCCATCAGTAGCTCTTCCGGCGACGGATGCATGTCTCGGACAGATTCCATAGCTTCGTCAAAAGAGGAAAAACGCAAAGGGATATCCGGCGTGACATACTTGATCTCCGGAGTACTTTTTCCGGACTGGCTGACTTCAGTCTCTGCTGCAGACGCCATCATATCCGGAATGCTGTCTTCTGCGGAAGCGACATCGCTGATATCAGCAGGAAGATCCGGCTGTTCCGGTTCAGCTGCAGCTGCTTGCTCCGCAGCTGCTGTTTCTGTTGCATCTGCCTGTATAGCAATACGTAAAGGACGTAGAATCAGTCGTTCCTGTTCAACTTCCTGCAAGGGTTGGCTTGCGGCTTCTTCCGGAGCCGCTAATACTTCTGCAGCAGGAAGCGGGTCAGTTTTCCGCAGCTGAGCCTTGCGAATGAAATTTTTAGTCTCAGACTCAGACATTTCTAATCTTTTCCAATGCTGCGGATTGCTGCAGGCAATGAATCAATGGCTTCGCGTATCTCAGCTGTTGTAAAGCTCAAACGTTCAATGACTTCAGCCAGCCCGCTGTCGTAATCCTGCAAGGTACTCTGTACGTAGGCTGAAGACTTTTGAGTAAAGTCAGTACTGGTTTTTTCAATGGAACGTGTCATTTCTTCGAGAGCGGTTACCTGTTGTTTGACACGCTGCAGGAAGCTCTCTGTCAATCTGCCCTGCTCCTCGCTCAGCTGTACTGATTTTTCTATAGTTTTTGAAGTGTCACTAATGGCTCTGTTCAACAAATCCGTATTTAGTCTCAGTTGGTCAGAGAGCCGTGACAGCTGATTGGCAAGGCCTTCCTGTTCTCCCATATATAAGGCCGTTAATTTATCGGAACTGTCGGAAATCAGTCTGAGATTGTCACTTAAGGCTGCTGCTTCATTGGCAATGTCGTTGCGGGAGATTGCCATCAGGCCGAGGATCTCATGTAATTCCTGATTGAGCTTTATATTTTCATCACGTGAAGTCGCCATGATTTGCTTAGAGTCTTCCATCATGCTGAGAGCTGAATCTGTCAGGCGATTTACCTTGGACAGTTCCTGCGGCAGCGGTGCCAGATGCAGCTGCAGAGCCTCGACTGTTTTATGGGTAAAGGAGTCAGCCAGCTCCTGCATGCCTGTTGCCTGCTTCTCGGCCAGACTGTCTGCCAGCTCAGTCAGTGCCGCAGCGGATTTCTGAATCGGAGGTGCGATTTCGGTTTCCATCACCTCTCGCACCGCGTTACGAACACCTTCCGCAAACTCCCCCTGCACCAGCTGATTGGCTATGTCACTAAAGGATTTGACCTCCTCGCGCATGTTTTCACCATAGGAAATCAATTCGCTGATCAAAAGCGTGACCCCGGCACGGTCCTGATAAACAGGAGCTATCTCTGACAGAGAACTGCTGACCTTCTGGACTGTCTGCCCTAGGCTGAATCTAGTGTTGCGAGCGTCCACTGTCAGAAGAGCAGCTGTGATCAGAGCTGTCCCCAGAGGAATCATGACTGCCGCTATCAGCGGCGGCAGCGGCAAAGCCTGAGCCTCTGCAGCGGCCGGCTGCAGATTCGCTTTCGCTACGACAACAACAACTGCTGCCAGAATCCCCAATACAATTAATAGTGCTGTGATCAAGCCGTTAAAGCCGGCATTTTTATAAATCTGGAAAATATCCTGCTGCAGCATCAGCGGTTGGGGATCCGGCAGCCACTTGCCCCGATAGAGCTTTTCACTTTGAACACTTAAACTGTCAAGAAGATCGCTGAAGTCTTCATCCTCAATTTCAGCCTTCATAGCCTGCAGACTCTCAATAGCATTATCTTCTTCTAAGTCAAGCCTGCCCAAAGTCTCAGTGAAGCTCTTTTCTCTGGCTGCTGCTGAAAGGCGCAGTTTACGGTTTTTCAATAAGGCCAGGGCAAATAGCACCAGCATTAGCAAGGGCAGCGCGATCATACAGATATAGCTTAAAAGCAAATAAGCAGACACGGATAGTGCGGAAAAATATGGAATACTCGTTAGAATAGCAGACATGAACCCTTCTCCTTCGTCTTCACCTCATAGATAACTGACGTTATTATAGCACGGCAGCGATAAGATGCCTGCCGGCTATCCAGCTATGGCAGAGCCGGTTTTCTCATCGAAGGCCAACGGGCCGGCCTCACTTACTTGCGCCTTGCCCGGAATACACTAGCAGCACTAATCACCCGCCCTGGCTGTCGAGCTGTCCAGATAAAGAAGGTCGTAAACCTGACCGAAACGCAGGGCGGCCGAAGGACGATCGGGGCTCTTGTGCACGTTTTGCTCCTGAATAGCGATGACCATATCCGGCCGGTTCAGATCAAAACCGATGAACCATGAGTCAAGAGCAACACGTTCGAGTTCAGCATCCCAGGAGGCTTCCACAGTTCCTGATTTTCCTGCCAAAGCAGCAAAATCGCGATAAGCTGCAGAACGATGGGTCTGCTCTACAGTAGCGCGCATAGCTTGCTGTAAAAAGACCCGGTTGGAATCAGAGATAACAGCTTCCTTCCAGATGGCAGCTTCATCCGACAGGAGCAGCCGTGGTGCGGGAATATCACCCTTGGCAGCTATGGCTGCATAGATGCAGGCCATCTGGGTCGAGCTCACTTTTATTTCTCCCTGTCCATAAGCTGATGTTGCCAGCATAACTGTGTCACCAATTGTGCCGCTGTTAGCGAACTGTGCTGAAGCAAAGGGATAAGACGAAGGTACATCTTCTGTAAAGCCAAGATTCAGCAGCTGCTCCTGGAAAACATCTTTTCCCATTTCCAGAGCTACCTGTGCGAAATAGATATTGTCAGATATAACGATCGCCCGCGATAGATCCTGGGGCGAGTCATCCACGGTGAAGCGGGCTATCTTATACGATCCCCAGGAAGCATCCGGCTGCCAGTTTTTGCCGATAATGGTCTTGGTCGTAGCAGGGCTGAGAGTCCCGGCTTTAAAGCCGGCCATGGCAGTGGGAATTTTCATGGTTGATCCGGGGGTGTAGCTGGCTTGAAACTTATTCCACAAAGGCAGGCGGCTGTCATCCAGCAGGGCCTGATATGAAGCTGAGGCAATGCCCTGCACAAATTCATTGGGATCAAAAGAGGGAAAGCTCAGCAGAGCCAGAATATCGCCGTTCAAGGGATCCAGACAGACCACTTGTCCTTCATCTTCCTTAAACAGAGAATAAAGCTTGTCCTGCAGCTCTATATCCAAAGTCAGATGGAAGTCTTTACCGGCTTCAGCAGGTATTTCATAAAGAATCTGTTTTTCGCTGCCGGAGAGGTAGACACGTACACCGCGCTTGGCTCTCAGTTCATCCTCAAAAAGACTCTCCAGACCTCTTTTGCCAATCATGTCCCGTTCACGATAGATGCCGCTTGTATCGTTCTCCAACTCTTCCTGGCTGACTTCTCCCACATGGCCAACCAGGTGGGCGGCAGAATTGGCATGGGGATATAGCCTGGTATCGAACAGCCTCATCTCCAGATGCAAATCCGACAACTTCTTTAACTGACCGGCACTGAACTCCATCTGAGTTTTGATCGGAACATACATGTTATCGCCAATCCAGGATTGCGACATGATGGCGTCAACCTGGTCTGTAGATAGTCCCAGCAATTCCGCAACCTCTGCATTGTCTGCTGTATCATACAGACCGGAAATGGCACCGACAATTTGCCCCTTGCCGTCGACCGCCAAAGGAATATTATTGCGGTCATAAATCCCGCCCCGCGGGGCCGTCAGCCTCTCAACGATTAAATCATTATCATCTGTCAAACCGGGAAAGATTAAAGCAGCTGAATATTCCAGATACCAATGCTCGGCATGTTCGTCATAGAGATAAGTCAGAGTTAAGGGCCGGGACATTTCTCCATAGCTTGTTTGCATCACGACACTCATCTCATATACGGTAATACGGTCATCCGAAGCGCGGTCCAGTTTGCGGACATTTTCAAACTGCATCGATTGCAAACCGATGCGTTCATCGATCTGCTCCTGTCTGGCAATAATGTCAGCCAGCTTATAGCGGGAACGGGATGCTGCAGTAAAATATGGATATAGTTCGCTAAATTTCCTGTCCCTGATTAAAGCGAGAGCATCAATCGAATCATCCTCTGTTCCTCCGGGAAGAGTCTCGTTGCCGCTTTTTGCAGGATCATGGTCTCCGGCTAAAAACTCTGTCGGGTCACAGGCACACAGCAAAAATAGTAAAGCAATACCCAGCAGCACAAGCATGATCTTAAAATTTCTATGGGTCATCAGCTTAGATTCTGTCATAGCAAAGCTCCCTTTATCCGGCGTAAGACTAGCGCCATCAGGCTGTTTTGCCTCAGCTATTATATTTTCCATGCAGGTAACGTTCAAATGCTAGTTGCAGCAGCCGGTCAAGAAGTTCCTCCGCCTCGATACCGCTGGCTGCCAGCAGTCGGGGATACATACTGATGTCAACAAAGCCGGGTATCGTATTAACTTCGTTCACAAATATCTGGCCGGAGTCAGCCAGGAAAAAATCTATCCTCGCCATGCCATAGCAATTGAGAGCTGTAAATATCTGCGCAGCGTATTTATTTACTTCTTTCAGCTCTGCTTCGGTAAGCTCGGCCGGAATCACTAATTTGGAAGCAGAATCCTCATATTTGGCTGCATAGTCGTAAAACTGGCGGTCGGGAACTATTTCTCCCACCACAGACAGGGTCAGATCACCGGCGCTGCCCAAAGCTGAAACTTCCAGTTCCCGGCCTATAACTGCATTTTCCAAAACAATAGTGTGGTCATATTCGAAGGCCAGGCTTATAGCTGCAGCCAGTTCTTCCCTGTTGGCAACTTTACTGATACCTATCGAGGAACCCGTATTAGCCGGTTTAACAAAGAGCGGGAAATCAAGTTCCGAGCCAATTCTGTCTAGCTCAGAGTCCTTATTATTACAATAAGATGACAGGTCAACGCTACGCCACTTTGTGTGCGGAATCCCATGATAATCCATAATTTTGTTGGCAAAGGACTTATCCATGGCTAAGGCACTGGACAACATGCCGCAGCCGACAAAAGGGACACCGGACATTTCCAGCATTCCCTGCAAGCGTCCATCTTCACCATTGGATCCGTGCAAAACCGGAAAAACGCAATCAATACTCAGGGGGTCTTGCTCAGCATCAGGAAAATATAGGGCTGCGTCCCTGGTATCTACTGTCAGGAAAGCCCGCTCCAATCCCGGGTCATTTTCCCAGCTGCCGTCCCTCATAGCTCCGGTGTCACCGGGGTAATACTTCCATTCCCCCTGCTTAGTAATGCCGACGAGAATGACATTGTAAGCAGTACTCCGGCTCAGAGTGTCAGCAATGAAAGCTGCGGATTTACGGGAAACTTCATGCTCAGGTGATTGTCCGCCAAAAAGAACTAAAATATTTAATGTATCTGTCATTCCGTTTTAGTCCAGTGCTTTCTGATTCTCTTTAATGTTGACCAGCATATTGGTCAGATGCTCTTCAAGGTTTTCCAGGATATCCCGCGTATACCTGAGAGCGTTATTGCGGATATTTTCGCTGTGCTGGCTGGCCTCCTCTATCATCATTGAGGCAGCCTGCTGCGCTTGCTGAGTAACCTCATGTTCATCTATCATTGCTGCCATTTGTACTTCAGCGTCGCGAATAACAGCTTCCGCTTCACGTCTGGCTTCATTGATCAACTGGTGATTCTGCTGCAGGACCCAGCGTGCACGTTCCAATTCTTCCGGTAAGCTTTCGCGAATCATACGCACCATATAAAGAAGCTCTTCACGGTCCATCATACATTTGCTGCTGAAAGGAACACTGCGGGCTTCCTCAACTGTATTCTCCAGTCGTTCCAGCAAGACTTCAACACTACGGTCCTGTCTCGTTTCTCCTCTGGGGTCAACCGGTATTCTTTGTGGACGGCGCCTCGGTTCACCTGGTCTGTTACCACCATTTCCGGTGTTTCTTTGATCTTCCATATTCAAAAGCCTCCGCAATATCTAGATGTCACCATCTGGCGTTTATTTTTATTAGATTATATATCATTATTGTTTGTCTTACTAAGCAAATGAGACCTAATCGGCCGCATATCGGCGCTCTACTTCGCTGCAAATAGCCGCAGGCACATAAGGATCAAGTTTGACGCCATAAGCCGCTAATTCTCTTACGGCAGAAGAGCTGATGCTATCATAAGCTGCTGATGTCGTTAAAAATACAGTCTCCAGATCCGGATACAGTTCCCGGTTCAGGCGTGCCAGCTGTTTTTCTGACTCGAGATCAAATGATGTACGCAAGCCGCGTAAGCAAATTTCGATATGTTCCCGGCGGCAAAAGTCGGAAAACAAGCCCTGCCAGCCGCTGACCTTAACTCCCTGTAAATCCTGTACCGTCAGCTCAACCATCCTGATGCGGTCAGCCAGAGGGACATGCACTTTTTTTGACTGATTATCAATTACGACAACTATGAGTTCATCACATAACTTAAGACCGCGCTCAATCAGGTCCAGATGACCTTTTGTCATCGGATCAAAAGTCCCGGCATAGGCTATGCGGCGCAGGCCCCGGTCAGAGCCTGTAACACCGTCAAATAAGCTGTCATTAGTCTTTTTCATGGTAGTAAAAGGATAGCACGGAGGCGCCGTATGCACAACTGCGTGACAGGGTCAGGACTCCGCCCAAATCTCCGGGAACAGCCTGTTTCTGCTCGCTTTCCAGGACAATTACGCCAGCCGGTGCAAGCAAGGCAGGCAGATCATTTTTAATCTTATCCAGCAAGGGGGTCAGCGCCTGCCAGGGAGGATCCAGGTAAATAAAGTCAAAAGTATAGTTTTCTCCAGTTAATTTTTTCAGCAGTCTGCCTGCATCGTAGGTGTAAACCCGGACCCGGTCTGAAGTGCGGGTCTTTTCAATATTGGCAAACAGGGCTTTCAGAGCAGGTCGGTCAGTCTCGCACAGGACTGCGCTGGCAGCCCCCCGGCTCAGTGCTTCCAGTGCTATCTGTCCACTCCCCGCGAACAGGTCCAGAACTTTTGCAGTCTCTATGTCGGGACCGATGATGGAAAACAAGGCTTCCTTGGTGCGGTCAGAGGTCGGACGGGTATCCCTGCCTGCCGGCGTCTGCAAATTTATACCTCTGAGTGAACCTGAAATAATTCTGGGCATTCCGGCCTCCTTAAATAGCGGGGTTCTTCAAACGCTCGGCATAACGTCTGGTAAATTCCGGCAAAATCAGGCGATTCTCTGCTGCCTGCAGCAGAGGATCTTCTGATAAGATCTTCTCGGCTGCTCCGGCGGCCTCCACCAGCAGGTCGCGGTCACGGGAAAAGTCACTGGCTTTGAAATCCGGCAGCCCGCTTTGACGCACTCCGAAAAAATCACCGGGACCGCGTAAGCGGAGATCTTCTTCAGCTATCTTAAAGCCGTCGTTATGGCGGCAGAGAGCTGTCAGACGTTTACGTGCAATATCATCATCACTGTCGCTCATCAGTATACAGTAGGATTCGTAATACGACCGCCCTACCCGGCCGCGCAGCTGATGCAGCTGAGCCAGTCCGAAGCGTTCAGCATTTTCCACGATCAGAATAGTCGCCTCTTTTTGATCGATGCCGACCTCGATGACACTGGTGCTGACAAGGATATCTATGTCTCCGGCAGAGAGGGCCCGCATGATACTGTCCTTTTCCTGCGCCTTCATACGGCCATGTAAAAGAGCCAGCCGCCGATGAGAAAGGCTGCCCTTCTGCAAGCGGCTGAAGACCTCTTCGGCAGACTCCAGTTTGATAAAATCCGAACTTTCAATGGCAGGACACACTATGTAAGCAAGATGTCCTTTTTCGATTTGAGCTTCGATCATGGCTTCCACTCTGGGCCGGTCTTTGCTTCTGGCAGTATAGGTCAGAATGGGCTGACGGCCTGCCGGCATATCACGCATCTCTGAAATATCCAGGTCGCCATAAAGTATCATGGCCAGGGAGCGGGGTATGGGCGTTGCCGACATCACCAGCACATGGGGGTAGACTTCTTCCGTGCTGCTCAAATTGAGGCGCTGCTCCACACCGAAGCGATGTTGCTCATCTGTGATGCAGAGAGCCAGCTGCCTGTATTTAACATCCCCGCTAATCAAGGCATGGGTCCCGATCAGGCATTGAATCTCACCGGATTCAATGTCGCTGAGTGTCTGCCTTCTGGCGGCTGCCGGCATGCCGCCCAGAAGCAGGCCGGTCTTGATACCAAAAGGTTCAAAAAAATCAGTCAGACTTTCAAAATGCTGCTGGGCCAGTATGGAAGTCGGAGCCATCATTACTGACTGTTTGCCTGCCAGGGCCACCCGCGCCATGGCCAGCATTGCTATCGCCGTCTTGCCGGAACCGACATCTCCCTGGATCAGCCTGTAGGCAGGGCAGGTCCGCTCCAGGTCACGCCGGATCGCTGCCAGAGTCTCCTGCTGTGATTTTGTCAAAGCGAAGCCCAGACTCTGCTCCATTTTCCGCAGCTGAGCCTCAGCTTCAGCAGATAGCAGGATGGCCTGTCTTTCCAGTAGTGTCCGCTCAGATTTTAGCGAGCGCAAGCCGGCCATAATGAGAAAAAGTTCTTCAAAGGCCAGGCGGCGCCGGCCAACTTCTGCCGCATGTCTGCTGGAAGGAAAATGTATTTCAGAAAAAGCGTAAGCTTGTGAAGCCAGCTGGTGGTCACGTCTGCTGGCAGCAGGAAGAAATTCGCTGAAGACAAGCCTGTCAGAGTTTAGCACTTGCCGGATGGCATCGCGGATTATATTTTGCGTCAGCCCCTCTGTCAGGGGATAAATAGGCAAGAGCGGCGGCAGGTCCGCGCCTTCGCGGAAGAATTGTGGATTTTGAACTGAAAAATAGCGACCGGCCCGCTTGATCCGTCCCCGGACAAGCAGAAGGTCACCGCGGTTAATCTGTTTAGCGATCCAGGGCTGATTAAACCAGACCGCACTGATCACCCCTGTGTCATCCTGAAGTTTGACCACAGTCTGAGAGTTTCTGCCGCGCCGGTTAAGCTGCGGTACAGTAACCACACTGGCCCTGAAACAGGCAGTATCCTCATCGGCCAGGTCACAGATGTCACTGAGGACGGACCAGTCTTCATAGTCGCGGGGCAAATGCCAGAGCAAATCTTCGCAGCTATGAACAGCCAGCTTAGAAAAAAGCGCGGCCCTCTTATCGGAAATGCCGCGCAATACTGAGACTTTTTCGTCCAGAATACTGCGCTTAGACACAGTCACCGGCCTCCTTAGCTGCCAGATCCTGCTGCGAACCGTAAGCACACAGCTCCAGCAAGGGACAGGCTGTACAGTCTCTGCAGCGGGCCTTGCAGATACTGCGGCCGTGGAAGACCATGAAGTGTCCCCAGTCGGTGTAAGAGTCAGGCGGCAGTACGGCTTCAAGGTCTCTTTCAATTTTGACGGGATCTTTCTCGGCAGTCAGGCCGAGAAGCCGGCTGATGCGGGCACAATGTGTATCTACAACAACAGCCTGTCCACCAAAAGCGTCACCTAGAATCAGGTTGGCAATCTTGCGTCCCACCCCCGGCAGCTCCAATAATTGTTCCCGTGTCCGGGGTAGCTGGCCCCCGTGCTCCTCAAGGATTATCTGAGCGGAGCCCTTGATTGCTTTAGCCTTATTACGGTAAATGCCACAGGACCGGATTATTTCCTCAATATCAGTCAAATCAGCTGCGGCTGTCTCAGCCAAAGTCGGATAAGCGGCGAAAAGATGTGGTGTTATCTTGTTGACACGTTCATCCGTGCATTGCGAAGCCAGAATGGCTCCGACCAATAGTTCCCATGCTGAAACTGCGTTCAGGGTCGTCCCGGCATCAGGGTAGGTCTGATGCAAAATTTCAATAAGCTGTCTGGCGCGTTGTTTTTCTTCCATTAATGTCTCGCTTGCTGCAGATAACTGGAAAAGGTAAATTCTGTATATTCGCTCGGCCGGTAAACTTTCATGACGCAGTATGAGCCGATCGACATTGCCTGCATCGATTCAATTAAATCTTCCGTTAACTCAGCATTTTTATTATTAATCTCAAGTATTATATCACCTGTACGCAGTCCGGCAATATAGGCAGGACTGTCCAACTGGACACAAGTCACATTGAGCCCTATCGGGTAATCATAGCGCTGGGAGGACAGAGCTGCACACTCATCCGACATCACGGCGATACCCAGGCTGGCCGCGCGCACCGGAGGGTTTTCTACTACTTTAATGATGTAATCTACGACTTCCGCAATAACCGGAGCGGGTATTATGTAGGTGCGGTAATCGAGATAAGAGTATTGGCTTGAGGCACTGCAGATGCCTAAGACACGGCCATACTCATCTACTAAAGGAGCACCCGGAACATTGTTCAGCGTCGGCACGTCGGAAACAAAGAGTTCATAGGGCAAACCGTTTTCGCGCACGCTGGGAACCTGGATGCTCATGACATGACCGGGGATCAGGCTGCCCTGCACAACATAATTTTCAGGCGATGTAATTACTCCGATCGAAAGACCAACCTTGACTTCATCCTTTCTGCTGAGAGGCTGCGCTATTAGTTTCTTGCCCTCGGGTTCTATTTTTAATATTGCAATATCGCTCATGACGTCAAAGCCATATAAAACTGCAGGAAACGGCTTGATATAGTTATCTATAAAGACTTCAACCGCAGCTCCATCCATTAAAATTCCGCGGTAATCAACAGCTTTGCCGAACATGGAATATGAACTTATGAGTATACCTTCTTCATCAATAAGCAGTGCGGAGAAAATCTCCTCCCTTTCCTGATATAAAGCTGAAGCAGGTATCTTTAATCTGATTGAAGCCACAGACGGACTGATCTTTTCAAAAACCTGCGTCCAGTCCAGGGCAACGGGTACTTTTTCATCATCAGTTATCTGGGAGGGTCTGCTGTCTGCCGAAGTAGGACTGACCGTTATTTCACCGGGTATATTGCTGGTTCCGCTGCTTTCTCCAGTACTGCCTGCAGTCATTTCGGTCCGGTCAGTTGATTCTGCTTCACTGGTTCCGGACGTATTGGGCCTGGTGGCTGCTGAGCCCGGTGCAGAAGATTCCGGCTGATCTTTTGTTGTTTCTGTCGTGACCCCGGTATAAGGGGTCGCCGACGCGGATGGCGTTTCCAGGTTATTGCCGGGACCACATCCGCTCATACACGTAAATAAAAGCAAAAATAAAACGACTATGAATTTCGGTTTAATTAGCTGCTTCAACATTATTCAAGTTTGTCCTTTCAGTAGCTTGTGCTAGTCAGGAGTGTTTTACAGAATAACTTTAACCTTTATCTTACGAAAAATTAATGTATATAATATGAACAATTCTTTATTAATCAAGGGCGTTCTAAGGTAAATAAGATACCTGCACCGCCTAAATCAGAGTGATAGGCCTTAATCATCTGACCATGCCTCTTGATCAGGGTACGTGCGATATATAATCCCAAGCCCGATCCCTGGGTGGAGCGGGAACGTTCCGCTTTATAAAAACGGTCGAAGATGTAAGGGATATCTTCATCAGAAATACCTGCACCATTATCCTCAACAGCAACCTGCACCAGGCGGTTTTCAAGCCTTGTATTCACGAGAACCAGACCTGAGTGCGGTGCAAAGCGAATTGCATTTGTCAAAATATTGCTCAGAACTCTGGTGATAGCATCCTCATCAGCTACTACCCTGTAGCCGGTCCCCTCACCGTCAGACAGCTGCAGCTCAAGCGTGAGATTTTTTTCCATCAGCATGGGTTCCAGCGAATCCACAACACGGACAATCAGATCATTTATATTGAAAACGCTGCGATTCAAAGTATTTACATTTCCCTCAACAGTCTGCTCAAACAAGGCATCGATCAGTTGACGCAAACGTTCAGTTTCAGATTTTACAATGTCCAGGTAATGCGGATAACGTTCAGGTGTAATAGTGCCATCCCGCATGGCTTCAATAAAGCCATGGATTGATGTGACAGGAGTTCGCAAATCGTGGGAAATACTGCTGAGAAAATCAGATTGTTGCTGCTCCTGCTCTTCAAATTTTGCGATCAGGGTATTGAAAGTCCGTACCAGGAGTGTCAGATCATCCTCACGGCCGGTCAGATCTTCACTTACATCATCCAGAGTCAGGGGCTGCTCCTCCTTTCCCAGCTTGACCCGGGCACTCAGATCACCTTTATATACTTTATCCGCTGTTTTGGCTAAGGCGGAGATAGGCTCTGTGATACTGCGCGAGATAATTAAAATAATTATCAGGGATAAAAGAAAAGCAATAAAGAATGAAATAGGAATACTGTTTTCCTGCAGAAGACCTGTAAAGCTGTCGGGGCTGGTATGCCGCAGCAAGAGTACTTCACCTGCATATACTCTGGTATAACTGGGCAAAGGGCTGCTGGCGACCAGCCAGGAATCGGGGTCAGGCAGGTAGGCATTCAGACCGGTTTCTTCAGCAGTTCTGCTATAGCTGCTGCGCCCCCTGTTGGCCAGCTCATCGGGCAGAATATAGTAGCGGTCTGTGCTGTCGTATTCCAGTTGCTCTACCAGATTTGCCGGCAAGCCGGTATCGTATACTATGCGATTGTTGCCATCAATAATACAGACAATGGCACCCGTGGATCTGGCTGCAAAGGCCCAATAACCCGTAACTTCAGCTGTAACAAAAATTCTGCCGCTTTCGGGCATATGGCGTGCAGTAAGATCGGCAATCTCATTTGAATTGCGCTCCAGTTCATCCAGCCGCAACCGCTTTGAGCTTGCCGTATAAATCGATGTATAGGCAACTGCTAAAAATGCAAAGATAATAAGAATCGCCAGTGAAATGCTGACAAAAGTCCTGCCATAGATCGACAGACGGTGTTTCATCAGCCTCTGACCTCAAACTTATAGCCTACACTCCAGATTGTTTTGATATTCCAGTCAGGATGATCAATCAGATCCAGTTTCTCGCGCAGACGCTTGATATGTACGTCGACAGTACGGGGTTCACCGTAGTAGTCGAAGCCCCAGATATTTTCCAGAATCTGGCTGCGGGTAAACACGCGGTTGGGATGAGAAGCGAGAAAATACAAGAGCTCGAGCTCCTTAGGAGGGAAGCTTAATTCCTCACCGTTCAGGCGTACCAGATATTGCGTACGATTGATTTCCAGACCCGGATAAGAAATAACATCATCTCCGCTTTGCTGACTTTCACTCGAGGCTAAACCGCTGTTCTTTGATACACGTCGCAAAACCGCTTTGACACGTGCAATCAGCTCTTTCGGTTCAAAGGGTTTGGCAATATAGTCATCCGCTCCCAACTCCAGGCCAACAATTTTGTCCAGGGTATCACCGCGCGCTGTTAACATAATTACAGGTACAGAACTATAACGGCGCAATTCGCGCATGACATCAAAACCACTCATTCCCGGCAGCATCAGGTCCAGAATAAGGACATCGGGATTAAGCTGCTGCACACGGTCCTCAACTTCGTCACCGCGGAAACAGACGTCAACCCGGAAGCCTTCATTCTCAAAATACAGCTTGAGCAATTCTCCTATATGGGGATCATCATCTACAATCAATACCGTTTTCTCAGGATTAATTTCCGTCACCGTCCGCTTTCTAATCCGAATATTTGCCGACGTGAACAGTCACGTCTCGAAAACACTCACTGTTCTGATTATTATATGTTATCAGCATCCGCTTTGAACAGGCCGCCCAATTCTTCTAAAAAGGAGGAGACATCGGCAAATTCTCTATAAACTGAAGCGAAGCGTATATATGCAACTTCGTCAATCCCCCGCAGCTGTTCCAGTACCAGCTCCCCTATTTCAGAACTAGGGATTTCACGCCGCAGTTTGTTGCCTTCGCTTTGTTCGATAGTATGAACCATTTCTTCAATTTGAGCAGTCGTAACCGGTCGTTTTTCACAACTTTTCATAATGCCGGCGATCAGTTTCTCACGATCAAAAGGTTGCCTGCTGCCGTCCTTTTTGATCACCATCAGGGGCATGAGTTCAACACGTTCATAGGTGGTGAAACGCTCACCGCAGTTGCAGCACTCGCGGCGCCTGCGAATCGTACTGTCATCATCTGATGGACGCGAGTCGATTACCTTGTTATCACTAAATTTGCAATAAGGACAGCGCATTATTTCCTCCTAACTGATTAGCCAAATGTAAAAAGACGCGACCTGATTCAAGACCCGGTCGCGTCATTAAAATGCTTTAACTTGTCACCTGCAAGCTTAGTCGCGGTCTTCTCCCAACTCATCTTGCAGGAACCAGGGCAAAACACGACCGCCTTGTCTGCTCTGCTTATTCTTAGCAGGCTGCGGTGCCGGGTTCTCCTCACGGGAAGGTGCTTCGTCAAGTACTCTGGGCTCGCGCTGCTCAGACATTCTCTCCAGAACGTCTCCGGTCTGACGGTGATATCTTTCACCATCCTGAATACCTTCGAAACTTTCCCTGCCACCCGGTCTGCTATCACGGCGCGGGTAAGTTACCGGCGGGATCTCGCGGCGGCGCGGCTTCAGAAAGTCCGGCAGGTCATCCATGGTCGGGCTTTGCTGCTCATCAGCCTGCATTGATTTGCGTGAGGTTGAATAAGATGACGCCATGGAAGCTACATTAGCCGCTGTCTGAGTTGACTTGGCAGCATGCTGCTTAACCGCCTCTTCTTCAAAGCGGCTGGCGATAATAGTAATAATGATGTCATCCTGCATGTTGTCATCAATAACCGCACCGAAGATGATATCAGCGTCGGGAGAAACAGCCTCACGCACCTGAGAAGCGGCTTCATTGACTTCTTTAATCCGCATATCGCGGCCACCGGTGAAATTAATGATGATGCTGTGAGCGCCTTCAATGGTGGTATCGAGCAAAGGACTGCTCATAGCCTGCTTGACGGCTGTAGCTGCACGGCTTTCACCGCTGCCGCGGCCAATACCCATATGGCATACACCGGCATCAGTCATTACGCGCCGGATATCAGCCAGGTCGAGGTTGATCATACCGGGAACGGCAACAAGATCCGAGATACTGGATACACCGTATTGCAGGACATGGTCAGCCATGGAGAAGGCCTCATCCAGAGAAGTATCGTCACTGGCGATCTCCAGCAGTTTGTCGTTGGGAACCACAATCAGAGAGTCGACATACTGTTCCAGTTTGCGTCTGCCGGCTTCAGCATTCTGACGGCGTCTCGAACCTTCGAAACGGAAAGGAGTTGTAACAACGGCGACAGTAAGAATTCCCATTTCTCTGGCCTTAGCAGCAACAATAGGTGCTGCACCGGTCCCGGTACCACCGCCTAAGCCGGCAGTAATAAAGAGCATGTCAGTGCCCTGAATAGCCTTGGCAATATCCTCTACGTTCTCTTCAGCAGCCTTCTGCCCCAGTTCAGGATTAGCACCACAGCCCAGGCCACGGGTCACTTTCTCACCGATCTGGATAGCTGTTGAAGCTTTAGTCCGGGACAGGGCCTGATGATCACTGTTCACGGAAATGAACTCGATACCCTGCACTCCGTCTTCTATCATGCGGTCGACTGCGTTACAGCCACCGCCGCCAACGCCGACTACTCTAATAGTAGCGTAGAAATCATCGTCCATACCAATGTCAAAATTGTATTCTGTCAAGGATATACTCCTTTCCTGATAAAATCAGTCTTTCTAGATGTAATTACAAGCTTACAACTGATTTTAGTCGAGGTTCCTTCTTTATACCTCTAAATGTATTTGGCGTTATTTTACCTGAAACAAAGTATTTTTACAATAAGGAAACAGGCTCATCCCTCTATAGTCAATGTTTTAACCATTTACATGTTGTCATCCTAACGGGATTGCTGCAACTTGCAAATATTATTTTTTGTTTTTAGCTTCTTCCCCGCCATGAGAAGCAGTTACTTCGTTCATTTCCGCTCTGGCCGAGTCTCTTCTTTCTTTAAGCCGCCTATATAAATCTGCAACAATTTCCCTGAAATTCTTGAAGATACGATAGGTAAAAACGAAAGCGATTATTGTTGATAATTCAAAATTTATCAGTTGCCCCAATGCTGCCAAAAACACCGCCATTACAGTGTTTGCGAAGAATTCCAGAAGGAAATTGCCCTGAACGTTTTTGTCTTCATTTTTCTTATTGAGAACTGCAAGTAAGATGTCAACTCCGGAGAGAACGAGAAGAGCGAGATAGGGTGCCCAGGCGGCCGGTATAGGTACACTAACAAACAAACCTACGATAAGACCGATTAGCAAGCCTATTAGTGGTAACAATTACGCTCTCCCTTCACAGTTTTATGTAAATTGTTAGCTGTAAGTACATCCCGGAACTGTCCTTCAGGACTTGTCAGGACGAAAATGCACTGTCATTCCCGTCATGTCAAGTTCTCCCGCTGCTTTGTCTGTAAACTGTTCGACAAAGATCAGGTCGGAAAGTAAGGCAAGTCTGTCCTGTAAGTACCTGTTATCATCCAGTTTAACACGAATCATCCCGCCCTGCGTACTGGGAATGTGTAAGAAAAATGTTTTATTATCCTGCCATATGATATGCCGTATTAGTGGCAGCAATTGTTTCCCCTCTGCTTTGCTGCTGTCGCTGCGGATAATTTCCGCTGTTAAGTTGATCGACTTTTGCAGCCTGTCCTTCTGATCCGTCTGCAGTTGAACACCCGGTTCAGCAGTTTCGTTCAGCACGATCTGCTCCAGACTGGGAAAGATATCCGGAGCTTCCTCCACCACTTCTAAAACTATGAGGTCTTTGTCGACCAGTGCATAGCCGCCTGGTACGCGCACACACATAACTTCAGTTTTTTCCTTCAAATCAATCTTTATTTTTCCGGGATAGGAAAAATACACCTCAGCAGCATCCAGTAAGGGAAAGCCAGCCAGCAATTCTTCTTCAGCAGCTGCATAATGCAAAGTCACCAGAGACTTGAAATTTCCGCCTATTTTGTACAGGAAATGTTGGCCCAGATGGTCAGAGACACTTGCTTTCGCGCTTGGCTCAGCCAGTCTGTAGGCCCCTTTAACCTCGATCGTATCAATGGTAAAACCAGGTACAAGTGCGAGCAGAATAATAATTACCAGGATGGCCGCGATAATTGATAAAACTATGAGCGGCCTTTTGTTCATCAGGCTTGAACGGCGCTGCTCCTTTTCCCTCTTTTTTCTGCTTTCTTCAGAGAATGGTGAGGGCTGAAAGCTGGCGCTCTTCGGTCGCTGCCGCTCTTTAGATCTTCCGGGAGCTGAACGACGGGAGGAATACTTCTGCTTACTTGCTTTGCTCATTATCGCCGTTATCCTTTACCGCCAGATAGGGAGCGATCTTCTGATAGATTAACTGTGCTGCCGGTAGTTTATCTGTTGCGGCCAGAGCCCTGGACATTGACTGCAGTTTCTCAGGCTTATCAATGAAATAACTGATTTTTTCTACAATATAATCGCTGGTGAAGTTCTCATCCTTTACCACAATTGACCCGCCGATTGCAGCCAGGCTTTGCGCGTTTTTAGTCTGGTGGTCATCCATAGCCTGGGGATAAGGAATCAGGATGGAAGGTTTAGCCAGAGCCGCCAATTCGGCACAGGTCATGGCGCCGGAACGTGAAATAACAAGGTCAGATGCTGCCATCCATTGCGCCATGTTATAGAGGTAACTGGTAACCTGTACATTGGAAATTCCCTCATAAATCTCGGGGGAGCTCTCCTGTTCTTTGCCGGTACTAAGCATGAGTATCAGCTCAGGATGCCGGTCAACCAGGCTGTGCCAGCCGCTGTTATCGCGCAGGTCACTGATTGCTTTATTCAGGCGTTGTGCACCCAGACTGCCGCCGGTGACGACAACCAGGAAGCGATCTTGCGCGATGCCGATTGCATGTCGTCCTTCCGCTTTATCCAGGTTATAAAAAACAGGCTGCACAGGATTCCCGGTCACCGTTACGGTGGCCTGCTCAGAAAAATTCTTTTTGCTGTCTTCATTGCTTACAAAGACTTTAGCTGCGCGTTTAGCAAAAAAGCGGTTGGCTCTGCCCGGGTAAACGTTCTGTTCGTGTAAGACAAAGGGAATCTTGCATTGTGCGGCAGCCATAATTACCGGTCCACTCACGTAGCCGCCGGTCCCGACAACCAGGACGGGCTTAACCTCTTTGATCAGCCGCCTGGCTGTAAAAGTGCCTTGAATATTATCTTTGATCCAGCGATAAAACCAGGGTGAATATTTTGTAGGTATACCACGGGCGGAAATCGGTACGAACTCATAACCGGCTGCCGGCACCATTTCTTCCTCAATATTGCCTTTTAAACCACAGAAAATAATCCTGATCTCCGGATGCCGGTCTCTGATTTCACCGGCAATAGCTAAGGCAGGATGTATATGGCCGCTGGTACCTCCAGCAACAAATATGACAGTTTTCTGAGAATTAGCATCAGTTGTCTTCACGTATAACTCTCTCTAGCTTTTACGCTGGTCCAGAACGCGCACCAACTCGGGATTGCGCTGAACACCGGTCTTGGATACACACAAAATTAAAGCAGCAGCTACAGCAAAAATTATGTTTGCCGTACCGCCGGCCGAAAAAAACGGTAAGGATATACCTGTCGCCGGAATCAGACTAGTCGCAACAGCCATATTGAGAAAAGCCTGAAATACGATCAAAAAGGTGAAGCCTGCTGCTATATTGCGTGCAGCCATGTTCGATGCCCGTGCTGCGATAGAAAAACCACTGATCAGAAAAAGCATAAAAAAGAGTAACACCGATAGTGTGCCGATTAAACCTAATTCTTCGCCAATGATCGGAAAAATAAAATCGTTGTGAGCTTCGGCCAGCCAGTTAAGTTTTTGCGTGCTTCGACCCAGACCGACTCCGGTCAGGCCTCCTACGCCAAAGGCTATTTCAGCCTGCTCAATCTGCCTGCGTCCGTCAGCATCGACAGAAGCACGGTCCCTGAATAAGTCCATACGCTTCTGAGAGTGAGCGAATCTCTCTGAAACAAATTCAGGCATCGATTTATCATAGACTACCGGTATCATCAGACTGAAGAGGAGTAAGCCTACCAGCAGAAGCGGAATGGCATGGAGCACCAGACCTCTGACCAGAGAAGCCGGAGGTATTTTCCCCATAATAAACATCAAAATTGTCAGAACAGTCAGGATGATCGCACCTGACATGTGAGGTTGCAGGAGAACCAGGATAACCCACAAGCCCATAAGTAAAAGAGGCCGGGTGAAATCCTGGAAAGTTTCCCTGTGTTTCTTTTTTAATTCGCTTTCCTCTTTTTTGTCCCAGGGTGCTTCCATCTCCGGCTTATATTTTCGCAGCTGCTGCCGCTCATAGAAATAGCTGGAAAGATAATAGACCACGCCTATCTTGGCCAGTTCAGAAGGCTGGAACTGAATGGGCCCGATAACGACCCAACGCTGGGCACCCTGACTGGTTACACCCTTGAATGCCGTATAAATCAGGAGACCCGTTGTAACTAAATAAACTATTTCCCGCAGGCGGGGACGCAGCAATTGCCGGAAAGGAATCAGGAGAGCCATAGCTATCGCCAGTATCGAGCCAGCCATGCTTAAGCGCAGCTGACGTGCCGCTGAAGCTGTGGCGTCGGCGACCACCTGAGTTCGCAATGCTTCCGGTAAGTCCTGCAAGGCTGCCTCATCTTCAATCACATTGATATAGCTGCTGGAACTGACAAAGCTTTCACCGAAACTGGCACTGAACATCATAATAAAACCAAAGGCCATCAGGCTGATCCAGATAAATAAAAAAGGCAGTGAGATACGCCTGTGGCGGGCGATTTCATCCGGACGCAGTTTCACTGCTTCCGCGGCAGTCTCCTCTGCTGAATAACCGGGAAATCTGATAAGTTGGTCTTGCACGTCATCCGCCATACACTACTCCCATCAAATAGCGCCATAAATGAACAGAATACCCAGGATTCCGGAAACAATTCCTGCCAGATAAAAAACATTTGTTACCTTTTGCTCGGTCCAGCCGCCCAGCTCAAAATGGTGGTGCAGCGGTGCCATTCTAAAGATTCTTTTACCACCGGTTCGACGGTAATAAAATCTCTGCATGACAACTGACAGACCTTCAAAGAAAAATACGAAACCGATAATAAAGGCCAGATAAGGTGTTCCCATGACGACACAAATCAGAGTAAAACCAATACCCAGAGACTGAGAACCAGTGTCACCCATGAAAATCCGTGCAGGGTGGCGGTTAAAGAATAAAAAGCCCAGGCAGCCGGCAACTATAAGTATGGGCAGGAACTGCGATTGATACTGAACCAGATGGGCCATTACCATAATGCGGGCTACTATTGTCAGAAAAATGCAGGCAATGGCCATCAATCCGGCCAGAAGACCATCCAGACCATCAGTGATGTTCACTGAATTGCTCATATAAAATAGAAATGGAATCAGAATCAGGAAATAGAAAAATTGCCAGATACCGGTCAGAACGACTTTTTCCATCGTAAAGGGCAGGAAAAAGTAAGTGTCGCCCGGACGCAGATAAACAAGCCAGACCGATGCCAGAATCGAGAGCAGGCCCAGCATTACTGTCTTCTGTCTGACGCTCAGGCCATCTTTCGAAATGCGGACTTTAATGTAGTCATCGATAAAGCCGACAAGCGCAAACAAAAGCATAAAGAGGAGTATGATATTGAAGGTCTGCAAGCCGCGGTAGATCAAGGCTGATGCAAGCCCCACTAGAAACAGGGGCAGGAGAAAAAACAAAGCTCCGAAGGTTGGAGTACCGCTTTTTGCATAATGCGATTTGGGACCGTCATCACGTACACGCTGACCTATGTTCAGTTTTTTCACCAGAGGCATGCCCAGAGTTCCGATGGTTACAGTAGCCATGAACATCAGCAAAGCCCAGATCATCATGTTCTGACCATTCAACATTTTAGTAGCCAAAAAAAGGATCATTCTTCAGTCCTCGCTTCTGCAGCTAAGAATTTATTCTGCAGAGCTTCAGTTACGCGTTCCAGATGGTAGTAACGCGAGGCTTTTAATAAGACAAAGTCTCCGTTCTCAACTTCCTGAAGAATCCGCGGCATGGCATCATCAACAGTCGTATACCAGCCGGCAAAGACATTACGGCCTTCTGCTGTCTGCATCAGTTTATTTTTCGTATATTCCGTTTCAGTTCCAATCAGGATAATGCGGTTGAAATTGTTAGCCAGGGCTTGCCGGGCAGCGGTTTCATGTACGCCTTTAGTATAACGCCCTAATTCACGCATTCCGCCTAGAACTAATATCCGGCGGCATTCTTCAGCCTGAATATCGACTGCCTCCAGGGCTGAGCCAAATGACTCAGGTGAGGCATTATATGCATCATCCAGAACAGTAATAGCGCCCAGGTGCAACAGTTTTTGACGGCTGCCGATATTAGTAAACTTAGCGGCTGAGCGGGCAGCTTCATTCATATCGAGCCCTAAGGCATAGGCAACAGCTAAACCGAATAAAGAGGTATTCACATAGTGCTCACCTGCTACCGGCAGGCTGATCTCCCACTGTTCATCCGGTGCCAGGTTACTGCAGGCAAGAAAGGAAGTACCGTTTTTGTCAATTACCAGGTCTTCCCACCAAAAAACAGGGCTGCCGTCACGCTCCAGACGCGAAACATTTTCTTTGCTGGAAACAAACCAGACCGGCACTGATGGAGACTCACGGACATACCATTCCTCCAGGAGCGGGTCATCGCCGTTAAGGAACAAAAGGCCATTTTCTTTCATTCCCCTGATGACGGAAGTTTTCTCTTCCAGAATGTTGCGCATGGTACCCAGATACTCTGCATGTGAAAAGCCGATGTTAGTAATGATGCTGATATCCGGTCTGGCAATATTGGACAATTGCTCGATCTCTCCCGGTCTGTCCATGGCGACTTCCGTTACAAGCACTTGCGTTTCGGGATCTGTAGACAGAAGCGTATCGGACAATCCGATTTCATTATTTAAATTGCCTGCTGATTGCTCCGACATCAATTGAGACTGAACCATATTACAAATCATATTCCGGGTTGTCGTCTTCCCTACACTGCCGGTCACCGCTACAACGGAACACGACAGCATCTTGCGATAGCCCGCTGCCAGATTCTGGTATGCCTTCCAGGTATCATCCACCAACAGTAGATCCGGTCCGCCCACATCCCCGGCTTCAACATCTCTGATCCATTTTTTCACTAATGGTTCATCTTTTTCAACAACAAGCAGGCCGGCTCCTCGTCTAACTGCTTCTGCAAGAAAACGATGTCCGTCGAAATGATCGCCGCGCAAGGCGACATATGCTTCACCAGCTTGTAAAGTACGCGTATCTTTTGAGATACCGCTATAGAATCTGTCAGTATCATCTTCGTGCCGGGGTTCACGTACAATCGTCCCCCCCGTCCACTGTTTCATTTGACTTGGTAAAAACCTGCCCATTTTATCAATCTCCTAAACCTGAAAAAGTCCTGCTCAGCTTATGGCAGAGGATCTGTTTCAAGATCAAGTTCCGTTTCCGAATCAACGAGCTCTTCTTCTGCGTCATTCGGAGGATCAGGATCAACCGCCACTGGAGGAGTATATACGACAGGATCTGTTTCCTCAACATTCACGTTTTCAGAAAAGCTGAGTTTAATCACCGTCCCTTTCGGAACCGTAACTTTATTATTATTTTGCCCGCCATTCGGAGCCCCGCTTACATCAACGCCGGCCTCTGTGGCAACAGCATTTTTGGGCGACTGATCAACACATAATCCCTGTATCTCGCCTACAGGCTGTATCAGCAGTCCTGATTCAGCCGCCAGCCAGATAGTTTCATGATAATTTTTGCCTCGAAAGTCCGGTACAGTCACCCATTCTACTTCATCTGGAGCCTCGGGGTAAAGCCAGACTGTTGATCCTTTCCCCACCAGGCTTCCTGCTGCCGGCAGGCTCTGGGCCAGTGGCTTGTCCAGATAGAACTGATCTGTCGGCACTGAAGGTGCCAGGCCCAGACCGGATAGTTTAGCCGCTGCCTCCGCTACTGTTAATCCACCCAGGTAAGGAATTTCCACGGAATATCCCAGAGCAGCTAATTCTGCGGCACTATAATCCTGTTTCAGTCCCAGATAATTCAAAACCCGGGCTGATGTGCGGTTACTGGCGCGGGCAGCGACTATACTGCTGCTTTTAATTCCCGGATCACGAATTACGATTAAGGATACTATGCGCGGGTCATCGACCGGGGCCACTCCGGCAAAAGAATAAGTGGGTATGTCGTTGATCTCGTCTGTTGAGGTACCGGTTTTCCCGCCCAGTCTGAAGCCCTCACTGCCAAAAGTATTGTTTTGGCCCAGATACACCACGTCTTCCAGCATCGATAAAACACGGTCGCTGGTTCTGGCTGAAAATAGCTGTTCTCCGGTTTCCACTGCTAATTCCTGATAGGCACCATCGCTGGTTGACTCGTATGCCCTGATCAGCCTGGGCGTATTCATGTAGCCGCCGTTGGCAATCGTAGCGTAGAAATTAACCAGTTGCAGGGGTGTCACGGTAGATGATTCACCAAAAGTCAGATTGGCAAAGTCCAGAGGCATTGGATTTGTATGAAAAATTCCTGAAGCCTCACCGTTAAGGTCAATGCCGCTGGTGTTTTTAAAGCCGAGTTTATCGATATAGTCATAATAAAGATCGATGCCGATTTCATTGCCCAGACGGACGAAAACAGGGTTGCAGGAACGATAAAATGCTTCGCGCAAGGTCTCGTTTCCGTGGCCTTCTCCCGAAATACAATACATTGTCTGTCCTTGTAAGGTAATAGGATCGTCACTGTAGACAACGTATTCACCTGACAGCTCTTCCTCAAAAGCTATAGCAAGAGTAACTGTTTTAAATGTGGAGCCCGGTTCGTAAGATGCACTGACGTTGTAATTGGTCCAGAGATGTTCACTGCGATATTTAGTCCGCTGCTCTTCTTCAAGCTTGTCCCAGGCTTCCTGTTCTATCCCCAAAGGCAGTCCTGTCGGATCATCCGGGCTATATGACGGGATTTGATCCATAGCCAGGATATCTCCTGTGTACAGAT
Source organism: Mageeibacillus sp. UBA5439 (assembly GCA_002427505.1). Taxonomy (GTDB): domain Bacteria; phylum Bacillota; class Clostridia; order Saccharofermentanales; family DTU023; genus DTU032. The sequence continues at coordinate 73,102 of DIRJ01000016.1, forward strand.
CCATGATGATACCTGATATGCCGTTAATTGAGCCCGTAGCCGCTGCTGCGGAAAGCAGTTCTTCATGCAGAATGGACTGTATACTGCTGTCGATGGTTGAATAGAGAGTCTGGCTGGAGCTGCCTTGCTGTTTGATGCTGGAAGAAAACGGCACCGCACCCTGAGTCAGATAGTTATTGCGTTTCTGATAGATATATGTTGCCGAGCCGGACAGCAGGTCATTGTAGCTGGCTTCCAGACCCGAAACCCCCTCGAGGCCTTCTGCTTCAGTCCGTGTCATCCCCAGCACCGGCGAAGCGAGATCAAGGCTGTTATAGACCCGTTTTTCTTCTGCATCAAAACGAAAACCGCCAACACCATTTTCATTTAACCAGTCTTTGAGTCTCTCTGCTTTACTTTCCGGCACATAGGAAGCAAGTTGCAGATAGGGTATGCGTTCACGTTCACTTGCCAGCATAACAGCTTCAGACAAAGATAAATTATCATCTACCGTAATCAATGAACGAACCCGGTCTGCAGTTTCATCCTCAAGACCAAGGGTTGAAATCAACATGTCGGCAATATCTTCCTGATCAATATTCGGATTGTTTGAACTGACTACTGAGGGTGTCATTCCGATCCGATAGACATAAGCTGATGAAACCAGTGGATAACCATTGCGGTCCAGAATAGAGCCGCGCTTGCAATCAATCTTGGTGACAGAGTGCTGCTGCCGTGCAGCGCGCTCAGTCAGTTCGCTGCTTTGGACAATATGCAACTGATACAGCTGGTGAACTATAAAGGCGGCAAAAATGAAGAAACAAATACTGACAATAATTAAGGGCAACTTACCGACAGACTTAGGGGAAGCCTTCCTAAATTTACGTAATGATGTAAGTTTGTCTTGACGCCGTGACATAAATAATCGATTAATCTCCGTTTGAACTCCAGGTCTGATTTAGCTTTCACCAAGGTGAACCCCCTTCACGGGCGCCTGCTCTCCACATAGTGCTCGATGGTGCCGACATTCTCCTGATAGGAATACAGTCTTCCTGCAGCTAAGCTGCTGTCTGCAGCAAAAGCTGAATCGTATATGGTTGTTTTATCTGTGTTATATCCGTTAACATACAGTATTTGACTGTTGCCGGCAGCTTGAAGACCCAAATTACTTTGTGCAACTTCCTTGATATTCTCAAAATTATACTGCTCGGATAATTTGTTATTTAAAGTGTTGTTAGACATTTCCATCTCTTCAATGCGCTGTATCATCCCCGCGTTGAGAAAGCTCATCTCGGTAATACGTGCATAGCGTGTAACGATGAAGGAAACCATCCCTGTCATCAAGGCGAGGACGGTAATAATAGCAATACAGCTACGGACTCGTTCCCGGCTCAGGGCCTGGTATGTTCTCCTGATTTCTTCTTCCTGCTGCATCTGACGACGCCGTTTAATACGCCTGGCCTCTTCTTCAGCAAAACGGCGCTCCGGCATCTCCTGCGGCCTGGGAAGCCGGTATGCGGAATAAGCCCCCACCTTGCGGGCAAGATTACCATCTGTATCATATTGACTCATGCAACACCTCCGAATTCAAAAACACGCAATTTAGCACTGCGTGCGCGAATATTTTTTTCTACTTCTTCCTCCGAGGCCTCGATTACTTTTCGCTGCGGTCTCCTGCCGAGAGCTTTCTTGCCACAGACACAGACAGGAAATTCCCGGGGGCACTCACAGGGATCTTCCCATTTGGCAAAAGTCTGCTTAATCAGGCGATCTTCTAAGGAATGAAAACTAATAATTACTACACGTCCTCCTGATGACATTAAGTCTGGTAATTGCTGCAACAGCGACTCAATTTCCTCAAATTCTCTATTAACGGCAATGCGGATTGCCTGGAAGCTCCGTCTGGCCGGATGTTTTTTTCTTCTTGCAGAAGCAGGTACTGCTTTGCTGATTATTTCTGCCAGCTGAGTTGTAGTTTTAAT
>DIRJ01000016.1:75295-94345 GCA_002427505.1 Mageeibacillus sp. UBA5439
TTCTTCACCATAGTTACGCAGAATATAGGCCAGGTCATTCTCATTAATCGAAGCTAGCATCTCGGCGGCGCTCACACCTTCCGATTGATCCATTCTCATATCGAGTGGTCCGTCCTGATGGTAAGAGAAACCTCTCTCCGCCTCATCCAACTGATACGAACTGGTTCCCAGATCAGCGAGCAACCCATCAATGTGGCCTTTTTCTCCAGCTGTGAGATTTAACGAAAGAGAAGAGAATTTGGACGAGCGGATTGAATAGCTCCCTAAAGTATTCAAAGATTCCAATCGTTTCCGCGTCTCTTCTCTTGCGTCTGCATCGCGATCCATTGCGATCAGCTGACCCTGCGCGTTAAGCTGAGACAAAATAGCGGCGCTATGTCCGCCGCCGCCGCTGGTTACGTCTACGTATAAGCCGTCAGGCTTAAGCGCGAGAGCCTCTATCGTCTCCGCCAGAAGGACCGGACGGTGCCATTGGTTATAGTCCGCGGATGCCATAAGCGGACAAGTCCAGCTCAGACAGGGAATCTGCTTCTGCCTGTTCTTTTTCATAGAACTCTTTAGAACAGATCTCAACTGAGCTATAAACATCAATAAAGCAAATCTCGTCACCTTTGGAGACAAAAACTCTTTCCCATAAATGATTGGGAATAGAAATACGCCCTTGCCCATCCAATTCGCACTCCACCGCTTCACCAATAATCTGGCGGCGGAAAAGCCGTGCTCCTACTTCACTGGTTTGTAATTCGCTGAATTGTTCGAGGATTTTATCAAACTGAGATTTGGTATATACATTCAGGTAGCCCTTATCCAAGCTGACGGTCACGATTAAGACACCGTCAAAGCGCTCACGGATTTTGGACGGCACGATGACACGACCCTTAGAGTCAACTACGTGCATGTACCTGGCCACTTCATACCTCCCCCATAATCTTTTTCATATTCTACCACTAAACCCCACTAATATGTCAAGCATAGCCACAAAATGACATATTTCTCCCCCAAATGGCCTTAAGCTGCTACAAGAATGCTTATTTTAGTGAAAAGAGGAAACAAGCTTCCCCGCTTGATAAAAAAAGCCGGCTCCCTGGAGAGCTGGCTGCAAAAAACTTAAAATCGCTGTGGAAGGCTAATCAAGCGTACTCAATTTATAGTCCATAGAAATATTCAGCAGGACGCCCAGCAAGACAAAGCTCGCAATCATGGAAGAACCTCCATAGCTGATAAAGGGCAAAGGTATGCCGGTAATTGGCAGGAGGCCAATGGTCATGCCGATGTTTTCAATGTAGTGAAAGGCAATCGATGCAATCAGGGCAACCATGACATAGGCGCTGGAATATGACTGTTTTTCAATTTGTGATGCACGTTTTAAGGTATAGATGATAAAATACGCAGCTACTATAATAACGAGTGCTGATCCGATCAGGCCCAGCTGTTCCGAGATAGCTGGAAAGATGAAATCTGATTCTTTAACAGGCACATTGACATACTGGCCGCTGGTATTGCCGGCGATACCTCCCGATGCGACTGCAGCGATAGACTGGTTGATCTGATAGGAGGCAGCCTGATCATGTCCTCTGAAGAAGAAAGTCAGAATACGGTTTTTCTGGTCACCGCTAAGAAAAAACCGCCACAGCAGCGGCACAGCTACAACAGTAATACCCGCCATTGAGGCAAAGATATAGCGCCATTTGATCCCCCAGACAAAGAGTGTCGACAGAAACATGAAGAGAATAACCATAGATGTCCCCAGGTCTACTTCAGTTATGACCAGCAGAAAAGGTATGGCATAAAGCAGGGCTATTTTAGCAAAGCCCTTGCTTGGTGAAATCGTCTCCTCCTTGATCTGTCCGAAAATCGGCCCTGTCACCAGAGCTACTCCGATCTTGGCCAGTTCAGAGGGCTGGAAAGAACCCACCAGAGGAACATAGAGCCAGCTGTCTGCGCCTGCAACGGGCCGATAGCCGTCAACTTTGATATAAATCAGGAGAATAATGCTGAGCCCGTAAATCAAAGCACCTATCAGCCGCAAAGTCGGTTTTTCAAACAGGCAAATGATAAAGGCGGCTAAAAGTCCTATCAGCACTATCGCCACCTGCTTGTAAAAGTTGTTGGGGTAGTCAAAAATAACTGCACCATAGCCGGACTTGAGAACAGTGTTAAGCACAACCAGTCCGATTACAACCAGAACAGCTACAGGCACCAGCATTCTGTAATCCAAAAGCCGGAAGAATCTGTCTACGCGGGAAGTTTTGTTGTTAGTATTCTTCTGCATATCAGGAAGGCGAATCAGAACTTCTCCTCCGCATCGTCATCACTGGATTCAGTCTCTGGCAGTTCGTCACTCTCAGCGCTTGCTTCTTCAGCATCCGCCAGCATCGGCACGACCAGTAAACCGGCAGCCTGATCCTCAGTCAGAGTGATCCTGGCCAGGGCTTTTTTACGTGAATTGTTGCGCATAATATTAATCAGCAGCACCAGCAGACCAAAGACTACCATAGCCGCCGACAGCAACTGGGAAATACGGAAACCATCCCCTGTGTACAGGGAATCCGTGCGGATACCTTCAACAAAGAAACGAACAAGGCCATAAAGTATAAAATAGCTGGCTAATGTGCTCATAGGTTGTTTGGAGCGGCGGCGCACAAAAATCAGAATAACAAAAATCAGGATGTTAGCTGCAAATTCATAAAGGAAAGTTGGGTGAACCGGCAAGGCAGGATCCAGTCCCGGTATGGGATGTGCGGGATCAGGATTGAGTTTGCTCAAATAACTGGCTGTACCGTTACTGATCATACCCCAAGGTAAATCTGTATTTGTGCCGAAGGCCTCCTGATTGAAAAAATTACCCCAGCGGCCGATAGCATGACCCAGAGGTAAATAAACTGCGAAGTAGTCAAGCACTTTAGATAAACGGATGCGTTTATGCATAGCCATAAACCAAATACCGATCATGGCTCCGATCACTCCGCCGTAAAAGGCCAGACCGCCGGAACGCAGGTCTAAAATCTTGAGCCAGTCTGAAGAAAACTGCGACCATTCAAAGGCGACATAATAAAGTCTGGCGCCAATGATAGCTGTCGGAATCAGGATCAGGAAAAAATCAACAATATCATCACTTTTGAGTCCATGCTTTTCTGCCTGCCTGACTGCCAAAAGCAGGGTCAGTAGAAAAGCCAGTGCTATGAGCAGTCCATACCAGTAAATCGCTATATCGTGTCCAAAAAGACTAAACTGAAAAACTACTCTATTTATGCCGAGATCATTAATACCTAATCCCGGGAAACTAACAATATAATCCGCAGTATTATTCATAGGCTATCCTCCTGGCGATCATTTTACCATATGCGACCGGTGCCATTTTGACACATATGCCAAGTCCTCCTGCACTGCCTTGCTTAAGTCTTCTCCTGAATCAAAAGGCCGTTCCGGTCTGATGAAGGCGAGAAACTCGACTGCAATTTTCTCTCCGGATAATGAGCCGGCAAAATCGTAAAGATATGTTTCAACCCGCAAAGACGTCTCTGCTTCAAGTGCAGGAGACATACCTATATTGCTGATGGCACGGAAAGATCCTGCAGCACAATGTGCGACAGTAGCGTAAACCCCTTTGCGCAGGCGGGCACGTTTGGGAGGATAAGGAAACTTTGCTGTAGTAATGCCCGGGCACCAATCATTCTCGTGGTCATACTCTGCCACTCCCCCGAGTTTATATGGCTGTGTCAGCATTGCTGTGACCGACTCTAACTCACCCTCTGCCAGACAATTCCTGATCCGGGAGCTGGAAATCTTTTCACCGCGGAAGAGGACATCGCTGCTGACTGTATACGTCAGATCTGATTTGTCTGCATAATCTGCCAGAAAATCAATATCACCCCGGGCGCCTGCACCAAAACGGGCATCCTCTCCGACAACAAGCGACTTAACCTTCAGCTTGTTCTGCAGTATATCCTGTAAAAACTCAAGCGCGCTGATACTTCTGAAATCGTCAGTCATATCCGCAAGATAAACATCTTCAACCCCGATCGCTTCCAGCACAGCACATTTTTCTTCAATTTCGATCAGGAGCCGATTCGCTTCAGAGCCGAAAGGGGAAAGAAAAGTGAAAACCGCAGGTCTGAGAGATTTTTCTTTGCAGACAAGCATCAGTTCCTGCAAAATGTGCCGGTGGCCCAGATGCAGTCCATCGAACACTCCCAGAGCAATCCCGCGCTCCTGATCAGAACTCGACTCTTCCAGAGACCTATATACCTTCATCTTTACTACTTTCTCTAAGAAATTCAGCAGAACTGTCTACAAAGACACGCTTGACCTTCGCCAGACCCTGATTAACACTGCCAACTGCCAGGAGAACATCTTTATAGGTAAAGGTGAGCGTATCCAGTGAAATATCGTCTGCCATAAGTTTTGATTCCTGTCCGTGAGCCAGTCTGACCGCGTCGCTGCCCCCGACAGCTAGTGTGGGAAAGCCGGCAAATGCTGTCAAAGTCGCTTGAACGATTCCCGCATTTATGCTTGCCGACAAAAATGCCTTGGAGTTACAGGCCAGCTTGTCAAAACGATCAAACAAATCAGCTGTCTTCACCGCCTGAGCCAGGGTGAAAGGACCGCAGGCAGTACGTTCAAGCTCTGCAGCATAAGCATAAGAGCCCAGTTTTTCACCAATGGCATCTGCCAGTGAACGTATATAGGTGCCTTTCGAGGTAGAGAAAAGAACATCCAGACAGGGCAGCTCCTCCCCTTCCCGGTAATAAATATCCAGCAGTTTAACCGCATGCAGCTTGACTGTGCGCCAGGGACGCTCAACCTCCTCACCCTGCCGGGCATATTTGTAGAGTGGTTTCCCTGCCACTTTGACTGCAGAGTAAAGTGGTGCCTGCTGCCTTATTTCACCAAGAAAAGAGTTCAGTGTCTGCTCGATATAGGGGCGGTCCTCCAGCTTTGCAGCGTCATAACTATCCGGCGGCCGCGCAATGATCTCACCCTCACGGTCCATGGTGTCGGTACGGGCTCCAAGCTGAATCTGGCAACGGTATTCTTTATCATATTCGCTCATATAAGGGACTGCCCCTGTGGCACGGCCGAAAACAACGGGCAAGACCCCTGTAGCGAAAGGATCCAGTGTACCGCAGTGACCCACCCGTTTCATACCCAGAAGCCGCCGCACTTGTGCAACAACTGCGGCGGAAGTGATTTCACTGTCTTTGTTGATGAGAATGATTCCCTGATCGTGTATCATAGTCAGTTTATGAACATTGTTCAAGCATTTTTTCAGCCTGAGCCACAACTTCAGCCTCAGCTTCAGCCAGGCTCATGCCGGCTATAGTAAAACCGGATGCGCGGACATGTCCGCCGCCACCAAATACCTGTGCAAATTCTGCTGCATTCAGGCAGCTGTTAGAACGCACACTGCCATGAATTTCTGAACGATCCGGCGATTCACGCAGCAAGATTGACACATCAACCCCGTCGGCCTCTCGCATATCGGAAGAAAGATAATCCAGATGGTCGTCCGTAGCCTTCCGCTTATTCATCATTTCCCGGGGAACTGAGGCGTAGAGAATGCGCCCGCCGGCCGCTAGCTTGATCGAAGCCAGCACATCCCCGCGTATCTGCAATTGAGTCACAGTGGTTCGCTCAAACAATTCGTGGGTCAGAAAGGCAAGATCCACATTGAAGTCCTCAATCAGCCGGGCCATTTGTCTGAGCGCCAGCGGCGTTGTATTGCTATAGCTGAAACGTCCGGTATCTGTCATCATTCCTGATATCAGCAAAACGGCAATGTCATCATTGAAAATTTTCCGGGCCGACAAGGTCTCCAGAACCGAAATCAATTGAAACATCAACTCACAGGTGGAGGAAGACCCGGTATAAATAAGCTCATTCTCTCCCTGCTCCTGATCTCGCACATGATGATCAACAATCGCATGCCGGGAAGCATTAAGGAAGAGTCTCTCCCGTTTTTCCAGTCTGTCAGGAGTATTGAGATCTACTGCGACCGCCAGATCAAACTGTTTCAGAGCCATAGCGTTACTATACAAAACGATGCTCTGCACTTGTGGAAGAAACTGCAGCGAAGGAGCTGCTTTTTCTTCCGCAATAACCTCAACTTCCGCTCCCAAAGCTCGCAGAGCGATGGCCAGAGACAAAGCTGCACCCAGAGCATCAGCATCGGCTCTGGCATGGGGAAAAATCCCGACACTTGGTTTTTTCCGGCTGAGGTCGAACAGGTAGCCGGCCAGCTGACTGATGTTTTTTGCGACCAGGTCCTGGTCGTGATTTAAGCTGCTCATTAATTCCTTATCTCTCAGTCCGGATCCTTGCTATTTGCTTCGTTTTCTTTCTGACCGGACTGATCAGCTGCTATTACTTTGCTGATCAGCTGGTCCATAGCAAAACCTTCGGCAATAGTGCGGTCTTCGATAAAATGAATCTGCGGAGTCAGGCGCGAGTGCAGCTTACTTCCCAGTTCACGGCGAAAAAAACCGTGCGCTTTACTCAAACTCTGACTCACAGCTTTTCTTTTTTCCTCATCTCCGAGCACGCTGTAATATACGTTCGCATTAGCCAGATCGCCACTCATGCGCACTTCAATAAAAGACACCCGTGCATCCAGCACGGGATCCTTGACTTTATTACGTAGTGTCTCAGACAAAATGCGGCGCACTTCGTCTGCTGTTTGCATACTGCGTCTGCTAGACATTTTCGATCTCCTTCATAGTGTAGAACTCGAGCTCATCACCAACTTTGATATCATTGAAGCGTTCCACACCGGCTCCGAACTCATAGCCCTGAGCGACTTCGCGCACGTCATCTTTAAAGCGTTTCAGCGAAGCCAGTTCACCATCGTAAATCAGTAAGCCATCACGAACCACACGGACTTTATTGTTGCGGTTGGCCTTGCCCGAAGTCATGTACGAGCCGGCAACAGTACCTACACCGGTAATCTTGAAGATCTCACGCACCTCGGCCTGTGCGGTAACCACTTCTTTGTATTCAGGGGCAAGCATGCCCTTCATCGCATGTTCAATCTCTTCGATCATCTCGTAGATAACACTGTAAAGCCTGATCTCTACATCAGCTTCTGCAGCCTGTTCCCGCGCAACTGCAGAAGGTCTGACGTTGAAGCCGACAATAATTGCATCTGCTGCTTCTGCAAGGCGAATGTCTGATTCGTTAATCCCGCCGGTAGCACTGTGGATGACATGAACCTGAATCTTATCAGTGGAAAGACCTACCAAAGACTGGCACACGGCCTCAACTGATCCCTTCACGTCACCCTTGACGACAACATTGAGATCGACCCTGACACCCTCATCCATTTTGCTGAAGAGAGTATCCAGTGACATATGAGAGGATGCGCGCAATCTTGATTCTCTGTCTTCTTCCTGACGGCGCTCCGCCAGTGCCCTGGCTACTTTCTCATCTTTTACCTGATAGAGAATATCGCCGCCCTCAGGCACTTCGGACAGGCCAAGTATTTCGACCGGCATTGAAGGTCCGGCTTCAGTAACCTGCTCACCACGGTCGTTGCGCATCATGCGCACGTGTCCCATGTTGGAACCAACCACAATTGCATCTCCTGTGTGTAAGGTTCCACGCTGGATCAGGACAGTCGCCACCGGGCCTCTGCCGGCGTCAAGCTCAGCTTCAATTACTGTGCCCTTAGCCTGGCGATTTGGGTTGGCCTTGAGTTCCATGATGTCTGCTGTTATGAGGATCGTCTCCAGCAACTCATCCATGTTTTCACCGGTTAAGGCGGAAACCGGAACAATGCTGTTTTCTCCGCCCCAGTCAGCATCCATAATATTGTACTGGGCTAATTCTGTCTTAACACGGTCTATATTTGCCTGTGGCCGGTCGATTTTGTTGATCGCCACAATAATTTCTGTATTTGCCGCGCGGGCATGGTTAATGGCTTCTATGGTCTGGGGCATGACACCGTCATCGGCAGCAACCACCAGAACGGCAATATCGGTTACCAGAGCTCCGCGGGCACGCATGGTTGTGAAAGCCTCATGTCCGGGTGTGTCCAGGAAGGTGATCTTGCGGTCATGCAGCTCAACTGTATATGCACCTATGTGCTGGGTTATGCCGCCGGCTTCACCCGTAGTAACATTTGTATTTCTAATATAGTCCAGAATCGATGTCTTGCCGTGGTCGACGTGACCCATAACCACCACAACCGGCGGACGGGCTTGCAGGTCCTCTTCCTTGTCGGGAGTGTCATCAAAGAGGATATCCTCTTCTGAAACTACAACTAGCTTTTCGGTCTCAACATTGAATTCACCCGCAATAAGCGTTGCAGTGTCAAAGTCCACTTCCTGATTTATGGTAGCCATCACACCAAGTTCCATCAATTTCATGATGACGTCGGCTGTGGTTTTCTTTAAAGCTTCTGCCAATTCTTTAACGGTCAGACTTTCCGGCAGGACAACCTTGAGAACTTGCGCCGCCTTACGCTCTCTTTCAGCTTTGGCTTCCAGACGCTGTTTACGCTCTAGTTCCAGGGCTTCCTGTCGCTCACGCTGCTGGTCGCGTTCACGGTCTGCACGATGCTTATCACGGTCTTGCTGTTTCTGTCTTTGCGCGTATGCTTTACGGGAAATATCCTTCTCGATCACTTCCGGCTTGACGGTTTCTACAGGAGGTCGTTGCTGTGCAGAGCGACCGCGATCAGGAGCAGTTCTTGCTGCCGGTCCGAAATTTGTTCTTCCGGCCGGGGGTCTTGATCTGTCACTGCCACGTCTGTCATATTGCTGGCTGCGGTCTGTTTGTGGCGCACTGCGTCTGTCATATTGCTGGCTGCGGTCTGTTTGTGGCGCACTACGTCTGTCATATCGCTGGCTGCGGTCCGTTTGTGGCGTACTACGTCCTTGTTGGGCCTGACGGTAATCTGCCGGTGCTGACTGGCGACGATCCGCGGCCGGCTTGTCAGCATCTTTGCCGACATAGCTACCTTGCTGCGGTCTGACTCTGGGCTTGGCCTGTGGTGCTGCCGCTTCTTTCTTTTTGGGCGGAGTCGGAGTTTTCACTTCAACTTCTTTGACTTGCTGCGTTAGCGGGCGTGATATTTCAGCAACACGCGCTGCCTCTTCATAATGATTCACCTCTTTGGCATCCTCCAAAGTTTGAGTTTTTTCAGTAGTAGTTTTCGCGGCTGCCGGCTCTTTTTTTGCCGCAGGCTTCTCTGTTGTTTTAACCGCTTTTTCAGTAACTGCTTTCTTTTCTGTCGCACCGGCCTCGGGAGCTTTCTTCTTTGCAGGCTCTTTCGCTTTCTTCCCGGCAGCGGCAAGTTCCGCAGCCGGCTCAGCTGTTGTGCTGACAGTTTTTTCTGCAGCCTTTTTGGCAGCTGCCGGTTTGACACTGTCCTCGGCAGCCTTGCCCGCCTTAGGAGCAGCTTTCTGCCTGGCCTTAGTTTTTTCAGCACTGACGTCAGCCGGAACTGTTGCTGTTGCTGTTACAGTGGTTATATCAGCCTTGAACACATCTGTCTCAGGAATAGTTTCCTTTGCCACTTCAGGAACTTCTTCTTTCTCGGCAGGCAGTCCGGCCGCCTCAGCCGCAGCTGTATCCTGAGTGCTTTCGTCTATAGTATCAGCGGCTTTCTTTTTACTCTTTTTAATAACTTTGATCACGCTGGTAATATTTTTTCCGGAAATCCCTTTCATCTCGATCGTCGATCCGGGACCATCCAATGATTTCATTTTGAGGGCAGGATCATTTGAAGCAGCTTGAACAATCTCCTCTTCTTCAGCGGGAGTTTCTTCAATTTCTTCTTCCGGCGGCACTTCCACCTCTTGCTGCAACTGTTGACGCAGAGCTTCTTCTTCAGTCATAAAACCAGCTCTGAGTCCAGAATCTGCTTCTTCTCTTTTAACCATATATATCTACCCTCCCTCTTCGCTTAACGCAGCTTTATCTACCGCATTCCGAATGGTGTGTTCTAATGTTCCTTCTCTTACAGCAATCGCTGCGCAGGAGTTCAAACCCTGAGTTGCCCCCAGTTCTTCCCTGCTATGCGGTAATTCTCTTAATTGGATCTTGTCTGTCAGTTTAATTAGTCTGATTATCCTGTTGCGAGATGAAGCGCCGAGATCATTGGAAAAAAATATTGTGCCCTGAAAATTATTTTTCAGTGCGGTCTCGATGCGATCTATGCCCAGAATTACTGCATTGGCCCGTCGGGCCAGTCCCAGCATGCGCAGATAATAGTTCAAACAAGTTCCTTTCTCTTAATTTCTTCCAGTTTAATTACTTCTTCCAGTTCCTGCAGTATCTCTTCCGGCACAGGCCGCCGCAGGGAACGTTGTAGTGAGCGATGTTTTAAAGCAAGCTCATAACAGCTTAAACTATTACATAGATATGCGCTGCGACCTTCTAAGTGCGGACCGGGATTTATTCCCATGCGGCCATCGGCTGCAGATACGATACGCAAAAATTCTGCCTGATCAGCTTTGCGGCGGCAGGCTACACAGATTCTTTGCTGTTTCGCGCGCATTATAACACCTCTGCTACACTTCGTCTTGCTCTTACTCTACTTCAGCTACCACATCAGTTTCTTCCTAAAACTCAAGATCTGCCGTATCATCGGACATAACATTTATTGTTTGCTCGAGGTTATCAAAGAAATCGATAGCTTCACGCTCATCTGCAGGGCCTGCAGCCTCCGGCTGCAGGAGCTCATCTTCGGTCCCATCATAGCCCTCTTCATGGATAGCAGTATCGTCGGGATCGTAACGTTCAGCCTCATCAGCTGCGACTGCCTCGTCAAATCCCGGCAGCCAGGCAGCTTCAATCATCTCCCGATACTGCGATTCGCTCTTGATGTCTATTTTCCAGCCGGTCAGTTTAGCAGCCAGCCGGGCGTTTTGCCCTTCTTTTCCAATCGCCAGTGAAAGCTGATGATCAGCCACGATAACACGGGCACTTCTGTCTTCTTCTTGAAGTATGACACGGACCACTTTGGCCGGAGACAGTGCATTGCTGATGAAAACCTGAACATCAGGGTCCCAGGCAATTATATCAATTTTCTCACCATTTAATTCATCAATCACCGCCTGCACTCTCAGGCCGCGCTGTCCGACACAGGCGCCGACCGGATCGACATTAGGATCATTGCTGATGACCGCCATCTTAGTGCGGGAACCGGCTTCTCTGGCGATACTGGCAATCTCAACTACGCCGGCACCGATTTCCGGAGACTCCTGTTCAAAAATTCGGCGCACCAGATCCGGGTGGCTGCGCGAAACGATAATTATCGGACGATTGCGGCGTTCATCGACCTTGAGAACATAAAAACGCATTCTCTGGTTAAAACGGTAATTATCCAGTTTTGACTGCTGGCTGTACGGCAGTACAGCTTCAGCCCGGTCTATATCTACAGTTACTTCACTGCGGTCCTTGCGCTGAACCACTCCGGTAGCCAGACCGCCCACCCGGTCAGAAAATTCATTATGGATCCGCTCTTTCTCTGCCTGAGAAAGTCGTTGGTTGATGACGCTCTTTGCAGTCTGGGCAGCCAAACGACCGAAATCCGCAGGGTCTACCTCTTTAACCAGCTGATCGCCCGGCTCCAGCTCGTCAGACAGGGCCAGTGCCTCTTTCAGCGAAATCTCAGAGTTGGGATCTTCTACTTGCTCGACTACAGTAATAGGCTGATACACCCGCATCTCACCTGTTTCTCTGTCGATATGAGCAGTAATGCCGTCATCGCGCTCTTCATCGCCTTCATCATCTGCCCGCTCTGCACGATCCTTATCCTTTACACGAATAACGAACTCACGGCGGTAGGCGGCAACCAGCGCTTCCTCGATCGCCTCCAAGAGCGTTTCGGTGTCAATACCGCGCTCTTTCTGCAATGACTTCAGGGCATCAATAAATTCCCGGTTCATATTTTCTCCTTTTATCCTATCCTGCAAAATGCAAGTCAATTTTTAAAAAACTACTTCGCGCTTAATGTGCGCTATCTGCTTCAGGGGAAACATGATTTTCTCCCCGTCACGCTCAATCCCGGCCTGATCTTCTGAGAAGACCAGCGGTCCGACAAATACTTTTTCCCCGTCCACAGCTGCATAAAGCTTCACGCTGACTATTTCACCTTCATACCTGATAAAATCAGCCCTGTCCTGAAGCGGGCGATCGAGTCCCGGTGATGAGACTTCGAAGGCATCATAATGATCTATCTTCAAATCAAATTCTACTATCGGATCCGCCAATTCACTCAATTCTGTCAGCTGATCAAGTGTCACCCCGCCTCTGCAATCAGCCAGCAGACGTAAAATTGAGCGGTTTCCCGCTCGTTCTGTCTCCACATCCAATAGCTCCAGACCAAGCGACGCCGCCAGGGGCGATATTTTTTCCATTATCATCTCTTTTTCTGATATAGCTTTCATGAGAATATCTCTCCTACAAACGAAAGAGCGGGACCCCCGCTCTTTCTACATACCAAAAGTATTATATTGTATTATAATCTGCTTTGCCCTTAAGGTCAAGTGCCGGCAGTTTTTCACCCACTATCAGTGCATAAAACATTTTTGCACTGAGTCCTATGTTTTTTCTAAGCTCTGAAGTAGAATGATACTATGTTCAAGGACAGAAAGAAAGGAGAATAAAATGATTGATTTAATAGTAGGAGCCAAGGGCTCAGGAAAGACCCCGCTCATGCTGAAGGAAATTGAAAACGAAGCTCGCAAGGAAAATTCTAATATAGTTTTTATTGAACACGGTCACCGTCTTGACCATGTAGTTCCCCACTCAATCCGTCTTATTGATATAACTGAATATCCTGTTAGAGGTTATGCAGAGCTGATTGCCTTCCTGGCCGGTCTTAGTGCGAAAGATTACGATATTACCCATATATATATTGATAGTGTTTTCAAAGTTGTTGGCGATGATGATCCCCAGCATCTCGTCACATTTGTTAAAAACCTGGTCGCATTCGCCCCCAAAGTTGACAGCCATATTACCATCGCCGTAAGCTGTGATCCTGATAAAATACCATCCGAAATACAGCAGTTTATGCGTGATTTTGAATGAGGAGATAATTATGTGGAAAGAATTTAAAGAGTTTATTGCCCAGGGCAGCGTGATGGACGCAGCCATAGGCTTTGTTCTAGGTCTGGCTTTCAAGGCCATCATTGACAGCGTTGTCAATGGTCTGCTCATGCCCATCATCGGTTATCTGACAGCGGGCATTGATTTTTCAAATCTGAAAATAGTCTTGAAAGAGGCCACAGACCTGGCAGAAGAAGTAGCCATCACCTATGGACAGGTGATTGAAGCAGTTATCAGCTTCCTTCTGATTGCTTTCTTCCTTTTCCTGATCGTTAAGGGTCTCAACGCTATGCGTAAAAAGCGCGAAGCCCTGTTAACGGCGGAAGCTGAACCTGAAGCAGCCGCAGAAGCAGTTCCAACTGAGCTCGAACTGCTGCAGGAGATTCGCGACCTGATGAAAACAGAACAAGAAAACAGATAATAATAAAACTTTAATTCTCTTCAAAAAAGCCAGCGCGGCCGCGCTGGCTTTTCTTATGCATATAATCGTGCCTGGCACCAATTGATGCACAGGCACCAATTGATGCACATCGTATCATTAATCTATGCAGGCAAGCTATGCCTCATCCTTGACGAAAAGAGACCGCAGGCGGCTCAGGAAGTTACCTTCAACCTCCGGGGCAAAGCTGGAACCATTGTTATCAGCCGGCATACTGATTGCTTCCGTCATCAGCACAAACTGCACGCCCGCCACGTTTTCGTTTTTTTCTGAGACAAAAGACCGCGGCTCAAAGTCCATATCGGTAAATTCTGCAATTGCTGCTTCCATCTGCTCGAGGAAATCGTCCTCGAGGTTGGCGGTTGCCTCCCTGAACTCATTGGCTCCGTCAGCGTAGCTGGCAAAACCGGAGGCAAACTGAGCCAGTCCTTCGCTGCTGAATTTAGTCAGACCCAGGTTAAGTGAGGAAACGCCCTCTACATAAGAATCGATACCTTTTCTATAATCAGCTGCTCCGGCCGAGAGCTGGTTCAGACCGGCTGTCAGTCCGGCCGATCCGCCGTCCAGTTCCGTCAGGCCTGCCTGCAGCTGGCTGGCCCCGGCCAGCAGTCCCGCCTGTTCGGACGTGCCGTCGAAGATCGGCAGCAGTTGTGCCACTCCACCGGTATATTCAGACAGACCTGAATCAAAGGCTGTATATTCACTGACCAGGAGATTAATGCCTGTTTTCAGATCGGAGAGGCCTGACATCAGCTCCGGCAGCTTACCCTCCATAGCAGCCAGTCCTTTAAGCTGATTTACAAGGAGTGTGAGCCCGCTGTGAATATTTCCATAATTGACGGCAAGTTCTGTTATACCGCCCGCTAACTGCTGCAGTTGTTCCACTCCGCTCACCATGGACGGGAAGCCCGTCACAGAATCGTTAAGTCGGGCCAATGCCCCCTGTAATTCCTGTATTGCCTTACTGTATGTGGCAGCTGTTGTTGTGAGTGCGGTTAATTCAGGGATCAGTTTTGCCTGTGCCTCCGGGGCTACCCCGAGATCGGTAAGATATGTTTGCCAGGCGGCTTGATCGCGAATTGTAATGTCGGAATCCTGCAAGAGAGGAATTTGCTTCAGCTGTGACTCCATACCTGCTAAACTTGTCTGGAAAGACTGCATGCCCGCATACAGATCACTAATACCTGCGGTGCCTGCAGCTATTTGTTCCAGACTTGTTTTGATTGTTGCCGATCCTGCCAGCAGTTGATCCAGCTGATCTATCTGTTCCTGACTGAACATATCAAAATTCATCCCGCCCAAAACAGGATCATCACTTATCCCCTGCGCTATCTGCTGCAGGGCGCCCAGGATCTCTCCTGACCCGCTGCTAAGTGCTGTACCATTATCCGACAGCAGGGCAACACCTCCGCGCAGCTGGCTAAGACCCGAAGTCAGGCCGGCCATGCCGTTCTTGATCGATGTGAC
This sequence comes from Mageeibacillus sp. UBA5439, assembly GCA_002427505.1. Classification (GTDB taxonomy): domain Bacteria; phylum Bacillota; class Clostridia; order Saccharofermentanales; family DTU023; genus DTU032. The sequence goes on from DIRJ01000016.1 coordinate 90,255, forward strand.
ACCTCCGCTATACTCTGCCATCCCCTGCCCCAGCTGAGCGGATCCGCTCTCCAGGCTGCCGGCGCCGGCGGACAACTGTGAGCCGTTATCAGCCAAAGCAGCACTGCCATCTTCGATTTCAGCAAAAGCTTCCTGCAGCTGTGCGATGGCGGCTTCCAGTTCTTCAGTACCGTCGGCCAGCTGCCTGATACCATCCGACAAGTCAGTCAAACCCTCTGTCTCATCAGAGAGTTCACTGATATCAAGATCAAAATCGAAATCAAGACCGATGCCGGCGATAGTAATTGCATCCATCTCAAAATTGTCTGCCTGCAGCCGGAGGAAGAGGTCTGCCTCCTGGCCAGGGAGCACTATCCAGTTCACCTGCCGGTCTTCGCCGCTGATGGCAACCGTCGCGCTGTCATTTGTTTCCAGCAAACGCGCTTTATCCGGGTTTAAAGTGGCTGAAACCTGCAAGGCATAGTTATCAAAAAAGAAAGAGTCAATAGCCGGATTTGCTGTAATCGACATTTTGATTAAGAGCTCGCCTCCGGCTCCCGCTGCCTGAGCAGCAGTGATTTTCTGACCATCCAGCTCGTAAGTAATATCTATCAGCCAGGGCAGATCAGTTGATTCCAGATTGCCCTGATAATAATAACTGCCGGCTGTAGCCTGAAGTTTCACGACACCCGAATCCAGCTGCGGAACACTGTCTCCGGTCAGCTGCAAGACCTTGCTGTAGTCGCCGTAGTCACTAAAGCTCTGCATTTCAGACAATTCGTAATGATTGACTACATAGATGCTCTGGCTGCTGCCGTCAGCAGCCAGCTTGCCGTAGATAACCTCACGCTTGAGAGGCTTTCCTTCAGGACTGCTGATGGCCAGATAGTTGCTGGCAGCCTTTCCTGAAAATGACGGCAGGAAAGAAAAGACTAAGGCCGTTATCAGCAAGAGAGCTGTAAAGCGAATCGCTTTTCCAAAATGTTTTTTCTTCGTATTTTTCACTGTTTTCTTAACTCTGTTCATTGTGAGTCAACTCCTGTTAATCTTTTCTCTGTAACAGACGGTCGGGCATAAAGTTTGCCTTCCTCGTGGTTTTTTCTATAAAGCGGTCAAATATCCTCAGCAGATTCGGCAGGAGGAAGATGACCATGAATAAGGACAGCAGGGCGCCTCGTCCCAGAACCAGCCCTAACTCGCTTACAACAGTTATTGATGAGACTCTTGCCAGTACGAAGCCGGCTGCTGCCAGAATAAAGCCGGGTGCTATCAGAGAGGCAGCTGTATCTGTTACCGATTTTTCCGCAGCTTCTTTTCTCCCCATCATCTGACGATTATCCAGATAGTGCTGGGTCAGCAGGATACCGTAGTCAACTGTAGCTCCCAGCTGTACCGTGCTGATAATAAGATATCCGATATAATTCAGACTAGTACCGCCAAAATAGGGTATGGCCAGATTGATCCAGATCGAGATCTCTATAGTCAGAACCAGCAGAAGGGGCAAAGACAGCGAGCGGAAGGCAATAGCAATGACTATAGCAACAGCCAGAATGGCCAGACCGTTAACGATCAGATTGTCTTCCTTAATCGTATCCCGCATGTCGGTCAGGACAAAATTTTCACCTACAAGATATACTTCCTCACCCTCGTTATAAATCTCAGCGCTTAGCTCGCGGATGTGTTCTGCCAGCGCGAAGGTTTCCGGACTTTCTGCAGGCGAATTAGAAACAACGATCATACGGCTGTAATCATCAGTCAAGAGCTGACTGGTTAATGCTTCTGAAATAAGATCAGGCGGTATAGCAGCACTGCTCATACTGATGAAGCTGGTCACCGACTTGATCTCAGGCAGCTCTTCCAGCTTGTCAATCAGAATTTCTTCCTTGGCCGGCTGATCCCGGGGAAGGAGCAAGGCCATTTGCATGTTGTTGCCGAATTTGTCATTTATCAGTTTGACATCCCGGGCAGCACGTGATCCTTCCGCATAGCTGCCCATGCCATAGAGAAAATTGTTGGCCCGCTGTCCCAGAAAAACGGGGACGATAATCAGCGCGACGATAATCAAAACTGGAATGGCCAGTTTGGTCACAACTTTGGCCAGCCCCCGGAAAGAAGGTAAAAGCGGCCTGTGTGTCGTCTTCTCAATAAGCTTGTATGTCAGCATGATCAGGGCCGGCAGGAGCACAAACACTGTAATCAGACTAAAAACAACACCCTTGGCTAAAACCAGACCCAGGTCAGGTCCCAGCTTGAAGCGCATGAAAATCAGAGCCAGAAAGCCGAATAATGTCGTCGCGGCCGAAGAAGACACGGGCTGAAAGCTCTTCTTCATTGATTTCTTCACAGCGACATCCAGAGGATCTCCCTCAGCCTTGTACTCATTGGTACGGTGCAGAAAGAAGATGGCATAATCCATAGTCACGGCCAGCTGCAGTATGGCCGCCACAGATTGGGTAATGAAGGAAACCTCTGTGAAGATGATATTTGTCCCCAGATTGATAAAAACACCCACGAAAACTACCAGCAGGAACAAAATCGGTTCGAGCCAGGAATTGGTGGCAATGACCAGAATGACAAGAGCTATGGGCACGGCAAAGAGCATAATCTTGGTTACTTCTGACTGCGTTGCCTGCTGAGCCTCCGCCAGTTCGACAATCTGGCCGCGAACCGCCCCGTCTTCTCCCGCTGCCTCTCTCAGGCTTTTTAAAGATTCGGCAGCATTATCCTTGTCAGCAGTAACCTGATACAAGGCGACAGAGTCTTTATAAAAGCCCTCAACCGTTGCCTGATCCTGAAGCTCCAGCGGAACCGCCAGATCAAGCTGGTCATCCAGCCACAAGACCCCGGTCACAGAGTCAAGAGCCAGCAGTTTCTCTTTAAAAGCCAGTGCATCTGAGACCGACATGTCCGGCATGGCTACCTCTACGTTGGGCAAAGCCTCACCGAATTCTTCCTGCATTTTTTCCAGAGCTACTGTAGAATCAGCATTTTCCGGAATATAGGAAGAAAGGTCATAGTTGGTTTTAACACCGGTTAACAGGAAAATAGATACTGCTACCAGAATGACGTAAACAATTGTCACCAGTTTGTGGTGTTTGACAATGCCATTAATGATCTTGTCACCTAACATCTAGTCCTCCATTAGTTTTATGTTTATTGTAACTAACCGTTTTATCTGCTTGTGAAAACCAGTATATAGAGGCATTATTTTGTTAGCCATACACAATCTATGGATAAGTGTCGATTAATCGACACTTATCGATATTGTTGTTCGGATTATGCTAAAATGTTCGTAATTTCTTTGAATTTGGAGGAGAATCCTATGGCGAAAAAAGTAAAAAGTTCTCAAGCTGATCCTAATTTCATCATCTCCTTTGTTGCCAGTCCGGAAAAAGGCGACCGCCGCAGCCGGCGCACTGATATGCTCCTGCAGGAAAGTCTGGTGGAGCTGCTTCAGGAAAAAAACCTGCGTGATATCACTGTCAGTGAGCTGACTGATCATGCTGACTTAAGCCGGACCACCTTTTATCTGCATTATGAAAATATTGACCAGCTCTACAATCAACTGGAAGAAAATCTTTACCAGCAGTTTGTCAGGATACTGTCTGTCAGCACAGACAATTCTCACCCCATACAGCATGTCGTCGCCACAGCAGACGGCAAGTCGACCATTCCGATTATCGCCAGTGTCTGTCGCACGATCGAAGGTAACCCCCTGCTGGCAGCAACCATTATCAACAATCCCAACAGTCAGCTTTTGCAGCGCATCTATTCCGCAGGTTACGACAGCCTGATCGAAAACCTGCTTGATATATATCCGGATATGCCCAAGTACAAAGTAGACTACTACTATGCCTTTATTGTCCATGGAATCGTCGGCATGATTGAGACCTGGCTGCTGCGCAATCAGGAAGAAGATGTCGAAGAAATTATCGGGCTGTTGACAGACTACACCTTGATTCATCTGCAGTATTTTGTTGAATAAACCAGCTGTTCTTTTAGACTCCCTGCTGAAAGCAGAAAACCCTTGAAACGGATAGTCTCAAGGGTTTTCTTTGTGGAGCCTGAGGACGGATTCGAACCCCCGACCTGCTGATTACAAATCAGCTGCT
>DIRJ01000016.1:94500-148110 GCA_002427505.1 Mageeibacillus sp. UBA5439
ACCTGCTGATTACAAATCAGCTGCTCTGCCAACTGAGCTACTCAGGCATCTGCCTATAAACATTTTCAGCATTGCTAATCCTATCTGAGAATCATTTCCTTGTCAACTTATCAGCTGCTTTTCAAAGTGATATTTGTGAAAACACTAGGAAAAATCAATCAGCTGTTCTAGCTCCAGTTTTTTCAGATATCTGATAAAAGCAAGGATGACGACCACAGCTACAAGATTAGTAGTGATACTCATAGTCCACCAGATACCGTTCACTCCCAGTGACGTTGAGGATAAGAAGGCTGCCAGTGGAATGCGGGAACCGATAAAGATGGTGGAAACAATAGCTGTAAAACGCGTCTGACCCAAGGCTGCAAAAGCTGCTACGGTAATAATTTCCATGCCCATCAAGATCTGAGACGATGACAGAATCTGTAAATAGTCTCTGCCGCCGGCAATAGCTGCGGGCTCGCCCAAAAACAAAGAAGTGATATCAGCAGCGAAAAAATAAAGAACAGATGTGGTGAAAATGCAGATTATGATCACAATCAGCGCAGCTGAGAGATAGCCTTTTTTCATTCTCTTCCCCTGCCCGGCGCCATAATTCTGTGCAACGAAAGCACTGACAGCCGAGCCGAACCCATCGGCGGTCAGCCAGGAAATCGACTCCACCTGAGAACCGAAACGCTGTACTGCGACACTAAGGTCACCAAATCGCACCACCATGCGTGAAAGCACAATGGTGACGGTGGAGCGCATCAGTGACTGGGCACCTGCCGGGAGGCCGATACGCAGAATCGCCCGCAGCTTGTCCCTGGCGACGGGGTGAGAGAAAAGCTGCAAATTGTTAAAGATCTCATCTTTTTTTGCCACAACCAGCAAAATGAGTAAAACAATGACCTGGGCAATGACAGTAGCAAGAGCGGCACCAAACACGCCCATATTCATAGATGTTATCATCAGGGGATCCAAAATCATATTTGCGATCAACCCCATGGCATTAGCTATAAAGGGTGATTTGCTGTTACCCACCGTGGTCAGCAAGGAACTCAAGATCCTGCTGCCAAAAGTGGCAAAAAGTCCAAAGCTGCTTACCTGCAGATAGACAATGGAGTCATTGTGAGTGCCGGCCTCATTGAAATTAAAAATGGAAATGATGGGGCCGGCAGCGAAGAAATAAGCCAAAAAAAGAAAAACTGCCGCCAGATAAGCTAAACGCAGTGACTCTCTTGCGTAAGAACGTACTTCGTCTATCTTGCCCCTGCCATAGGATTGACCACAATGGACCTGGCCGCCTATGCGCATAATGCTGAGAATTCCGTCTGAAACCCACATGAGTAGACCACCGGTACCTACAGCTGCCACGGCCTGTGTACCGAGCCTTCCAACCCAGAACATATCGGTCAGGCTGTAAGCCAGACTGAGAAAAGACCCCGCCATAATGGGAATTGCCAGCCTTACAATGGAAGATACAACCGGCCCTTTTAATAAATCAACCTTTTTGCTGCGCACTCTGCTTCTTACCCTTTCTGCTGAGCAAAATCTCCTCATAGCATTCTACACGAATCTGCCAGAAGAGCCATTGCTGTTTCGGAGATACTTACTGCCATATAATCAGCAATTCACGGTCAAATAACTGCACAAGGATGATCTCTTATGTTATCCTTTTTCTATTGAAGTTAAAGCATTTCGACAAAAGCTCACAGCGCAAAGACAGCTTGATCTAGTCTTGCTACTGAGAGTTTTTTTACGAAAAAGTTCGGAGGTAAGTAAGGATGCGATTTAAGTGGTCCGGAATGTTACAGGGCATCCATCCCCATCAAAACAAGAATACAGCCAAGACAGCTATTGTAAAGCTCAGCGGTTTCGAAACCGTATCCATCCCCTTAAACATGCAGATAGGTCCCGGCTGTGAATCTCTGGTAAAAAAGGGAGACCAGGTGGAGATCGGGCAGAAAATCGGAGAAGCTCTGGGAGCTTGGAGTGTGCCTGTTCATGCCAGTATTTCAGGAACCGTTAAATCAGTTAAAAAGGAAATACTGAGTGACGGCACTCATGTTGAGTATGTCAACATTGAATCCGACGGCCAGGAAACAGTGTCAGCAGAAGTCAGACCGCCGGAAGTTCACGACCGTGCAGATTTTGTAGCTGCCGTCCGGGCATCAGGTCTGGTCGGTCTGGGGGGTGCGGCCTTCCCTACCCATATAAAAATGCAGCCGCCGCCGGGCAAGACGCTTGATACCTTGATTATCAACGCAGCGGAATGTGAACCATATATAACTTCCGATCACCGCATCTGCCTGGAATATCCGCGACAGATCATTAAAGGCATTATGCTGACCTGTCACTATTTGAATATTCCTGAGGCAGTCATTGCTCTGGAAGATAATAAGCGTGACATAGTCAGCGTCCTGCAGGCTGAGATCGATCAGGTCAAAGGCACACCCGACTATCCCGGGCAGGGCATCTCCATCAGAGTTCTGCCAACTCAGTATCCGACAGGTGCTGAGAAGGTTTTGATCCGTCTGATCAACGGTCGTGTTGTCCCCGAAGGGGCTTTGCCGGCAGACGTCGGTGTTCTCGTGCAGAACGTCGGCACCATCCGCTATATCGCTGAATATTTCGAGACCGGCATGCCGCTGGTGACCAAGATCGTCACGATTGACGGCTCAGCCGTCAGTAAGCCGGCAAACCTTGAGGTGCCTATCGGCGCCGCCATTGCTGAAGTAGTTGAAAGAAGTGGCGGCTGCAAGCTGGAACCGGCCAAAGTCATCATGGGAGGCCCGATGATGGGTGTCGCTATTGACGACTTAAGCCGCCCCATTCTCAAGCATAACAACGCCATTCTCATGCTGGATGAAAAGGATGCCACTTTGCCTCAGGAGATTGCCTGTATTAGCTGCGGCCGCTGCTCCCGGGCTTGCCCCATGCTGCTGATGCCGACAGTTTTAGACATGGCTGCCCGTATTCAGGACTGCGACAAGCTTAACCAGTATCATGTCATGAACTGTATTGAATGTGGCTGCTGCACCTATGTCTGCCCTTCGAAACGTTACTTACTGCAAAACATAAGAATCGGCAAGACCATCGTCAGGCAGGCAAGCAAAAGCTAAACCCTAAGGCTTTATTATTTAAGGAGACTATAGATTAATGTTACGTGTATCATCATCCCCTCATATCAGGGATAACTCTTCTACACAGCGCATCATGCTTGATGTAGTTTTGGCACTGATACCCATGGTGATTGCCTCAGTTTTCATTTTCGGCTGGCGGGCACTGCTTATTTATGCTGTCAGTGTTGTCAGTTCGGTCGTTTTTGAAGCTCTGTCACGCCTGATTATGAAGAGGGAGCAAACAATTAACGACCTGTCCGCTGTCGTCACGGGTTTGCTGCTGGCAGCAGGACTGCCCGCCGGCTATCCGATCTGGATGGTTGTCGTCGGTGCCTTTGTCGCCATCGTTTTCGTCAAACAGCTATTTGGTGGCCTGGGCAGCAACTTTGCCAACCCGGCAGTTACCGCCCGGATCGTGCTGGCAGTATCTTTCCCCGCTGAAACCAGCAGTTTTTCAGTTTTGCCGCAATATGCCCACCAGGCTTCTCTGACTGAGGGTGTTTCCCAGTATGATCTGGTGACAAGCGCCACTCCTCTGGGAATGTCAGCAGCAGAACTTCCATCCGGCTGGGATCTTTTTCTGGGAAGACATGCCGGCAGTATCGGCGAGGTTTGTATTCTCGCCTTGCTGATCGGAGCCGCCTATCTGCTGATCCGGGGTGTGATAGACCTCTGGATTCCGCTGGTATATCTGGGAACAACAGCTGTCCTAATCACTCTGGCCGGCGGCGACCCTCTTTTCCACCTGCTTTCAGGTGCTGTAGTCCTGGCAGCCTTTTTTATGTTGACGGACTACGTTACCTCACCGACAACTGTTGCGGGAAAGATCATTTTCGCCATCGGCGCCGCCGCCCTTACCTTCCTCCTGAGAATGTATAGCAGTATGCCGGAAGGCGTATCATATTCAATTCTGCTGATGAATATTCTCACTCCGCATATTGAACGCTGGACAGCACACAAAACGATTGGAGGAAACTATGCCAAAAAAAGCAGACAAAACTCCTAAGGCCGCTGACAAAGACAAGACAAGATTAATCGAACGCGGCTTCATGCCGGCCGTAATACTGACAATAATCGCAGTGGTCAGTATCACTTTGCTGGCCTTAACCGAATATACTACCGCCGATGCCAGAGCCTATCAGGAACAATTTATGGCAGATACCAACAAGCGGGCCATCTTTATTGATGCCGACAGTTTTCCCGCTGAAGAATTAGATCGCGCCGGTGCCTCACTTGAAGGAGGCAAGGCTGTTGATTTCTCCGGAGCTGACAGCATAATCAAGGAAGTGTATCTTGCTGAAAAAGACGGCAGCACTATCGGCCTTCTTATTACCGTAAAGCCTGGCGGCTACGGCGGCACTCTTAACATGATGCTGGGTTACGACCTGGAGGGCAATGCGGTCGGCCTGACCATAGATGCTTCCACACAGACAGCGGGGCTGGGCTCTAAAGTAGGTGAAGATAATTTCATACGTCAGTTTAGCGGCTTCAAGGCAGCTGATACCGTCTCATCCGACAACACTGCCGACTTTCAGGTTGACGGCATCAGTGGAGCTACCATATCGTCGAATGCCGTTTTTAAGGGTATCAACGCAGGCAACAAAGCAGCACAGCAAATGCTGGGCCTGGAATAGGAGGATACTGTGGCTAAGAATAAAAAATCACTTTCATATGAATTGATTAAGGGAGTTGTTAAGGAAAACCCTCTCTTCGTTCTGGTTCTGGGAACCTGTCCTGCTCTGGCTGTTACTACGTCCGCTTCTAACGGACTGGGCATGGGCATCGCCTTCACCTTTGTTCTGATTATGTCCAATGTCGTGATTTCAGCCCTGCGCAAAGTAATCCCGGATAGTGTGCGTATACCGGCCTATATTACCATCATTGCTTCTTTGGTTACTATCGTAGAGTTTCTGCTGAAAGCATACGCACCCGAGCTCGATCAGAGTCTGGGAATCTTCATACCCCTGATTACGGTTAACTGCATCATTCTGGGACGTGCCGAGGCTTTTGCCAACCGCAATGGAGTGCTGGCTTCCATCATGGATGCTATCGGTATGGGTCTGGGCTACACACTGGCTTTATTGCTCATGGGCGGCCTGCGGGAAATTTTAGGTTTCGGCACCTTCTTCGGAATTAACATGCCCTGGATACGCGAGGGCGGTTTGCGGCCGATCGGCATTCTGGCTTTGCCGGCAGGCGGTTTTGCCGTCTTTGGTGTGCTGGTAGCGCTTTTCAACAAAATGAATCATCGCTGGTACTCACGCAAGCCGGACAGCGTCATGGAGCGCAGCAACTATCCCGGCAGCATCAGTGCACGCACGGATGCCCCTTTCATTTCTGCTGAATCAGCCAGTTCAGGAAGTGAAGCTGTTGCTATTTCCGGACGCAGCGTACCGGCAAGCATGACAGAACCCGGTGAGCGCAGTCTCTCTCCCGGCGAGAGAGAGTAAGGAGAGATTAACATGCAAGAAATGTTCAAAATACTTTTTAGTGTCATCCTGATTGACAACCTGGTCTTGTCACGTTTTCTTGGTGTCTGCTCCTTCTTAGGCCTGACCAAGGATCTGAAAAACTCAATGGGAATGAGCATAGCAGTAGTTTTCGTTATGCTGCTTTCGACCGCAGTCACTTACCCGATCTACGCGTATCTATTGGATCCATACGGCTTAGGCTATCTCCAGACAGTAGTTTTCATTCTGGTTATCGCTGCCACCGTACAGGTCCTGGAAGCAATCATTCGCAAGGCTATGCCACCACTTTATCAGGCTATGGGAATATTCCTGCCGCTGATCACAACCAACTGTGCCATTCTGGGTGTAATGCTGATCAATATTCAGGAGTCTTATTCTTTCGTTAACGCTATCATGAGTTCATTGGGCGCCGGCTTAGGCTATACCCTGGCAATGTTTCTGTTCGCCGGTGTGCGTGAAAAGCTGGAAACGTCCGATATACCCGATTCGCTCAAAGGCCTCCCTTCTACCTTGATAGCTGCATCAATCCTGTCGGTATCCTTTATGGGTTTCAGCGGCGTGATTGAAAATCTGTTCGGCTAAGAAGCAGCCGGCAGGCCTGCAATAAGGAGTAAATATGAAATTAGTGATTCTGCAAATGAGTAATATATTATTACCGGCACTAATCGGCGGTGGCACCGCCTTGCTGCTCGGAATAGTGATTATTTTGGTTTTTCGTTTCTTCTCGGTGAAAGAAGATCCGCTGGTAAATGAGTTGACGGAAGTGCTGCCCGGAGTTAACTGTGGCGGCTGCGGCTATTCCGGCTGCCTGGCTTATGCTTCAGCTCTGGCTTCAGGTGAAGACAGCAATACATCAAAATGCACGGCCGGCGGCCTGGAGACGGCGGAAGCCGTCGCTATGACCATAGGTACCGCTCCTCAGGAATACATACCGCAGGTTGCTCATGTTTTCTGTCAGGGCAGCGGTGAGTATACCGGCAAGCGCTATGAGTATACCGGCACGCCGAACTGCGCATCTTCTACCGGACTCTTTGCCGGTCCCAACTCCTGCACCTACGGCTGCCTGGGTTTTGGTGACTGCTATGATGTCTGTGAATTTGATGCGATCTGGATCGATGACGGACTGGCGCATGTTAACCACGAAAACTGCACTGCCTGCGGCAAATGTGTTGCCGCCTGTCCCAAAAATCTGATCAGCCTGATACCCAAGCATGAGCTGGCAACGGTAAACAGCTGCGCCAATCACTGGCCTGCTGCTGCCACACGCAAAAACTGCAAAATAGGCTGCATTTCCTGCCGTCAGTGTATCAAGGTCTGCCCCGTCGATGCCATCCACATGGATGAAAATCTGGCTGTGATCAATCAGGAAATCTGTATTCACTGCGGCGAGTGCGTCAAAGTCTGCCCGACCCACTCCATCAGTCAGGGCCTGCTGGTCGGCAAGGAAGCGGAAAAGGCCGGAAGAGCTGCTGCCAAAGCTGAGGAAGAAGCCGCCAAAGCTGAGGTCAGGGCCGAGAAAGAAGCCAGTTAGCTGCTTTTCCTGTTCAGCACTGTAAAGAGGGCTTTGCAGCCCTCTTTTTTTTGCAAAAAAAAAGACCGGTCTTCTGCGATATCGCCTGTAGCCGGTCTGTAATTCTTAGAGTTTTTCAGTGATTTTCTGAAAGCTTATGCACGCTCCACTCTGCCGCTCTTGAGGCAGTTGGTGCAAACGTTCATTCTCTTGGGTGTGCCGTCAACCATTACGCGCACTTTTTTGATGTTTGCGCGTTGACGATTCTTGGCACGGCGAGAAATCTGCGAACGTGTAATGCTGATCTTCCTACCAAAAAACATATCCTTCTGGCATACTTCACACTTGGCCATGCTATTACCTCCTGTCACACCCCAGGGAAGAAATCCCGGAGAAGTATTCGCGCTGAAGGCGCAACAAAGATATTATCATAGTCAGGAAGCATTCGCAAGTACAAATCACGAGTCTTTTTAGCCAGTAATTCTGTGGACTCGTCAGTGCTTTTTTCTCTTATTTCTGTCTGCCGAAAAGGCTAATCAGACATCTCTTCCAGCCTGCGGACCTCCATGATTCGCTCTGAAAGTTCCAGGGCGGCAGAAGAATCAAAGGAAATAATCTGCATAGTAGCTTTATTATTCAGCCTCAACAGGAGCCTGTCCTCATTCAGAACCAGAGCCATCAGATCCAGAGTCTGCTGATCAGCTTTTTTATGGAAAAAAACCAGATCTCCCGGGCGCAGGTACTTGATCGCGGGCTGTGCAGAAGTGTTCGGCAAACTGACACTCTCACCTGTCTGCATCAGTTGTTCAGGAGTCCCCGGCAAATCCAGCCCATTAAGGAAGGCTGCCAGCCGCACTGCTCCCGCAGTAGAAATTCCACTCCTGGTCTGACCGCCGGGAATATAGGCAGAGTTTTCAAAGGCGACAACTGTGGAAATGAAACTTTGTCTGAAATCATCAGCCAGAGGCAGGTCGGCATCCGCTTCGAGCAAAAATACTCCCTGAGTATTCATCCAGCCCAGTTGCCCTTCAGGCAATTTCACGCGAACCAGTCCGCTGTTATGATAGTCGGCATAAAGAATAGTCCCCATTGGTGCTTCCACCAGCAAAGTACCCCCTCTGGCGTGCGACATGACACGTTTAAAGGGATCTCTGATGATAACCTTCATTACAGCATCATCCGCTGACAAAGACGAGGTATCGGCTGTCAGAGCCGTTCTCTCTACATATGCTCTCTCCCCGTCGGCCAGCTGCACCCCCAGCCAGTCCCTGTATGAAGTATCTGTGATCACGACTGACTCATTGAGCAGGAGTTCCGTCACATGCCGGGATGTTTTGTCCGGTCCGGCAAAAACGAACACGGAACTGCACTTCACGACAGCCCTGTCCCCTGCTCCGACTGCAGGAAGCCCGGTCTCACTTGGGAGTGGAGCTGTTGTTTCTGTCGGTACTTCCTGGTCCCGGTCTGTCAGCAAGGCAGGCAGAAGCACGAAGACTGCCAGCAGCAGCAAGATAATAATCATCAGGGGGATCAGCCAGGGCGGCAAGAGCTTCTTTTTGGGCCTTACGTAAAGCTTCTTCGGAAGATGCGGATCATGGTCTTTGTTGACAAAAATATCTTCCTTGGCAACAGGCCTGTGCTTGATCGAAAGCTTTTTATTTTTATCTGGGGAATCAGTTTTATTCATTATCAATTAACTCGGCTTCCGCCCCGGTATGTAATCTTGCAGTATTGAAGACACAGACAGCCACGGCATATTCTTTTTCGTGGGAAATACTCAGGGCCAGATCAGACACTTCCAGTTCTCTATAACGGGCAAGAGCAGCCCCGTGCAGATGCAGTTCCGGCTCTCCCGACTCACTGCTGAGTATCTCCAGGTCTTGCAGACTGACGCCTTTACTCCAGAAGCCGGTGCCAAGTGCTTTTGAAACCGCTTCTTTGGCCGCAAAACGGCCTGCCAGCCGCTGCAGTGACCTTTCACATATACTTAGCTCGGCAGGAGTGAAAACGCGCTCCAGGAAGCGCTGACCGCCCCTGTCAACTGCCCGCTTTATACGTTCTATCCGGATTATATCTATGCCACAGCGCATGTCAGCCGTTTCCTCCTCAAGCTGATCAGCTTACTGACCCTGCTGGCGCAGTTTAAGACGAATGTCGCCGTCCGGGAAACGGTAAAAGATGTAATTGCCCATCAGCCGGCTGTAAGTGCGCTTATCATAGGTCGCACGCAAGTCCGACTCGCTGAGGTTGGTGGCTATAATGCTGTGCAGGGACTTGTGCAGACGCGTATCCAGCAGAGTAAGAAAATCTGATGTATTGGACTCCACTGTCCAGCTGGCACTGATTTCGCTGCCCAGATCATCCAGCAAGAGCAGGTCTACCGACATCAGTGCGTCCGTCAGCAGCTCCATCTCTTCATATTGCCCGCGGTCGGGGCTGTAAGATTGGCGCAGTTTCGTCATTGTCTTCATCCACTCGAAAAATATCGGTGCTGTCACATAGAGTACGGAATATCCCTGCTCCAGAAGCTCACGTCCGATCGACTGCATAAGAAAGGTTTTGCCGCTGCCCGTCTGACCGGAAAAAAGCAGATTCTGGTCCTGAACCTGAGAAAAATAGCGCGTATAGAAGACAGTCACTTCTCTCAGTTCACGCATGCGTTCCCGCGCCGTCTGTTCTCCGTCTTTAGTCTGGTCTGAAAAAAGATTCAGGTTAAAATTGGCAAAACTGGCCCCTTCCTGAAAGGGTATCGGCAAATACTTCGATATTTCTTTTTGAAAAAGCCGCCGGCGGCAGGGACACCATTCGCCTGAAGGCAGACTGCCGGAATCCTGGCACAGCGTGCAGAAATACTCAGGGCTGTCGTAGTCAGCTGTAATACTGTTAGCTGCCAGAAAGTCTTCCCGCTCACGGATTGAACTTGCCAGGCCCTGATCATCACAGGCATCCCCCAGAAAGCGATACAATCCGGAAATTCCGCTCTGCTGAATTTTGCGGTCCATGGCTGCCAGTTCCGGATATTGCTCATAGATCCGGGCACGTTTGAGCTCCCCGAGCTGCTCCGCCCGGGCACGACGCTGGGAATAGATAGCTGCCAGATCTCTGTTAATTTTTTGTTCCAAACGCGACATCAGGCTAGTCCTCTTGAGCAGCATCTGTTTTTTTCAGACGGGGTCTGGGGATGCGCCGGGCCAAATCCTGACTGATCTGCTCGACTTCCGTTTTACTCTCTTCACTCATGGTGAAATCCCCGCTTACTCTCTGTTCGCCCTTGCGTTTTGCAGCCCGCCTCTGCTGGTACTTCTGCTCATACTCGCGAATTTCTTCTACCGTTTGCAGACCTTCAGCATGCCATTCGCCCAAAATCGAATCAAGATACTTGACACTGGGGTTACTGGCTCCGGTAAGTTTCTGCAAAGCTTCCTCCACAATATCGGCGGAGTAGCCGTATTCATCCATCCAATTGCTGATCAGTCTGTTGTCCGGCTCGGATAAGCGCCTTCTCAGATTCTTTGCCACCAGGGCCTGCAGCTGCTTTTTCTCTAAAAAGCGCTCGTAATAAACACTGAGCTGGTCATAGCTTTTTATACCCGCCTGAGACCAGTCTTCAGCTATACGCCTGATGTAGGCGGTTGTTCGCAGAGCATTGGCATTGGCTGCTTCCTGAAAAAGTGAGTACATGACGGCCGGCTCAAAGCCATGATGGTCGAACCAATAATCGGTCAGCTCATACCAGGTGTAAGTCATGGTGCCCTGGAAAAAGGTCATATTTATCTCATTGATAATCTGCTCGCGGTCCTCATGTTCCTTCTCGCGCTCAATGATATCGCTGGGCGGAGCGGTCTCTCTGGGCCGGAAGCGTCGCTCCAGCTCTTTGGCTTTAATGTCTTCCAGGCGTATATCTCGCTGGCTGACACTGATTAAACCTTCAGCCTGCAGCTGTTGCAGCAGTTCATCTACCTTTTTAACGGAAAAGCCGAGACGGGCCGCCATATCATCTGAGCTAATCACGCGTGAACCATTCTCAGCTACACTCAAGAGCAGCAGATAGCACTTGACCGCATCTCCATCCAGCTTGACCATAAAGTCATAGATGAACAGATCCGGTACAGCTGTATCGCTGAAAGTTGAGTTGCGATGACGGACAATGCGCAATTTTATTCTCCTTGCCTGTGAAACAGAGAGCCGGGTGATCCGGCTCTCTGTAATCTTATCAAATCCGACTGGCTTGCTACAAGTCTAATCTTCCCTTGCCGCCAGACGCTGGTAGGTCTTATAACGACGACCTGCCGCCTCACGGGCCCGGGCGAAGATCTCGTCAACTTTTTCCGGACTGTACTTCTGAGACAGTGAAGTGTAACGCACCTCTCCTTTAAGGAATTCAGTGTAATCACGCTTGGGTTCCTTGGAGTCAAGTACGAAAGTATTCTTGCCTTCTGCCTCTAAATCAGGGTTGAAGCGATATAGGTGCCAGTAACCGGTCTCAACCGCATCTTTTTCACGCTGCTGTGAGAAGACCATGCCGCCGCGAATGCCGTGATTAATGCACGGAGCATAAGCGATGACCAGAGACGGTCCGTCATATTCCTCAGCTTCCTTCAGCGCCTTCAGGGCCTGGTTATGGTTGGCTCCCATTGCTATCTGAGCAACATAAACGTAACCATAGGACATTGCCATCAGACCCAGATCCTTTTTCTGACGTTCTTTACCGCCGGCTGCAAACTGGGCGACAGCACCCAAAGGTGTAGATTTCGAAGCCTGTCCGCCGGTATTGGAATATACTTCTGTGTCCAGTACGAGAACATTGACGTTTGCGCCGCTGGCCAGAACGTGGTCCAGACCGCCATAACCAATGTCATAGGCCCAGCCGTCGCCGCCGATAATCCATTGTGAACGCAGCATGAGGTAATCAGAAAGATCAAGCAGGCTCTGGCAGCTTGCCCCGGCTTCGCCTGTGAGCCTGGCGGCTTTTAAAGCCTCAATCAGATGATCAGAGACTTCACGTGTACGCTCTCTGTCCTGAGCAGACTCAAGGTATGCTGCCAGTGCTTCATTAAGTTCTGCCGGCAGGTCAAATGCCTTCAGTTCATCAATCAGTTTGTGAGCGCGTGCACGCAGCTGATTATAGCCCAGATACATGCCATAACCGAACTCGGCATTGTCTTCGAACAGGGAATTAGCCCAGGAAGGACCATGACCGTCTTTGTTGGGGCAATAAGGCATGGAAGGTGCTGATCCGCCCCAGATGGAGGAGCAGCCTGTTGCGTTGGCAATCATCATACGATCACCAAAGAGCTGGGTCACCAGCTTCACATAGGGAGTCTCACCACAGCCGGCGCAGGCACCGGAGAACTCCAGCAGCGGTTCTTCGAACTGGCTGCCTTTGACGGAGAATTTATTCAGGGGGTTGTCTTTGTGGGTAACTGTCATCGAGTAGTCCCAGTTGGCAGCCTGTTCCATCTGGTCTGCCAGAGGCTCCATGACCAGGGCTTTTTCTTTGGCCGGGCAGACCGCCGCACAGTTACCGCAGCCGGTGCAGTCAAGAGCTGACGGCTGGATGCGGAACTGATACTGATCATACTGCTTCATGCCGGTTACAGTCTCATAGCCTTCCGGTGCATTGGCCTTTTCTGCTTCATCCAGCAGGAAAGGACGAATAACTGCGTGCGGGCAGACATAGGAGCACTGATTACACTGGATACAGTTTTCCGGAATCCAGCGCGGAATATTGAAGGCGACACCGCGTTTTTCATAGCGGGCAGTGCCTTGGGGGAAGGTGCCATCTACGTGGTCAACAAAAGCCGACACGGGCAGAGAGTCGCCTTCCTGTCTGTTCATGACATTCGCGATGTCAGTGATAAAAGCAGGCTGTTCGCCTTTGGCTGCAGTCTGATCTGTAGCAGTCTTCCAACTCTCCGGAACTTCGACTTTTCTCAGCTGAGTGATCCCTGCATCTACAGCATTGTAGTTCATCCTGACGATGTCTTCGCCGCGTTTGCCATATGATTTGACAATGGCTTCTTTCATGTAGGTAACCGCGTCATCGACCGGAATGACCTCACTGATCTTGAAAAAAGCAGCCTGGCAGATGGTATTAATACGTCCGCCCAGTCCCAGCTCTTCAGCAATGCTGGCAGCATCTATGACATAGAAGTCGGCATTACGCTCAGCCAGAGCCCGTTTGATAGCAGCCGGAAGTTTTTCTTCGATCTCCGCATCACTCCATCCGCTATTGAGCAGGAATGATCCGCCTTTTTTCAAAGGAGTCAGCATATCATAGGTATTAACATAGGCCGGTGTGTGGCAGGCTACAAAATCAGCGGTATGAACCAGATAAGGTGCCCGGATCGGCTTTTTACCGAAACGCAGGTCCGAAATAGTAACACCGCCGGACTTCTTGGAGTCATAGGAGAAATATGCCTGAGCATACTGATCCGTATGGTCACCGATTATTTTAATGGAGTTTTTGTTAGCACCCACGGTTCCGTCGGATCCCAGCCCCCAGAAACGTGCCTGATAAGTTGCTTCATCGGTTACATCGACAGCTTCAGCCTGCGGCAGGGAGAGGAAAGTTACATCGTCAACAATGCCGATCGTGAAATTGGTCTTGGGTTCAGGAAGTTTCAGGTTATCAAATACGGAAATTATCTGTGAAGGTGTGGTGTTCTTTGAGCCTAAACCATAGCGCCCGCCCACAATTTCGATCTCGGAACGTGTGCGTGACAGCGCTTTGACGACATCAAGATAAAGAGGTTCACCATTGGAACCGGATTCCTTGGTGCGGTCGAGAACGGCTATGCGTTTAACTGACTCCGGAATAGCTTCCAGCAGTAAAGCGTCAACAAAAGGACGGAAGAGGTGAACATGTAAGACACCTGTCTTGCGTCCCTGCCGGTTCAGGTAGTCTACCGTCTCACAGGCGGTCTCATAAACAGAACCCATGCAGATGATAATTTCTTCAGCAGCCGGATCGCCATGGTACATGAAGGGTTTGTAGTAACGGCCTGTCAGTTTGCCATACTCTTCCATGTAATGTTCGACAATAGCCGGCAGCTCTGCATAGTAGGAGTTGGCAGCTTCTTTTTCCTGGAAGAAAATATCCGGGTTCTGTGCTGTTCCACGCAGGCTCGGTGTATTTGGAGTCAGTCCGCGGTCACGGAAGGCCTGAACTGCATCCATATCAACCAGACCGGCGATATCTTCGTAATCATAGGTTTCAATCTTCTGAATCTCATGCGAGGTACGGAAGCCGTCGAAGAAGTGGACAAAAGGAACCCGCCCCTTAATAGCTGACAAATGAGCTATAGCTCCCAGATCCAATGCTTCCTGTACGCTGGAGGAAGCCAGCAGCGCAAAACCTGTCTGGCGTGCTGCCATAACATCACTATGATCTCCAAAAATAGATAATGCGTGACCGGCGATAGAGCGGGCTGATACGTGGAAAACAGCAGGTAAGAGTTCACCGGATATTTTGTACATATTCGGCACCATCAGTAATAGTCCCTGTGAAGCTGTATAAGTTGTGGTCAGGGCACCGGCTGCTAATGAGCCGTGGACAACCCCCGCTGCTCCCCCCTCGGATTGCATTTCAATTACATTTACCGTCTGACCGAAGATATTCTTGCGGCCCTGCTGCGCCCACTTGTCTACCAGGTCGGCCATGGTGGAGGACGGCGTAATCGGATAGATACCTGCAACTTCCGTAAACGCGTAAGACGAATATGCAGCTGCTTCGTTTCCGTCCATTGTCATAAATTTCTTTTTCTTCTGCATTGATTTCTCCTTATCCTGTGCAGGCTACTCCTGCTTTTTTACCCGCAAACATTATAACATTTATTTACCGGCTGATTTTCTGATCAGCGATTTGCCTGTCATTGCTTCCGGCTGTTTCAGGTCCGCCAATTCAAGAATTGTCGGCGCCAGATCAGCCAGTCTTCCATCTGCCAGTTCTATCCCCCTGACTCCGGCCAGAATCAAGGGCACCGGATTAGAAGTATGAGCCGTCAGTGGTCCGCCATTATCACGGTCAAACATAGCTTCTGCGTTGCCATGGTCTGCCGTGATCAGGGCAGCACCTCCTCTTTCTAAAATCATCGGAATAAGTTCCGCCATAGCCTTATCGACCGTTTCCACTGCGGCGACTGCGGCCGAGAAGATTCCGCTATGGCCGACCATGTCACAATTGGCGTAGTTCACGACATATAAATCGTATTTATCTTCTGCGATAAGGCCTGCCAGAGTTGCCGTTAATTCCGGCGCACTCATTTCAGGCTGTAAATCATAGGTCGCTACTTTTGGTGAAGGTATCATGAGACGGTCTTCACCGGGAAAATTTTCTTCACGTCCCCCGTTAAAAAAGAAAGTGACATGAGCATATTTTTCCGTCTCTGCCGCGCGCAGCTGTTTCCGGCCCGCCCGGGAAAATACCTCTCCCAGACTGTCGGTTACATCTTCAGCTTCAAAAGCTATGCTTAAATTCTTAAAGCTGTTAAACTCGCTGTCATATTCAGTCATACAGACGAAGTCGAGCTGACCTGCAGCCAGCAAGCTTTCAAACTCAGAAAAGTTCACATCCATTAAAGCCCGCGTCAGTTCGCGTGCTCTGTCAGGACGGAAATTGAAGAAAATAAAGCTGTCTCCCGGCTCAAGCAGGGCTATGGGTCTTCCCTCAGCATCCACAATCTGAGCCGGAATCAAGAATTCATCTGTAACTGCATTAGCATAGGATTCTTTGATATATTCTCCGGCAGACTGCCGGCGCGGACCGTCGTAATCTACATCGGTCAAGGCCCGGTAAGCAATAGCTACCCGGTCCCAGCGTTTGTCACGGTCCATGGCATAGTAACGCCCGGACACGGAGACGATTTGTCCGATCCCGATTTTTTTAATAAATGACTCCAGCTCTTCTGTATAGCCTAAGCCGGACTCAGGTGGTGTATCCCGTCCATCATAAAAGGCATGGATATACACCTTCTCCAAACCCAGCAGTTTCGCCATTTCCAGCAAAGCATAGAGGTGATTAATATGGCTGTGCACGCCTCCGTCGGATAAGAGTCCGGCTAAATGCAGGGCTGTTCCCCGGTCCCGGGCCGCAATCATTGCCGATCTGAGCGCTTCGTTTTCATAAAAACTTTTGTCAGTAATGGCAAGATTAATGCGCATCAGGTCCTGATACACAACACGGCCTGCACCTATGTTGGTATGCCCGACTTCCGAATTACCCATCTGGCCTGCGGGCAGTCCGACATCAAGCCCGCTGGTATAAATCCTGCTTGATTTCCACTCAGTGAAAAGCTTATCCAAATAGGGAGTGTGGGCCGCTTTTACAGCATTGCCTTCAGTTTCTGCAGATAAACCCCAACCATCAAGCACGAATAAGGCCAGAGGCCGATATTTTTGATCTGTCATAAAGTTCCTTCCCTGGCGATCAGGCGTTAGCGATCACAGTAAAAGCATCTGCTTTCAGTGACGCGCCTCCTACCAGTCCCCCGTCAATCGCAGCCACAGCAAAGAGCTCGGCTGCATTTTTATCATTCACAGAGCCGCCATAAAGTATTTTCACCCGGTCGACACTGGCCGCCGGATACTTCTGCTCCAAAAGTGCACGAATGAAAGCACATGCTTCCTCAGCCTGGTCCACAGTCGCGGTAACCCCGGTGCCGATAGCCCAGATGGGTTCATAGGCTACAGTAATTTGTGCCAGTTTTTCCGCTGTGACAAATTCAAAGGCGGATTCAATCTGACGCGTTAAAACTGCTTCAGTCTCTCCTGTTTTTCTTTCATTCAAGGTCTCACCGCAGCAGAGTATGGGACGCAAACCCCAGTGCAGTGCGGATTTGAGCATATTCTGAATGCGTTCATCGGATTCATTGTCCATAGCCCGGCGCTCTGAATGGCCGATCAGAACATAAGGAACGTGCATTTTCGCCAGTGTCGCCATTGAGACACTGCCGGTATAGGCTCCGGAATCTACTTCGTGTCCGGCCTGTGCGGCTATGTGAACATTGCTGTAGGCAGCTGCCTTCAGAGCAGCGTCCAGGGCGGTATAGGGAACGGCAACAATTATTTGAGCAGGAGCATCGGCCAGTTTTTGCTTTAATTCTTCAATAAAAGAGGCGGCTTCTGCCGGAACTCCCCGGTTCATCTTCCAGTTGCCGGCTGCAACTATACGTCTGGGATCCAGATCCAGCAGGCAGTCTACGCCGGGCAGCACACGTCCTTCCAGCAGTTCCAGTGAAGCACCGCCGCCGGTAGAAATGTGGGTCATTTTCTGCTCATCGCCGAATTGCTTTACCGCTGCTGCTGAGTCTCCGCCGCCAATTATGGTCACAGCATCCGTTGCTGCCATGGCTGCGGAAATAGCTTTAGTGCCCTCAGCGAAAGCCGGGAACTCAAAGACACCCATAGGTCCGTTCCAGACTACTGTACCGGAAGATTTAATAATCTCAGTGAAAAGTTCTATGCTCCGGGGTCCGATATCCAGACCTTCCCAGCCGGCAGGAATCTCATCGCAGTTTACGACCTGTTTTTCCGCATCCGGAGAAAATTCCTTAGCGACAACTGTATCCAGCGGCAAACTCAGTCTGACACCCCTGGCTTCAGCTTCCGCCAGCAAGTCCCTGGCCAGATCGATCTTATCACTTTCGAGAAGAGAATTACCGACCTCAAAGCCTTTTGCCGCCAGAAAAGTGTAAGCCATGCCGCCGCCGATAATCAAATGGTCGACCTTACCGAGCAAATGTCTGATCACGCCGATCTTATCTGATACTTTTGCTCCACCCATCACCGCTGTAAAGGGGCGCTGCGGCTCATCGACGGCATTGCCGATCATGTCCAGTTCCCGTTGAATCAGGTAACCGGAAACTCCGGGCAGGAAGCTGGCAACCCCTGCTGTAGAAGCGTGAGCACGATGCGCTGTACCAAAAGCATCATTTACATAGATGTCCGCTAATGCTGCTAAACTGCGGGCAAAGTCAGGATCGTTTTTCGTTTCTTCACTATGGAAGCGAACATTCTCCAGCAGCATGACCTGACCGTCTTCCAGACTGCCGGCTTTTTCTCTGGCATCAGGGCCGATCACATCAGCCGCCTGGATAACTTCCTGGCCCAGATGTTCTGAAAGCCGCTTAGCGCATATGGCCATGGATAATTTGCTGTCAACACCCTTGGGCCGTCCCAGATGCGAAAGTAAAATCAGGCGGGCTCCGCGTGACAAGAGATTTCTGATTGTCGGCAAAGCAGCTACAATCCTCTGGTCATCTGTAATCTCACCTGTCTGTTTGTCGAGAGGTACATTGAAGTCTACGCGCATCAGAATGCGTTTACCCTGTACATCAATATCTTCATGAGTCATTTTCTTTATTTTTGACATAATTCATCCTTTCTTAGATAGATAGCTAAAAAATTAGTGTTTTTGCACAGTAATATTTTCCCATATTTCTCAAAAATCTTTTGTACAAATCTACTCCGCCGATTGATCACGGGACAGCACATAATCACGATAAAGCTTCGTCTCACCTGTATACATTACATGATGTGAATCATTTTCGTCTTTACCGTGATTATCTGATCCCTGCGTAACGATTAAGTCCAGTTCCCGCGCCAGCTTGTAAAACAAATTGGCGCGCTCCGGATCAACCATGCCGTGGAAAGCCTCAATGCCATGCAGTCCCATAGCTTTCAGATCTCTGAAAATACCGGTCAGCAACTGTACTGCCGCTTTATCATCAACTGAAAGGGGGCAAAACTTGTATTCGTGGGGATGGGCCAAAACAGCAAGACCGTTCGCTGCATTAATCATACGCAGACATTCCTGAACAGTAAAATGACGGCGGGCAATGTAGGCTGGTTTTCCCGGTGCCAGAAGTTTATTAAAGGCTTCCTTCCCGCTTGTGAAATGACCGTCCCTGACCAGCTGACGTGCAAGATGTACTCTGCCCCAGACTTCATCTGCCCTGTCCCCTTCTTCGGGACCGGATATAGAAAGTTCATAACCCAGCTTCAGGATTTGATCAAACATCTTCTGGTTACGTATTTTGCGTTCTTTCTGCACTTCTGCAATAAATTCATACATCTCTGCCGGCGGTTTTTCCGGAAAATAAGCCAGCAGATGAATTTCTGCATCTGCGAAATGTGTACTGATTTCAATACCGGCTACAAAAACCGTTTCAGCCCGGTCTGTATTCTCTCTTAAAAGCAATTTCTGCTCCGCTGCAGCCTCAGCAATCCCACCCAAGGTATCGTGATCTGTAATGGCTGCAGCACGCAGGCGCGCTTTCCAGGCAGCTCTCAGCACATCCGCAGGACTTTGCAAACCATCGGAGTAGTGTGTATGAAGATGAAAGTCGACACCACCTTCCATGGTGCTCTGATCGAGAAAAGCCGCTAACTGTTGCTGTTTATCTGTCATCTTCATTACGGCCTTTGCGTTCGCTGATCAGGTAACGCGGTCTTTGTTTAACTTCGGTATAAATACGATCAATATAGCTTCCGATTACGCCCAGACCTAAAAATATACCGCCACCGGTGAGAAGCTGGAGCAGTATAACCGTGGTAAAGCCTTCGACTGCATGACCCTGAAAATAATTGACTGATGTTTGCACCGTAAGAGCCAGAAAAAATACGATAAAGATCCAGCCTATGATCTTAATTATCTGCAGGGGCTTGGAGGAAAAAGCTGTCAGAGCATTGCCGCTCAGCCGCATAAGTTTAAACAGGCTCCACTTGCTCTGGCCGTTTTTCCGCTCCTGCACTTCAAAAGTAAAGCTAGTGCGGCGATAGCCCAGCCAGACTGACAGTGCCCGGTAAAAGGTTTCCTTCTCCGGCAGCTGATTCCATGCATCGATCACCTTGCGGTCAAGCAGTTTAAAGTCCGATGCATTTTTTAGATTATAACCGGAAGCTAACTTGAATACTTTATAAAAAGTGTTAGCAGCAAATCTGGAAAAAACACCATCCTTGCGGGCTGACTTGACACCCTCAACGACATCATAGCCCTCGCGCCACAATTCAACCATCTGCGGGATATGTCCGGGATCATGCTGCAAGTCACCATCCATGGTTATGACGGCTTCACCCCGCACCTCAGCCAGCCCGGCAGAAAGAGCTGCTTCCTTGCCGAAATTACGCGAAAACCGCAGAGCATAAATCTGGGGATATGTCTGGGCATATTGGGAAAGCAGCTGCCAGCTATTGTCACTGGACCCGTCATCGACACAGACTATCTCATAGCTTAAGTTCAGTGAATCCATGATCGGCATCACTGTTTGCAGGGTAGTCTCTATTTGTCTTTCTTCATTGAAAAAGGGAATCAGCAAGGAAAGCGTCGGCCAGGCAGCTTCTTGATTAATCGCTTCAGTCTGTTTTTCACCTAACATATATCACCTTGTATATCATATCCGCAGACTTATTAAAATTACAGCAATTTATAATCATTCCAATTGCTGTAATTTCCACTATACAGTATAAGCGAAGTTTGGCGAATTTGTACTGACTCTCTTACGGTTATTCCCCTATAATCGCGAAAGGCAGCTGCAGCTGCCTTTACGGGGAAGCGGTCCCGCCGTTGGGACTGCCACAGCTATTTACGGTTCCGGCGCTTCTGTTGGAGGCTCGGTCACTGGCTCTGTCGGTGCTGCTGTTGGCGCAGCCGTAGAAGCAGTGGTCGGTGCTTCGGTAGTGGGCTCGGTCTCCGGCACAGTTTCTGTCGGAGGCAGGCTTGGTCCGTATTCAATCCTGCGTGCCACACTGGGATAGCGGCTGTAGGTAAGGTATTGCCGGTCAAATTCAACGCCATTCTTGTAATAGACCTTGTATGTCTCCCAGGTAGAACCGACAATAGGAGTGAGAACCTGCTCGGACTCACCCGGTTCCAGCTTGGTATTCAAAACTTTCTGCGTTGTCGTTATAGGAGTCAGGTCTCCGGTCTTCACTGAATCCATTTCTATAGTCACACCTGCAGGCAAAGGCCTGCCATATAACTTATAAACAAGATAATTTCCTGATGTTTCTGCTACGATAGCCAGCGGATAATCTGTATTATTCTTGAACTTGAAGTCAAAACTGCCGCCGTAGATCATTGCGTCCTGGCCATAATAATAGTAGTCGCTTCTCATACCATGGTTATGTCTTTCCACAATCTCGAGGTCAGCTTTGACTGCTGCCTGGAATAAGGTTGTACTGGGCTGGCAAAGTCCCCCGCCGATAACATCGATGTAGGTACCGCCCACAATAGCGCTGCCTGACATAAATCCTGCCTGTGTGGTTATCGGTCCGAGCGAAGTAAGATAGGAGTAAGTTTCGCCGGGCTGGACTACCTGACCGTTCATTTTTTTGGCAGCAACGATGAGATTGTAATTGCGGTCAGCCTGCCAGGAACCATAGATAGGTGTGCTGGCCTGAGATATAAATCCCGTATTGTTATAGATCATGTCCGCTGTCATTTCCGGCTGTTTTTCTTCCAGCTTGAGCACAATTTCTCCCTGAAAGTCATCCTGCTGCAAAAGTCTATGCAGATCTTTGATCGCTGAAGCCAGATCAGCTTCCAGGCCGACCTGCCCGTTTTCCACTTCAAAACGTAAAGTTGTGGTGTTAAAGCCGGTCGCTTTGGCCTCAGTAAATACCGGAAGCAGATCTGACAGCTTCTTCTGCAGTGAATATTTCATTACCGCTTCGTCAAAATCGCCGTCCAGATCTATGTGCAAGCCTTCCTTTTCTATAGCGGAGATAACCTGATAACGAAGAATCAGATCCAGGTCGTCATTATAATGTTCGCTTGAGCGGCCAACAGACCAGGCTTTTTCCAAGGCGGAGAAAGTGTCGAAATTATAGGCAAGATCTTCAGCGGACAAAGTAAAGCTTTCGTCATTGGCTCTTACCGTGATCTTAATTTTGTCGCGCAAACGCTCAGCTTCTTCCGCCAGAACATCCCTGGCCTCCTCAGCACTCAGGCCGGACATGTCGATACCTGCAATATGGATGCCCGGAAAGATAACTTCTTTCGATAATGCCAGTTTGGCTGCTTCTAATTCGGCTTCAGTCCAGGCCACCGGCCCGGGCTCTGTAGTAACAGGCGGGTTAGTAGAGCTGCCGGGATCGGAATCCGGATCCCGCTTGAGCAGACTGCTGACTCCAAAGACAAGCAGGATCGCAACAATTAACACACCGGCAACAATAAGCATAAGGCGCTGACGCTTCTTTTCATCAGTCGCTTTCTTGGCTGCTTCTTCCCGGCGACCGGTCTTAGCGGCAGCCGCCTGCCGGCCTGCATTATTTAGCGAAGCTGCCTGCTGATCAGCCGTTTTCCGGGAAGCTGCTTTCTGTACAGAGGGCTTCTGCACAGATGATTGCCGGGATAGCTGTGCCTGAGCTTTTGCTTTTGCGATTGCTGCTTCCGTCTTGCTGGCCGCCGGAGACTGAGCAACGTTTTTAGCAACCGCTTCCGCTTCAGCTGCAGCAGCATGCGATTGCAAATAATCTACCCGTAGATTCTTACCGGTATACTGAAGTTTTTCCGGATAAGTATCCCCTTCACCGGCCTTGCTCCGGGCACGCTGCAGCTTGGGTGCAGGACGCATTTTATTGAATTGATTATTATCATTTTTGTTTTGATTTGGATGCTCTTGAATTGCCATCAAATAATTACTCCGAAAAATGGACGTGTTCTGTCCGAGCACGTCCATTATCTATATCTTCCCGGGGACAGGCTTAAAAAATGCGTTTAACAAGCCTGACAGGTGAATAAGCGTTACGATCATATAGTGACTCATACCTCACAGTCTGTCCCGGTTGCGGTGAATGTATCATTTGACCGTTACCAACATAAATTCCTACATGAGTGTAGTTGGAGTTAGGTGAGGTGTAAACATTGTTAAAGAACACCAGGTCGCCCGGCAGCAACGTTGCTTCATAATTACTGGTTGAGAAGGAAATTGATTGATAGTTTGAACGTGCCTGACTATTGGATCCATGATACAGATAGACACCCATTCTTCCATAAACATATTTTGTCAAACCGGAACAATCAACTCCGTTTGCCGATGCGCCGGCATATACGTATGGTACGCCCAGAAGTTGTTTGGCGTATTCCACTACCTGCTGGCCCTGGCTGGTCGCCTGGGGCGGGGTACTTTCAATCACTTCTGTCTGGAAGAGACTGTTATCCATAAAGCCAATCTGGCCGTTGCCTGTCTTAACCTTTGTCCAGATATCATTGGTCGATATTCTCTGTAAGGAAGCTCCATAGTACAGGGTATCTACTATCAGCGATGAGGTATTGGGCTCTGAGCGCAGGTTAGCCGCACTCGCCTTGACATAGACTGTACCGCTGATATCCCGGAAAGAAGAATTGCTCGGAGGCGGCGTAGTCTCGGCCGGCGTCGTGCTGCTGCCGCTTGACGGGGGAACCGGTACGACTCCGGTCAGGAATTCGTTCAAAACGTAACCCTCAACTCCGGCTGAAGTCCTGATGCGGGACCAGGTGCCGTCCGTTTCAATCTGCAGGACTTGCTCGTCTTTACGTGCTTGTCCGACAACTTCGCTGTCTGTACTGGCTTCAGCGCGGACATTGCTGACGCTGACCGATATGTACTGATTGCGGTTGGTAGTTGCAAAGGGCGTTACCGGTGCAGTCTCACGCAGGAGATCGTTGCGGACATATCCCTGCAAGCCGTCGGAAGCTTCCACTTTCGACCAGCTGCCGTCGGTAGATATCTGCAGTACTCTGTCATCCATAGCCAGAACACCGATTTGTTCAGAATCAGCCGTTGCTTCCTCACGCATATAGACAACAGAATAGTTAATGTAGCGTACAGCATTTGTTTCCATTGTTATTCTGGTGCGCTCAACTTGACGGGTACCGAAAAGCTCATTCAGCATATAGCCTGAGAGCCCCGTATCAGTCTTGACCAGAGACCATTCAGCTCCGCTTTCAACTACTGTCAGCGGAGTACCTTTAAAACCAAAGCCGATAATGTCATAGGTCGTTCCGGCTCCGGAACGGATATAAGCCTGGCCGACCTGAACATACATGCTCATGCCGGGAACAATAGCTTCTGAAAGTTCAGTAGATAGCAGATCCTTGTGAACATAACCCTGCAGCCCGTCTTCAGCTTTAATCTTAATGAAATCATCCTTTTGACCGAGCTTCTCCACTTTTTGATTAAAGGAAAGCTGACCGGCAAGATCAGAATCTGTAGAAGCATCCTGACGCACATTGACAACACTGCTGGCGACGTAGAGATATTCTTTAACTGCATTTCCTTCAGTCTCGTCAGGCATCATCACCACTACGTTTGGTGCCGGAGGCTCGGTCTCCTTCTCACCGGATAAAGTCGTTTCAGGCACAGGCTCGGTTTCTGCGGCTTGTGTTGGATCCGCATCATTTATCTCCGGCAAAGCTTTAATATTACGCTGAATACGTCCGATATTTTCCTGCATTTCAACCGGATTTTCGTTGCGGAACTTTTCGTCTGATACTGACTTTGAGTCTGTCACAATCTTGACGACAAAAACTGACACCAGAAGGGCGAATGCGATAACAGGAACCGCAACCGAGACCCATTTGCCACCATTAAAGCTTGACGAAAAATAGCTGCGCAGCTTACGTCGGGCGCGCCGGGCCGGTCGTTTCTTCTTCAAATCGTAAGTCTCAAAGGGATCTTCTTTATGTCTGCGATGTAAAGCCATCTCAACCTCGAATTCATTTCCGGTCAGGCGAAAATATATTGCGGTAAATAAAAATACCACCGCTTATCGCTAAATCGGTTTCCAAAAGTATAACAGCTCTTGTCATTCGCTGCAATTAAAAGGCCTCTCGATTTCGTTACAAGATAGTGTCAATCGGTGTCAATTCCGTAACGTACTCTGTTAAAGCTTCCGAAATTCTATGAACAAGACAAGCTTCGCAGCCAGACTGACTGTTCTGCTTAAAGTTCAGGTGCAGGCAATGAAATGCCGAAAACTTTCTCCAGATTTGCCCTCGGTCCGATATCGTCCGGATAAAACTGTGCCGCCTGATACATATAGAGTGACGGTATTTCGTTGCCTTCAATCAGGAGCGGACCCTGCTCGTTAAGGGTAATATCCCAGCCGACATAGGCCTGGTCCGGCACAAGCTGCGCCAGCTCACGCACATAGTCCTGAACCTGGTCGAACATGGGTATTTTAAAACCGACAAATTTCACCCCTGTCACCGGATGCTCTGCCAGGTAACGGCGGCAGGGTTTGAAGGTCACACAGGGATACATCAGCTCTCCCTGATCGGAAATCGCGGTATAGCCGCCTCCGCGGGAAATATTATCAACAATGGGATCATGCATGGCAGTGCGCAGCCTGTTATACAGTATTTCCACGCTGCCGTCCTTTTGCAGAACCGTTCCGATCCGGAGCGAACAGAGCGAAGTCGGGGAAACTGCCCGCATGGCCGGATGCAAAATAATCTCTTCCTCCAGAACAGTCTGTTCTCTGGCCAGCAGCTCCTGATACAATTGCCGCAGATCTGTCCGGTCATCGCTGACGATCCGGCTGACTCCCGCTCCGCCATGGCCTGTCGGGACTTTGGCGAAAAAGACCCGGTGTTTGCCGGCAAAATCCAGAAAATCTCTTTCCGTACATTGGCATAGGTCTAAATAATCTCGTCTCAGGTACTGGTGAAACTTTTCATTAAATAGAGATTTATCACGAAAAAGTGTCCTTGATTCAGCAGTAGAGCTGCCCAGAACCAGCCGCTTGTTATCATAATATTCAGAGCCGAAATTTGCTCTTAACTTCGGATCCCTGATACGGTCAAACTCGTACAGCGCATACTCCGCCCAGGTATAACCACCACGCTTGTACATGCGCGCCTGGTCCAGCAGCAGATCAAAAAAGCTACGGCCTGAATCCTTTTTCAGCTGACGCGTCGACTTGATCAAAGTAGTCCAGTCAGCAGTAAAGATTTTTGATATTTTTGAAAAAACACTCATGCAGATGACCCTCTCCCGGTTCATTAGAATGCGCACATAGCACCATATCAGCTATCAGCAAGTAATTTTAGCACAAGCAGACAGATAGCGAGCAGGTCCGCCGCCCCTCCGGCGCTGTAACCCTTTTCCCGGAAATATTCCGACCATAAAGATATATAGCTGATGACGGCAGTCTCCTGTCCGGCAATATTATCCAGGCAGTAAGATGAAAGCGCAGTCGCAGCAAGCAGGTCAGCGTTTACCGCTGGTCTCCGGTCCCGGTTCACAGTGAGCTGCAGCTTGTCCGGACACTGCCCCCCGGGCCGAGCCATAGCATGGAAAAACTCTGCCAGCTCCTGCTGAATCAGCTCTGCCTGCTGCAGACCCGCCCGCTTAATCAGGGTAGTATCTTCCGTTGCTGCCAGTATCAGCACCAGCGTCACCACGGCAGCCTCATTTTTCGCCACGGCTCTTGCCTGAAGACCGCGATAGAAAGGCAGAGCCAGCTGAAAAACACTCTTCATTCCGGCAGCCGCTTCGCCCCGCGCACCTGTAATGCCATATCTGCTTCTGAGGCTCTCCCCTGCCGTCTCTGCAGTCTTCGGAGATGAAGTCGTCTGTAGAGCTTGCAAAGCCACAGCCCAGCGACTTATTTCCCGCTGCCAGCCTGCTATCAGACCTGCTTCGCCCCCAGTCCCGGCCCCGGCAGCAGAGTAGCGGGGATCCAGTAGCAGTGAAGCAGCTGCAGCCAGCACCAGGCCGCTCAGATAAATAAAACCTTTTTGTGTATTCACCCCGCCGGTAGCTGCAAACATCTGCCTTTCAGCCCTCAGACCCTCTTGTTTCAGTTCAGAAATCTTCTTAAAAAACTCACTGTCAGCACCCTCATCCGCAGCTTGTTCACCGTCTGATTCCCTGGCTAAGGCCAGCTGCAGGCCGCATGTGGCAGCAGCCCGAAAATATCCGGCCAGAGCAGCTATGCTGTCCGCATAAGTAAAGCGGTCCATATCAGTATGGGAACCAGCATCACACCCTGTCACCAGTCCCGGTTTCGGCGCAACCAGCAGCTCCGATACAGCCGCAGATAAGGCCGCAGCCTGCATGCGCCCGGGCAAAAGCTGCAGCAAGCCTTCTGTCTGCAACTGTCTGACTTTCTTCTGCAGTTCACCGGTTGAATGGCACTGCGAACGGCTGCAGGCATGGGCTTCCTCCGTGCAGATCAGGCAGCGGCGTTCCGGGCGCTGCAGGCCGGCCCGCGAAAGCTGCTCGGATTCCGACAGATACAGATCCAGATCGAGTACCCGGCCCCAGTCAAATTCTTCTTCCAGAGTAATTGTATATTTTTTTAAAAAAAGAGGATCCGTGCCGGCAGCGAAGAGGAAGAAATAAGCATCACCGGCAGAATCGAACCAGGCTTCCTCACGGGCTACAGAGAGATTCCGGCCCCGGAACTGGACCCGCAGGTAAGAACAATATTCGCGCAGAAATGCTCGTGACAGCCGCGATGTTTTTACCGGACCGGGCATGAGCAGACTAACGCTCAGCAGGCAGGAGCCGCCCCGGGAAAGAAGTTCCCTGCGCTTGCCGGCACGGCGGTCGCGACCTGCTAAAACAGCAGGCAGATCCACCGCCGCAAACAGATTATTCTCTTCTCTCCACTGTTTTTCCTGCATTTGTGTCTAATTACCGGCTTCTCTGAAAGTTGCACTTACATCTGTAGACAACAGCTTATTCAGCTGAGACAGTTTGTAATCACTATCTACATTCACCAGTCCGATCATCTGATATTCGCCTGAAATCGATTCTACAACAAATTCAGGATGAATATGAAAATTTTTGACACCGCCCGTACTCTTCATATGCAGGCGCGGACCGGTGCAGTAATGCCGCTGATCACCAATCATGACATGGGTATCATCGATATAGGAGATCGGCAGATCGCGGTCGATTAAACTCTGTACTTCCTTTTCTACCACCCTCAGATCAAGATCAGGTTTATCGTGGAAGGTCAGAATAAAGCCGGAGCGAACGTCGGAGTGCTCATAATGAAAAACGTGATGGTCGATGAGGCTTAATTCTGTCAGATCTTCCGCCGTATGGACCATGCGCCGCGTCGGAAAAGACTGAAAGACAATATCCCTGATATAATTCGGTTCGGGTCCGAAGATAGTCGGACGGGTGATAATAATTTCTTCGCCCACCCCCAGCAGCAGATGCGCATTCATATCCAGATGCGGATAAATCAGGTCAAAGTGCTCTACAATCACACGCTTTTTGCGGCTAATCGCTTCCATAATTGCCGCAGCCAGTTCGTAGGGTTGATAGAAGGCCATTTCGAAGCGGATATCGACATGATAAGTATGAGGTGTGAAAAAGCCCGTATCATCCAGATGCATGAGGGGCAGGGGCCGGACATTAACTCCTTCATCGTCATTGGTCAGTTCCAGTCCGGGAAACATACCTTTAATCAGAATACTCTTGCCCGATCCACTCTCCCCGATCACGCCAACCAGACGATCATAGGGCGAAAGATACATCTGAGCGATCTGAGCACCCTGGTCCGCCAGGCGTGCTGCCCCCCGCGGGCACAGCAACACACTGTATAAATGGCTTTTCTGCATACGTAATGAAAATGACATAATGCCTCCGCTCTTTTTCGCTGCGATCGCCTGAAAATCCTGGTAAACGGTCGCCGGGTCTCCTTGCTAAACATTTTAGCAGTAATCAGTTAAAGCTGTCTTGCCTGCTGCAGCTGATTTTACCGACATAAATGCTTCTCAAGTTGAGATTGAGACACTGCCTTCACAAAGACTCATCTGCCTGCCACATTTTTTGTCACTGCGTCTCTATGATTTACACTTTCTATGCATTAAAATAAGTTCAATAAGTACAGGTAAAGAGCTTTTCCGGAGTTATTACATCATGAATAAAGATAAGATTTACATAGTAAGCGGCGCTTCCGGCCATTTGGGCAATACGGTCGTACGCAAGCTTTTGCAAAAAGGCGAAGATGTCCGCTGTCTGATTATAGAGCCTGAGCGCCCTGAAGCCCTGCAGGGGCTTGATTGCGAAATTTATACTGCCGACATCACCCTGCCCTGGACTCTGCCGGCAGTGTTTTCCACTTTGGAAGATAAGGAAATAATTGTTTTGCATCTGGCCAGCATGATTTCCATTGCCTCTAAAAATGATCCCCGCATGACAAAAACAAATGTTGAGGGCACTCAGAATATGATTGATATGGCGCGCAAGTACCATGCCAGACGCTTCCTCTACTGCAGTTCCGTCCATGCTATTCCTGAGAGGAAATATGATGCACCGATCAGTGAAGTTGATCGTTTCAATGCTGATTGGGTTCAGGGAGCTTATGCAAAAACCAAGGCCACTGCAACGGAAAAAGTCCTGCAGGCAGGTCGTGAGGGTCTGGATGTTGTAGTCGTGCATCCATCCGGTATAATCGGACCCAATGATTACCTGCACGGACGCCTGGTACAGGTATTGCTGGACTTTACCGACAGACGGCTGAACACCCTGGTCAAGGGTGGCTACGATATGGTTGATGTGCGGGATGTTGCTGACGGGCTGATCGCGGCAGCGGAAAAGGGCCGCTCCGGCGAGACTTATATCCTGAGTAATGAAATTCATGCGATCAGCGAGCTCTGCGAGATAGCTGCAAAATACAGCGGCAGAAAACCTATACGCCAGCTGGCACCCTTCAAATTGGTCAAACTGCTGGCACCACTATTTGAACTTTGGGGCAAGCTGACAAAGAAAAGTCCGCTCTTTACCCCCTATGCGCTTTATTCTCTGGAGAGTAACTCTAATTTCTCCAATGAAAAAGCCCGGCGTGAGTTAGGTTTTTCACCGCGGCCTTTCGAGGAAACGGTCGCCGACACCATGTCTTTTCTGGAAGCTAATAACCGTTTTCGCTACCGGCTTAAGCCGGTTAAAAGCAAAGAACAGGCCTAATCCGCCAGCTGATAAATCCGATCCAGAATTTCACCATCACGAGACCGTACAATGCCCACAGTACGGTCTTTTCTTTTAATGGGCTGAGGAAGACCGCAAATAGCTTCTGCCCTGGCCTTTAATTCAGCAATTTCAAAGACTGGCAGTCCGGCAGCCTGCAAAGGCTGTCTCAGGTCGTCACGGCGCGGATTGACCGCCAGGCCATATTGGGTCAGCAGAACGTCAACGTCCCTTCCCGGAGTGGAAATACAGCCTACCCGATCCACAATCAGGGGAAGCCGGGCCCGGTACAAAGGTGCTATGATCATCGACATAAAGGATCCGGCCGCTGTATCGCTGTGGCCGCCCGAACCGCCCATAATAACTCCATTGGAATCCGTATGCACATTGACATTAAAATCCAGATCTATTTCCGTCGCTCCCAAAATAACTACGTCCAGTTGCTGGGCTACATTGCTCTTAGCCTCCGGGCTGGCGTAGCGCGAAGCACTGATTTCTATGTGACGCTCATCCTGCGCGATAGATTCAACAGCTGCCCGGTCAAAGCACTGGACGTCCAGCAGGTTGCGGAACAAACCGGCTCTTAGCATATCAACCAGCATTCCGGTAATGCCGCCGGATGCGAAACTGCCTTGAATGCCTTCAGCCAGCATGCGGTCGCTGAGAAGCTGAGCTACCGCCAGCGAAGCTCCGCCGGCGCCGGTCTGGAAAGAGAATCCGTCACGAAGCAGACCTGAAGCTGCAATGGCATCAACCGCTAAGTCTGCCATGAGCAGGCCGATCGGATCGCGGGTAACGCGGGTAGTACCCGAAACAATTTTTTCCGGGTCGCCGATGGAATCGACAAAGACGACGGCATCAACAAGGCTTTCATCAATCGAGCTCTGCTGCAGCGGATAAATCGATTTTTGATCGCTGATCACAATAACGTAATCGGCCATATCCGCATCCGCCATGGCATAGCCGATGGAGCCAAAAGCTGATTTTCCGCTCCAGCCGTTGCAGTTGCCGGCCGGGTCGGCATTTGACGCAGCGATGAAGGCGACATCGATATGAGCAGCTCCGCGGTACAAGTCGGCCGGACGGCCGCCGTGGCTGCGGAAGATCACCGGTTTCTTCAGCAGGCCCCGGCTGATTTCTTCACCCAGACCTGCATCCATATAGTTACATTCCAGACCGGTCACGACCCCCTGACTAATATGGTCCAGCAGGGGTTTATGACAGGCAAAAAATGCGCTCGCATTGACGGTCAGATCTTTGAATCCCAGGTCCGCAATGGCTGCCATCACCATGTTCAAAACATAATCTCCATTACGCAGATGGTGGTGAAAAGACACCGTCATACCGTCTTCCAGAGGCGAAGCCTTAATCGCGCTTTTAATATCACTATATTCTTTACTCAGCATCTGCAATCTCCTCCGCCGCAGCCAGCAGGCCGCTGGCCCTGGCAATTGCCAGCGTTTTTTCCGCCTGCTCAACTACAGGTTTATCAATCATTTTGCCCCGCAGGGACACCGCAGCCAGACCTGAGCTCAGCCCGGCTTCCATGGCTTTGATTACTTCCAGCGCGTAAGCGATTTCCGCTCCGGTCGGTGTGAAAGCCTGATGTATGCCCTTCAGATGCTGGGGTGATATGGCCAGTTTCCCGCTGAAACCGAGAGATTTGGCCAGCAGGGCATCCTCCAGCAAACCGGTATTATCTTGCGCATCAGTAAAGGGGGTATCAATCGCTTCTATGCCCGCAGCACGCGCTGCTATGATCAGGCGCTGCCTGCTATAGAGCAGTTCTTTGCCCTCCCTGCTCCGGGAGCAGCCCAGGTCGGCTGCCAGATCTTCACCGCCTAAAGCCAGGGCGACAACTCTGGACGAGGCAAGGGCAGATTCATAAGCGAGCTCAATACCCGCAGCCGTTTCCAGCAAAGGCATCAGCTTGGTACGTCCGGCCTCGATTCCCGCCTCTTGTTCGATTTCATCCAGCAAGGCCCCGATTTCCTGTAACAGGGCTGATCCGGCAATTTTGGGCGGCATGATCGTGTCAGCTCCTGCCCTGACAACAGCCCTGATATCCTTTTCGCGTAAAGTATGATCGTCGTTGATGCGCACGATTTTTTCGCGGCGGCCGAAATCAAGATGACGCAGGGCGGAAGCGACCAGATATCTGGCGCTGTCTTTCTCATCGGCTGCTACCGCATCCTCCAGATCAAAAATCAGGGCATCAGCGGGCAGGACAGCTCCATTTTGTAAAAGAGAAGGCTGATTGCCGGGTAAGAATAATAGTGAACGCCGCATATTTTTCTCCTTAACTAAGAGCGCGCTCGAGCGCTGTCTCCAGCCGGGCCCGTATCGTACAGTCCAAAGCGCCGCGGTCAATCAATTCGATTTCTGCTGCAGTGACGCCCCGGTCTGCCAGAACTTCAGCCACAGTCTGTCGGATTGCGTCGCCATATTGCTCCAGCACGGGCGATTTTATCTCCAGCGATAAAACTTCCGCCGGCCGTACCCGTACCATGACATCACTGGACTCAAGAGTTCCGGCTACCGCCATCCTGATCGGGTTCATTCAGGACTCCTTTCTCTGACTGGCGCGCCGCAAAGCCAGAACATCCTGCATCTCGTTATAGACGATCATCAGGCCCTCATCAACCCCCATACCCGGTTTGGCCAGAATCTGATCCGGTTGGGTAGCCATGGCAACCTGCGTACAAATCTGAGCAGAGCGGACCGTCTCATTGCAGGTGCCGCCCTGGTAAGCTTTGACACCATGCTCCTTGCAGTAAAGAGTAGCCTCGATTGTCTTGTGCAGGCCACCAAGATCCGGTGTTTTTACCTGAATCATGTGTCCTGCTCCGGCATTCACGAAGTCAACCACATCCTGATAGGTATTGCACCATTCGTCAGCAACCAGTTCAACAGCAATGCCCCGCTCATTGACCAGAGAGGTCAGAGCTGCCAGATGTCTGATCGTATCAGCTTTGCTGCCTGCGTCCATCGGCCCTTCAATCCGCAGTTTGAAGGGTGCAGCCGCAGCCGCCAGGGTCTCCAGATAATCAGCCATAGCCTGGTAATTGTCGTCACCAAAAGCCTGGCCAATGGTACCGTAGACATCGATATGCAGGACAGGATTGTAGTCCGGGTCCAGCCTGAAATCCTGAATGCGCTTACTCAGCCAGGCAACATACTCCAACAGCAATTCGCCCTTTTTCCCCAGCTTGTCTGTAACATTATTGATTAAAGCATGGGGCATGACATCCGCCTGCTTGATAATCATCTTGTCCGCGTTTTCATAACGGCTGTCTCCTGACTGGCAGAAAATCGGAATAGGCTCAGTACTTACTTTCAGTCCATACTCGTCAGCCACAACCTCACAGATCATGCGTTGACCGGCTTTAGCCAGAGCATCCAGCAAGACCTGAGACAGACCATAACGAATGGCTGTATGCAGTCTTTTACCATCAGCCGTGTGAAAGTTTTCCACTGCAGCCATCATCTCGCGGAAAGTCCCCAATTCCTTACCTTCCAGCAGTGGTGCGATTTCCTCTTCAAGCAAAGGAATGAAATCTGAAGCCAGAAAGAGCGGGTCCCGTCCGCCGGCACCTGAATATTGAACTGCAGCACAATCACCGAAGGCGATCTGTCCGTCTTCCAGAATCAGCATCAGAGAAACAGATTCTCCCGCTTGCCGGACTGAAGTAAAACCTTCTGTCGCTGCCTCGCCGATATAGATATTTCCATCCCGGCGCGCACCCGCCTTGATCGCTTTTTGATCATCAAAATAGAATCCGGTTCTCCCCGGAGCACAGATTAATTGCTTGATCTTCATTTTTTTCTCCTGTTTCACTTATTTGGGTCTGCCAACCAGTCTGCCTTTGCTGATGGCATATACGTCATCAATAACCATTTGGAATGATGCCTCTCGATTTTCATAACGTGCCCGTTCGCGCATCTTTTCCTCATGGAACTCTTTCAGTTCAGTTGTCAGCGGGATATTGCCGACGTGGAAGAGCCTGATCGCTCCTTCGTTATCACGTGCAGGCAGCATTTTACCTGCATTATAGCGACTGGGTGCAAAAGGAATATCCAGCACACCGGCACCCACAGCCTGAATCACGCCTTGGGCCAGGTTGCCCTTGCCCAGCTCGATAACGCGGTCGACAACACAGCGGGTTTCCGCTGCAATGATTACTTTTTCGTCCTTCAGGCTGTATGTATCAAGGTGTTGGTCACCCAGCATATTGATGGTTTGTTTAGTGCAGAGCAGGCCTGCAGCATTGGCTTCTTTGGTAGGTACACCGATTGCCTCGTGGGGTGTCTTAACGATTACTTTAGTCGCATGTGAGAGCGCAGCCACTACACTGCCCCAGGAAATAACCGCAAAAGCTTTAGACTCATCGTCGGGAAAACCGCCCATCCATTGGTGGAGTACTGTGGTAACTTCGACATCACCATAGCCATACTTGCGTAAGTACTCTTCGGTCAAGCTTTGCAGTGTCTGAAGAGCTGCAACGTCCTGAACCAGATTTCCGCACTGGCCATAGCCGACCGTAATATTTTTTACGCCCTGTTCAGCCGCCAGCAGACTTTCAATAATCGCTACACTGTGTGAAACAAAAGGCGGTACCAGAGTACCGGTCAGGGGTCCGTAGGGTTCACGGTTAATCGGGCAGCCTTCTTCTTCGTACAATCCGGTCAGCCGGTCAACATACTGCCAGTCGCGGATCGTCGTCTCCAGAGAAACATCCTTGGCATAGGGGATATTGTAGGAAATGCCGCCACCTTCATAGCTGGTAAAGCCTCCGGCATAACAGATCTCAGCCAGCAGGCGGGCATCAGGAGTGCCGTGGCGTACCTGAATCGGTTTATCCAGAGAGTCGATTAATTGACGGCAGCCGGTCACACCATGGTTTACAGCCGGAAAACCGTTAAGCATGGATTTATTACTTCTCACAGATTCAGTGATGCCGATTTCTGCTTCCTTGTAGCGGTTTTGCCGGGTATAGCTATCTATCGTTGTGGGCAGCAGATCTGCATCACCCACGTCCTGCAAATATTGCAGCAGCTGGATCTGATCCTGGATCAAAGGTACTCCGGCACGAGGCTGGGTCAGGGTTTGGCCCTCTTCCTTGGCTTTGTTCAGAACATAACTGAAAACTTTCTTCTGAGGCAGACTTTTATGATAAAGCAAGGCTTTATCCAGATCCACCTCCTTACCGGTAGGCCACTGGGTCAGAACATCTTTTCTGATACTCTCGAATTCATCCCGTGTTATTTTTTTATTCTGTAATTCTTGCATGTTATACCTCTCGATTAAGATGAGTGCTTATCCGTTTAGTTTTATTTATTCTTGCGAAGAAATCTCCCCGATATCTTCCAGTTCCCTTTTCATAATTTTTAAAGCAAGGTCAGCTTCTTTTTCTGCCAGAACACCCATAGCAGACAGGATATACTTGCTGTCGCGCCAGATCCGTGCCCTGAGCGGCCGCAATGACGTCGGCGCCGCACTGTTATATAAGGCAGCTTTCGCAATTTTTAAAGGGTCCCCGGCATGGATAAGAGCTCCGCCGCTGAGAACAATCTGTTCCAGCGAGCGCAAGTCCTTACCGGTCTGTACATAGGCCAGTCCTGTGCTGGTGTACACCTCCTGTAGTTTTCCGCTGTGACGCTGACTGGCCACATCAACCGCCGCCATCGCCAAAGCCAGCTCAAAAGCTTCTTCTTCACCAGTCTCGGGTATTATCTCCTTCTTACTGCTGAAACGCTCATACAATTCTTCTGCCCTATCCTCGGGCAGGCCACAGCGCCCAGCCAGATTCTCCAGACCCAGCTCGGCTATAATACCGTCGATACAGTGGCGCATACCGATATCGCCTTCAACTGTACGCTTGACATAAGGTTCGGGTAATCCTTTCAGCATGACCTGCATATCGCGCGGAGAGCCATCGGCAATTGAATAGACATCTGTCGTAGCACCGCCGACGTCTATGCCCATTAAGGGACCGATCCCCTCTTGCGTCCTGCTGCCTTCGGCGAGAAGCTTCATAGCCGAAAGCATGGCTGACGGTGTGGGCATCAGGATTCCAGACAGCAGGTTTTTTGCTTCCGTCAGCCCCTTGGCTTCAATTATCTGCGTAAGAAAAAGACTGCGTATTTCCTTTTGCACAGTTTCTGTCTGCAGCTCACCAAAGCGTGGCATTACATTGGGACAAACTGTCAGCGGGAAATCACTGAGGATTTTTTCACACTCGTCCAGGGCGCTGCGGTTGCCCGCATAGATAATGGGAAAGCGAGCCTCCAGCCCGGCCAGCTTTTCGGCATTGCCGACAATGCAATCCCTGTTGCCACCATCTGTCCCGCCTACCAGCAGGAAGATGTCGGGCTGATCGGCCTCTATCCGAGCCAGATCCTGGCCGGTCAATTCATAGGAAAAAACCCGGTCAATCTTTGCTCCCGCACCGAGCGCTGCCATACGCGCCGCTTCAGCTGTCAATTCCGGCACCAGACCTGAGACCTGCATGCGCAAGCCGCCGGCAGCAGAAGAGCAGGCCCAGATATCGTCATATTCCTGAGGTCCGATTTTGCTTTCCAGCTGTTTCATCGCTTCCTGCAGGCCGATGTTGATATCCTTTTCGACGGTAGTAAAGGCAGCTGCAGATCCCAGCAAAGCTTCACTGCTCAGTGAAACTGCAGTCAGCTTAGTCCAGGTGCTGCCAAAATCGATGAGTAGAACCGCTCCCATTTATTGCACTCCAAGGTCATATTCGAGCCATTTCAGAGTTTCCTCAGGCGGGGTACTGGGCGGAAAAACACGGTCAAAGCCCATATTCCTGAAGCGTTTCTCCACTTCAACAAAATCCTGCTTGCCCACAACAATATTGCCGCCGACATAAAGCAGAATATCTGCCAGACCGGCCTCATCCAGCTTCTGGCGCAAGCCGCGGCAATCCAGCTCCGCATGCCCGTACAGCGAGGATACGACAACAGCGTCAGCAGCTGTCTCAACTGCAGCATTGACATATTCCTCCTGCGAAACCATTACTCCCAGATTAGTTACATCAAAACCTGCCTGTCTGAAAGCGTATTCCAGAATGCGGATGCCCACCGCATGTACATCAGCGCCGATGACACCGATAACCAGTTTTTTGCCGTTTTCTTCTGCCATTATTTATCCTCCATTATTTATATGGGTACGCAGTTCACGATAACGCTCCTGAACTGTGCGGTTAACATAAATCATTGAGCCCTGATCACAACTGAACTCCACATATATATGTTTCTGTCCTTGCCTGCCCGCCTGCCGCAGCAGCGCTACTTCTTCCGCATCAATGAAATCCAGAACCGAAGCCGGTAATAGCAAAACTTCCTTGTCTGCTATAAACTCACCTGTCTTCTGTAAATCACCCAGGAAACAGCTCTCATAGGAAAGTATATCGCCGTAAATCCTTTTCATCTGTGCATGCATGATACTCATAAAGCTGCGGCTCACAGTTAAAATGCCCAGTTTCTGACCAAGGAGAGAGTGGGTCAGCCGGAGAGCTGACTCTTGCTCCAGGGTCATAGACACAGGCAAACGCTTCACTTCCCGCAGATTCAACTCGTCCAGTTCATTTTCCAAAGATACGGGATAGCATAAAAAATCCGGACCGTAAGCTATACGTTCCGGACTGCTGATCAGGTCATCGAAAGACATGCGATAAATTTCTGCCTGCTGGATAGTATCCAGTGAGCGGCCCAGAATGCTGCGTTCCTCAGGTGACTTAGCGACGGCCACGACACGAACCGGCCGGGTCATGGACTCGCGTTGCCGCAGCCGCAGCTCAAACAGGATTTGTGCCTGCTGTGTGGAAAAACCATTGAGAGACAAGGTATTCAGCATCTTATCGATGGACTCCA
The DNA here is from genome assembly GCA_002427505.1 of Mageeibacillus sp. UBA5439. GTDB lineage: Bacteria > Bacillota > Clostridia > Saccharofermentanales > DTU023 > DTU032. Next base: position 132,380 of record DIRJ01000016.1, read on the forward strand.
GGGCGATCTGCTTGCGGCTTGCCTGATCGCCTTCTTCCGGACTGCTGACAAAAGTGCCCCGCCCCCGATCGACAACAATCAGCCCTTCCTGCTCCAGAAGTGTATAGACATGACGCACGGTGCCGACAGATACTGCGTATTCCTCTGCGGCAGCACGGATTGAGGGCAGTTTTCCTCCCCGCGCCAGTTCACCGTTTCTGATCTGCTCCCTGATCAATCCGGCTAATTGCAGATACAGAGGGATCTTTTCAATGTCACTGCTGCTGCTTGCCATAGGGCTCTCTCACAGGCTTGCTTTCCATTCAGCCGGACCTGTTTCATAGAGGTTATTGCCTTCCGAGTCAATCACAACTGTCAGGGGTAGATCTTTCACCTGTAAGCAGCGCAAGGCCTCCGTCCCCAGGTCCTCATAAGCGATTACTTCTGCAGAAATGACTGTTTGGGAAATCAGTGCCCCGGCTCCGCCAATGGCGCCAAAATAAACGGCCCCATGTTCCTGCATCGCTTCAATCACTTGCCGGGACCGGTAACCCTTGCCGATCATACCGCGCAGTCCTTTTTTCAACAGGCGGGGCGTGTAGGGGTCCATGCGATAAGAAGATGTCGGGCCGGCAGACCCGATCACCTTACCCGGAGCAGCCGGAGAGGGGCCAACATAAAAGATAATGGCGTCCTGTAAATCGACGGGCAAGGCTTTGCCCTTGTCCAGAGCTTCAATCAATCGGGCATGTCCCGCGTCGCGCAAGGTGAAAATGCTGCCTGAAAGCAGAACGCGGTCTCCCGCCCGTAAGCTGCGGGCTTTTTCTTCAGTTAAGGGGCTTGTAAGATAAATTTCTGCAGCCATTAGATGATCACCTCCTGATGACGAATAGCGTGACACTGAATATTCACTGCCACCGGCAGGCCGGCAATATGCGTAGGCAAAGTTTCTATTGCCACAGCCAGAGCTGTGGTTCTGCCGCCAAAGCCCTGGGGCCCGACACCTAACTGATTGATGTCGTGCAGGAGCTCGCTTTCGAACTCAGCATAATAGGGATCTTCATGTTTGGAATCCAGCCGGCGCAGCAGGGAGCGCTTCGCTGCCAAAGCTACCTGATCAAAGGTACCGCCGATCCCTACCCCTACCATAAAAGGCGGACAGGCATTGGGTCCGGCCATCCTTACTGTCTCCAGCACAAAATCATGTACACCCTGACGTCCATCAGCCGGCATGAGCATCTTCAGCCGGCTCATATTTTCACTGCCGAATCCTTTGGCCAGCAGCGTAATTTTCACCTGATCACCCGGCATCAACTGGGTAGTGATGAAGGCCGGCGTGTTATCTCCTGTATTGACCCGCCGCAAAGGATCTGCTACCACCGATTTCCGGAGATAGTATTTCTCGTATCCCTGACGGACACCTTCATTTATTGCTGCATAAGGGTCTGAGTTAAAATGAACATCTAAGCCGACTTCAAAAAAAACCACAGCTGCGCCTGTGTCCTGGCACATCGGTATTGATTGCCGGTCTGCCAGGTCGGCATTATCCAGAATGTCCCCCAGCACTGAGACGGCTGTATGGCTGCTCTCTATGGAGCGTGCCTTTTCCAGACATGCTTTTACATCCGCCGGCAGTTCCATTGCCAGAGGCCTGCACATTTCGCGCACCCGTTCGGTCAGAATACTTGTATCAATTGTTCGCATTACTGCCTCCTCTTACACACATCAGGAACAATTCTCTTTGTATATTTTTCTGCAAATATTAGCTGTACTTACACAGTATCCCAATGTGTGCTATAACGCAACTGTTTCAGCAGTATTTTATCATAATATAAGCTTGTGTTATACTTGTCTTAACCACCTGCAATTGTAAAGATCAGATTAGGAAATGAGGGAAAAACATGGCAAAAAGAACTGACGTGCGCGTCGAAGACACCTGGGATCTGAGTCATATTTTCAGTTCTCCGGAAGAACAGGAACAGGCTCAGCTGGAGCTGCAGGCAGAGGCTGCGAACTTTGTCTCCAGCTACCGCAATAAGATAGCAAAAACCACAAGTGCTGATACTCTGGTGGAATCGTGGCAGGCTCTGGAACACTTAATCAGCAAAAGCTCAGAAGTCGGCTCCTATATCTTCCTGGATTATTCAGTCGATATGACAAATCAGGAAAAAATGCGGCGCAGCATGGAGACTAATAATGTCATCTCTAAAATCTTCAGTGATATCAGCTTTTATGAGAGCGAATTAGAGGAAGTAGCTGCAGAACTGCTTAAACAGGCAATCAAAATCGAAGCCGGCTCTGCAAAGTTCTTTGGTGACCACCTGCGCCTGCGTCCACATCGTTTGTCTGCAGAGAGCGAAGAACTCCTGACCAGCCTGAATGGATCGACCGGTTCTTTGCCAGAAAATATATACGATGCTGCTAAATTTGCCGACCTCTTCTTCCCGGATTTCGAAGTTAACGCAGAAAAGTATCCTCTCAGCTTCGCTTCCTACGAAGAGTTTTACGCCATGCACCCTGACACAGATATCAGACGAGAGGCCTTTCGTGTTTTTTCAGAAAATCTGGCAAAGTATCGTAACACTATTGCTACAGCTTACTATGCCCACGTGAAGCAGGATGTCCTGCTGGCGGAAAAACGCTCTTACGAGAACGTTTTCACTTATCTGCTGCAGGATCAGGAAGTCGAAGAAGCACTCTATCATCGCCAAATCGATGTAACCATGGAACAGCTGGCTCCGCATATGCGCAGATACGCCAGGAAGCTGGGCGAAAACTGGCAATTAGACCGCGTCAGCTATGCTGATCTCAAGCTCCCGCCCCTGCGCGGCAAATCGATCAGCGTCAGCCGTGAAGAGGCTGAAAAGCTGGTACTGGGAGCCTTGGAAGTGATGGGTGATGAGTATCGCAATGTCGCTAAGCGCGCCTTCAGTGAACGGTGGATGGATTTTGCTGAGAATGAAGGTAAGAGTACAGGTGGCTTTTGCTCCTCCTCAATGAACACTCACCCATATATACTGCTGAACTGGACAGGGCAGATGCCGGATGTCTTCACCATCATTCATGAATTGGGACATGCCGCCCAGTCCGAGTTTTCCAGAAAAAGCAATAACGCTACTAATGCCAGTCCCTCCCTCTACTTCATTGAGGCCCCCTCAACTTTCAACGAGACCTTGATGTCCCAATACCTGATTCGCAGTAGTGAAGATCCTGATATCGAAAGACAGGTTGCGGCGCAGATGACTTCAAATACTTACTACCACAACTTTGTCACTCACTTTCTGGAGGCTCACTGGCAAAGAGAAGTCTACCGCGCTGTGGCAGCGGGCCGGGCTCTGACTGCTGATGACCTGGACCAGCTTTTTCTCAGCACACTCAAGGAATTCTGGGGTGATGATATTGAGATGACTCCCGGAGCTGAGCGCACCTGGATGAGACAGCCTCATTACTACAGAGGGCTCTACTCCTACACTTATAGTGCCGGACTGACCATTGGTACAGCTGTCAGCCTGCGTATTGAAAAAGAAGGAGCAGCCGCAGTAGAAGACTGGCTGGCTACCCTCGCCCTGGGCGGCACCAGGTCGCCTCTTGAATTAGCCCGCGCAGCCGGTGTCGACATTTCCACAGACCGGCCCTTATGCGATACTATCGCCTATATCGGATCTCTGGTGGATCTGATTTAAAAGAAAAGCGAAGCTACTGATCCTAGACAGGAAAAGATATAGATAGTCAAAAAAACAAGGGCCCGGTCGAGCCCTTGTTTTTTATTGTGCTGATTACTTATTAGTCAAAAAGCATCATTGAGTTACATCCAGAAATCTATTGATCAGGGCAGCATCCGATGCCGTAATTTCAATATTTTCTCCGCTGACACCATCGGCTTTTGTCCCCGACTCCTCCACAAAAAGGTCACCCAGCTGATAGAGGGCCTGACCATCATCACCTTTACCGCTGGTGATGGTAAGGTTAGTAAACTTAACATTGGACAAAGTTGTATCAGTAGATTTAATGGCCAGGAAAGCCGCATCAACAGAGATGCCTGACTTGACATCAAGTTCTACGACTGCATCCTCAAAGTTGATATTCTCAATCTCAGCTCCATTCAACTCGTAAAAGAGAGCAAGATCCTTGTGCGTATCCTGATCCATCTTTTTACTCTTCGATTTCAGCCTTATATTTTTCAATGTATAGCCATTACCTACAATTTTGCCTGAGAAGGACTCCGGCATAGCCAGACTTTCACCGGCAAAGTCAATATCTTTCGTGATGATGTAGCCATCTATCTCATTGCCGGTCTTGTCAATACCAAGAAAACCTGTCTTGCCCAGTGCCTTTAAATCAGAAGCCCTGGATATCTGGATATAACGGCCATCCGTATATTTCAGGTAGATAGTTCTGTTGCCGGCATTTTCCAGATAGTAGTCGATAGTTTCCTCATAAATAGCATCCTTGGCCGCACGGATCTCAGCCAAAGCTGTCTCATCCTCAGTCGTCAGAGCGTAGCCCAGCTTGTTGATAAAGAGGTCCGAGGTGTCATATTCGGTTTCCTCATCCTCTTCAGGTTCTTCGTATTCAATCTCCTCAAAATAATCAGGAAATAGTTCGAAAAGTTGAGCATAAATTTCCTCTTTACTCAGAATTGGTTCCTGAAACTCAAAGTCGCCGAAAGTAAAGGGAATTGTAAGTTCGGGGTTGGCATAATAACCATCAAAGGTCATGCCCGGCTTCGCTATCAGGGCCTCAGCTGCCGACGTCAGGGGCTGAACGGCATCGTTGCCCGTAATATCTTTGGAAAACTTGATTTCGTCAGTTTCCGGGTCGATATATTTCACCTGTCCCTGAGGAATCCAGCGGGCGTAAAGGGTCATATCTTCTTCGACACGGTCAGTGTCAAAGTCCCAGCGGTCCTCTGCCTTAAACTGATAGGAAACACTGCCGTCTTCGGCCTTAACTTCTTCCATGTCAGTATACCAGCCGACCAGAATATAGCCGTCACGGATCGGTTCAATCAGCATATTGGTAGATCCGGAAGGCTCAAAGATATAGGAGTTCTTTATATAGTAAGTCTCCCTGACCTCGCGATTGTTGACCACGCCACCCAGAGCATTGTAAGTTACAAGACAGTCAAAGCCCCAATCTCCGGGGTCGGGGGGCTTCCCTGTACTGGCACAGGCCCCCAGAAAGAGGCTTGCTGCCAGGATCAGGATAAGCAGGATGAGCGGTTGTCGTAATCTGTACTTCTTCATGTATGATAATCCCTCCACACGGGTCATGTTCAAAGTTTATTTAAACCATACCTTGATACAAAACAAGATAAAAAGCGCGAAGCCGCCGAAAACAATGAGGCCAAAAAGAAAGTAGCCGGAAATAACCCCCAAAACTACACTGACACGTTCACGGAATGTTAATTCGATTTCAGACTCACTTTTCTTCTCCTGATGCTGCTTAGATTTTCGCCTTGAGAAAAGGGAGCGCCGCATACCGTCAACACTCATGTCGGCAATAACTCTGCCATCATCAAAATATTCTTTTTTCTTGTCTTCTTTTTCCAAGTGTTCCTTCCAATCAGTCCTGGCTATAAAGGTGGCAGGCGACGAAGTGGCTGTCTTCATATTCCTTGAACTTCGGTGCAATTTCTGCACAGATAGGCATAGCATTAGGACAGCGGGTTCTGAACTTGCAGCCGGACGGCGGATTCACAGGACTGGGAATATCACCTTTCAGGACGATCCGGTGCATTTTTACATCCGGATCCGAGACCGGGACCGCCGACAGCAAGGCCTTGGAATAAGGGTGCATGGGGTTGGCGAAGACCTTCTTCTTTTCCCCCATCTCTATCATATTTCCCAGGTACATAACTCCTACCGTATCGGAAATATACTCAACCACGGACAAGTCATGCGAGATAAAGAGGTAGGTGTAGCCGAACTCCTCCTGCAGATCCATCAGCAGGTTAATAATTTGAGCCTGGATGGAAACGTCCAGCGCACTCAGGGGCTCATCAGCGATAATAAAGCGGGGATTCAGAGCCACAGCACGTGCAATACTGATCCTTTGCCTTTGTCCGCCGGAGAACTCATGCGGATATCGGTAGAAATATTGGGGCTGGAGACCACAATCATTCATCACCTTAAGAATGTAAGACCGGTAGCGCTTCTTGGGAACAAGTTTATGTTCCTTGACCGCTTCCCCGATAATCTCACCGATAGGAAGGCGGGGTGAAAGGCTGGAGTAGGGATCCTGGAAGATCATCTGCATCTCGGGGCGCAGTTTCCGCAAGTCCCGTTTCGGGACCGTGGCCAGATCGTGTCCGTCAAAGAGAACCTGCCCGCCTGTCACATCATGGAGGCGGAGGATGGTTCTTCCGACCGTAGTCTTTCCACAGCCCGATTCACCGACCAGACCCATGGTGGTCCCGCGCTTGATGGTGAAGGAAACGTCGTCAACCGCTTTCACGAAGACCCGGCCCTTGCCCAGAGTAAAATTGGAGGTCGGATAATATTTCTTGAGGTTTTTGACGACAAGGAGGTCATCTTCATACTTATTTTCGACTAGCTTTTGATCAGTCATTATTCTCTACCTCAAGCTCTCTAGAACATCTTCTTCATGTAAAACATCATCACCGTACAGGAAACAGGAAGCTGAGTGGTCCTCGCTAAAGTGTGTTATGCCCGGATATTGTTCATGACAAATAGGCATCGCCTTTTCACAACGGTTGCAGAAATAGCAGTGATTCGGCATGTTAATGGGGTTGGGGACCTGACCCTTAATACTGTAGAGGCGGTCGCCCACAGTCGCCCCGCCCGGTTTGGACTTCATCAGACCAACCGTGTAGGGGTGCTTGGGATGGTGGAAGATTTGCCTTACCGTCCCCTGCTCAACGATCCGGCCGGCATACATGACAACGACATAGTCGGCCATTTCTGCAATAACGCCCAGATCATGCGTGATGAACATGATGCTGCCGTTAAACTTATCCTTGATATCACGCAAAAGTTCCAGAATCTGCGCCTGGATAGTCACGTCCAGAGCTGTCGTCGGTTCATCGGCGATTACCAGCCTGGGATTACAGGCCAGAGCCATAGCGATCATGACGCGCTGGCGCATACCGCCTGACAACTCGTGGGGGTAGTTGTTGTAGATTTTCTCAACGTCAGCAATCCCGACCAGGTTCAGCATCTCGATGGAGCGCTCTTTGGCTGCTTCTGCAGTCTCCCGCTCCTTATGAACCAGAAGAACCTCATCCAGCTGCTCCCCGATCTTGAAAACCGGATTCAAGCTGGTCATGGGTTCCTGAAAAATCATGGCAATGTCCTTGCCGCGGATCTTCAGCATCTGATCCCGGGGCATGCGGGCAACGTCATAGGTCTTACCGTCACTGGCTTTATAGCGGATACTTCCGGAAACAATCTGCCCCGTAGGCGCCTGAACCAGCTGCATGAGGGAAAGACTGGTAACGGATTTACCGCAGCCCGATTCTCCGACCACACCGACGATTTTCCCTTGCGGAACATTGAAAGTGACGCCGTTCACAGCCTTGACCGTCCCGACATCAGTAAAGAAGTATGTGTGCAGTTCCTCAAACTCCACCACATTGTTCGGATCCTTCATCTCGGTCAGATACTCTTCCTCAGGAACATTCGTGCGGTCTTTTTCGCGCTCAAAGCGCTTGATAATCCGATTGTTGTCCCGGCTGATCTGCCGTTCCTCTCGCACGGTCAAATAGACGGAGTCATCAATACCATCTATCTTCTTGCGCTTAAATAACTTAATCCGTGCCAAAACTGTCACCTACCTTTTCATTCTGGGATCAAATGCATCCCTGAGTCCGTCCCCCATGAAGCTAAAGCCCAGGACCGCGACAACAATCAAAATGCCTGCCGGCACCCACATGTTGGGATAGTTGGCCAGGATTTCCTGCCCCTTGGAGGGATCTGCCAAAGCAATCATGGACCCCCAGGCCGCCCTGGGAAAGGGAACGCCCAGGCCCAGGTAAGACAAGGTGGATTCATAAAGGATGATACCGCCAAGGCCCATAGTCGCACTGACGATCAGCTGGGGCATAGCATTAGGAATCAGGTGCTTGAAGATTTTCTTGATGGCGCTGATCCCGGTAGTCTCGGCTGCCATCATGAACTCCTGTTCGCGGAGCATGAGGATCTGGCCCCGGACTAAACGGGCTGTTCCCGTCCAGCCCATCAGGGTCAGGAAGGCCATCAGGTAGTAGATCCGGTGCTCTGCCGGGATGGATTCAATGGAGCTGATGGTCGCCGATAATATCAGTATAATAGGCAAGCCGGGCAAGCTTGCAAAGATATCGACAATCCTCATGATCAGCTGATCCACCCATTTTCCGTAATAACCTGCCAATCCTCCCAGGAGAACCCCGAGCAGAGTCTCCAGAATAATGACGATGAAGGAGATCACAAGGGAGATCCGGCCCCCGTACATGAGACGGGTCAGAATGTCAAAGCCAGAAGTGTCCGTCCCCAGCCAATGGTCTTTGGAAGGGGGTGCCTTGAACTGAACCACCGTCCGGGATTTATCGTAATAGGTATAGGGTTTGCCGTCCGGTCCTTTAAATTCCGCCTGAGAAACCATATCAGAGTTTCTCTCAATCTTGAAGACCTGGGTCTCCTGGTATTTCCAGGTCGCATTAATAATCCATGGTCCGGCAAAGGAGAAGACAAAAACAAATATAACCATTGCCAAGCCTACCACCGAGAGCTTGCTCTTGAAGAAGCGCTTAGCCACCATCCGGCCCGGGGAGATGACCCGGAAGTTTTCCTCAAATCCGGTTTCGACATGGTCTTCCATGTCTATATATGTATGTTTTTTATTATTTTCACTATTCATAGCCATTTCAAACTCCTCCCCTCTATGACAATTTGACCCGGGGGTCGACTACCATGTACATCAAGTCGGACAGGAGCATGCCCAGGACCGTCAGAATGGCCAGAAACATGTTGTAGCCCATGATGAAGGGGATATCTCCCTGCTGGGTAGCCCTAAGGGCCATATAGCCGATTCCGGGTATGGCAAAGACCGTTTCAGTAATCATAGCTCCGCCGAACAGGCCGGGCAGCATGCCGGAAAGTGTCGTCACTAGAGGAATCATGGTATTGCGGAAGGCGTGCTTGTAAGTGACGGTTCTTTCCGAAAGCCCCTTAGCCCGGGCGGTCCGGATATAGTCGGAATTCATAACTTCCAGCATGTTAGTCCGGGTGAACTTCATGACTCCCCCCACTCCGAGGATAGTCAGAACCAAAATGGGAAGGATCAGATGCCAGGCCTTATCCAGAAAGATAGCCATATTGGCGCCCTGCGGGAAAATCTTGGTCGCTGAGACCAAGCCCTGGAGGGGAAAAATCTTGAGCCTGATCGATAAGACGTTCATCAGCAAGGCCGAGAGGAAGAAGGAGGGCAAGGCCGTCCCCATCATGGCAAAAACCGACACCGTGTAGTCATAGGCGCTGTACTGTTTGACGGCTGCCCGGACACCCATGGGGATCCCGATGATAATTTCGAGAAGATAAGAGAGAAATGCGATCAGGAAAGATATCCAGATATAATCTGACAATACTTCCGTAACCGGTTTTCCATAAAGGAAGGAGAAGCCTAAATCACCGGTTAAAGTACTCCCCAACCACTTGAAATAACTTGTCATAATCCCGCTGAAACTCTTATCAGCCAGACCGTAAAGTTCCTTCAGGCGCTGAACGTCATCTGCGGTCATCGCACCGCTTTGAACAGCTGCTGCTGTCTGGTTGTCGATGTAGTCGACAGGCATGAGCATGCTCAACATATATATGAGGACGGAAACGCCCAAAATGATCAGCACGGCTAAGCCTATCCTCTTAACGATATATTTCCACATAGCACTCCTCTATTCGCCGGGACACCAGCTGGATTCTGCCAACAGCAGGCGATCCCTTCTGTTCCTGTAGAAATCAACTTATAACCCAACAGGGTTATCTACTCTTCCAAATAATAAAGATAAAATCTAATGTCAACTGTGAAGACTTGCCGCTTTTACACAGGCAAGGCCCGCAATTGCTTCCGGGCCTTGCCTTCAAGCAGCTTATGCTAGCTTAAACCTAAACCTTTATCAGCCGAGGAGCTCAACATTCCAGATGTAGCTCAAGGGTGACTGGAAGGGGGTAACATCTTCGCCACTGAACAGAGAGGCGCCATCGATGACGTTCTTGTTGTAGACGAACATATTCTTCCTCTGGTAGGTCGGAATTTCAACTGCGATACCGGTTGACAGCTCAAGGGCCCTCTTGTAGATGGTCTTGCGCTCTTCAACGTCCAGCGTTGAACGGCCGGCGATAATCAGGTCGTTGAGTTCTGTCAGCATGGCTTTTTCTTCGTCGGAGCCGTTCTCATAGAGATAGAAGAGGCCCGCACGCGGAGGCTGCTGGTTGACCTTGGGGTCAGAGTACCAGATCTGGAACATGTCGGGGTCAACCCCGCCGGAGCCCCAGGCAGCTGCCCAAACCTGAATGCCGCTCTCATAGGCGGTGTTCAGTTTGGCGAGCAGGCTCTCGTCGGTTTCGATATCTACTTTGACGCCGATCTTGGCCAGGACAGCCTGAGTGTCGATCATAATGGAGCCGGCCGGGTGGTCTTTGGCTTCTGAAGGAAGGGTGAATTTAAAGGTGACCTGCTGACCAGCCTTTTCGTGGTCTGCAGGATACTTCATCACACCATCTTCGTAGATATATCCTGCCTCCAGGAAGAGATCCTTGGACGCTTCGCCTGTCTCATCGTAAGGGAAGAGATCTTCGGGGTTATCCGGGTAAGCCCAGAGGATTTTGGTCATGGTACGGTAGTTAACGCTGGCCAGTTCGCCGTAGTAGTCGTCAACAGCCAGCTGACAGTTCATGGCGCGGGCCAGAGCAGTCCTGACTTCGAGTTCAGGTATTGCCTGACCTTGGATGCCGATGTAGCCGTAGCCGTCATTGTCAACCAGGGTGTACTGAAGCTTTCCGTAGTCGCCTTCGCCTGAAGTTACATCGTTGATGATGGTGGTTGAGGCTGAGGGGTCAGCGTAATGGACTTCCTCCGTCTTCAGGGCATCGAGCTCAGCGCCCAATGAAATTTCCTTATAGCGGAAGGTGTGAATACGGGGTGAACCAAGCAGGAAGCTCTCGTTCGGACCATAGGTAACTACGTTGTCCTTGTATTCTTCGAAAACATAGGGACCAGCGCCGACAGGCTTATCATTCTTTGTCTTCAGGTGAGCCATGAAGTCTTTGTCTCCGACAACGACGCCCTGCTCATTGGTCTCGCCGGCAAAGCCTTCGGTGTAGTAGTGCTGCGGCACAACCGAAACACCGAGTTTAAAGATGGCGGTCGGGTCAACACCGTCCAGAACTACTTTGACGTATTCTCTCTCAACACCGTCGTCAGAAACGACAGTACCGCTGGTGATACCGGTGATGTCGGGAACACCGCCTTCGAGCTGGCCTTCATTGGCGACGTAGATATCATTGACGTAGTCTTGGATGGTCAGGTCACCTGCTTGTTCGCCGTTGATACCGTCGAGGTCATAGCCGTAAGCTCCCAGGATATTCTCCCAGTAGACATCCGCATTGACTTCGTCTTCACCGATGACGTAGGTATTGCCGAGGGCATCAACAAAATTGCCGTCTTCATCGAGTTCACCAAAGCCCCACATAGCCATACCGAAAGCAACCTGCAGGTTGGGGTCAGCAGCTACCTGGTCTGCGTCATAGCCGGGGAAAGCGTCTTCGTCGCCAATATACTGTGGATATGATGCGTTGACATAGTCGACGATTTCCTGTGCAAAAGCTGCACCGGCTTCATCCAGGTAACCCCAGAAGGCTTCCTGATCAGCTTCACTGACGCCGCTTGCCGGGTTAATCACCATCTCGCCGTCTTCATCTTCGATGCCGGCTTCCAGTATAGCTTCAACTTTTTCAATAACATCCTTACTGGTCTGTAAACGGTACTCGCCGATACCCTGAATTTTCATGGTATAGAAGGTGGATGAACCGTCATACAGGGGGTCGGCCAGAACATACATGGAAAAGAGGACGTCTTTGGCGCTCATAATGACGCCGTCGCTGAACGGAATGCCATTCTTGAGCACAAAGGTGTAAACCGAAGTATCGCCTTCAATCTCCTGCGTATACTCGTAGGCAAAGCTGGGGACATTGATCCCGGCTTCCGGTGCACCGTCTTTGTTGTAATACAGCAGGCCGAGCTGAGTCATTCCTACCACATCGGTATCATAGGCCGAGGTATTAAAGAAGGGATTGAACTTGCCGTCCAGGGTGCCGGTGCTTACAACCAGCGGAGAGGTGGCATTGTTTCCCGTTCTCGGGGTAGCAATGGCATCGTAGCGATCCGCGGGAACATCCGCCTGAACTTCCGTGCCCGGTTCAGTCGGTTCAGGTTCAGTAGGCGTTGTCTCCCCAGTCTGGTCAGGTGCTTGTGTTTGCGTGCTTGTGGGATCGCTATCCTTAGGTCCACATGCCGTAAAGACAGAAAACACCATGACAAAAGTGAGAAGCAGTGCTAACACTTTTTTCATTTTTTTTCCTCCATACATAATTAGTAATTTGTGTTAATTTACTCTAACAGATGGCACATATTAACACTTATGCCTAGCCATCTGGTATGTTGAGGATTATAACACACATATTTGCAATCATGCAATGAAGGCATGGTCATATTATTTGTGATCTTTAGTACAAAATCGAGATATACTGTAAGAATTTTATGATGAACTGCACAAATACTTCTCATATTTTAAGCTTTTTCAAGCATATAAATTCATTTATGTTCTAAATTATACCGAAATATTTCAGTATCAGTGCTAAAACAATAATTATCAGTGCGGGAATCAGATAATAGACAGTTGAAGTTTTCTTGCTTTGGCCTGAACACCCCGGGCATGATCCACAAGCTGCTTTGCTCGGTTTATCAGGGCATTTGCCCTGCTGCTCCGCTTCGCTTTTATTTAGCTCGGCTTTTACATCTTTGTTGTCACTATTTACTCTCATAGTTTTGAACTCACCAGTTGCTATAATTAATAAATATTAAGCTTCAGACTCAAAAATCATTCAGTTATCTGAGCCAGGCTTTCATCTGTTTTTTCTGCCCACCACCTGGCTCCGCTTAATAAAAACAGCTCTCGCGCTGAAAACAAATACTGCAGGGCCTCTTCTTTGGCCCTGCTCGCAAGCAGGTATCGGGCTTCAACATGATAATAACACGCCTTTAAGAGATCATCGCCGTCAGTATTCATGCAATAGCTGGCTAAATCTAAATAGATGCGAGCCTCGGATAATTCGCACATGTCCAGGAACAAACGCGCCTGCTGGAGATAATTCTCCGTCAGGCGCATATAATATCGCTCATACTGTGATGATAGATAAGACAGTTCCTCGCGCAGGACTTTTACAGCAGCCTTCGGCTCACCGCTTAGTTCGAGATACTTAGCGTAGACATGCAGTATGGCAGCTTTTCTTTCACGTCTGTCAGGCCGGTCGGTTTTTTCAAGATAGCGCTGCAAAAGTTCCCGGGCACGCTCTGCCTGCCCCAGTTCGAGCAGAGCATCCAACTGCCCTCTGATTGCGTTTACTCTGATGGGCTCGCTTAAAACTTGAGTCTGCAATACATCCGTAAAGCTTTCCACTGCATCGGAAAAGCTGCCGTTTAGAAAGGCCAGTCTTCCATCTTCCATTTTTTGCATTGTTTTATCCATGTATTCATCTTACTCTATTTCTGAAGAGCATAAAAGAATGATAGAAATATATTTTTTCACTGACAATGTTCACAATTTGTTTCAGATTGCTATAGATTTTAGTTGTACACTGAAGTCAGAGAAATTTGAGATTGGAGTGCTAAAATGATTGGTTCACATATCGAGGGACTGCTTCTGCAAAGTGAAGAGTCCCTAATGGTTTGTGCTAATGATGTCGCCACTGTCCGGACTGAAAACAATTTACTTCACGCCTTGCTTGTACTCTCAAGTGTAGGTTATAACTCTATCCCCGTTTTAGACCAGAATTCTCATATCCAAGGCAAAATATCTATGCCTATGATCATCAATGGCGTACTTAAAGATGAGGATTATGACTGGACCTTGCTCAACGAACGCAAAGTCAGGGATGTCATGGATTCATCAGTGCGTACTTTATCTGCAGACGCAGAGTTTGAAGATATCCTGCACATGCTGGTCGATCAGAATTATCTCTGTGTTGCTGATAAAAATGGAGTCTTTCGGGGAATCATCACGCGTAAAGCCATGCTTAAACGTGTAAATTTTATGGCCCATGAGTTTGAGCGCATCTATGATGTACAGATTAAGGAAGCCTGCCATCCTGAAACAAAAGAGGAGTATCGCCGGGACATTTTCACGGCCAGAGCTAAACTCTTGCGGGGCCATGCGGACTAAGTCAAGAGCCGGCGAAACCTGCAAGTAATCAATATCATTGCTCCGGGAACACCTGAGCTGAGAGTTTTTGTCTACAAAAAAAGCCGCCAGTTTTTCATCAGGCGGCTTTTACTTGTTTTATAAATATTCAGTAAGCTCTTAGTCAAGCTCAACGACTGCGCCGGCTTCTTCAAGTTCAGCTTTGGCAGACTCGGCTTCTTCTTTGCCGACATTCTCTTTGATGGCGCCGGGGGCTCCGTCAACAACAGCCTTGGCTTCTTTTAGTCCCAGACCGGTCAGTCCGCGAACAACCTTGATAACATTGATTTTGTTGGGACCGATCTCTTTGAGGATAACGTTAAATTCGGTCTTTTCTTCTGCTTCGTCAGCGACTGCGGCTGTGGCCGGTCCTGCTGAAATCATAGCTGCTGCGGAAACACCAAAGGCCTCTTCCAGTTCCTTGACCAATTCGTTTAATTCCAAAACGCTCAGTCCTTTTACTTCTTCAATAATAGCGTTAATTTTTTCGCTAGCCATTTAATCCTACCTCCTAAAATGAGTGATTTTTTGAAAAATGTTTAATCAGCTGCCAGGTTATTCCTCTTCGGACTTAACTTCAGCTTCTTCTTCTGCTGCTGCCTCGGCAACAGCTTCTTTTGCTGCCGGTACAGCAGCGGCGCCAGTTATCAGCTCACCAACAGTCTTTACTCCTGCTTCTTCAGCTTTGGCAGCAATCTGACCACTAACCTGGGCCAGGGCCGTCAGCGGATAAAGCAGCATGAAAGTAAGTTGACCGTAGAGCACATCCTGAGTAGGTACGTAAGAAAGAGCAAGAATCTCCTCCAGAGACACGCTTTTTCCAGCTACAATTCCTCCCTTGATGGTCGTTTTTTTGAATTTCTCGCCGGATTCACGAATCAGACGCGGTGCCAGAACAACATCTTCTGTGCTGTAGGCGATAGCTGTAGGTCCTGTAAACACTTCGTCAATATCCTTGATTCCGAGTTCATGCATGGCACGGATAGAAAGAGTATTCTTTACCACACGGTACTGGATACCTGCCTCACGTAACTTAGCCCGCATTTCAGTGTCCTGCGCGACAGTCAAACCTTTGTAATCGGAGAAGACAATCGACTCAGCTGCCTTCAGTTCATTGGCAAGCTTGGTTACCTGGGCCTTCTTTTTCTCCAAAATTTTTGGACTTGGCATGACATTCCTCCTTTTATATATTTGAAAAACCCCTCTGCGAAAGGCAGAGGGGCGTCTGTTTATTGGCCTGCCTCCACCTCGGCGGGACAGCTATTCCTGTTTATGCCCTGACGGGCTCCTGCTTTCTTCGGCT
>DIRJ01000016.1:148260-178013 GCA_002427505.1 Mageeibacillus sp. UBA5439
GACGGGCTCCTGCTTTCTTCGGCTTCGTGGTTATTCAGTTTTTATAACAGGTAATACACCTGTTTGCTTCTGGTAATTTTCTGCTTAAGCAATACTGGGGCTGGTACGGACACCGGGTCCCATGGAGCTGGTCAGGGTACAACGACGGATATACTGTCCTTTGGCTCCCGGCGGCTTCGAACGGATGACCGCTTCCATCAGCGCAGTAAAGTTTTCCTGCAGTTTCTCGGCACCAAATGATGCCTTGCCGATTGATGTGTGGATGATGTTCTGCTTTTCCAGACGATACTCAATCTTGCCGGCTTTTGCCTCTTCAACCGCCTTGCCGACTTCCTGGGTTACTGTACCGGACTTGGGGTTCGGCATTAATCCACGCGGACCAAGCACACGACCCAGACGTCCTACCACACCCATCATGTCAGGGCTGGCAATGACGACATCAAAATCGAACCAGCCTTCGCCCTCGATTTTTTGAACGAATTCTTCGGCACCGACATAGTCGGCACCTGCGGCTTTGGCTTCATCAGCCAGAGGACCTTTGGCGAAGACCAGAACGCGGGATGAGCGTCCGGTGCCGTGAGGCAGCACGACTGCGCCTCTCACCTGCTGGTCTGCATGACGTGAGTCAACACCCATGCGCAGATGGACTTCGATCGTTTCATCAAATTTCGCGGTTGCGGTCTGCAGCACTATATCCAATGCTTCAGCCAGCTCGTAAGTTTTCTTAGGATCGACGAGCTTTGCTGCTTCACGATAACGTTTTCCGTGTTTCATTCTCGTTCCTCCTACGCGTCGTAATCGATCTTAATGCCCATGCTGCGAGCTGTGCCTGCTACCATGCGTGCGCCGGATTCAACATCCGCTGCATTGGTATCAACCATCTTCATCTCAGCAATACGCTTGCATTCAGACCATGCTACTGTTGCGACCTTGTCTTTGTTGGGTACACCTGAACCTTTGTCCAGATTTACTGCTTTCTTCAGAAGCACAGCGGCCGGAGGAGTTTTAGTAATGAAATCGTAAGTACGGTCTTTGTAGACCGTAATGACAACCGGGATAATTAAACCCATGTCTTTCTGTGTACGATCATTAAATTCCTTAACAAACTGGGCAATATTCAAGCCGTGTTGTCCAAGGGCTGGTCCTACCGGCGGCGCCGGCGTTGCTTTACCCGCAGGGATCTGAAGTTTCACATATGCGGTTACTGCTTTTTTAGCCATGTGGCCACCTCCCAAATTTTAGATTCGTTTTGCTTCGGCCTCAGCCTCAGCTATTAAAAAGCCCTGAGGCTTTTCGACTATATTTATATTCTGATTACCTGTATCCAGTCAAGCTCCACCGGTGTTTCACGGCCGAACATTGAGACCAGAACAGTAACTTTTTTCTTCTCCAGATTAATCTCTTCAACCTTGCCGTCAAATCCTTCCAGCGGGCCGTTAATAACTTTAACAGTGTCGCCCACTTCATAGTCAACAACAGGTTCCCAGGAAGACTCCAGGCCGATCATCATCAGTTCTTCTTCGGTCAGCGGCACAGGGTTGGTGCTGGATGGTCCGACAAAACCGGTCACACCGCGTGTATTGCGCACTATGTACCAGATTTCATCCGTTAAAATCATTTTGATCAGCACATAGCTCGGATAGATTTTACGCTCGATTGTGCGGCGCTTACCATCCTTTACTTCCACCACGTTCTCAGTCGGAACCAGAACCTCTTGAATCATCTCCTCGAGGCCGCGGTTTTCTATAATCAACTCCAAGGTATCTTTAACTTTGTTTTCGTGACCGGAATAAGTATGTACTACATACCATTTAGCCTCCGGAGCACGCTTTTCTTCTTCAGACATTTACTAGTCTCCAGCCGGGTCAGTATCTGTCGGTAAAACAGTTACGCCGCTTTCATCGCCATCCGGATCAGTTGCAGCAGTTTCTGTAACTTCAGTAGCCGGAGCGTAAAAGCCGGTTGAGGTCAGAATGAAATTTATCAATGTATCAAAGGCCCAGATCAAAGCGGCAGCTGCGATAATAATAACTAAGACCGTAGCTGTGTTCTGCTTCAGTTTCTTTTTATCGGGCCAGACAACCCGTTTTAATTCTGTAATTAAATTGGAAAAAAAGTTCTTTATACGCGTAAAAAACGGCTTCTTTCCGCCTTTATCAGATTTTTTGGATCGCGATTTCTTTGAATCCTTTTTTGCCACTTTTAAGACACCTCTCGTTCGCTCTAATGCAAAGTATTAAATAGTATGCTTCCGGGAGACTTATTTTGTCTCGTTGTGAATAGTATGTTGTTTACAAAAACGACAATACTTCATTAATTCAACCTTATCAGGAGTATTGCGCTTATTTTTCTTCGTGTTGTAATTACGCTGCTTGCAGACACTGCAGGACAATGTAATTCTATCACGAACGCCGCTTTTTGTTGCCATGTGGATACCTCCATCCGAGTTTAAGCATTTTTGCCGCACAAAAAAAAAGACTCGTGCGCTGACAAGCATAAGAATAGTAGCATGGTCACTAGCGGCTGTCAAGATAAAACCGGAAAATACTTAGCTATAATCTGCCTGTCCCCAGTTATTCAATTACTTTTGAAGCTGCGCTTCCGCCGGCAGGATTAATTCGAATCGGGATCAGATAAAGTACGTCTTTTGCGCAACTCGGCATTCACTTCATCCAGGGGAATTTCCCTTGCTGCCAACAATACAATCAGGTGATAAATGAGGTCGGCGCTCTGGTTGATCATATCACTGCTGCTGCGGTTTTTGGTCGCAATAATTAAATCCAGAGTCTGCTCACCCAGACGAGTCAGTATTTTATCCACACCTTTGTTTAACAAATAATTCGTATAAGATCCGGGCACGGGATTAGCCGCACGCTCTATAACCACCTTGTAAAGCTCATCTGCTATGAGTTCTAAATTGTCATTCATACTAGATATCTCACCTTTCATAAATATTCTCTTGACATTATATTAATTATAATTTATATTTATGCTTAACAGAACATATTCATACGTTTCTGCTTCTTATCCCACACAGGCGATCGGATCCCCTCCCGGTCGCTTGTATTATTGTAGAGAATTTTACTGATATCGCTCTAACTATGGCAGTAAAGGACGAGATCAGATCAGTATACGCGGAACCCGGCCGGTTATGCCTGTAAAAAGCTCATAATCAATTGTTTCAGCTTTCTCAGCCTGGGCTGCCGCTGACAGTCTCTTGCCCTGATACTCACCAAAGAAAAGCGCCCGGTCACCGACCTGCACCTGCGGCAAATCTGTTACATCTACCAGACAGCAATCCATACACACTCTGCCGACAATCGGAGCTTCTGCTCCATTAATCAGCCAGCTGCCGCGGTTGGATAAGAGACGCATAATTCCATCTGCGTAGCCCGCTTCGATCAAAGCCAGCCGCGTATCCCGTTCTGCGTGCCAGGTCTGCGAATAGCTCACCGATGTTCCGCGCGGTACGTCCCGAAGCAGAAATACCCGGCTGAAAAAGGACATGAGCGGGCGCAAATCCTGCCAAAGTTCAGGCGGCGGAGTCTGTCCGCCGTAGAGGACAATCCCGGCACGGACCATATCTAAAGCGAAATCCCGGTTAGTCAGGGCACTGCTGGCCGCCAGGTGGCGGATCAGTTTTTTGCTGTTTTGCGACTGCCATGCAGACACAAAATCCTGATACAGGCCTAACTGTCTTTTACTGAACTCCGGGTCGGCTGCTCCCGAGGCCAGATGGCTGAAAACCCCCTCCAGCTGCAGCTGTGGCCATGCTTCTATCTGCCGGGCCGCCGCCAGCGATGCCGCCATCTCCTCTTTGCGGGTGGAAAAGCCCAGACGGGCCATTCCTGTATCCAGCTTTAAATGAAGGCGCAAGGGGCCCTCACTCTTAGCTGCCATCTGCCCATAGGGCTCGATATACAAGCGGTCCATTAAGGTAACGATTAAATCATAATGCTTCAATTCCGGCACATAACGCGGATCAACAGAAGCTAAAATCAGAATATCGCCCCTGATACCAAGTTCCCTCAGCTCAATTGCTTCCTCCAGCGTCGCTACAGCGAAAAACTTCACTCCTGCTTCCTGTTCCAGAATAGGAGCGACCAATCCGACCTTATGACCGTAGGCATCCGCTTTTACAACAGCCGCCATCCCGGTCTCAGGCCCTAAGTGGGACCTGATCACTGCCACATTATTGAGAAGAGCCGAGCGGGAAATTTCCGCCCAGGCTCTTGTTTTATCCTTACTGGTATCTCTTTTTTCAAAAGTCACGGTAATCCCCTCCGTGCCACAATATTTAAATCAGGCGTTTTTCAACATAAGGTGAAATAAAAGCTCTGGTCAGAGCACCGTAGTCACAGCTGAAATCCAGACTGTCCCCGACTTCAAGCTTATTTACATAGTGTGTGACATCACAGATCATGTGGTCGCTGGAGGCACCCAGAAAATCCACATGGCGATCTCGTGGCGTCAGTGTTTCACAGCTCGTATCCTGCCTGCCGACACCCAGAATAGCACGCTTCATCCTGCCCTTGTCTTCAAAGACGGGCAGCTCTCCAAAGGCATTGACACCCAGTTTTCCTGTCGGCACCGAATTTTTGTTGCGGCATTCAACAATCTGAGCCCGCAGAGTAAAAACATCGGTGTAAAGGTCGCCCACTCTATTGCCATAGGAGGTCTCGCGTCCCAGTAAGTAGGCTTCCCCGATACGCAGATGATTGATGCCCGGAGGCAGGCTTCTGTTTTCCAGCATATAAAGCGCGCCGGAGTTGCCGCCGGAAACTATGGGCAGTTCGATACCAAAGCGTGAACGCAGATATTCCGCTATCTCCGCCAACTGCTCCATCTGACTTGTTTCAGCGATAACACCGCCATAGCAGTTGAAGTTGGCGCCGATCCCGGCCAGCCAGAGTCCGCGCAGTGAGAGGACTCTCTCGGCCACTACTGCGATCTCATCCGGCATGAAACCTTCACGCAGGTCTCCCATTTCCACCATAAGAACAACACCATGGGTCTTATCCTGACACAAGGCCGCATCAGACAAGGCTTCCAGCGTGGCTATCTCAGAGTTCAGGCTGAGATCTGCATAACGAACTACTTCGTTAACCTCTGATAACATCGGGATGCGAACCAGCATCCTGGACTTTCCCAGATCATTAATCTTCTGCAAATTCTGCCAGCGAGAGTCACCGAAATTCTCCACGCCGGCCAAGGCCATCTCCTCAACTATTTCACGATGAGCGCAGAAACATTTAGTGATGAAGTGGATCTGAATACCGGCCTGTCCGGCATTGTCCATCAGCCATTTCACATTATGCTTAAGCTTGTCACGGTCTATAAGAATCTGTGGATAGTGCATAGTCTCCCCCTATTCCGGGCTGATTTTTAAATCAGCAGTGTCTTGAAAAATCTTCAGGGCTCCTGCAGGATAACGGCTGGCCATTACACCCAATGAAGCCATGATATAGTCACGGTCAATGATAATACGGGCACCCGCGTCAGGATAGAGCTTGTCCGCCGACGCAGCTGCCAGAACGCGCCGCAGCATCACATCAGGCTTTGGCAGATGGGTCAGCGCTCCTCCGGTCAGAATGATCGTAGACACCTGCGTGAGATCCTTGCCCTTGACCATCTTCTCCCGGCCCTGTGGTGAATAAGATTCAAAAATACGGCCGGCATGACGCTCCAGGGCTGTTGACAGACAGGTCTCGGTCAGAGCTGCCAGCAGTTCCCAGTCAGCTTCCGTCTGCGGCTGTTCCGTCAAAGTATCCAGAGCAGCCACTGCAGCCGGACTCAGCCGGCGGCGTAGTTTTTCCGGCATCTCCGCAAAGACCAGATGACGATTAACGAAAACACCAAGATCGCCTTCTACTGTACGCTTGGCCATGGGTTCCGGCGCTACGGATATCTGCTGCATAGCTTCACTGCCCGGGCTGACTGAATGTACATCCGTTGTGGCTCCGCCAACATCGATCACCAGCAGGTCACCCAGCTCTGCATAGAGCAGTTCAGCCATGGCCATCACCGCTCCCGGAGTGGGCATGATTTTGCCGCTTACCTGATCATAAATATGCGCCATGCCCGGTGCTTCAATAATATGTTCCTCAAAAATAGCCTGGATAATAGTGCGGGCAGGTTCGATGTTGAGCTGATCAATTTCCGGATAAACATTTTCGCTCAGATGCAGTTCTACATTCTGGTCGACGGCAATCTGCTTAATCTCGTGTTGATTCTCACAGTTGCCTGCATAGAGAAAGGGAGTATCCGGCAAGGCTTCCGCAAGTTTTGTAAAATTAAAAATTGCGGTATCACGTTCACCGAAATCAACGCCGCCGGCCACCATAATGATGCGCGGACCTATGGCCCGGATTTGCTCCAGATCGGAAGAGCGCAGCTTTCCTGCTGTAACCAGACGCAGAACGGCACCGGATCCAAGAGCTGCTTCCCGTGCAGCCCGCACTGTCATATCCCGCACCAGGCCATGGACTGTCATAGACAGGCCGCCGGCTGCTGAGCTGGTGGCGAAATAGTTGCGGGCAGTAATATTATCGGTTTTCAGTTCCCGGATCAGTGCAGCTTTGGCTTCTTCCAGGCCCAGTCTCACGTCTCCGCTCTGAACTGATGTCGCACTGTTTGCCTGGGCAAGGAAAACGGGGTGCTCCCCGTTTTCCAAGCCGCCAAAGGCATTTAGGACTGTCGTTGTGCTGCCGATCTCGGCAACTAGTAAATCAATCTCTAAGTTCTTCATCGCTTAATCGAGGATACCCTCCTCCTGCATTTGGCGCCGGCGCTTCACCAGGAAGCTGGCAACATCTATACCCTTGCTGCCGCGGCCGAAGCCGACATCCATGCCGGCTTCTATCGCCTGTTCACTGTTGACCTGGGTGCCGCCTGATACCAGTATCAGCTTGTCCCGCACTCCCTTTTCCACGCAGACATTAGCGAGTTTCCTCATATTGTCGTAGTGAATATTGTTATGAGAGATTATCGTTGAAGCAAGTATCGCGTCAGCGTTTGTCTCGATAGCTGCGTCGACCAGTTTTTCCACAGGCACTGATGTGCCGAGGTAGTGGTATTTGATACCAAAGGCCTCGATGCCGCCGTGCTTGATGTCCAGAGTTTCTTTCAGGCCGACTGAATGCTCATCTTCGCCGATCGTGCCTGCGACTATGGTCATGGGCTCAGCATGAATCGCGTCGCGGATCTCCTTCTCAGACAGGTTCTCCTTAACCTCAGGCATTTCCAGCTCGTTCAGATCAATATCAAAATTGACCTTGCCCTTCATCTCGATGTAGGTGCCTTCAGCCGGATGCATAACCTGTGAATGAATAACTTCACATTCGGAAAGCTGCATTCTTTTCCCGATCTCGAGCGCTGCGACCTCAGCATAGCGCTTCGCGCAGGGCAGTTGCAGAGTAACGACAATGTAACCGTCTGCCATGAACTCTACTTCCGGACGTACTATATTCGTATGATCGTAATAAAGTTTCTTTTCTTCCAGACGTACATTGACATTGTCGGTTTCATCCAGCTCATCAATAAATTTCACTTTGGACGGATCTTCAAAGGTATCACCGCCGATGACATCAGTCGCGTGTTCTACACCTTCAGGTAAATTGTTATTGCCGTAATGAACACTGACAGGAGCAAAGTAGTCATCATCACGCAGATAGAGAGCGTTGGCACCGATGCCGCCTTCAATTTCGCGGGCGATACCGTCGCCTTTTCGTTCAGGGTACTCGGCATTGTCGACGAAGAAACCTTGCTCAACTGCTTCAAAATAACCCCCGACATAGAGGATTTCCTCCAGGAAAAGAACGGCGCGCTCTTTAAGCTCGCGCACCCGGTCTCCCAGAGGTCCTTCGCGGTCGATTTTAACCATCTGCCGCATGCCGTCCATACCGTCTAAAGCCTGACGTGCTGTATTAGTTGCATTGATATTAAAATAATGCCAGGGCACATTACGGCCTTCGTCCGGAGTTATGGTTGACTGGACGTCAACAGAGGTCAGGCGCGAGATCACCATATTCAGAGTATGAGTCACTGTGGCTTCCCTGGTTTCTGATTCCATGAACTTGGTATTCTGCTGGGCCCGCATTTTAAAGTTTTTGAATAAGTCACGCAAGGCCACTGCGTAAGGCAGGTCCAAGCGCATGCAGGGTGCAGGCGGAGCAGTCGGAGGCACGGTGGAAAGCGCAATATTCTCCGCCTTTATGCCGCAGCCGAGTGAGAAGGCGGTGTTAATGGCGTGCTGAACAATCAGCTCCGGCATCACCTTCCAGGCTTCCATGGCAGTAGCGTTGGCATTGTGGGCGCCATCGATCTGCAGCATGCCGCCATCGGCGATAATCGCCTTGCTTTCACAGGCATCTACGAAACTGCGCAACATATTGATATTGCGATAAAGTACGTTATACTGCGGATCCTGGTGGACACCGGAGACACCTTCTTCATGAAACATAACAGCGATATCAGGTCCGGCCACGCCTGAAACATAAGAGTGATAATTGATCGGGCGGCCGACTTCCTCCTCGATCAGGTCAAGGGCGCGTCTGGTGGCACGGCACTGTTTCCGCGTCACCGGAATACCGCCGATACCCTGGGTGGTACCTTCCAGCAATGAATCGATGTGTGACTGGCCGGCAGTACGAATGACCATAATATGATCTGCACCATTCCAGGCAGCCATACGCATACGGCGTATGTCATCTTCAAAACGGCCGGAAGCAATTTCAGTAGTGATGACACAATCAGGCTGTGGATCAATATAGCCAAAGCCACGGCTGCCCGGTAAGGGAACTGATTGTTTCAGAGGCTTGGAAGCTTCATAGTAGTCAAAGTCTCCATGCTTATGCTTGACATCTCTTTCTTCACGCCAGTGCCAGGGACGAACCGGAGATTTGTAATTCTCAAGTCCTTCCAGGATGTCGCGAACATCCATGCGTTTATCAGCTTCTAATGGCTTTAAAGTCATGATGACACCTCCCCGAAGAGCCCGGGTACTTCGTCCCAATACTCTCCCCTGGCCAGAGCTTCGCCCGTTTCCAGCACACTCTTATCCAGTTTTTGCGATAAGCGCCAGACCACATGACCGGCACCTTTGCCTAGTAAGTTATGAGAAATGACGCCATCTACTATCGCACCGGCTTCAATGCTGTTAAAACCCATGCGCAAAAGCACGCTGCGTTCAACCGAGGGGGTCGTATAGACTTTACCCGCTTCCAGCATGGGTTCAACAACCTGACCGGCCAAGTCCCAAAAATAATCGTATAATTCCTGGTCATTCATATGTTCCAGATGTTTCCTGCGTTCGGAAAAATCGTGGCTGAGCTGAACCTTTTCTTCTTGCTTGTCCATTAAATCTCCTCCCTCATCTCCTTAATCAATCGTGCGGTTTCGTCGACTGTTGATTTGATTTCCGCTGCAATATACTCCATATCGCTGGCACTGATCTCGCCTGCTTCGGGGATCAGGTGGCGCAAGGTGGATTTGTGCAAACGTTCCATGTCCAAATCACGAACCCTGATTCTGGAAGGATGGTCCGGCATAATAATATTTTTGCCGGGAATCTCTTCCTCACTGTCGCCAATGATCAGTTGAATACCCTGTTCTTCCGCAAAGCTAAGCTGAGCCATCGGATGTTTACCAGCACCGGTGTATTCAGTTTCCTGCACCACGATGATTTCATCTTCCGGCATAGTCTGAGCCAAAGCGAAAGCTGCTGTCAGTGAAGTGTTGCCGGCAGGACCTCTCTCCATACCCTCCAGAGCTGCTAACATTTCAGTTGTGTAGAAAACTTCGCCTTCCTTGACCACCAGATAACGGTCAATATAGCGCATGGGACGCGCTGCATTGCGCGGTACATCGCTGCGGTCCGGATAAGTTGAGTAAGGAACACCAAAGCCGGTATGGCCGGTTGTAAAGGACTTTTTATTAAAATCATAGTCAGACGCCATGGACAGACCGCTCAGGTCGACACTGGCTGCGTATACTTTGGTGTTCTTGAGTCCGGCTTTGAGCAGGCCGCGAGCAGTACCCGTCAGGTTGCCGCCGCCGGCATTTGTCGCCATGACCACATCAGGTTCGGCGCCAAACTGTTCCCGGCATTGTTGGGCTATTTCATAACCCAGCGTCTCAATACCGGCTATGGCATAAGGGGTATAAAGTGATGCGTTATAAAATCCGGTCTCTTCCAATAAACGCAGATGCTCATAAAACAGCTCCGGACCGACGGTCAGCTGCATTACCTCAGCACCGTAGGCTTCGCAGGCCCGTTGCTTTTCCAGAATTTCAGGCTGACCGATCATTTTGCTGTCATAACATTCCTGAATGATCAGAGCTTTGAGTCCCAGCCTGTTGGCGAGGGCAGCGACCGCAGCACCATAGTTACCGGAAGTTGCAGCAATCACACCTTTGTAACCTTTGCGTTTTGCATCCCAGACTGAAATAGCGGCCCGGCGAGCTTTAAAGCTGCCGGAGAGATTGTTGGCCTCATCCTTTACTAAAATGCGGGCACCTTTGCCTGCAGGCGCCAATTTGCGGGCCAGAGCAGTTACATTCTTCAGCTCCCGCAAAGGAGTGTTGCCGACCCCCATTTCCAATTGGATTGCAAGCACTTCTTCCAGAGTCAGGCCGACATCTTCCATGAGGCGCTCATAATCGAAGGCGATACCGCCGGATTCATAAATGCTAAAGTCAAGTCCGATTGAGCTTTGCATTATTTCATTTTTTCTAGCCATTACAGCTTCATACGACATTGATTTCATGCTTCTTCCCCTCCAAAAACTAATTCGCGCACTTGACGGTGAACCTGCATTAATTCAGGTACAAAACGACCATAAGTATGCTGGGCTGATGGATCGCGTGCGGTTAAAGTAGCCCTGTCTTTACGGCCGCTCATGGTAATTACATTGACTTCATCGCCGGGCACGGCGCTCTCGTCTTCCAGGTAAGCCTTGAACATTGCTATCAGCGGCACCTTTGCCGTATCTGCAGGAACCTGTGGGGCACGCTGTTCTGCAGTAAGTACAACGCGCTGGACAACAACATAGTCACCCTTGACCCGCCTGGCATGCTGGCTGGGGTCGAGGTCGACCTGTTCAGAATAATCTCCCAGAATTGCACGTGGGACCGGCAGGTCCAGCATAGTGCGCAAACCTGCTTTAGCTCCCAGTACATGCGGAATCATATTGACTACCATAGAGATGGTGCCAATACCACCCGGTGTTTCCGGAACAATAGAAAGGTTCATGTCATAGCCATCAGCATGGATAGTGACATAGTCACCGGTATGAACGCCTTCATCTTCCGGACAAATCTGCTGCGGGTGATCCAGATGATAGAAAATTTCACCTTTCTCATCACGGGCATAAGCCTGCTGACGGATGCCGGCCAGAGTACCCTTGCCTGCAAAGCCATAGGCGGAAGTGCGGTCAACATTAGTAATAATAGGATCACGGGTCTGTTCAATTTCTTTTATCTCAACACCCATGCCGCGTGCCATCATTTCAATTGACTCGGGGAAGCCAACATGTCCTGCCAGAGAATCGGCTGCTATTCTTCTATTAAACTCTGCTTCACTGATACCAACACCCTGTTCTTCCATAACGGCTTTGCCAAAGGGAGCCAGGTCGTTAATACGGGCGCCTTTAACCGATTTGACATCCTGGCAGGTGCCTGACGCAGCCAGCATCAGGTAGTCCAGAACAAAGCCCGGGTTGATGCCGGTGCCAAGAATCGCAACGCCGCGCTTTTTCGCTTCTGCGTCAATCTGGTCCGCCAGTTCTTTATTCTGAGCCCAGGGCCAGGCCATTTCTTCTGCTGTAGAAATTACAGGCACACTGTGTTTAAGACAAAACATTATTTTATCAAATTGAGCTTTAACAAATGAATCGGTTGCCAGAATAACAATATCCGTTTTGTCGCGATCCACAATTTCTGCTTCGTCAGCAGTAATAATAACCTCCGGCCGACCTGCACGGTCAATTCCCAGATAGTCATACATTTCCTGACCGACCAGCTTATCCCATTTGTCACAGACACCTGAAACCTGGATTCCTTTTTTGGCAGCGATCATCTTGCCGATACCGCTTCCCATCGCTCCGAAGCCCCAGATGGCTACTCTAATTGTCTTCATCTCTTACTCCTTCTAAGCTAATTATTTACCTTTATAGAGAAACAGCGCAGATATACCGCGCTGTTTATGCCTGAATATTACTCTGTTTGAGCCATGCTGATAGCTGTGCCTGTCTCACCCCTGATACCGTCACTTGCGCGGGCCAGAGAAGTAATCAGGGCTGTTCTGCCTGGACCGGAACGTGCAAAGGTAATGGCAGCTTCTACCTTAGGCAGCATGGATCCGGGTGCGAAATGCCCCTCCTCACAATACCGCTCCATTTCTTCAACGGTAGCCTGGCCCAGCCATTTTTCATTTTCCTTGCCGAAGTTCAGGGCGACTTTTTCCACGGCGGTCAGAATAATCAGAAAGTCCGCATCAATTAAATCAGCCAGGGTCTCCGAGGCGAAGTCCTTGTCAATAACTGCTGCCACACCCTCCAGCTTATTACCATCACGGATTACCGGGATGCCGCCGCCGCCCACCGTAATAACAATTTGACCCGCTTCGATCAGAGTCTTGACGGTTTCCTTCTCAATAACGTCGATCGGTTTGGGAGAAGGTACTACACGACGATAGCCGCGGCCGGCATCTTCTCTCATCTCAAAACCTTTGTCCGCAGCAATCTGCTCTGCTTCTTCCCGAGAATAAAAGCTGCCGATCGGTTTAGTGGGGTTTTTAAAGGCAGGATCATTAATGTCGACTTCTACCTGGGTAACTATAGTGGCAACTGCTTTGTCACTACCACGCGAACGCAACTCCTCGCGGATAGCATTTTGCAGGTGATAACCGATATAGCCCTGACTCATCGCTCCACATTCGGGAAAAGGCATAGCCGGGGTATCACCACTGTCAAATGCAAGATTTATCATGCCAACCTGCGGTCCATTGCCGTGGGCTACGACCACTTCGTGACCTTCCATAACGAGGTCAACGATAGGAACTGCCGTTTGACGCACCAGTTCCTTTTGTTCTTCTGCCGAGTTGCCTAACGCGTTACCACCAAGCGCAACAACAATCCTTTTTTGTGCCATCTTTTTTATTCTCCTTAATAATGTTTTCTTACATTACATTCTAATGATTTTCTCTCTGCTTATCCAGAAAACGGAAGTTTCCGATAAGTCGTTTAACGTCCGATCGTAGCAACCATTACTGCCTTAATTGTGTGCAGTCTGTTCTCTGCCTGATCAAAGACTCGGGAATGCGGTCCTTCGAAGACTTCATCCGATACTTCCATGGCTTCCAGGCCAAACTCTTCATGTACCTGACTGCCGATAATTGTGTTCAGATCGTGGAAGGCAGGCAGACAATGCAGGAAGATCGCATCTTTATTCTTAGTGCGGGCCATCAGGTCGGCATTGACCTGATAATCCTTCAGCTGAGCTATCCGCTCGGCGAAGAAAGCTTCCTCACCCATGGAAACCCAGACGTCCGTGTACAGAACATCCGCTCCTTCCACTATGTCACGCTGATCGCTAAGGGTGATGCTGGCACCTGTCTCCGCTGCAATTGCCTTCATCTCCTCAACTAATCCCTCATCGGGCCAAAGCTCTTTCGGGGCCAGGGCAACAAAGTCAAGACCAAGTTTCGCACAGCCGATCATGAGTGAATTGCCCATATTATTGCGTGCATCTCCGACGTAGACAAACTTAACCTGGTTTAATGGTTTCGGAACAAATTCACGCACAGTCAGCATGTCTGCCAAAACCTGAGTCGGATGATACATATCGGTTAAGCCATTCCAAACCGGCACACCGGCATATTTGGCCAGAGTATCAACTGTTTCCTGTTTGAAACCTCTGAACTCGATACCATCAAACAGACGGCCCAGGACACGGGCTGTATCAGCAGTAGACTCCTTCTTGCCCATCTGTGAGTCAGCTGAACCTAAAAAGGTCACACCGCCGCCTTCATCCATGGCGCCCACTTCAAAAGCGCAGCGCGTTCTGGTAGACGTTTTTTCAAACAAGAGAACTATATTTTTCCCCTCCAGTGAGTTACCTTTAATTCCCAGACGTTTTTTCTGCTTGAGATCTGCTGCCAAATCGAGCAGATAACGAATTTCATCCGGCGTAAAATCCTTCAAAGTAAGAAAATGTCTGCCCTTCAATGAAATACCCATACCAACCTCCTAAATTTTAATTATTATTTGTGTTCGCATCACTGAATATATACCAACATGCATTATCCATCAAAGCTAGCTTAAGTGCACACTGCCGGGATAAATTGCTTGTGTGCTGCAGGTTTATTTCCGGGGAGCTGACCTGCAGCTCTCCGGAAGCAAACCACTTCCCGTTTATTATATTTTTATAGGATTAGCTCTTCACAACTCCCAGATAAGCTTCCTGAATGCTGGGATCGGCCGCTATTACTGCTGCACTATCTTCTTTTACAATTACACCCTGCTCCAGAACATAGGCATAATCCGCTGCCGCCAAAGCCTTGTAAGCATTCTGTTCTACCAGAAGTATTGTCTTGCCCAGGTTATGAATATCCTGAATAATCTCAAATATAGTCTCAACCAGGAGCGGGGCCAGACCCAAAGAAGGTTCATCCAGCATTACCAGCTGGGGATCGCTCATGAGTCCGCGGCCCATGGCCAGCATTTGTTGCTCACCACCTGACAGGGTTCCGGCAATCTGTGTTATCCGCTCTTTAAGACGCGGGAAAATCTCAAAAACCATTTCCAGATCTTCTTTGATTTTCGCTTTGTCACGTCTGAGATATGCCCCCATGATCAGGTTCTCCCGCACTGTGAGGTTGGCAAAGATCTCTCTGCCTTCCGGCACCTGAGATAAACCCTTTTTCACAATCCGGTCAGCCTGTTTGGGCAGGGCTTCTCCCTGATACTCCACATTGCCTTCCTTGTATGGGACAACTCCGCTCAGGGCGTTAAGCAAGGTGGATTTGCCGGCGCCGTTGGAGCCGATAATAGTCACAATTTCTCCTTCTTTTACATTGATGTTCACTCCGCGCAGGGCGTGAATACCACCGTAATAAACATGGAGATCTCTAACTTCAAGCATCGACATGTAGCAGTTCCTCCTCTCTCTTGCCCAGATAAGCTTCAATGACTTCAGGGTGATTCTGGACTTCCCCTGCAGTTCCCTTGGCGATTTCTTTGCCAAAGTTGATCACCACAATCTGATCGCAGATATTCATAACGAGATCCATGTGATGCTCGATCAGAAGAACCGACAGTTTAAAATCCTCGCGAATGCTGCGAATTGTTTTCACCAGTTCATTGGTTTCATCCGGATTCATACCGGCTGCAGGTTCGTCGAGAAGCAGAAGCTTGGGTTGGAGCGCAACTGCCCGCGCAATTTCCAGGCGCCGCTGATCTCCATAGGGCAGGTTCATGGCAACTTCGTCACGTCTCTCATAGAGGCCCATGCGTTCAAGCAGCTCATTTACTTGCTGCCTGATCAGTTTTTCGCCTGATTTATAGTTTTTGTTGTGAATCAGGCTGTCCCAGATATTGTAGTCTGTATTCAGGTGGCAGGCTGTGTGCACATTTTCATAAACCGTCATTTCTTTAAACAGACGGATGTTTTGGAAAGTACGGGTAATGCCTGCTCTGGCTATCTCGTATGAGGACTTGTTGGCCAGATTATCCCCGTCAAAAATTATTTCTCCGGATGTCGGTGCGTACACAGCTGTAATCATATTAAATACAGTTGTCTTACCGGCACCGTTGGGTCCGATCAGACCATATATTTGGTTTTCCCAGATATGGAAAGTAAGATTATCAACGGCTGTAAGACCGCCGAATTTTTTGGTCAGATTATTGATCTCTAAGACTTTTTTCATAGCTTACCTCCATTCCCGGGATCTTCTTTGGTGAAAATCTTATTGAAGAGCCGCCTGATCCAAACGATGAAAAAGAAATCTTTAAATTCCTTACCGCCGGCGATTCCTTTAGGACGAACAATAATCAGGATGACGACGGCAGCTCCATAGATGACCATTCTCCAGTCAGCGACAAAACGCAGCAGTTCAGGTAGCACAGTCAGCAGCAAAGCGCCGATCACTGAACCGGTAATGGAGCCAAGGCCGCCGATAATGGCCATAATCGTAAACTCAGTTGATTTGATCAGCTGAAAGTTCGTCGGCTTGATAAAGGTCATGTAGTGAGCATAGAGTGAGCCCCCGATACCGGCATAGATGGCACTGATGAAGAGGGAAAGCAGCTTGGTCTTGAAAACATCAATACCGATGGTGGCAGAGGCCAGTTCTTCTTCTCTGATGGCTTTAAAATTTCTGCCGTAACGGGAGTTCATCAGACGTATCAGGAAAAAGATACCAATGATACACACAAGCCAGACAGAGATAAAATTAGAATTCTTCTCAATCCCGGAAAAGCCGCGGGCACCGCCTAAGGGTTCGATATTATCAAAAATCAGGCGGACAGACTCACCAAAGCCTAAAGTTGCAATCAGAAAGTAGTCGCCTTTCAGCTTGAGAGTCAGACGTCCCAGCAGCAAGCTGATAGCTCCCGCTACCAGTCCGGATGCAATCAAGGCAACGACAAAGGGCACTTTGAGGGTTACTGTCAGAATAGCTGAAGTGTAAGCTCCGATACACATGAAACCGGCATGACCAAAGGAAAACAATCCGGTAAAGCCAGTCAAAAGACCAAGCCCCAGAACTACCATTAAGTTTATACCGGCGAGAGTTAGTACTTGCAGATAATATTCCATATTTAACCCCCCTAGGCCTTGTCTTCTGTATTCTTGCCCATCAGCCCGGTAGGTTTGAACACCAGGACTGCGATCAAGATAGCGAATGTTGTCAAGTCCCGCAGCTGAGATCTCCAGGCAGCAACAAATGTTTCAATGATTCCTAGTAGAATTGAGCCGACAATAGCTCCGGGCAGACTGCCCAAACCGCCAAAGACAGCAGCTACAAAGGCCTTGTTGGTGATGATACCGGCCTGGGCGTAGACGGTGTATCTGATGCCGAAGAAGACGCCGGCTATACCCGCCAGTGCGCCGCCCAAAGCAAAGACAATGGAAACTATTCTGTCGACATTGACGCCCATCAGCTGACTGGCCCGGGCATTATAGGTAGCAGCACGTACAGCAATGCCGGTTCGGGTTTTGTTTAGGAAAAAAACCAGACCGACCAGGGCTACGGCTGCGATGATCAGCATAAAAATATCCATCTTACTGATACTGAGATTTCCCAGCTGAATGGTAGACTCAGCAAAAATAATCGGATAGGTCTTAAATTGTGGTCCGATAGTCGCTATGACCAGATTCTCCAGCAGAATGGACATGCCCATGGCGGAGATAATGAAATATAGAGTAGGTGCACTCCTTTTTCTTAAAGGTCGATAAGCGATGCGCTCTATCAGGACCGCTATCAGGGTTGCACCCAGCGTTGCAAGCAGCAGGGCGCCGCCAAAAGATACCTTAAGCAAAACAATTGCAAAATAGCCCATATAGGCTGACAGCATAATAACCCCTCCGTGAGCGAAGTTACTAAAGTTCATTATGCTGTAGACAAGCGAGTAACCTACAGCCATCAAGGCGTAAATACTACCGATTGAAACGCCGTTGATCAGCTGTTGCAGAAATTGATCCATAATACGTCCCCCTATTAAAGGAGAGGGGCAGAAGACCCCTCCCCTGAATCACAAATTATTTCTGGCTCTTATCTAATTACTCATGTCAGCAGCATATTTCATGACGAACTTGTACTCTTCGCCTACGATAGTAATAATAGCTGCTTCTTTGCCAATGGGGTTATGATCTTCCGGAGATATATGGATTGTTCCTGTTATTCCCTTGACTTCAATGTCGTTCAGAGCCTTGGCAATGGCCTCGGAACTGATCTTGCTTTCTGCAGCCGCTACCTTTTCGATAGCTGCTTTAGCTGTCACAAAGGCATCGTGGCCCATGAAGGTGTTAAGCTGAACCGGCTGTCCCGGATAAGTTTCCAGGAAATGATTGGTCAGCCCCTGAACGTCCGGGTCATCAAAGTCTACGTGGTTGACAATAAAGCTGCCCTGCAGATAGGCTCCGCCCATCTCCATCAACTGGTCGGATGTCCAGCCGTCACCACCGATAAAGATGGTTTTAATGCCGATTTCATCAGCCTGTTGAGCTGTCAGCGAGACTTCCTTATAGAAGTAAGGCAGGAAGATACAGTCGGGTGCTTTTTCCTTAATTTTGGTCAGCTGCGGACGGAAGTCCACGTCACCGGTCTTAAAGGCTTCTTCTGCGACAATTTCACCACCGAGATCTTCAAAAGTCTTTTTGAAGTATTCGGCCATACCCTGTGAATATTCGTCCGAAATGTCGGATAGGATTGCTGCAGTTTTAAAGCCCTGCTCTTTGTAGGCAAAGGTTGCCGCTACACCGCCCTGATAGGGGTCGATGAAGCAAACACGGAAGTTATAGGGTTTCAGTACACCATTATCTACTGTTACTTTTTCGTTGGTGGCTACAGTTGCGATATCGGCAACTTTGCCTTTTTCCAGTACAGAGGCAATCGGGATTGCCAGGCCTGAAGAGTTGGGGCCCAGGATGACCAGGACCTTGTCATTATTAACCAGGCGGTTAACTGCGTTTACAGCTTCTTCCGGGGTTCCTCTGGT
The DNA here is from genome assembly GCA_002427505.1 of Mageeibacillus sp. UBA5439. GTDB lineage: Bacteria > Bacillota > Clostridia > Saccharofermentanales > DTU023 > DTU032. The sequence continues at coordinate 166,977 of DIRJ01000016.1, forward strand.
ATCATAGGGAATAAATTCAAGTTGTTTGCCGGCGATACCACCGTCTTTGTTAACATCGTCTATGAGCATTTGAATTGTGTCTCGTTCACAGATTCCAAAAACTGATTGGTCTCCTGTCAGTGAACCGATCCAGCCGATTTTAATTGTTTTTCCTGCTACGTTGCCTTGTTCCTTGTCGCTTGAATCACAGGCAACAATCAAGGTCAGGCACATACTCATAATCAGGACTAGCAATGCAAGCTTCTTCAGCTTCTTCATGATTTTTCCTCCTTTTTCTCCTCGGTGAATTTTTTTCATGAAAGACCCAACTATCCTTGCTTTCTCGCTGAGACTAACTTGAATGTATAAAGCATACAAATAATGCGGATTTATTGCAAGATCTTTGGTCGAAAATGTTAGAAGGATATTTAATATAAAAAGCGGGTAATTAGTTTTACCCGCCTTTTATAAGAAATAACATACTATTTGTTATAAATAAGATATAGCTTTCTAAATATCATCCCTCCACAGGGGCATGGACATACAACGCGGACCGCCCCGGCCACGGGATAACTCGGAAGAAGCGATTTCATGCACTTTTATTCCCGCCTCGCGCAGGAGTCTGTTGGTAATGCGGTTGCGCTCGTAGACAATAACTTCACCCGGAGCAACAGCCAAGGTATTGGCGCCATCGCCCCACTGTTCACGCCGGGCATCAATCATGCTGGCGCCTCCGCAGTAGATCAGTTCCACTTCCGGCAGCTCCAGAAGCTCTGACAGCGCTCTTTTTGCATCGCTGCCATAGGATTTGATCTGAGTATCGCCGGACAGATCCACAGTAATATCGAAAATTTCCAGAGTGGAAAGTATTTCCGGATGGATGGTAAAAACGTCGCGGTCAACCATGGTGAAAACCGTATCGAGGTGCATGAAGGCGCGTTTACGCGGGATCATGAAGATAAGGGCATGCCTGATGGTATTGTCGGGATCACTGATAACCTTACGGGCGAGAAGTTCCGCCCCGGTAGCTTCAGTGCGCTCTGACACACCGATAAGAATAACTTTGTCCGAAAGAATAAGCACATCGCCGCCTTCAATGTGGGCGTTTTCATTCCTCTCATAATACCGGGGAGCTGCAGCGAAGGCCGGATGGTTGCTATGCAGATACTCGAGGATCATTGCTTCGCGTTTACGTGTCGTTGACCACATGCAGTTTACAGCCACTCCATTAGCGATAACAGTCATGGCGTCCCGCATGAAATAAGCATTGGGAATAGGATCAAACCAAAACAAATCCGCGTAGTCATTATCTGCCAAATGAAAGGTATTCATAGAAAACTCTTCACGCCGCAGTCCGGCAAAGACAGTCTCTGCCAGTTGATCCGTTTGGTATGACATCAGGTGTTCCAGCAAGTAAGGACAGCGTTTGCTGTAGACTTCAGCCTCGACTAAAAACTTTTTGAGAAAGTCTTCACGCCTTGCCGGCTCCTCCAGGAGCTCAGCCAGAAGATCTTTGAGGTAGACTACCTCCGTGCCGCAAGCACGAAAAACCTGAGCGAATTTATCGTGCTCTTCCGCTGCCAGCTCCGCATCCGGAATATCATCGAAAAGCAGGCCTTCCATATTCAATGGAGTAACATTTTCCAGCTCTTTGCCGGGCCGATGCAACAAAACACGTCGCAATGGGCCGATTTCAGAATACACGTGGACCCCAGGTGAAAAAGACATACATCCCCCCTCATTTGTACAATTCATACTGAAACTCCCCGGTGACATCAGGCACCGGGAAGCCGATTTGTTTCCGCTTCACTGATCCCACTCAATAAAGCCGGAAAATATTTTATACATTATTGCATAATTTAGGGACAGGGGCAAGATTGATTCTATATGCTCTGCGACCTGCGCTGCTCGCTCTGCACTTGCTTTTTCTTAATCTCGGCCTCCAGAATCAGGTCTTTAACCTTCATCAGGCGTGTCTGACTCTCACGTTCATGCTCTTCCATCTTCATGGTGATCGAGCGGATAGTATCCTGATGGTCCGGAATCATCACATATTCCAGTGAATTGACACGGCGGCGCGTGCGTTCAATTTCTGCAGCCATCAAAAGCGCCTTGTGCTCCAGTTCAGCCAGCTCCATCATGACCGGAAAGACATTGTAGAGAGCGTCCACCGCCTGATCCAGCTCTCCGGTTGCAGAGCTCAGGGCATAAGGAAGGTCCGTAGCCTTATCAGCCGGCTTATCCGCTGCCGGCATGTGGAAAGTCGGAGACCGCACTCCCATTGTATTTTCATCACCGACGATAAGTTCCAGCGGCGGCGCGTCAGTCATCAAAGCAGCTTCAACAACTTCCGAACCCATACTGGCTCTGGCCAGAACCATGTCGGCATTCGCCTGATTCAAAAGTTCTTCCATTTTTATGCGTAAATCCGCAACCTCACGTACCAGCTCCAGAAATTGGCGCATTAATTCATCGCGCTTATCTTTCATTAGCTTATGACCCCGGCGGGCTACCTGAAGCTGCTGCTTGAGCCGGAGCAATTCCATGCGATTCGGATTTACACGTTTAACTGCCATAGTGGCTTCCCCTTTGCTTAAGAAACACTAATTGCCGTTTTAGTCTTTTTCAATATAATACTGATCAATATATACCTGGTGAACACGTTTAAGTTCATTCTTGGGCAGCATGGACAGTAGCTCCCAGCCCAGATCCAGGGTTTCTTCGATGCTGCGGTTAGTCTCAAAGCCCTGCGACACATACTTGGCTTCGAAAGCTTCGGCAAAATCTGCATGAATGAGATCTACCTCGGACAAAGCCTCCTCACCCAGGATGACCTGGAGTTCGTGTGCATCCTTGCCTCGGGAATAAGAAGCGAAGAGCTGATTCATGACGTCTGCATGATCTTCTCTGGTCTTGCCCTGACCGATTCCCTTATCCTTCAGACGTGACAGTGAAGGCAGAACATTGATCGGCGGGTTGATACCTTTTCTATGCAGGTCGCGGGAGAGGATAATCTGTCCCTCAGTAATATATCCGGTCAGGTCAGGAATCGGGTGGGTGATATCTTCGTCCGGCATGGTTAAAATCGGAACCAGGGTAATCGAGCCTTTTTTGCCCTTGATCCGCCCGGCGCGCTCATACATGCTCGCCAGGTCGGTATAAAGATAACCGGGGTAACCGCGTCTGCCGGGCACCTCTTTGCGGGCAGCCGAAATTTCACGGAGTGCTTCAGCGTAATAAGTAATATCCGTCAGCAGAACCAGAACATGCATATCCAGATCGAAGGCCAGATATTCAGCTGCGGTCAGAGCCATACGGGGAGTCGATATACGCTCGATCGCCGGGTCATCGGCCAGATTCATAAACATGACAGCCCGGTCAATAGCACCGGTGCGGCGGAAATCGCGAATAAAGAAATCCGATTCTTCAAAAGTAATACCGATAGCTCCGAAGACTACAGCAAAGTTTTCTTCACTGTTAAGCACCTGGGCCTGACGCGCAATCTGAGCAGCCAGCTGAGCGTGCGGTAAGCCCGATGCTGAGAAAATCGGCAGTTTCTGGCCACGAACCAGTGTGTTTAAGCCGTCAATAGCCGAAACACCGGTTTGAATGAACTCGTTGGGATAGTCACGGGCAGCCGGGTTGATCGGGGTGCCGTTAATATCCCGCATGTCAACCGGGATAATGTCCGGACCGGCGTCAATCGGATCGCCCATACCATTAAAAACACGCCCCAGAATGTCAGGAGAAACAGCTAATTCCTGTCCACGTCCCAGAAAACGGACTTTGGCAGTTTCAATGTTGATACCGATAGAACTTTCAAAGAGCTGAACCAGGGCATCCGTGCCGTCAATCTCCAAAACCTTGCACAGTCTGATCTGACCGTCAGGCAGTTCTATTTCACCGATTTCATCATACTTAACATTTTCGACACCGCGCACCATCATCAATGGACCCGCGATTTCTTCAATTGTGCGATATTCTCTTGCCATGCAGTCCTCCGCTAATCTATGCAATCAACTCAGACATCTCACTGCTGAGTTGATCCATTACCTTGTCGTAATTTGCTTTAACATCTTTTTCCGGTACATTCTTGAAGCGTGCAATCGCTTCCCTTACCGGCAAGCTTATAATTTCAGAGTAATCAGCCTCACGTGCCAGAGCCTCTCTCGCCTCATAATAGAAGTTCATAATCAGGGAAAGCATGCTGAATTGCTTGTGTAAAGAAGTAAAGGTATCCACCTCGTCAAAGGAGTTCTGGTGCAAAAAGTCCTCACGCAGGGAACGCGCAGCCTCCAGCTTGAGCTGGTCAGATTCTGACAGTGAATCCTGACCGACCAGGCGTACAATCTCCTCCAGTTCCGATTCATCCTGCAGCAGCGCCACAGCTTCAGTGCGCAGCTTTTTGAATTCCGGTGAAAGGCTTTCATTCATCCACTGATCAACTTTATCCTGGTAGAGTGAATAGCTGGTTAACCAGTTAATCGCCGGGAAGTGCCGGCGATAAGCCAGATCTGAATCCAGACTCCAGAAAACCTGAACAATACGTAAAGTAGACTGAGCGACGGGGTCAGACAAGTCACCGCCCGGAGGCGATACTGCACCGATTGCGGTCAGGATGCCGGTCCGGTCTTCAGAGCCCAGGCAGCGAACCACGCCGGCTCTTTCGTAGAAGCTGGCCAGACGTGAACCCAGATAAGCAGGATAACCTTCTTCACCCGGCATTTCCTCCAGACGGCCGGACATTTCACGCAGAGCCTCAGCCCAGCGGGAGGTAGAGTCAGCCATCAAGGATACAGACAGTCCCATATCGCGGAAATACTCGGCAATGGTTATACCTGTGTAGATAGAAGCCTCACGTGCTGCAACCGGCATGTCTGATGTGTTGGCGATCAGGATAGTGCGCTCCATCAAAGACTCTCCGGATTTGGGGTCCAGCAAATCAGGGAACTCGTTGAGAACATCGGTCATTTCGTTGCCGCGTTCACCGCAGCCGATGTAGACGACAACATCTGCTTCAGCCCATTTGGCCAGCTGATGCTGAATAACGGTCTTGCCGCTGCCGAAAGGTCCCGGGACCATGGCGGTTCCGCCTTTGGCGACCGGGAAGAAAGTATCGATCGAACGCTGGCCGGTAATCAGGGGTTCCGTTGGAGCCAGTTTTTCTTTATAAGGTCTGCCGATGCGGACCGGCCAACGCTGCATCATGGTGAGCTGGTGTTCCTCGCCCTGGTCATCCAGCAAAACAGCTACCGTATCCACCACAGTGTAGTCACCTGACTCTATTGATTTCAGCTTACCGGACATGTTGGGCGGAACCATCACCCGGTGCTGCAGAAGTTTGCCCTCCTGCACGGTGCCGATAACATCACCGCCGACAACCCGGTCGCCGGCCTGACGCAGAGCTTCAAATTTCCAGACTTTATCCCGTCTGAGAGCAGTGGCCGCAGAACCACGTTTGATGTTGCTGCCTTCCCTTTCAACCAGGACGTCCAGCGGACGTTGGATACCGTCAAAAATTCCGCCGATCAGGCCGGGGCCCAGTTCAACCGACAAAGGAGTTCCTCTGGATTTAACTACTTCACCAGGACCCAGGCCGGCAGTTTCTTCGTATACCTGAATGGATGCTTCATCACCATGCATCTCAATAATTTCGCCGATCAGATTAAGCTCGGACACGTCGACAACATCAAACATGTCAGCTTCCCGCATGCCTTTAGCAATGACCAGGGGTCCTGATACCTTGATGATCTCACCTTGAACTTCTTTATTCATGACGACTCCTTTAATTATATGTGACTGAGCAGGTCAATGCCGGTAGCTCTGCGCACAGCTGTGCGCAGGGTATCGCGGCCTAAGCAGGCTTCCTCTTTGGCGGAAGGAATAATTACAAGGGAAGGAAGCCAGGTGTTGCGCCATTCTTCCATTTTTTCCTCGCCCAACTCGCGCGCCAGAGGTTCAGTTATGAAAATAATAGAGTAGCAATCTTCCTGCCACTGCTCCAGTATTTTATTGGCACGATTCTTATCTTCACATGCCATCACGGTCATGCCGAGAGCACGAAAACCAATAATACTGTCTAAATCACCGATTACTCCAACTTTGTTCTTCATTAATTGCACTTCTCGCTTTATTCTCTTACCATAAATCGCGTCGCAGCGCGTTTCTTTGCTCAGGACTCAGGTGGTTGCGAATCGCAGCATCCACAATGCGCAGATTTTTGATCTCATATTCCCGGGCCAGTACATAGGACAAAACAAGCTCAGGTCCGGACAGGACATGCCGGCCTTTTTCAATATGATCAATCAAAATCTGATCACGGTCGCGGACAAAATTTGCTGCCTGACCGCCGCCGCTGTAATCCTCCGTATAGGCAGCCAGGTCCCGGTAAGGGGTGGCGTTTAATACCCGGCTTATTTTTTCATTCTCTGCCTGGTACAGGCTCTGCCACAGCTCTTCGGAGATCAGACCTGACGGCAGCAGACTTTCTTTATAGAGAGTTTCCGAAAGCGAACGAGATCTGACGCGCAAAAGTGTTTCCAGATTGATCAGGTCCCGCTGTAAAGCAAAATAGCGGATAAACCAGCCGTTATTCAGCTGATCAGCCATTTTGGCTGCTAAGCGGTGTGCTATTTTGTCAAGAGCCCGGTCGATCGCCGCTGCTTCATAAGTATCGCTGTAGGCTTTTTCTCCGGCAGCTATTAAAGGAATGATCCAGCCGGGTCCGTCACTTCTGTCTCTGGTCCCGCAGATGAGTTCGTGCAGCTGTGCCGGATCGACCAAAGATGGCTGCAGCAGCAAATGGGACATTTCGTCCAGACTGCGCCGCTTATCTCTCTTAAGATTATCCTTGATCATGAATTTAAGGTTATGCACGTCAGAGAAAAGCAACAGAGCAAGCCGGTAGCCGTCTTGAGGAGCTACCTGCTCTAAAAGGCTGAAAGCTTCAACCCTCTCCTTCCGCAGAGCAGCATTGAACTCTTCCTGCGGATAGTGATGCTCCTGCATCAGGAGGCGCAGATCCTGCTCGTTATCAACAGCATAAAGACGGTCCAGTCCGCTTTTCCCGAAAAGATGTACTTCCAGGCTGCGAATTCTGCCGGCAGCATAGCCCCAGGAGCCGATCTTCTTATCTTTAACCGGCGGCAGAAGCAATGTCTCTGCAGCAAGCTCATTCATCGGACTCTCCTTCGCCCCGGACCGCTTCAATCCGGTCTTGGGCCAGCTGGGTTAAACGCGGCATGTAATTATGAATAATAAGATCATAGGTCAGGTTATCTTCTATATTACCGTGTGCAACGATAAAACCCCCACGCATCTTACCGGGGCTGTCTGCCACAGTGAATCTACCTTGCGGCAGCCTTTTCAGCAGAGTTTCAGCCAGCTCCTGATCTCCTTCAGATAAAGTGATTTCACCTTCACTGATATGATGAGATTCAATCCAGCTGAGATAACGCTCGACCCGCTCTTCAGCCGAAGCATTCAGCAGTTTTTCCACAGCAAGGTCAATCGAGCGGCGCACATCCTTCTGGTTTGCAGCCAGATCACGTTTTCTCCGCTCGGAAGAGGCCAGGCTCTCAGCCCGTCTGAGCATTGCCTCGGCATCTTCTTCCGCCTTTTTTCTGGAGTCTTCCAGAACCCGCTTACGCATGCTCCTGGCACTCTCCTGCTGTTCGCGCACGAAATCATCAGTTTCCGATTCAATGCGGCTGACTTCAGCTTTGGCATCTTCGAGGATCTTATTTGTGATTCTCTCGATTCCTTCCACGCAAGTACTCCTTAATCGTTAAAGGGTCAATTAAACTTGAACGCTAAACACTGCCAGAATAGTTGCCAGCAGCGCTAAAATAGCGTAGGTCTCAACCATAACTGCCAGTACAATGGCTTTACCGGATTCTTCCGGACGCTTAGCTATAAGCGCAATACCCGCTTCCGAAACTTTACCCTGATAAATAGCTGACAGGTAACCAACAATAACAATAGGTAAAGCGGCAATCAGGAAACTCATACCTGCCTGCCAGCTGACATGGCTAGCACCGCCTAAGATGCCTGACTGACTCATAATCATGAACCAGCTTAAAAGACCATAGATACCCTGAGTGCCGGGCAAGGCCTGCAGAATCAGAACTTTACCGAATTTTGAAGGATCTTCGGCCAATACACCTGCCGCCGCTTCACCCGATGAGCCTACAGCTTTGGCGGAGCCGATACCGGGCACCAGTGCTGCTAAAGATGCTGCAAGAAAGGTCAGTAGCGTTCCGAGATTTTCCAATAACATTATTTTTCCTCCTAATTATCTGTATCTTATATTTTAATTTAATTACAAACAGTTACTCTATTGTTTACTGTCATAATGATCATTTCTTTGCTTCCAGCCGGTCCGCCTTAATATCTACGTATTTGGTGTTGCGGCGCAGAGGAGCAAAGTATTCACCGGCTCCCTCAAAGAACTTGCCGAAGAATTCAACATACTGCAAACGCGCAGCGTGAACAAAGGCTGAGAGTCCGGACAGGGCAAGATTGAGAAGATGGCCGAAACCCCCTACCAGAATAAAAAGAAGCACTCTCACTATGCCGCTGCCGCTGGTAGCCAGAATATTTACAACCTGAGCGATAACACTGGTGGCAAGAACCAGGGCCAGGATTCGTGAATAGGATAAAATATCACTCAAAAATCCGGTCAGATTGTTGTAGACATTCAGCAGGGCTTTGCCAATGCGGACGATAGGATTCCAGCTGCCTCCGTGACCGGCAAACAGCAGAATCAGAACTCCGCCGACGATTATCATCCACTTGGCAATCTCACTAAGCAGTGCGCTGGTGGCAGCTGAGCTGACTAAGCCCAGCGAACCTGAGAGAAGCATAAGCACAGCTGAAATAATCAAATACCAGGGAACATTGCTGACGATTCCACCAAAGAGATCACCTTTTAACTTGCTGTTATAGATATCAAGAGCCATGCCGGCAAAAAGATGAATCGTGCCAAAAAACATGCTGAAAATTAATAATTTTATAGGATCGCCCATCGGGTCAAACCACAAAACGGGGAAATTTACTCTGCCATCTGTAGCAGCGGTCAGCAAATCACCAAAGAAGCCGCCGAAGATAAAGCCCCAGATGATTGAAGAGACGGCTGACAGAGTAAGCATACGTGCCATCTGCCCCATCATGCCTTGCACTTTGGCCTTGAAAATCAGGTAGAGACAGGCGAGAAGCAGGAGCAGGCCATAGCCGACATCTGACAGCATCATGCCGAAAATGATCATGTAAAAAGGTGCCATCACCGGCATCGGGTCCGCCTCTCCCGGACTGGGAGCGCCATACATCTCCAGCACGACGCTAAAGGGTTCCGTGAATTTATTATTTTTCAAAAGAATGGGGTATTCCTCTTCCGCTTCTGCGGGCCGGCAGGAACAGGCCACTTCAAAATTTTCGCTTAAAAACTGTTTGATACTTTCTGCCTTGTCAGCATCAACCCAGGCATGTAGATAAAAGGTATACTGGGTCGACAACAGGGAGCGATCTGCTGCTGCTTTATCTGAGCGCACCAGAAGCACATCGTGATAGAGCATCAGCTGTTCACGATGCTCTGCGACATCTTTCATAATTTCAAGCTGACGGCTGATTTCTTCTTCAACATTTTTTGCCTGACTGTGAAGAAGTTCCAGCGATTTCTTCGCTGTGCCGGCCACGGCCTCTGTCGGCAAAGCCTTGAACTCATAGGCAGAAAGTCTGGCTCTGAGGTGGGGAGCATCTTCTTTCATTTCCACAATAGCTACTAAGGTGGCATTGCTTTCAGTACAGCCCAGATTGAAGATGGCAGCAGTCGACATTTCGTCGTTGATCTCTGCTATAAGGCTGTCCAGACTTCTCTGATCACGCAAGCTGCCGTAGATAATTTCGGTCAGCTCCGTTTCGCGCACATTGAGATCAATGGCTATATCTTCCCAGGCACTAAGCTCTGCCCGCCTTTGCTCAAGTGTATTCAGTTCAGCTCGCAGTTCGTTTTCTCTTTCCACTGCGGACTCGTATTTATGGAGCAGCTGACGACTCAGTTTCTCATCATCTTCAGACAGATTAAACTCAGTTTCCGAGACAGCAGGCTTAGCTGCGAACATGGCTTTTTTCTTGGGGAAACGCCGGTCGATGACTTCAATAGTGCGGACTAAACGGTTCCGCAAGTCGGCATTTTCAGCAAAGCCACTTGAAGCAGCACCACTATTACATGTGTCTGCATCTGTCTCGGTATCCGCTTCGATTACCTGAGCAGACCCTTGCTTCATCAAGGCTTCCAGAACAGCATCCCGTTCCTGCGACATGCCGATAATTGTCATGTAGCTCATCTTAGAAGTTGCCAAGGAGTGTCACGATCCTTTCTGCCACCAGGTCTGCGGCCTGCTCCACAGATGCCTGATCTGCGTCGCCTTCTACTTCCTTAGCTTCATCATAAACATCAGCTAAAATATCGCGATATTTTGCTTCCGCTTCCTGCATAACTTCCTGGCGTTCAATCTGCGCATCCTTATATGCCTGATCAACAAAACTGTCCGCTTCCAGCCGGGCTTCTTTACGTCTTTCAGCTGAAGCCTCACGTGCTTCATCTCTTAGACATTTCGCTGCAGCTTCTGCGGCACGAATTTTAACGATGAAATCCTGATCTGCCACGAAAATCAGTCCCTCCTGTCAATATCCTTGTTTGAACTCGAGTTGCTAATAATTATACTCATATATTCTAATTATACTTATTTGAAAATAAGCACCGTTAAATATATTATCATGAACTAAAGATCTGTGAAGTCTTTTTACAAAATTTAGCAGAATACTCCAGTTACAGCTTACTTTTCTTGTCACATTGTATTAACAATCTTTCCGTAATCTTCAGCAGATTGAGAAATAATGTCTGATATACTTTTTATTAGTCGCTTATCAGGCAGCCAAATTATTAGTTGAGGATGAGTTTTCAATGGCAAGATATTGTTTTTATTGCGGGAAAGAGCTTGAAGATAATGAAAAATGTTATTGTCGGGCCCGCACCAGAGCTGAATCTGCGGCCAGATC
>DIRJ01000032.1 GCA_002427505.1 Mageeibacillus sp. UBA5439
CGGGGATCTCCTGCCTGGGAATCGCCCTTTGATAATTTGAATACTATCGCCAGCTTACAGTGGCAGCGCCGTGCCGGCGACCGCCCGCTCGTGCGTCAGCTTTATGTCTCCTGTGAAGGTGTGGTGACCGAGCCTGAATATTTTGAGCGGCTGCGGCCTTTCGTCCGCGAAAACTATCACCTGGTGATTGTTAAGCGCGACTTGAAAGAAGTCGGCCACTCCTCCCCGCCCCACATCCGGCGGAAAATCGAAGACTACCGCCGTATACGCCGCATCAGCCTGGACCCGGATGATGAGCAGTGGCTGGTTTTTGACGTTGATTCCTGGACACCCGAGCAATTTGCCGAGACTTACCGTTGGGCTGCTGCCCGCAAGAAGAACTTTCTGGGCATCAGCAATCCTGATTTTGAGTTTTGGCTGCTCCTGCACTTTGAAGATCCCGTCGATAAACTGAATCACGATGGGATCGATGCGCAGCTGCGCTATTACATGCCCGGCTATAACAAACATATGCCGAATTACGAATTAACAGCCGAGCTTCTCAAAAATGCTATGGACCGGGCCCGGCGCCGTCACCGGCTGGAGTTAGGTCAGGAGATGCCGCAGAAAATAGCCTGCAGTGCTAAAGGTGCAGAGTACCGGGAACGCTGGGATAAGCTGCTGGAACTGGCAGCTAAATTTGATTACGAGAAACCGGAAGAGATGGCTGAAGCCGCCTTTTCCAAGGAAAACGGCTCCACTGTTTATTTGCTGGTGGAGCATCTGGTAGGAGAAGATCCGACCAGCGATGCCGAGCGCAGGAAAGTTGTGCCCTCAGTGGAAAACGAAAGCGACCGTCAGGAGATAATATGAACAGGAATGAAATAAAAGTATCTTGCCGCGATCTTAACCGCTACGGGCAGGCTGTCTGCGTCGAACTGGCTGCAAATGACCAGCCGGCTGAAAACAAAAGCCTTATCTTCGCCGACGGCTTACTACCAGGCGAAAGTGGTTTGGTCACAGTCGTCGACGCCCGTAAAAACTATCGCGTAGCTATGTTGAGCAGACGTAATGATGACAGTCCCGACCGTGTCCTGCCTGCCTGTCCGATCGCTGCTGACTGCGGTGGCTGCCAGACTCAGGCCCTCTCCTATCCTGCCGGTTTACGCTGGAAGGAGAACAGTGTCCGCCAGGCACTTAGCCGGATCGGGACCCTGGAGCTTGCAGATAAGATCCGGCCAATCATCGGCTCAGAGGAGCCTTTTGCGCATTACCGCAACAAAATGGTGTATCCGGTGGAAGTTATAGAGGGAAAGCCGGTTTTTGGTTTTTATCGGGCCCGCAGCCATGACCTGATCACGACAGAGGAGTGCCTGATCGAACCGCGGGCTGGCTGCCGCCTGCGTGCTCTTCTGCCTGACCTGATAGTCAGGCACGGCATTAGTGTCTACGACGAAAAGACCCACACAGGTGACCTGCGTTTTGTGACCCTGCGTACGACGCCGGACTCAAGCCTGAAGGATGGGCAGGCGGAACAGATGGTGATTCTGACTTCCCGCGCCGAGAAGGATGCCTATTTTGCTTTAGCCGGAGAGCTCCTGGCAGAGCCCGGTCTTGTTTCTGTCTATCTTAATATTCAGTCTCAGCGGGGCAATGTCATCCTGGGCGATAAATTTATTCTGCTGGCAGGTAAAGAGAAACTCGCCTTTGACTTGGATGGCAGTAGCTTTGCCCTGTCTCCCGGAGCTTTTTTCCAGATCAACTATGAGCAGATGATCAAGCTTTACCGCCTGCTAGCTGCATTGATAAAAGATATTCACGCCGCGAATAAGCTGACTGAAATTATTGATCTGTACTGCGGAGTCGGCTCGATCGGTTTGTACGTACTCAAGGAATTGAGGAAAGATCAGGCTGCTCCCCTGCCCCATTTGCTGGGAATTGAGATGGCGGGACAGGCAATCGCCGATGCCCATGAAAACGCAAGGCTCAACGCTTTTGATGAGTCAGCTTATGACTTCGTGCATGCTGCGGCAGAAACCAGCCTGAACTACATAAAAGAGGCCGACTCCGCCAGGACACTGGTGATTGTGGATCCGCCGCGCAAGGGTCTCGAACCGGAGCTTCTTTCAATGTTGGTCGATCACGGACCCTCCCACCTGCTCTATGTCAGCTGCAATCCCGCAACGCTGGCCCGTGACCTTAAAGAGCTGGCAGGTCCTTATACAGTACAGATGGTTCAGCCTGTCGATATGTTCCCCTGGACCACACACGTCGAGACGGTAGTACTTCTGTCGAGAGGAGAATAATGAGGTCCTGGGTCCGGAGCTGTGATAACTTAACAACTTAGGTGCCTGGCACTATTTCTACAGCCTGTCGATATGTTCCCCTGGACCACACATTGTGAAGTAATTTGTAAATTAGAAAAAATCTAACACTGGGAGGTGTTTTATATGCTTAGTCTTGAGCGGATCCAAGATAAAGCCATACAATTGCTATCCAAAATTCCTGAATTTGATAAATCAAAAATCGAAGCGGATATTAAGGACTATTTTGTGTATAAAAATTCTTATTATTTCCACTCATCTATTCAAATTGAAGGTAATGCTTATCACTATCGTGCTTTTGAAAGGGGGGAATGTATAGAGCACTGGCAATTCACGTCTGACGATGATGTTTTAAATTGGATACTCCAAGCTTATATTTGGGGTTACTCCTCCGACTTTGAACTTAAACACCGAGTAAGATACAGTGATTCCCGTAGAATTGCTTATGAAAAGTCCAAGCAACTGTTTGCATTAATTGGCGAACCCTTTGAGCAAATCAATCTTAATAGAATCAATAAGATTTTAGCTCGTTTCCCCTATGATGACAGCCCTGGTCGTGCCCTTGATTTAGTTGAAGACTTTGAAGAACTTTCTTTGCGTTTCAAAAAAACGAATGCATTTAACTCCATCATCCATAAAAATCTTGATTATTTTATTGACAAGCCTTACCGCAATCGAAATCATGGTATTGATGATTTCGAAAATGTTTTTCTTGGTATGTTGCAAAAAATTCGGATTATTATTAATGAAGCGGCGAAAATTCCTTTATCGCAAGAGGGTTATCAATTACTTTCGAAAATGAAGGAGTCTGAAAGCTTAGCGGCTACAGTTGATTTTCAATACCTAAAAAAGTAGGAAAAGGAGAAGTGATATGGGTTTATTCAAAAAGAAGCAAGATTCGCAACCAACCATGCAAAATAATGCAGATATTATTGATGGGATTTCCTTGCTTGATAAGCATGAAAGTGGTTTGCTTGATGACAAGTCCTTTCTTAGTTCTTTCGGTAAAGTGAAAGTTTTTTATTCCACGCCTTTTGGAGACCATAAAGACGGAGAGAGCCGATTGTTTGTTCTGCCAGCTCAGGATAAGACCGCTTATCTCCCTGTTTTTACTTCAATTGAACGTGCAATGGAACTTTATGAAAAGGCCGGAAGACTTGGTTTTGCTATTATGGAAGGCTCTTTTGCATCTTTTCTTGAAACAACAAAAATGATAAACGAAGGGAATACTCCAATAAAATTGGGTGCAGTAATAGACCCCGGATATTATGGAGTAACCATCGGTGCTAATTCGCTGGATGCTGTGATTGATATGACAGTATAACATGGGCAGAAATGGTGTTTTTCTATTATTGATGTTGACAGTCCATTCCATCATCAAAAGCTGAGCCATTCAAAATCTGGCGGACGGATTGCCGGAAATGCACGCAAAGAAATTGAAGCTGATACAGGTAAGCCCGTGATAACAGAAAAGAACGCCATTGACTTTTCGCAGCTAATTACAGATGTTATTAAGGGGGCAGACGAAAACGATAATGATAGTTAGACGTATCGAATAAAGCCTCCCCGCCAAGGGGTTATCAGGTTCAACGGTCATCAGAATCACAGCAACAAGGCACGTCGAGACGGTGGTACTTCTATCTAGAGGAGAATAATGAGGTCCTGAGTCCGGAGCTATGATAACTTAACAACTTAGGTGCCTGGCACTATTTCTATATTGGAGTCGGCATCGGAGTAGCGGCACTTGGCGGGAAATTTGATATCAAGTTGCCGAAACTTAAGAAGTAATGGCATGTTAAAGGAGAAACAAGGAAGCATGGATTCAGTTGCTGACAACTTCAATATGCAGGAGGCTATTGAAGTTGAAAAAGAAAAAATCCGGAGAAAATACCTTGGTTCGGCTGAAGAAATAGTCGGCGGATATAACAGAGAAAGTGAATTATCCAAAGATTATGAAGGACGCCAGATGTTCGAACTCCTTCAGAATGCTGATGATGAAGCTGCCGGTTCTTCCGGAAAGGTCCGTGTGACCTTTGACGGGAGGACTCTGTCTGTTTCCAACACCGGCGTCCCATTCAGCTTCAGCGGCGTCAAGTCTTTGTTGTATCCGAATGCAAGTCCGAAGAGAATCCATGCCGGCAAAATTGGATGTAAAGGTCTCGGCTTTAGATCCATACTGACATGGGCCAGAAGCGTGACGGTTGCATCCGGGGACTTTACAATTCAGTTTTCGAAGGACTATGCCAGAGATTTCCTAAAGGGAATACTCGATGACAGGCCGGGACTCAGGGAGGAAATTAAAAATCTTTCTCAGGATGAATGGCCTATAGCCACTCTTACCTGTCCGAAGGTGTTATCGGAAAGCGTCCTGGAAGAAGGCTATGCTACAAGCATAATCATGGAGTGCCGGGAAGAACTTGCGGATACTATCGAGAAACAGATAGTCGGCCTTCAGTTCGAGGAACTTGTATTTCTGCCGAACTTAAAAGAGATAGAAATCGTCTGCAACGATTATCACAGGATTTTTTATAAGGTTGTCGAAGGCGAAGAAGTAATAATCGAGACCAGAAATCTTGCGGACGATACAACAGAATGCGCAAGCTGGAGGCTATATAAGAAGTCAGGCGTCATCAAAGATGAAAATGGAAAAGATAAGACTTACGAGTTTATTATCGCCTATGATTCTTCAGGCGAACAACAGGGTAAGGTTCTGTACTCATACTTTAAGACGGATGTGAAACTAGGATTCCCGGCTCTGGTTCATGGAACGTTCGAACTTACGAGCGACAGGAACAGCCTTCAGAAACAGAGCCAGGTCAATAAGCAGCTGGTACCGCTGCTGGCAGAGTTTATGGTGCATACTGCTGTTGAAATATCTGAAGAGCAGAAAGAGTGCGATTACAAGCCTCTCAGCCTTGTCATTTCTTCGGATATGGACATTGTTTTGAAGGATATCTATAAATTGGACGAACTCCTCCGGGATGAGGTCCGCGAAAAAAATATTCTTCCGACGATAGGAAACAAATATATTTCAATTAATGATGCACCCAGATATACAGACGTATTGTTTGCGGACATACTTTCCCCGGAAAAATTCCCGGAACTGCTGAAAACTGCGGAAGACGATTTTATTGAAGAATACATTATGTCAGATCTTGATATTGAGTTTTATATGTATGAAGAATTTTGTAATCGACTCAATGAAAATGCACAGGATTACTCCCTGGAAGACCGTGCGGAACTGATTTCACTTATCAGAAACGAATTCCGCTATGTTTCAAGTGACAAAGTCTTCCCACATCTGCTTATCGACAGTAATGGGGAGAGTATTTCTGATGTATCAAAAGTCTACCCATTGCCAAATGAGGAGCAGCTGATCGACCTTCCAAGCTGGGTGGGTATCAGATTTTTGAATCCTGACCTTGAACAGCTATTATACGCCAAACTTCATATCCGCAATGTACGAAGAGAACTGGTCGCTGAACTGTCAAAATATAACACAGAGGAGTACAGCTTCGACAGGCTTCTGCGGAGCGTTGTAAACCAGTTTGATACATCGGAAGAGTCTGCGGAAAGATGCTCCGACGTACTGAACTGGCTGTGGAAGTACTACAATCGGGAAGACCGTCAGCCTATACCAGACGTTCGTGTAAAAGTCATTTGCAGGGATGGCGTTATCCGTTACGCCAAGGAGTGTTATGTCGGCGCGGAGTACGGCAATGCGCTCGGAGAAAAACTCATAAGTCTATATAGCAAGAATTTTGTAGCACTGAAGGAATTGAGAATTGAAAGCGGCGATGTCGCTGGAATCGAAGGATTCCTCGAATGGCTCGGAGTGGCAAAGTATCCGAGAATAGTCAAGAAGACATTGTCCGCTGACGAACAAAAGCCGTTCCTGAAGACTTGCTATCCTCTTTATGTTCAAGAGGACAACGAGTGGTATTATCCTTCCGAGTTCACCAATATAAATGAAGTGTCCGTTGGCTTTATAGAAAACTTTGAACAGATAATCAGCGAGTCGGATTTCAACGACTTGCTGGCATGGTTTGTCCTTGACACTGAAATTAATCAGAGAATCTATTCGGAGTCAGAAGAGAAGAATCCGTTTGCATGCATTGCAGGCTGGCCCGGTTATAAGCAGAACAGGCGAAAGGTTACACCGGCTTATGTGAAATCATATATCCGTTATTATCTGTCTACGGCAAAGTGGATACCGGATGACAAAGGCAACAAGAAAATACCGGCATACTGTTGCTTCGAAGATAATTCTCTTGATCCTTTTATCATCGTTCCGAAAATAGACTATGGATATATCAAAGCAGAGGTCGGCAGGAACTGCCGTAAGGAAGCAGATGCAATTCTGAGCAGGATTGGCATTGCAGATGTTTTCCAGGAGATGGAGAACACCGTCGTTTACCAGGCGCTGATGAAACTGCCGGAACTTGACCCGGAGTGCAAACTCGGCAGACCGCTTTACAGAAAGATAATCAGAGAAGGGCTTACTCCGGAGGAATACAAGGAAGAGAATCCCGACTACGAAGCGTTTATCAAGAACGGATCAGTGTTGGCGAAGCAGGACGGCAAGAAACGATACGTTCCAGTAGCCAAGGCCAGATATGCTGATAAGAAGGTGTTCAGCGAGGATATCCTTGCTAGCTTCAGCATGTTCGCCATTGATGCAAGATCCGGTGAAGAAAAGATAAAGAAGCTGTTCGGCGTACAACCATTAGAATACACGAACGTGGAAATCAACGGCGAACCTGTTCTGCATCCGCTTGACGATGCCTTTAAGAAAGAGTACATGCGGTTCATCCCGTTTGTATTTGCCTGCAGGAGCGATCTGAAGAACTCGATTACGGATTTCAGAAGGCTGAAATCCTCCAAGGTCATCCTGTGCAGCAGCATAACAATCAGATACAGGTTTGAAACAGAGTCCCGCGTTTCTGCATTGAAGGAATACGAAAGAGTATATCTTCGCAAAGGAAACACGGCATATATCTGTCTGTCCAGGAAGTTCAATGATTTCAGTAAATTAAAGCAGAGCTTCGAGTTTGCCGATGCGGTGGCAGAATTGATTACGGCTATTCTGGATGTTAATGAAGATAAAGATTTCTTCAGAGACCTGTTCCGCGAGAGCGACCTTGTCCGGGAAAAGAAAATGCGAATCGACAAGGGGGATGAGAACCTGGAACGTTTGATGGAGGCACGGCGGAGGTTCAACTCGGAGATCAACTTGCGGGATGAATTCTGGATGGCAATCGCAGATATTGCACATGCTCCTAACGTTGATATTAGCGCTTCCAGTGCTGATAAACTGATAAGTGCATTACAGCTGCCGGCAAATATCGACGAAGGTATCCGGTTCGAAGAACTGAGTGCGTTTGAGAACATTCCTGTTCTTGCTGATATCTTTAGAGAACTTGGCGTTGATGCGATGCAGTACAATGCATCCGCCAACCACACTCTTGATGTATCACAATACTGGGCGTTCAAACTGAAAGAAAAAATGAAAGAGTACCGTCCGAAGTACCAGGCTTATCTTCTCGATGAATTGGACGGAGAAGAAGATGCCGTAGGCCAGTATGACCAGTATATGGAGGAATACGACTACATAGAGCCAACTATTGAGAATTCGTTCTCTGTAGATATCGATGAAGTGTTTGCTGAAGAAAGCGGTGTTACATTTGAAGATCTGGACACTTATTCGGAAGAAAAGGCTGATGAGGTTCTTGCAGAAGAAAAATCCAAGGTTTCTGATGAATACTGGGAGAAGCTGAAGAGTCTCTATTCGCCAACAAAAATCGAGACGTATCTGATTCTCGGACGGATTGAAGACTTGATCAATCCGCCGGCTGCGGAGGAGGAAGAGAAGGAAACTCTTGAACAGAGTGCGGAGCAGAAAATCAAAAATCTTGCCGGTGAAGTGTTCGCATCCCCGGCACAAGGGTTTGCCTCTGTGGGGACTCAAACGATAGAAGACGATGCTGATAAGGGCGATGGCACAAAGCCTCGGAAACATAAGAAAAAGGCTCACTCTGAACTGTCTGACCGCAAGAAACAGGAAATAGGAATCGTTGGAGAAGTCTGTGTTTACAAAGAATTGCTTGCTCTTTATCCAGGTGCAAAATGGGTATCGGGCAATGCGGAGAAGGCAGGACAGATTCCCAAGGGCGATGACACTTGCGGATACGATATTAAGTACACTGATGATGCCGGAGCGATTCAATATATAGAAGTGAAGGCGTCACGAAATGAAGAGATAACATTCCTTCTTTCCGACAGTGAACTTCGGTTCGGTTGCAATAACGCAGCGAGCTACGAAATCATTTATGTTGTCGTAGGCGAAGACGGAAAGCCTGCTCATCAGCCTTGGAGGCTTGGACATATATTTGATTTTGCAGAGGGCGAAGACCTCCTTCACAATAATCGGTTCGCTATCGAGAATGATAGCTACAGGGTGGTAGCAGCACACATAGAGCAAGAGTGAATGTAGATATGTTCTTATTTTGAGGGTGTGCAGACATGGTCGAGACAATGATATTGCTATCAGATTTCCGGCGATTTCAAAAGGGTATGTAGTAATCTTTATCATTATCTCGTACAAATGAATTTGTTTAATAAAGTAAAATGTTAAATAAATGTGGAAGAAGGTAATATCTTGAAAAAATTGAACGAAGTTTTAAATATTATAATGGGATCTTTTTTTGGTGTATTTATAGGTTACAGCATATATCAGTATGTTGATTACAAAAGAAATCCAGGGTTATATGAAATACAATCAGCGCCCTGGTACACAGGTATAAAAATATATGGATTAGCCACCTTGGTAATTTTGCTAATCGGCATTATTTCAAAACTATTAATAAAAGGCAAACTGAGGAATATAGATTCATAGGCATATTAATTCATGTATTACTGAGTGTGCAAGATATGTTATTTTAGAGGTTATATAATTGACTTTCAATAAAAAGGTACAGTTTATACCAGCACGTCCCCCCAAAAAGGGAGAGACCTGTTGACGGCACTAAAAGAGCTTTTAATGCTCTCAATCATTACTCTCAAAGCGCTTTTAATTTACTGCTGAATATGGGGTTAATTCTCACCTAAAATAGTTATATTCTCGGGCAAAACTGAATAAAGTCGCTCATTTTTTCGGATTTATGTTAAAATTATCGCTCATTATTTCGGGACAATCTTAACAACTTAGGTGCCAGGCACCATTTCTACAAAAACGCATTGTTGCAAAGGTTGATGAAATATTGTCACTGTGTGAGAAACTGAAATGACAAACAATGAATTTCAGACAGCACTTGCTCCGCGAGTAAAGAAGCTTGCTGACCTTCGGCAAGAAGCGATTTCGATTGCGAGGGGCATAATCGGAGAAAGCCTGTTCAAGGAGGATTTATATTTCTGCTCAGCACTCGATAGGTGCATGAGTTTGATTGACGGCTTTATTCCTATGTTGGAATTCAGGAATCTCTCCTGTGTCGGCGCTTTGCTCCGCGTGCAGATGGACAATTGTATGCGCACCTATGCCGCTTTCATCGCCAAGGGTAAGCAGGCGGTCATTGACTGCATCATTTCAGGAGAACGGATCGATAAGCAGGTGGACGTAAACGGCAAGCAACTGCGCGACGGACACCTGAAACATGAATTATCAAAAATCGATCCGAAGTTTGAACAGGTCTATAACCGGGCAAGCGGATTCATTCATCTTTCATCGGCGGCTTTCTACCAGACCGTTGTCGGACTGGATGATTATAAGATCGAATTCCAGGTGGGACGGGAATTGCCGGAAGATAAGAACCCTGTACTGCTTGAAGGAGCGGATGCGTTCATCCACTTTGTGAAGCTGCATTTCAAAATGCTTTATGCGGTGGTCGAGAGCAAGCAACGGGCGGATGCTGCGATGGAGGAAAAGGACAGGCTTGATGCTGACAAATAACACGGGATTCTCCGTGAAACAAAAGGAAGAAAAATTCATAGAAGACGGCAAGAAAAACTGTTCGGCGTTGTCGGTCGTATTACGAAATGAAGGCATCCTTGGTGGCCCTCATTTTCTGAAAATGTATTATGCCGTTGAAGGCCGCGATATTTCAGTCGATATTGAGCAGGCAGGGATTCGGAGGGTGAGGCTAACAGCGGTATCGCCTATATCCATGAGTGCCCTGTGGGGCTTCTACAGTCAGCTGGAACGGCTTCTTGTTTTGCTTGACGGTCGGTTTCTCATTATCGAGAAAATGGAGTTTTCCGGCGAAAATCTGTCTGAGGTGGAGTACGGAGAATATGCTGACGAATGCAGAAAACAGCGGCTTGTCTATTGTAAAACCGATCCGGCCTACTGCTATACCGACCACTGTTTTCTGAAATTTGAAGATGTTATTACGCCGGATTTGCTGTCAAGATGGTTCGCTCTGCAGGAGCAGCTTGATATCGTACATCAGGTGGTACTGTATAACATTG
The DNA here is from genome assembly GCA_002427505.1 of Mageeibacillus sp. UBA5439. Lineage (GTDB taxonomy): Bacteria > Bacillota > Clostridia > Saccharofermentanales > DTU023 > DTU032. Next base: position 10,767 of record DIRJ01000032.1, read on the forward strand.
CTGACACCGGGATTACGCATGATGTGAAATGCGCTAATTTCATCGAGTGCCTGGAACCCATGACAGAAATCATCAACGAGTACAAGCGGTTCTTTCCCTCACTCAAACCCGGTGAAAGAACGACAACACTGAAGATGTGCATCGATGCCGTTATCTCCAAATACGGCACCGACATCTTCGCAAGGGAGTATTCAGCGAACAAGGAAAGATTCCTGCAGGTACTTGTAAATACCCGGAATCGTATCATACACATCAAGAGGAATCAGACGAAGGACAAGTTCCTTTCCGATTCGGAGTCCATTCTTTATCTGGTTAAGCTGTGCCATCTTTACCGGGTTGTGCTGCTTTCGCTGCTTGGCATGGATTATGACTCCTATCGGGACGCTGTGGTCAGTTCCGTTAAGAGATGGGAAAACTGGGAGGGCATTCTGGACAACTTCCTCGCCGGACTGAATACGAGCCAAAATAAATGACCGCACCGATGTCACTCGGTATGGTCATGCCGCTTGAAGGCTGTCTCTGGCTCTGTCCCTAAGAAATCTCATCCCACGTCGAGACTGTGGTACTTCTATCGAGTGGCTCTGAGTCCGGAGCTATGATAACTTAACAACTTAGGTGCCTGGCACCATTTCTAT
>DIRJ01000043.1:0-9674 GCA_002427505.1 Mageeibacillus sp. UBA5439
CTGGCACCAATCCATGCACTGCGTGGTAGAATACTGCTTAAGTTAGTTTATATGGGGGTGTGAAGATGACTAAATTTGATTTTGACCAGGTGATTGACCGCCGGGGCACGGCTTCTGCCAAGTGGGATACTTTGCCGCCGACCGGGGCGGGTGAGCCGGCCTATATAGCTTTAAGCACTGCGGATATGGATTTTGCTGTTCCGCCTGTGATCAGTGATGCTTTGGAACAGGTTGTGGCCAGGCGGATTTACGGCTATACCACGGAGAGGGCGGACCCCCGCTTCCGCGACAGCCTGCGCTGGTGGCTGCAGCGGCGTTTTGATCTGGATGTCGCTGCGGAAGAGATCGTGGTCGGCGCCGGCAGCATTGGCATGATGAACTCTATCGTCGAAGGTTTTTCCAATGTGGCGGACGGCATCATTTTGCAGCGGCCCGTCTACGGGACCTTCACCAAGGCCTTTGAGGGCCAGTGCCATCGCAGGATAGCCAGTGCCCGGCTGATTCGCCATGATAATTTTGAATATTCCATGGATTTTACAGCCCTGGAAGCAGCCTGCGCCAATCCGCGAAACAAGATTTTTGTGCTCTGTTCGCCGCATAATCCGGTGGGCCGCGTCTGGCGCCAGGATGAGCTGGAACAAGTGCTGGACATCTGCCGACGCCATGGGGTTCTGATTATCGCCGATGAAATTCACTGCGACCTGATTCGTCCGGGTCAGAAACACATTCCCCTGCTCTCGCTGGCCCGCCGGGACGACCTGGTCATCCAGATAGGGTCGATCAGCAAAAGCTTTAACTGCGCCGGTATCAACAGCGCCTGTGCTCTTATCTTTAATCCCAGACTGCGTGAACAGGTCAAGGCAGTCCTGCCGTCGACGCTGATTTCACCCTTTGCCCTGGCAGCACAGATAGCTGCTTACTCGGAAGCAGGTGCCGAATGGCTGGACCAGCTTAATGCCTACTTTGATGAAACGATCAGGCAGGTCCGGGCCTTGTTTGCCGAGAAAATGCCGGAAGTTCAGATTACGGATCCGGAGGGAACCTACCTACTGTGGTTTGATTTCAATCCGACCGGCCTGTCCGATGCTGAGATTCATCATCTGGTGCACGATGTCGCCCGGGTCAGATTGACGGATGGCCTGATGCACGATCCCGACGGCGGCTCCGGTTTTCAGCGCATGACCACTTCTTCGCCCCGGTCCGTAGTTCTGGAAGCCTGCGAAAGAATCATTACGGCCTTTAAGGAATATTCCGGATAAGCTGGCAGAACTGCCGGTCAGACTTCTTGACAGTGTTATAACTGTACTAGTATACTTAGCACAGAAACAGCTAGAACTGTTTCTGTACTTTTTTTTGCAGGAAGGAGTGTTTATGTTTTCGGTTGACGCACGCAGCAAGCAACCCATCTACCGGCAGATTATGGATCAGATCGTCCTGCTGGTTTCTACGGGCGTGCTGGATTCAGGTGAACAGCTCCCCTCCATTCGTGATCTGGCTACGTCTCTGGGAATCAATCCCAACACTGTCGCCCGTGCATATGCGGAGTTGGAACAAAGGGGGGTTATCAATACCATTCCCAAGAAGGGGGCCTTTGTTGCCGATATTTCCCTGACTAAAGAGATTAAAGCTGAGGCCAAAACTCAGCTGGCTGACTTTTTTGCTACTTATCGTAAATTAGGTTTATCCGCGGCAGAGATCCGCTCACTGGCAGAGGAGGTATTTTCAGATGCTGAAAATCAATAATTTAAGTAAAGCTTTCGCTGATTACCCGGTATTATCTGCACTGAACTGGGAAGTGCCCGACGGCAAGGTGTTCGGTCTGATCGGCAGCAACGGGGCGGGCAAGTCCACCTTAATGCGCTGTATCAGCCAGGTCTACGACTATGACGGTGACATCAGCCTGGACGGGGCTCCCATAGCAGACCGGAAAGAAAAGCTCTTCTTTGTCTCGGATGAACCCTTCTATTTCAACCGCTTCAATACAAGTGAGATGAGGGATTACTACCGGATTTTTTATCCGGATTTTGATCAGGAGTATTACCGGCACCTGCTGGAACTGTTTCACTTTGATGAAAAAAAGCCCCTGCACTTGTTGTCGCGTGGTTTAAAGCGGCAAAGCATCATCATTCTGGCCCTGAGCTGCAAGCCGCGTCTGATCCTGATGGATGAATCCTTTGACGGCCTTGACCCCATGGTACGGCTGACCTTGAAACGCGAGCTGATCAAGTTGGTTGATGCCGGGGAAACCAGTGTCATCATCTCTTCACATAATATCCGTGAGCTGGAAGATATCTGCGACGAAATGGCCCTGCTGGAGAAGAAGCAGATTGCTTTCACCCAGTCGCTGGAAGACCTGCGGCAAAACTATCACAAGGTCCAGCTGGGCTACAGTCAGGCCCCGGCAGCAGAAGTTTTTGAAAAAATGCCGGTCCTCAGCTATGAGATCAATAACAAGGTGGTGACGGTGGTTTATCACGGTGATGCCGCCAGACAAGAGATTGAGGCAACAGAGCCGATTCTGTTTAACCCCTTACCCTTGTCCATGGAAGAAATATTCGTAGTCGAGATGGAGGTAAGCCAAAATGAAAAGTAAAGGATATTTACAGCATCTCCTCAAGCAGTATCGCGCCATAGTAATTCTCTATTTCGCAATCAGCATCATCGTCTATCCGGTTTCTTTGTTGCTGCAGTCGCTGTCGCGGGAAGACTGGTGGGGTTTTGATTACTCTCCGATTTCTCTGGCTGTCATGATGGTAGTTTTAGGCGCAGTCACACCCTTCATCGTCTTCAGTTTCATCTATGATAAGACCAAAATGGACACCTACTTTGCCCTGCCTCTGGCACGGGAAAGACTCTTCCTGATTCACTTCTTTTTCAGCTGGCTGATTCAGATCATACCTGCCCTAGTCAGCAACTGCCTGGCTTTCCTGATCACCAACTCGATTACGCCGGCCGAAATGCTGAAGTATGCGGGGCCTTACAGTTTTTCAAAATTCCTGGTCTGGTCCGGCATCCTGGTCCTGGGATCCCTGATCCTGCAGCTTCCCTCCATGCTGGCCATACTTTGCACTACAAACCTCTTTAACGGTTTTGTCTATGCCCTGGTCCTCCACCTTGTCCCCATCACTATACAGGGCGTCTGGACTTCATCCGCCACAGATTATTTCGGCTATACTCCCAGTCAGAGTTTTGGCGACTTTAGTCTGACCAATCTGGAATTTCATAGTATCTATGTCATGAGTTCATCGCAGGATACAGCTGGTAAATATTTGCCGGCACTTGCGGTCTGGTTTTTAATTGCCCTGGCCCTGCTGGCCCTTTCTAGCCGGCTCTTCAAGGGGCACAAGGTGGAGCGAACCAATACCGCCTATATGGTCAGGGGCTTCTACCCGGCAGTTATCGCCATTTACGGGACTTTGCTCATGCTGCTTATGCTGAACAACAGTTTCAATGAAATTTTCCTGTATTCAGAGAGGCCCTTCTTTTTGAACAATGTTTTTATATCCATTTTCCTCTTCGGCTTTGTTGTTTTGTTTATCGTGGAAATTATCCGCTACCACGGCCTGCCGAAAATCGGACGCACCATCCTGTTTTATCTGGCTATTTTCGCTGTCGCTCTGGGACTCAGCTTTTTCCTGAACACTACTGTGCAAAACAGACTGATGAAAGCCATGCCACCCCGCGACAAGGTCGCAAAAATCGAGCTGACGTCGGCAGATTATCAATACAATGATGAACACAGACAGAAAGAAATTTTCGTTTATCCCTTTGGCTATGTAACCAATTACTCACAGGTCACAGTTGAGGCTGAGGAAGATATTGACAAGGTCATGCATATTCACCGGGAAATGGTGGATAACTGGCTCCGCCTGGATCTCTCCGCCAGGACACACGAATCCATGGCGTCCTACAATAACCCCCAGCTGAGACTGGTCTATCTGGACAGCTCCGGCCACCGGCTCCTTACCCGCAGCTACTCTGTCTTCAGCCTGAGACATCGGCAGGATTTGGAAGCAGTCAGTGGGATTGACCTGATTAATCCGGGGGAAGGAGACCCGGAAAGCGACTGGTAGCGGGGACCTGATGGGAAATCACTGGATTAAGGGAAACTGGTTTCCAGGAGCCAGTCGACAATATTGATCTGCTCTATGCCTTGATCGTTATAACTGCCCTCGTCCATGGTCAGCAATATTTTCCTGTAATTATCTTTGATCTGAAAAAAGGGGGCGACTTCTCTTTGGTATGTCTTTTTATCGACCACTGAGTAGGCAACTTGAAAGTAGTCTCTGACACCTTCTTTTTGGGCCACAAAGTCAATTTCAAGATCACCCGCATCAGCGACATATACTTGGTAGCCTCTGCGGATCAGTTCCAAATAGACTATGCCTTCCAGGCGATGTCCAAAGTCAGGCCTTTTTCTGCCCAGAAGCGCTCTGCGCAAAGATTGATCAACAGGATAATACTTCGCATTGGTGGATAAATATTTTTTTCCAAAAACATCGAAACGGTCACAACGATAAAACAGATAGGCCTCACTAAAGGCTTTAAGATACTCTGAAATCGTCGGGCTTGTTGTTTTCTGCCCGGATGATGTCAGGCTGTCTGCTATTTTTTTAACAGATATCCGGCTGCCGGAAGTATCTGTGAGAAATCGGGCAAGTTGTTCGACCAGTGCTGCATCAGACTGTTTTTTTCTGCTCAGTATGTCTTTCACAAAGACGGTATTAACGATTCCATCAATGTAGCTTTTATGTGTACGGTCGTCATCAATCTGTATGGCATAAGGAAAGCCGCCTCGATCCAGATATTCCTGAAAGACTGTAGCCAGAGCTGGTTGCGGCACTCTTGAAGAATACTCCGCGAAGGATAGGGGCAGCACTTTAATTTCAACATAGCGACCTGAAAGCAGAGTGGCGAGTTCACCTGACAGCATGTAGGCGTTGGATCCTGTGATATACAAGTCAAGATTGTCTTTAAGAAATAAACTGTTGAGCGCTTTCTCAAATTGATCAACCATTTGGATCTCATCAAGAAAGACATAGTTCATTTTTCCGGCTACTAATTTATCCGAAATTTGCTTGTGCAGAGCTTGATAGTCCTGGAGATAGGCATTATCCAGATCTTCAAAATTATATACCTGCACCTGGTCCGAAGATATTCCTTGCCTTATCAGTTCCTCAACAAAAGCTTGCAGAATAGTTGATTTGCCACATCTTCTGACTCCAGTCAGGACTTTAATGAAGTCTTTATCCTTCATTGCCAATAGAGTATTTATATATTGTGGCCGCTTGATCATCTCGATCACTCCCTCTGTAGTACTGAGAATGCAGTATTATTTAAAATATATTTTAAATAATATCTCTATTTCGAGATAATTTCAAATTGATTTTAATAATCCCGCCATTTAATCACTTGTTTAAAGTTAATTTTACATTATCAGCGAATTGTATACTTTTTTAAAATCTATTTTATTTTCATAGTCTGCTCAAGCATGCCTAAAACTACGACCTTAAGCTGATTGATTACAGCCCGGTCCATTGGCCGCCTCTTGAGGCCCTTAACCCTTGAATCCACCGTCCACGCCCAGAACCTGACCGGTAATGAAGGAGGCCTTGTCAGAAACCAGAAAGGCCACGGCTTCCGCTACTTCCCGGGGTTCTCCGACCCGGCACATGGGTGTCTCTTCACATAAGGCTGCAATTTCCTCTGCTGTGAAATCCTTCAGCATATCCGTGTTGATGACTCCCGGCGCGACAGCGTTGACCCGGATTCCGGCCGGTGCGACTTCACAGGCCAGAGACCGGGTAAGGCCGATCAGGCCTGATTTGCTCGCTGCATAGGCCGTCTCGCAGGAAGCTTCCGAGCAGCCTTCATAGGTACCCCAGACTGAGGCGACATTCAAAATGCTGCCGGAGCCGCGTCTGATCATTAAGGGCAGCACAGACCGGCACAGGCGATAGGCCGATGTCAGGTTGACGGATAGAATTCGTTCCCAGACTTCTTCCTCAGTTGTCGTCAAAAGTCCCCACTGGGCAATGCCGGCATTATTCACCAGGACATCAAGTTGGTTATTGCTGGCCAGAATAACTTCCGCAATCATTTGTTTTACATCCTTCTGGGAAGTAATATCAGCGGGAAAAAGATCAGCGCTGCCTCCGGCAGCAATAATTCTCTCCTGCAAGGCCCGGGCTTCATTGTGGGAACGGAAGTAATTTATAAAAACGTGATAGCCCTCCCGGGCCAGCGTTTCCGAAATGGCGGCGCCAATACCCTTAGCACCGCCCGTTATTAATACATTTTTTTTATTTTCATTGATCTCAGTCATCTGTAGCCACTCTTTCTATAAAAACATCAGCCCGGGACAGGCTGCTGCTTAATGCGATCGGATTTTTTATTCCCGTCTATTATAAGGTACAATTGCATATTAAGAGAAAGATTTTCAAGGCTGATGCTCGTCTATCCTGTATGGGCCGGCTGCCGGAGGTGTTTATGAGAAGAAAAGACCGTGAGATGTCACGCGAGTATGGACTTTCCGTTATTGACCGGTCAGCTTTCGGCGTACTCAGCGTCCACGATCCTGATCACCCCGATCTTCCTTACTCCCTTCCCTTGTCCATCGCCCGCAGAGGAGAAAAACTTTACTTCCATTCTGCCCGGGATGGGTATAAGTATGAGCTCTTGCAGCAGGATCAGCCGGTGCGGCTGGTCTTTGTGGACCGGGTGCAAGTAGCTGATCTTTTTTCGGAGGAAGACTTGCAGGACCTGGCTGACCGGGGGAAAATCAGTGACTTGCTGAGTAAGGTCTTCACCACTGAGTATTCCTCGGCCATTGTTACCGGGACAGTAGCAGGCATCGATTCTGTGGACCAGCCTGATGAATTCCGTCTGGCTATGCGGACTATTTGTGAAAAATACACCCCCGATAAAATGGACTACTTCGCAGCAGCCCTGGACTTCAGCCTCAAGCGGCTGGCAGTGTTCGCTATCTCCATCGACTCCATCACAGCTAAGCGCAAACAATTTGATGCTGGCGGGGAAGAGATGAAGTGGCAGCGCCTGGAATAAACTTAGCCCGGAAAGTCCGGCAACTATCCTCCGGCAGGACTTTCAATACGCTAGAATATGGATATTAAGAAAGATCTTTTAGAGAAAGTGTGAATCAATATGACAGTTAATGAAAAAATCTCCGCCCTGCGCGATCTGATGCAGGAGCACGGACTCTACGCCTACTATATCGGGACTGCAGACCCGCACAATTCCGAATACATCGCTGATCATTTCCGCTCCCGCGCCTTCATGTCAGGTTTCAATGGCTCGGCCGGTACCCTGATCGTCACTCTGGACCAGGCTTTGCTCTGGGCTGACGGCCGCTATCACATACAGGCGGCCAAGGATCTGGAAGGCAGCGAAATCATCCTGATGAAGGCCGGTGCCCCGGGTGTGCCCCGGACACAGGACTGGCTGGTCGACAATCTGCCGCCGGCATCAAAACTTGCTATTGGCGGCAGCCTTCACTCCGACGGCGAAATAGGTCGCCTGGCTTTACAGCTCAGCCGCAAAGAGATTTCATTAATTACAGACCTGGATCTGGTCGGTCAGCTGTGGGAAGACAGACCTCCTTTACCCCAGGGAAAAGTCAGGCCACATCCGCTTAAATACGCCGGCAGGACTACTGCCGACAAGATCGCGGAAGTCCGGAGACTGATGCAGCAAGATCTGGCAGACGCAGCCTTTTATGTCGGTCTCGATGATATCATGTGGCTGACAAATTTGCGGGGCGAAGATGTTCCCGGCAATCCGGTCGCTCTCTCCTATGCCTTGATTGAAAAGGAAAAGGCTACTCTGTTTATCAATCCGGATAAACTTGCCGCCGGACTGCAGGAGACACTGGCAGAGCAAGGCGTAACTGTGGCTCCCTATGACAGCGTGCGGGATGCCTTGCAGGGACTGGCAGCTGAAAGAATTGTGCTCGACCGCGATCGCGTCAGCCGCAGTCTGGTCGAGGCTTTGCCCCGGGGCATCCAGATTATCGTCAAGAAAGATTATCTGCGGCTGATGAAAGCCAGGCTCAATGATCAGCAGCAGCAAGCACAGCTTGAGGCCGGAATGCGCGACAGCGCCTATGTCAGCTCCTATCTTTTTTTTGTAAAACACAAGGCGGTGGAGCTGGGCCTTAACGAGTATTCTGTTACTGCGGAGCTGGAACGCCTGCGTCAGCAGGATCCGCTTTACCTTGAGCCAAGTTTTTCCACCATCTCCGCCTACGGTCCCAATGCTGCCATGATGCATTACCAGGCGACCCCAGAGGATCACGCTGATCTGCAGGCCCGCGGGCTGTATCTGGTTGACTGCGGAGCTCAGATGTGGGACGGGACTACCGATATTACCCGCACCATCGCTCTGGGCGAATTGACCCGGGCTGAGAAGGAAGCCTATACCCTGACTTTGCGTTCACATATTGCTCTGGCCTCCCTGCCTTTCCTGAAAGAGACCAGCGGAGTGGCCCTTGATGCTGTCGCCCGCAGTGTCGTCTGGCGCGAAAACTTCGATTACAAATGCGGCACCGGCCATGGTGTCGGCTTTGTCGCCGGTGTACATGAAGGTCCGCAGCGTCTGACCGCTAACGTCACTGCCGGCAGCCAGGCCTTTGAGCCCGGTATGGTCATCACCATAGAGCCCGGTGTTTATCTGGAAGGCCAGCTGGGTGTGCGCCTGGAAAATGACTACATTGTTGTCGCTGCGGAATTTGAAGCCAATAGCCAGGCTGATACTTTTTATAGCTTTAAGCCCTTTACCTTTGTGCCCTTCGATCGTGACGCCATCCTTGTGGAAAAGATGAGCGCAGCCGAGCTGAACTGGCTCAATGATTACCATGCCAAGGTCCGGGAAGTACTCCTGCCCCGCCTGGAAGATGCAGCGGTAAAGGAATATGTGCTGAGGGCAACTGAGGCCTTTCCGGTTGAGGTCTGATTATGCCCGGGAAAAATAAGCTAGAAGCTGCCGCCGTAACTGCCAGGCCGGAAACAATCGTCAGAGGGCCAGGTCCTGTCTCCCCCGATCTGTCACTTGAGTTCAAAAGTGAAATCCGGGCCTGGGCTGCCGGCTCCGGCCTGCGCGTTGCAGCCGCGACGCCGCGCATACTGCCGGGAGATGTTGCCCACAATACCGCTGCTGTCTGCCAGCTGCTCCGGCAAGCAGATGAAGAGCAGGTGGATGTCATTGTTTTTTCAGATATGGTGCTGAGCGGGGCCAGCTGCGGGGATCTCCTGTTCCAGCGGGCCTTAGTTGACGCCGTCCTCGAGGGGCTGGGCAGAGTCCTGCAGGCAAGCGAATCCCTGGAGATGCTGATCTGCCTCTCGCTCCCCCTGCTCCTGGATGACCAGCTGCTCAAGGTCAGCGCCTATCTTTATCAGGGCGAAATCGTCGGTATGCGTCCTTCGGATAATCTCAGCAGTGCTGAGCAGCGCTGGTTTACTCCGGCCTCGGCAGTGGTGGGTCTCTATGAGCACAGCTACGAGCTGCTGGTAGAGGATCCTGATTTCAGCAAAGATCATCTGGCCGCCGACCGTGAACAGCTCTGGTGGCAGCTGATTAACCGGGAGGGCTCCAGCTGCCCCCTGGTCAGCCGGGATCTTACCGCTGCTCTGGATGAGCTGGCGGAACCTCTGGCCAGT
>DIRJ01000043.1:9960-35120 GCA_002427505.1 Mageeibacillus sp. UBA5439
CTGAAATTCCGGCCGCTGCCAGACCTTTTGCCGCCGGAGGTATGCGGTATTTTTCCCGGACAGCACAACTTTTGCCGCTGAGCCGGGAGGCGGAGGAGCTGGCAGCATCTTGCGGGCCCGGTCAGCCTGCTGTTCCTCTGCTGGCTATTTCCGACGCCAGACCTGAGTATCCTCTTTTCTACCGGCAGCTGCGCTCCTCTCTGCTGGAACGCTCAGCCCGGGACGAAAGCATTATCATTTATGCGGCTGCCGGAGAAAGCGAATCCACCTCCCTGCATGTCTATGCCGGCCACCGGCTCATCTGCGCCAATGGCCGCCTGCTTGCCGAAGGAGAGGCCTTTGATCACGGTCTGACTGTGACCGGGCTGGCTTTAGATCAGATCTTCGCCGCTGACACAATTAGTGACCTGTATCCTGCTGTGGCTGCCGGCCCTGCTGCCGGCTCTGTTCAGGAATTTCCTTTTTTGCCGCCGGAACGGAGCGACTGGCCTGAGTTCTCTTACCAGGTTCTTGACTTGCAGGCGCGCGGGCTGGCGAGCCGGCTGCGCTTACTCAGGGCCAGACCTGTTCTGGGCCTTTCCGGAGGCGTGGACTCTACTCTGGTCTTACTGGCCTGCCTGCGTGCCTGTCGTATTCTCGGACGGCCGGCCAGTGATATCATCTGCGTTTCAATGCCGGGTCCCGGCTCTTCCCCGCGGTCTGTCGACATTTCGGAAAGGCTGGCTGAAATTTGCGGCTGCGAACTGTTGACGATTGATATCGGCGAAGCTGTCCGCCTGCATCTCAGAGATATCGGACATGACGGTTCCCACGATCACACTTTTGAGAACGCTCAGGCGCGTGAACGCACACAGATTTTAATGGATCTGTCTAATTTTAAAGACGGCATTGTGGTCGGAACCGGAGATCTGTCCGAACTGGCTCTGGGATTTTGCACTTACAACGGTGATCAGATGTCCATGTACAGCGTGAATCACTCCGTTCCCAAGACTTTAGCCCGCATCATGCTGGAGACTTTTGCCGCTGACCTGCTGACGGGCACTGCGGGTCTGAGAGCGCCGGATCATTTTTTCCCTGAGGAAAAAAGTGACCGGCAGATGCTGGCAGCTTTATTGCGGGAAATTGTGTCCCGGCCGGTGTCGCCGGAGTTGCTGCCGCCGAACGAGGATGGCAGTATTTCGCAGAAAACCGAGCAGATTATCGGGCCCTATGAGCACAATGATTTTTTTCTCTATTATCTGTTTTATGATGGCCGCCATCCGCGCATCGTCTACGAGATGGCCTGTAAAACTTTCCCTGCAGTTTCTGAAGCCAAGCTGAAGGATGAGATGAAAAGTTTTGTCAGAAGGTTTATGCACAATCAGTTCAAACGGCAGCCCATGCCGGACGGAGCTCAGGCTTTACCCTACTCGCTCTCGCCCCACGGAGCCTTTCAGATGCCGGGAGATCTGTCCGAACAAAGCCTCCTGGATGCTCTGGACAAATTGTAGCCGGCTGTGACTTAGCCGGGCTAAACAAGTGTTAGTGCAGCTGACTGAATCAAATGTAAATATGACAGTACGGGCGGCAAAAGTTTAACTAGTTATGTCCTGATGTGAGATTATATCAGGTCATTTTCTGTTAGCATATAATGCACACGACATTTCCAAGGAAGACGTGAAAAGGAGGGAATACCTCATTTGAGGTTGAATGATAATGGCCCCGGCTTATAGTGCAGAAGACGTATGGCGTACTTGTTACAATCGAGTTTTAAAAGATGAAATCCAGCCACTGACCTATAACACATGGTTTGCTAAAGCAGTACCGTTTTATGTAGCTGAACAGGTTTTCGGACTGGCAGTTCCCAATAATGTGGTGCGCGATTTTATTATCCCTTACCGGGATACTATTGAGTCTGCCTTGAAGCAGGTCACCCATATCCTCTACAAGCTGCAGGTGATCGTCCGCCCCGACGGTACTGTGCCGGAGCCGGTTGTTGAAACGGAGCATGAGAATTCCAACGGGGTTACTTTACAGCGCGGTCAGCTCAACCCTGAATATACTTTTGACAGTTTTATCGTGGGCAGCAATAATGAATTTGCGCACGCTACCTGTGTTTCCGTTGCTTCGATGAAAAATCCCCGCAATAACAATCCCCTCTTTATTTATGGCGGTTCGGGTCTGGGAAAAACCCACCTTTTGCATGCTATCGGCAATCGCGTCAGTATCGATTATCCGGATAAGCGTGTTGTTTACGTTCAATCAGAACAGTTTGTCAATGAACTGATCGCCTGCATTCAGAATAATGACTACACTGCCTTCCGCGAACATTACCGCTTTGCCGACATGCTGCTGATCGATGATATTCAGTTTATTGAAGGCAAGGAGCGCATGCAGGTTGAATTTTTCCATACTTTCAACATGCTTTATGAATCCGGCAAGAATGTTGTTCTGACCTGTGACAAGCCGCCGCAGAATCTGACCTCTCTGGAGGAGCGCCTGCGGACCAGACTGATGAGCGGTCTGACAGCTGATATCGGACCGCCTGATTATGAAACCCGTCTGGCTATTCTGGGCAAACTTCAGCAAGCGCTGCAGACGGATGTCTCCGAAGATATTATTGAATATATTGCTACGAATATCACCAACAATGTGCGTGAACTTGAAGGCGCTTTTAAAACCATTCACGCTCTGTATGCTTTGGGTACCGATGTTACTCTGGACCGGGCCAAACATGTCCTGCGCAATCTGATTCAGCCCGGCGCTATGCGGCCCCTGACCTGTGATTTTATCATGGAGGTTGTGGGCAACTATTACGGTGTTTCCGTTGAAGATATCAAGTCACGCAAACGCAGCCAGAATATTGTCATACCCCGCCGCATTGCCATGTATTTTTGCCGCAATAAGTTGAATCTCACTTACGAGGAAATCGGAGACGCCTTCGGAGGCAAGAACCATGCCACAGTATTACACGCTTGTGATAAAATGAATGAAGATTTGGAGACAGATTTTGATATTCAGGAAGCACTGGAAAAGATCGAGGCAAGATTACAGTAGTTAACAATTTAGCGCACATTTGTGCATAACTTACTGTTAAAAGCCTGTTGAGAGAATGTGAATTAGTTTTTTTTGTGAATAGTAAGGAGTTGTTCAAATTTTTTCACATTCATTTCACAATATTTTCACAGCGCAAAACTTCGGTCAGATCAATCTGTAGACAGATTTTGCACACAATTAACAGACTATAATAAGAGGATGAAGAAATAGCTATATAAAGCGGCGGCTGGAAAAATGGCCCTCGCAGAAAGCAATTCTAGTAACAAGAGCGCAAGAGGGCCTGGGAGGAAAAAATGAGACTGAACTGTTCACGGAAAAAATTAATGGATTCGATCAATATTGTTTCCAAAGCAGTAGCCACACGTACGCCGATGCCTATTTTGGACGGAATTCTGATGAGTGCGTCCGATGGTTTGACTCTGACGGGTTATGATATGGAAACAGGTATCGAATCCCGGATGGAAGCTGATATTCTGGCTTCGGGCAGCGTTGTTGTTCCTGCGCGGGTTTTTACAGAAATTGTGCGTCGTTTACCGGAAGATGATGTTTTTATTGATACGGACGACAAGTACATGGTGAAAGTTGAGAGCGGTTCCAGCTCCTTTAATATACGTGGTTTGTCGGCGGATGACTATCCGGCTCTGCCTATTGTTGAACATGATCACAGCCTGTTTTTAGAGCAGAAGATGCTGAAAGATATGATCCAGCAGACTAAGTTTGCCGCTTCAACCGATGACAGCCGGCCGATTTTGAAGGGCATAAATGTAATTTTTGAAAATGGCGGACTGACTCTGGTTACTATCGATGGTTTCCGCCTGGCCGTGCGCAAGGAAAAGATCACAGGAGAGCAGCAGGAAGCCATGCAGTTTATAGTTCCTGCCAGAGCTATGGAGGACGTGTCCCACGTTCTGAACGACAGTGACGATATGGTTACCATCGGTCCGTCACATAACTATGTCCTCTTTGATACCGGTGATGTGAAAATCGTCTCACGCCTGATTCAGGGTGAGTTTCTTAACTATAAGAGCATCTTGCCCAGCGGCAATAAAACCAGTCTGGTAACAGATCCACAAGTTCTTTTATCCGCGATCGAGCGTGCCTCAATCGTCATAGACCGCGATGAGAAGCGTTTCCCGGTTACTTTAGAGACGCCGGATGAAGATACTCTTGTGATCAGTTCAAAGACGGATATCGGTATGTCACGGGAGGAATTGAATATTGCCTTAACCGGTGAATTGCTTGATATCGACTTTAACCCTAAATTGTTTATGGACGCTTTAAGGGAAATTGAGGACGAACAAATCACTGTTTCTTTCCAGGGCAGTGTCGGTCCCTGTTCGATTCAGCCGCTGGAGGGAGATAGTTTCTTTTATCTGGTCCTGCCTCTGCGCCGCTAAAATTCTATGCGTTTAACTTCCCTGAGGCTGACGAATTTTCGCAACTATAGAAAGCTTGACCTGTCATTTAATGACGGCATTCATGTTTTTTATGGTGATAATGCCCAGGGTAAGACTAACTTGCTCGAAGCCATTTTTCTTTGTACCTGTGCTCGTTCACACCGTACCGGACGTGATGAAGAGCTGGTTTTACATGGTGAAACTTTCTATAAAAGTGAAGTAGTTTTCTTGACAGACAGAGGACTGGAAGAAAAACTTTCCTTCTCCTATCTCCTGCCGGAAGCTCTTAACTCCGGTCGTTCTGCTCGCAAAATGGCCTACAATGACATCGTGGTTTCTAATATTTCCGAAATGATCGGGCTCTTTCATGCGGTGATTTTCGCTCCGGAGGATCTGCAGATAGTAAAAGGCGGTCCCGGCGGCCGCCGCCGTTTTCTGGATTTGCTGATATCGCAAAGCAGCCGTCCGTATTTCAGGTCTTTACAAAGATATGGTCAGCTGCTCCTGCAGCGCAACAGTCTCCTCAAAATTATCAGAGAGAGAAGCAACACTAAGCGTCCTGCCTGGCAAGAGCCGGAAGAGGCGCCTGACGGCCAGGAAGCGCAGGCGGCAGGAAAAGCACTTCCGGCCGGAGCGGAGGTGCCGGACTTGCCTCCCCTGACGATGCAGGAGGAACTTGCTGTCTGGGACCGGGCCCTGGCCACTGAAGCAGCCTATATACTCAAAAAGCGCCTGGATTATGTAGAAAAAATTTCTGAATACGCCAGCCTGTCTCTGGCTTATCTGACTGATTCCAATGAGCAGCTGAGCTTGAAGTATAAGACTATCGGCGGTATTTCACATTCACAGTCAGAGGAAGAGATCGCCGGAATATTCTATGCCCGCCTGCAAAGATCAGCAGAGGATGATGTCTTCCGGGGCAGCAGCAGTATCGGACCTCATCGCGATGATCTGGACATAAATTTAAATGAGTATCCGGCCAGGACTTACGCCTCTCAGGGCCAGCAGCGATCTCTGGTTCTCTCCCTGAAAATAGCCGAATTGCTCCTGTTAAAGGAATTAACCGGTGAAAGACCCATTTTGCTTCTGGATGACGTCATGTCTGAACTGGACAGCAAGCGCAGAGAGCATTTGCTGAAAATTGTAAGCGGCCATCAAGTCTTCATGACCGGAACTGATAAAGAACATATGTTTGAAAATACCAAGGATTCCCCGGAAATTGCTGCTGCTGATCCGGAGCGGGCTATCAATTATTACTATGTAGAGAAGGGCAGTGTCCGGCCTGTATAGACGGTCAGAAACTGCTGATTCAGCAGCAGATTCACCAGCAATAATGTTACGGAGTGCCATTGCCTGAAGCCGCATAAAAGCTGGCTTTGTGGTATAATTAGCTTGTAGAAAATTTTACGAATTTCAAGTGTTGAAACAGGGCAAAAGCAAGTAAATATGTATGTACATTTGGGGGCTGATTTATCCATACCTTTTCACATGATTGTGGGAATATTTGATTTAGATTCTATTCCGGAATCAGCTGAAGATACTCTGGCCTTCATGGCGCAGGCTGAGAAGGACGGCAAGCTGGACCTGCTGGTGCCGGAGGTACCCCGCTCTCTGATCGTAAGCTTAGATAGATCATACTTATCTGCTGTCTCAGCGCAGACCTTGCGTGCACGCTGTTCTGACCAGACACACATGCAATATGAGGATTTAGAATGACTGATAAAGACAAAAAGGAATATATCGAAAACGCTCAAAACAGTGAGAATTTCCAGGAGCTTCTGCGCCGGGCGGAAGAAGATGCAAATGAGAAGTCTGAAGAAGAACTTGTTAATTTGGCGGAAAACCCGCATGCTCTGACCGACGATTTTGTAGAAGAGCTGGACGATAGCATCCAGATGACCGACTTCGATACTACAAGCACATCAAGTTATGAAGATGGGGATATTCAGGTCCTGGAAGGGCTGGAAGCTGTTCGCAAAAGACCGGGTATGTATATCGGTGATACTACTCCCCGCGGTCTGCATCACCTTATTTATGAAATTGTTGCCAACTCGGTTGACGAGGCTTTGGCCGGGCGCTGCGACCATATCACGGTTACTGTTTTTCCTGACCAGTCTGTCCGTGTTGAAGATAACGGTATCGGCATTCCTGTAGGGATTCACCCGCAGATGGGAATACCGACCATTGAAGTGGTGCATACACAGCTGCATGCCGGCGGTAAGTTCGGGGGCGGAGCCTACAGCATATCCGGTGGTCTGCATGGTGTGGGTGCCTCTGTTGTTAATGCCTTATCCGAATGGATGGATGTGGTGGTAAACCGTGGCGGCAATTCCTATCAGATCCGCTTTGAGCGCGGTGAGACAGTTAAGCCGCTGGAAATTATCGGTCAGACGGCTAAAACCGGCACGATCACAACTTTCAAACCGGACCCGGAGATTTTCCCCGATGTTGAAATTGACTTTAACGTTTTGCTGACGCGATACCGCGAGATGGCATTCCTCAATAGCGAAGTAGCTATTACTCTGGTGGACAAGCGGGTTGAGCCGCAGGAAGTAAAAAAACTCCACTATGAAGGCGGGATCATTTCCTTTGTCGAATACTTAAACCGCAATAAGAGTGTTTTGCATAAAACTCCGATTTATTTTTTCGGCGAGCAGGATGATGTCTTCGTTGAAGTAGCGATTCAATATAATGACACCTACGTTGAGAATGTATATACCTACGCCAATAATATTGCAACGATTGAAGGCGGTTCACATCTTACCGGCTTCCGTTCTGCAGTAACAAAAACTGTCAATGACTACGCCCGCAAGTATAATTTCTTAAAAGAAAAAGACAAGAATCTTCAGGGCGAAGATATCCGTGAAGGCATGTGCGCCATCGTCAGTGTTAAAATACCAGATCCGCAGTTTGAGGGACAAACAAAAACCCGTCTGGGTAACGCGGAAGTTCGCACCGTAACGGAAGCAGTTGCCGGAGAAGAATTCGCCGCTTTCCTGGAGGAAAACCCGGCAGTTGCCAGAACTATCATGACCAAGTGCATCTCAGCCTCTCAGGCCCGAGAAGCAGCGCGCAAGGCCAGAGATATGACCCGCCGCAAGAGCGCACTGGAGAGCAACGCTTTGCCCGGCAAGCTGTCTGACTGTCAGGAAAAGGATCCTACGCATTGCGAGATCTTTATTGTTGAGGGAGATTCGGCAGGCGGAACTGCTAAAGGCGGCCGGGAGCGAAAATATCAGGCCATTCTGCCCCTATGGGGAAAAATGCTGAATGTTGAGAAAGCACGTATTGACCGCGTCCTGGAGAATGAGAAGCTGATGCCCATCGTACTGGCACTGGGCGCCGGGCTTGGCAGCGAACTGGATATATCGAAGCTGCGTTACCACAAGGTTATTATTATGGCTGATGCTGACGTTGACGGCTCCCATATTCGTACCCTGCTGCTCACCTTTTTCTTCCGCTACATGCGGCCCCTGATTGATAACGGTCATATCTACATAGCTTGTCCTCCTCTGTATAGACTTTATCAGGGCGATAAGAATTTCTACGCATATGAAGAAGGCGACGTAGAGAAGATAAAAACTGAGAACGGATGGAAAGATCCAAAAATTCAGCGCTTCAAGGGTCTTGGCGAAATGAATGCCGACCAGCTGTGGGAAACAACCATGAATCCTGAAACCCGGCGTTTAAAGCGAGTGGACCTGCATGACGCCTTACAGGCAGATGAGACCTTTACACTTTTGATGGGCGACCGGGTTGATCCGAGACGTGACTTCATTAGCAAGAATGCCCGCCTGGCAATTGTCAATAACTAAAGAGATTGTTTCACGTGAAACATTGGGGCTGCCCGGCGAAAACCGGGCAGCTTTTTTATCTTCGGTATAGCTTCCAGCTGAAACTTTTGCTTCCTTGCCTCTGATGTTTCACGTGAAACATTTCCAAGTTCGTATGCTCAAACAAAAACCGGGGAAATATCCTGAACACAAAGATAATGTCAGAAGCTGACCGCTCTTTGTACTCTCCCGGTCAAAATAGGTGAAAAAGAGAATAATGACGTGATAGAATAAATTAGATCGCATAAAAGAAAGCAAGAGCTTTTAAGTGGAGAGGTAAATCGATGAGCCTAGTTATTGCTGTAGCCAATCAAAAAGGAGGTGTGGGTAAAACCACCAGCTGCATAAGTATTGCTGCTGCCCTTGCGCAGAGAAAACGCTCCGTCTTATTGGTAGATGTTGACCCGCAAAGCAATACCACTTCCGGTCTGGGGGTCAAAAGAAACTCCATCGAGTTATCCAGCTATGATTTACTCCTGGATGATTCCATTGATGCCGGTGATGCGATTTGTAATGTCAGACAGAACTTTGATCTGATTCCCGCCACAATTGATCTGGCAGGTGCGGAAATAGAGCTGGTTCCCCTCCTGCAGCGCGAACACAAATTGCGGCGGTCATTGGCGGCTGTTCACGATAAATATGACTATATAATTCTGGACTGCCCGCCCTCTCTCGGACTTCTTACCCTGAACGGACTGGTAGCTGCTGAAGCTGTCCTGGTTCCGGTGCAGGCAGAATACTACGCCTTAGAGGGGATCATGCAGCTTTTTTCCACTCTGGATATAGTGCGAAAGACCCATAATCCTAAATTGAGACTGGCTGGTGTCTTTGTAACCATGTTTGATGTTCGCACCCAGTTGTCGCAGCAAGTCAAAGATGAAGTGGCCTGGTATTTCGCAGATAATTTCCTGAAAACGGTCGTACCGCGGAATGTCCGTCTCAGCGAAGCTCCCAGCCACAGTCAGACAATATTTGAATATGATAAGAGATCAAAAGGCGCCAGAGCCTATGAACGCCTGGCTGATGAATTATTGGCGAAACTTGAAAGTAAAGCCTGGCAAGAAGGCAAACTAGGACATTTTGGCTGAGTCGACCATTTTGTCGGCAAAGGAACTAATCAACAAAAGAGGAGCTAGTCTATGGCAGATGTAATACAAGACAGTAAAACAAAAACACCTGATGAAAGACCAAAGCGCAAAGGAAAAGGTTTAGGTCGTGGCCTGGATGCCCTGTTTGAGCAGGAATCCCTACAAAGTCCTGCCGGCCAGAAGTCGTTCCGGCAAGAAGTACACCTGATTGATATAAACGACCTGATGCCGAACCGGGCCCAACCCCGCCAGGACTTTGACCCGGATAAACTGGCAGAGTTGGCGGAATCGATAAAAGACCAGGGGGTGATTCAGCCTTTAATCGTTGCAGCAGATGACAGCGGCAAGCCCCCCTACACGATTGTGGCAGGAGAAAGACGCTGGCGCGCATCACGTCTGGCAGGGCTGAGCGAAGTTCCTTGCCTGCTGCGGCAGCTGGACAGTCTGGAAATGCAGCAGCAGGCTCTGATTGAAAATATAGTGCGCGAAGATCTTAATGCCATTGAAGAAGCTATCGCCTATGAGGAACTGGCCAAAGAACACGGCATCACCCAGGACACTCTGGCCCGCGCCCTGGGCAAAAGCAGGTCAGCTATCAGCAATACTGTGCGTCTTTTGCAGCTGCCGGTCTCGGTACAGGATTATGTCCGAAACGGCCAGCTCTCCGCAGGACATGCCCGTACACTGCTGCCCCTGTCTTTGCCGGATCAGGAGAAGACAGCCGACCTGATTAAAGATAAACAGCTGTCAGTACGCGAAACCGAAGAATTAGTCAAAAAACTGCTTAGCCCGGTAGTTAAGACACAGCCTAAGCTAAAAACAAATAATGCCTACACTTTGCATGCTAAAAAGATTGAAGATGAAATGACCCGGGCAATGGGAACAAAAGTTCGGATTAATTCCCGCGGTGACAAGGGTGAGATTGTGATCGCCTATTCTTCGGCCGATGAATTGGAACGCATTATTGAGCAAATCATAAAAGAAAGATAAGAAGAACATATGTACGCTTAAGCGGCAGTGTTTAGATACTATGAGTCATAAAACAGATCCTGACGATACAGAGCTTCGTCCACTAAAAAACGAGCCGGCAGCTAGTAAAGGCAAGGACTTCCACCAGCACGGCTCTCCGCAGCAACTAGGGAAAGTAAAAAGCACAAAACGCCCGCCTGCCTGGCCCTGGGGTATAGTTCTCATTTTCCTGAGTGCCTTGCTTTTAACAGCAACAATCTGGTATATGGTGAATATCGGAGATGTAAGCTTTGAGCAGCTTCTCTTCCATATCAAGGTACCGGCTGAAACTACCGGTTTTAACCCGCTCAAGAGCCTGGGCCCGCCCGCCCTGCTGGCTGCAGTGATTGCGGCTGTTCTCTATTATCCGGCAGCCAGATTAGTACTGACCCGGCATAAAATCAGAAAAGGGAAGCTAATTCTGTTAACTGCCGCTAGCTTTATTCTGATTCTCATCTTTGCACTGGGACAAATCGGTTTCTTCAGCTATCTGCAGGGTCTTTTCCATGAATCCAGCATCTGGACAGAAGATTATACAGACCCCAATGATGTAGAACTAATTTTTCCAGAGAAAAAGCAAAATGTCATTTACATCGTCTTAGAATCCATGGAAACAACCTATGCTGACACAGCCAATGGTGGCGCCATGCAGGAAAATCTCATCCCCAATCTGACTGACCTGGTTCTGGATGCTGACAATATTTCTTTTTCCCATAGCAGACGGATAGGTGGTGCCAGCCAATTCGGGCCATTGGCCTGGACCGCTGCCAGCCTGGTTGGCCAGATGGGTGGTATTCCTCTTAAACTGCCTGTCGATGACCCCAATGCTTTTAATGCCAGCAACGGCGAATACCTGCCCGGAGCTACCATGATTGGCGATATTTTAAAAGACGAGGGCTATTATCTGGAAATGCTGATGGGTTCAAGTGCAAGCTTTGCTTCACGAGATGATTTGTACGCAATGCATGGTGGCTTTGTCATGACAGATTACAGCTATCTGGCCCGCAACGGCTATATACCGATCATCGACGGCAAGTATGAGTTTGATTTCTGGGGCATCAACGATAGGAGGCTATTTGAGATTGCCCGGGAGCGTCTGACCGAAATTTCCCGGCAGGATCAGCCGTTTTTTGTATCGATCCTGACTGTAGATACGCATTTCCCGGAAGGCTATCAGTATGAAGACAGGGAGAGATTGCAGCAGTCCAACTATGCCAACAGCATCATGTGGTCTGACCGGGATGTTGCTGAATTCGTCGCATGGTGTCAGGAACAGAGCTTTGCCGACAATACGACCATCATCCTTACGGGCGACCACCTTTCAATGGACAAGACTTTTTTCACAGACCTGCCCGCAGAGTACCAGCGTCGCATCTATAATGTGATTATTAATTCTGTTCAGGATCTGCCTCAGGAAAGACAGTATCAGCGCCTGTTCTCGGTCATGGACTTCTACCCTACGACCCTGGCTGCCATGGGTGTTAAGATAGAGGGTGACCGCCTGGCCTACGGCACTAATCTATTTTCGGATCAGCTGACCCTGTACGAGATGATGGGTGAATCAGACTTTGCAGAAATGCTGGGCAGCCACTCCTCTTTTTATAGTGATAAATTCTTGTATAATACAGAAGCAAGTACGGGACACTCTAGTGCAGCCACACAGCCCTAGATTTTACAGGCTGAACCAATGATCGTGAGGACTTAGCAGATGACAAAATCAATCAAATATCGTTTTGACGAAGTTATGCTCCGTTATGTCAAAGAACTGAATCTGAAGACGACGACCTTCGGCGGCTATAACAGAGAAGACGTCTACGACAAGATTAAGCTCCTGCTTGCCGATGCCCGTCAGGTCTGCGAGGATGTGTACGAAGAAGCTGTCAGTGAACTTCAGGGTGAAATAGCTGCTTCAGCGACCAAGCTCGACCAGGCCCAGATCGATAATCTTCTGGAGGATATGGGCCAGCTTGAAGCGCGGGTGATCGAACTTGAAGATACCGAGAGCAGGCTTAAGCAGGAAATCAGTGATCTTGAGGAAAAACTTAGTTTTTATGCTGAAAACACAGAAAAGCTGGAACGAGCCAATGAAATTCTGCGTGAAGCCCGCCTGGAAGCAGACAGGATTATTGAAAGCGGACAGGAAAAGGGTGAACAGGAAGTGCTTTTAGGCCGTGCAAAAAGCCGTGAGGAGAGAGAAGCAGCTTTAAAACAGATCGAAGAACTGAGAACTAAGAGCGAGAAGCTCCGCGCATATCTCAGGGGCGGCGAAGAAATGCACAGGCAGATGCAAGCTTACGCCGAATCCTATGCTTTTAATGATGAGCCGGACTCGGCGTCCGCAGAATGACGGTTTTTAATGCTCCCGGCAGCAGCATTCTAATGAGAAAAGAGTAAAGGAAAAAATGACCAAGTTTATCAAGCTAGACCCAAAAACAGTTTACATGAATCCTTTCAGCGTTTTAGATGACAACTGGATGCTGATTATGGCCGGGTCCGGGGATCAAGTTAATACGATGACCGCCTCCTGGGGCGGCCTGGGTGTTTTGTGGAACAAAAATGTCGCCTATATTTTTGTGCGTCCCCAGCGATATACCCGGGAGTTGATTGACCGGTCAGATCATTTCTCGCTGAATATTCTGGATCATGAGCGCTATAAGAAAGAACTGGAATATTTTGGCAGGGCTTCCGGCCGCGATGAAGATAAGATCGCACAGAGTCAACTGACCCTTGCCTATAGCCAGGAAGTGCCCTATTTTCAGGAAGCAGACCGGGTACTGATCTGCCGCAAGCTGAGTAAACAGCAAATCACAAAAGACAGCTTCCTGGAAGCCGGCCTGGCTGCTAAGAATTATCCTATTGACGACTTCCACTATGTCTACGTCGGAGAGATCGAAGACTTCCTGATCAGAGAAGATAAGATCTGAAGTCTTCTGCTAGTGTAAATCAAAAGGGACCGGTTTAAGCCGGTCCCTTAACTTTTGTCTGGATTAAGATCAGATAATTAATTACTTCAGCCAGTTTTTTTCGGTGATGACAGCTTCATGACCGTGAATCTCGATTTTATCGCCGATTTTCAGCTTACCTTTCTGAGCAAGAATATAACCGTTATTGATCTCCTTTACGTAGGAATAGACTAATTTTGATACCCGGCCTACTTCCTCTCCATCCAGATATACCGCTTCACCCGGACCCCCCAGCTGTTTTGACTGGATGTAGATATCATCCTCCGCCACTTCAAAGCCAAGCATTTCGCGCTGTGGCCCTTCTTCCTTTATCTTGAGCAGAGCTTCCTTACCAATAAAGTCCTTATCCCAGTCAATGTTCTTTTCCAGACCAACTTCAAAGGGATTAGTATGTGCCAGATCCCTCATGTAATAGAAGTTTGCCTCAGTTGGTAATGTCCATGCCATAACCTGGAACTCGGTTACTTCTCTACCACCAAGTTCATGTGCAGCCTCTTTCAGCAGGGCTTCAAGATCCTCCATTTCGCCGGGATTAACATATATTTCATAGCCAAACTTCTCACCGGTGAAGCCACCGCGATTTATAATGCAGGGTATTCCACTTATCACATTTTCCATATGAGAGAAAAATCTCAGATCTGCAATAGAATTCTGAACAAGTTTCTCCATCATCTCTTTAGCTTTAGGTCCCTGAACAGAGTACATAGCCCATTCATCTGTTATCTCGTCCCATTCAACATCAAAGTTACCTTGGTTAAAGTACCACCAGTCATCAGTCCTTGAAGCATACAGTGAAGATATCCAAAATCTATTTTCTTCAATGCGCATGATAACGACATCGTCAATAATTTCACCCTGCTCATTAAGCATTGTTGTATATCTATCTCTACCGACTTCTAGTTTTCCAATGTTATTTGGATAAAAATATTCCAAAAAAGCTACAACATCGGGTCCTGACACATCCAGTAACTGATGCGTCCAGTAGTACCAGCCGACTGTAGTTCTGACAGCCATATGTTCGGAACGCTTCATCTCATCATATTTAAAGACATTCTTATACATCTTGTATCTCCTCCATTACATGAACTTGTCAATTTTTTTGGCAATTTTAATTCGCATCTTACCTGCGGGAGAACTTTCTTCCCAGACAGACCATTGGGCATTGACTAAAGTTTTAACCATACCATGCCACATATATAAGTGAGCTTCCGGAAGATCAGTTGTTCCTGTGATTTCCAAACCGCCACGGTCAATGATCAGAATAACTTCGTTTTTGTTAAAAGCTTCAACTTCATAGTCACAGACCAAAGACTGCAGAAGCATTTCAATCTGACCACCAAGTATGCGGCCGTCTTCTCCAACGGAATCGGGGACTCCCAGCCAGTCACGACAGGCCTTAATTGCATAACGCTCTCCGAACAAGGCTTTACCGGAGGCTTCCAATACACATTTCAGAATGTGGTCTGCCTGTTCTCTCGTTACGTACCCACGTTTAACTGTTTCTGCTATAGCGGGGAGAATATACAGTGATGCAGCTGTAGACAAGTTGATCATCTGATTGCTTGAATCGGTTTCATTATTGACTCCGTTTACAAAACGATATCCACATTCTTCACGGAACATCATAGATTCATCAACGCAATCCTCCTCTTCAGTGTACTTAATCATGTCTGCAGTTACTGCGGGTCCGAAGCTGTCCCATAATTGGCGAGAGGGAGCAGGATACTTTTCTCTCGATTCGGCAACAATGCGGCAGTGACGATCACCGCAGCCTCTGGCTTCTACCATCATATAGTCCATTGTCGGTCCCGTTCTTCTACGCTCTGCGGAGGAATTTGCCTGTCCTTGCAGGGACATAACGGTAGCTCGGCATAATTCAGAACCACAGATATCCCAGTCACAGACGTCCAGCTCTTTTTCAGCACGGTAAGAGCCGAAATCCTGACATCTGCCACACATCAGTAGCGCATCATCTCCCTGATCACCAATCAGCGCCCCAACAAATTGACCGCACATGAAGGGGTGTATACCGAATCCTTCATCATTGCCGTAGTATTTGCCCAGAGTATAGAGTCTTTCAAAGGCCTCTTCACACATCATCTGAGCACGCTCTTCATACTCTGGAACAATGATTCTAAGAGCCTGAGTTGTTGCTGCACTGAGGACTGCCTCAAATCTGCTGGCGTAGTGGAGAGCTTCCTGATAGGAATAAATCTTGTTCCAGGGTGAACGAATACCGTAATAGTTTTTAAAGTTGGCACCTTCACCACTATTTTGGGGAATACGTTCGTCAATTATTTTTGTCATATTAATACCTCATTCTTTTAGTTCGGGAGCTCTTCCGGATACTGTTCAATGGCTGCCTGGTATTTTACGATGTTGTGAGACATCCCTGCATCGGCAACGACTACCTCTCCAGTCATTCCATCGGACATAGCTGTACTCATGGCATAGGCGACAATGGCAACACTGTCTACCGATTGAGGGCCATCATTTTGCCAGACCATCAGTTCTTCATAAAATTCATCCTGTTTCTCTTCAGATAGACCTTCTGCACACATATTGCTGGAAGAACCTGCAGTTACCATTCCACCAGGAGCAACACCATTAACCATAATGTCAAAACGCTTCAGCTCCTTTGCAGCCTCCACAACGAGCGCATTGATAGCTCCCTTGGAGGCACAATAATGTGGATAGCCGCCAAAAACGGGATAGGGTAACCAGGCACAGTTAGATGAAATCAGTGTGATTTTTCCTTTTATTTCTTTCTCGATCATGTAACGGCTGATATGCTTAACACAGAGAAATGCGCCGGTAATGTTGATATCTGTTACTCGTCTGAATTCATCTACAGGCATATCATAAACATGTGCATAGCTCCAGACAGATGCACAATTTACAAAGATGTCTATACTCGCAAATTTTTCATCTGCCAGTTCAACAAGACGCATAATATCATTTTCATTGTTAACGTCGGTATGAAAAAAGATGAGTCGATCGGATGTAAAGCCTGCTTCTTTAAGTATTGAAAGCGACTGTTCGCCCTCGACGGCCTGATTACTAGCAATAACAACATTAGCTCCACCTTGAAGCAATCTGAAAGCAATATTGAATCCTAATCCGGAAGTTCCGCCAGTTACTATTGCTGTCTTGCCCTTGACAAAAAACATTTCTTCTAAGGGCCGCGCTTTGGAAATGTTGCTTTCCAGTAAAGATTTCTTTACTGCATTCATGTCAAAATCCATAACTCCTCCTAGTAGAGGCCTCCGGTTTTGAACTCTCGGGAAGAGATAATTAAATCATAGTCATTTAAAGGCAAATTATTAAGCCAACAAGTTGAGAGTCTTTCCGGATAATACCCCTAATAAATGACGGGCGGTTATTGCATCCGTTTGTATATTGCGCTATATTACAATTAGTCAGAGGAGTGCAAAGTGAAGCTTAATGCATACATTCTTTATGAAAGATTGAAGGAGAAATATCCCGTTACTTTGTATGGAAGAGCGGGAAAAGATTTATCTTTGCTTGCTCCGGAGTTGTATATGGATGGGACGGAAAATTTTTACTCCAACCATGTTTATCTCGCAACAGTTGAGCATTTACCTCATCGACCTAATATCGAAAGAAATGTGGTACTTATTTGCATTGGAGAACACCCCCGACTTAATTACTACAAAGAACACGCTACAGTTATACTGATCAAGCAAAAAGTAAACTTTTTTGAAGTATATAATGATCTGCAAAAAAACTATCTCGTCTATCAGGACTGGGAAAGTCAACTCTTAGATCTTCTGATAAAATCACCGACTATACAGGGAGTAATTGACTATTCATATTCTATTTTTGAACGTCCGATTATGGTTCTGGATAATAGCTATGAAATTGTTGCTCAGACACAGCAACTGGCAGCAGAAAGTTTCAATTTTTCCAATAGCCAAAAATATTTGGCTTCAGAGTCGTTTTTAATATTTTCACATGAACAGGATGTTTATCTTGACAGACATGGAGCCTTTCAACTCGATTTTGATCCTGGGATAACTCTTTGCGTTAATCTCTTTGATTCACGTGATGAGTATATTGGTTGTCTGGTTATAGGTTTCGAAGAACGTCCTTTTGTTGAAGGTGAGGAAAAACTCGCAGAATATCTGGCTGATATAATTACGAAAGTAGTAGAGTATAATCCTTCTTTGTTAATGAGTAAGCGAAATTCGCTTCAGGAGATTCTAGAAAATTTAATGCAGGAAGCTCCTTTAAATCCAAACCAGAAAATGTATCTGAGTTCAGTTAATCACAAGCAAGATTATCTTTGTATATCCATTCATTATTTACAACGCTTCTCAGCTTTGCCTGTCATTTATATTTGCTCTGTGTTTGAGAACATGTTTGCTGACAGTATCTTTTTTGGCCACAATAACACGATTATGGGACTTGTCCCTGCTCTTGAAATTGCAGAAAAAAGCCCTGGAACTCAGGGCAAATCAGAATTTTTATCCTATATCGATCAAATGCAGATTTGTGTAGGTTTAAGCAATATTTTCTCTGACTTAAATATGATCCGCATATACTATCTCCAGGCAGAAGCAGCTATAGAGCATGGCCGTCTTAATGAAGCTGATGAGTATTTGTTTGCTTTCTCGGATTTTGCTCTGGATGAGATGGTTGCAAACTCACTTGGGATTTTTCCTCTGGAAACCTTCTTTCCTAATGGCTTCTCTAAACTGCTGGAGCATGATAAAAACGGCGGAATCTCATATGTTTATACATTGCGAATTTTTCTGGAATCGAACATGTCTTACTCTGAGGCTTCTCGACAGCTATTTATACATCGCAGTACTTTGCTTGACCGAATTTATCGGATACAGAAAGATCTGAAAGTGGATCTGGATGATCCTGATCAACGGCTTCAGCTGCAAATAGTGCTTAAAGCACTTCAGCTAACGGAAGAATAAAGATCACAGAACAAGAAGGCTTTCCACTGTCGGAAAGACTTCTTGTCCCGTCTGTTAATTATCTGCTGCAAGCTTTCAAGTCTGCATCGATTTCTTCAATATGAGGGGCCAGATCTGCAGATTCGGGGTAGCTGAGAAGTTTACGGTAAGAAAGAGCTCCCACCAGTCTCATGCGGGGATCTTTTGTAGATCCGGGAGCCCATTTTTCCATTACTAACTTTCCCTCTTCTGACCTCATGATTTCCTTAATTTTTGAGTCCACTGACAGTGCCATAATAATACCTCCTTAGGATCGTAGTATTTCTTTTCCCGAGAATTCACCGAGCCATCAAAGGATATTATAGTAAGGCAATGTTATCTTTAGAACCCTGATTTGTTAGGCATTTCCTGCAGCTTGACCATTCGTTTCAATGGTGCAGTCCTATAGAGAGTCTCCGAAATCAGCACGGAAACGGGCCGCCAGCTTTTCCTGCCAGTCGGAGACGGCCGCCAGCTCACCTGTGAAAAAACGCAGGATCTTGGGCTCTCTGGTGAACTTCAGTCCCCCGATCAGCTCTCGGTTCTGCCACAGCCAATGTACCCGGTCGATACAGTATTTTATCTGGCTGAGGGTAAAGACCCGCCGCGGTACTGCCAATCTCAACAGTTCCATCGAAGCAAGTTTTTCGCTGCCGTCGGCCTGGCGGTCTTCGCTCAGAGTTCCTCTTTCCATCCCGCGGATCCCGCCGGCAATAAAGAGTGCCGAGGCCAGGGCGGCAGCCGGATACTCATCTGCAGCTACATGGGGCACAAACTCTTTCGCATTCAGGTGGCAACCGAGCCCGCCGGCAGGTGTGATCACAGGTACTCCCAGATCAGCCAGCTGGTCGACCATAAAACGAATAAACTCGGGGCCTTGCGAAATAATGGATTCGTCCATGGATTCCTCCAGTCCGACCGTGATGGCTGCCATTTCTCGCACTGAAATTCCACCGTAGGTTAAGAAGCCCTCATTGAGAACGATCAGCTCCTGGAGCGGATTTGCCAATGTGATGTCCCGCAAAGCAATGCCGCCGCCTTTGGCAAAGCCGAATTTCCGGGCAGAAAAGTAAATAATGTTACAGCAGTCAGCAATTGCTTTCATAATTTCCCGGATGGAAAGATCGCTGCAGGACTCTTCTCTGCTTTTAATGAAATACAAATTATCCTGAAGCAAGGAGGCATCAAGGATCAGGGGGATATCGTGTTCCCGGCAGATTGCAGCTGTTTCCTGCAGATTAGCCAGGGAAAAAGGCTGGCCGCCTATCAGATTGGCCCCGGCTTCCATGCGGACGAAGGGAATGTTTCTGTCCGTATTTTCTAAAAGTGTGCGCAAGGCAGTCGTATTCATGTTTCCCTTGAAGGGCTCAGTGCTGGTACACACTTCACCCCCTTCACAGAGCAGCTCCAGTACTTCACCGCCACAGCGGGCAATATGTGCTCTGGTCGTTGTAAAGTGGTAATTCATGGGCAGGAGGTCACCCGGCTTGACCAGGAGGTCAGCCAGAACCTTTTCACAGCCACGTCCCTGATGGGCAGGCAAAAAGTACTCCATGCCGAATAAATCCTGAACTTTTTCTTCTAACTGGAAAAATGTTTCACTGCCCGCATATGCGTCGTCTGCATCCATCATGGCAGCTAACTGCTTGTCACTCATGGCATTGACTCCGCTGTCCGTCAGCATATCCAGGAAGATATCCCTGTTTTTCAAAAGATAGAGGTTGTTGTGTGCCTCTTGCAGACGGTGCAGCCTGTCCTCGACCGGCAGCAGCTCTAGCTTCTGGACTATGCGCACTTTATGGCGCTCCAGGGGTATCATTTCTCCACTGAATAAACGAATTTCTTGCATGTCTCTTTCCTCCGATTTTCTTTGTTGAGTGCCGGCACAGGAGGACAAAAGAAAACGCCCTTCCTGCTCTAGCGCAAGAGGACGTCATGAGACGTGTTACCACCTCTTTTCGCTTTCAACTCACGCTGAAAGCCTCAACAGGTTCTCCACACAAAACAGTTTTTGCGTTTTTAAACCCTTACGCTGTTACGGGCGTACCCGTCGTCTCCTACTCTTAGTTCAGGACGCTGCTCCGGAGATGTATTCACTACGCATTGACTTAATGCCTCGCAGCACCGGCATCTCTCTTGAAGTCGACAGCACAGCTACTTCTTCTCCATCACTGCATTTGCTTGAGCAAGACGATAACATATGCATAATCATTTGTAAAGTATCAATTTTTATTCACTGTCAGGCGCAAAGAAAACACAGAGCCAGAGGCAGGGATCGGACGTGCGCGTCACCTGATGCCTGCGACCTGCTTCGAGAAAGAGAAAATCTCCGCTTCTTAAAGCGATGCTGTGTCCATGTTCATCGGGAAAAGTGATTTCTGCCTCTCCGACCAGAACCATGACCCATTCGTCCTCGTCCTGCTCATAGACTGCACTCGTTTGTCCGCCCGAGAGAATGCGGCTGATCCGCACTCCGCCCTTGTTCAGCAAATCTTCTTCACGTTCAGATTCAGAGGCATCCGGCAGCCTCTGAAAGATGTTACTTAATTGATGATTGTTCACGCGATCCAGCTTTCTTTTTCCAGTTTATTGTATTTTAGCTTATATCGGCTGTGTGTTATGATCAAGGAAGCTTTTCGGAGGTGTTTATGCCTGAAAATCAGATTGAAATCAGGCCGCTGGATTATGGCAGTGATGATTACAGTCAATCGCTGTATCTGCGGCATGAAGTACTGCGCCGACCCTGGGGACGCTCCATCGCAGAGGATGACCTTGACCATGAAGCAAAAGACCTGCTCATGGGCGCTTTTGACGGAGATAAACTGGTCGGTCTCGGCACTTTGGTGTGGCTGGAAGAGGACACAGCTCAGGCCCGGTATATGGCTATCAGCGAGGATTATCGCTTTCTGGGAATCGGGTCCGGGATTTTGTCCGCACTGGAAAGTGCAGCGCGTGCAGCCGGCAAGACCAGGATGATTCTCAATGCCAGAGAAAAGGCCATTCCTTTTTATGAAAAAAATGGCTATCACTTGACGGGCGAGCTCAAAATTCCACCTTTTATTCCTATTCCGCACGCCCTGATGGAAAAAGCATTAGAATAGATTTAGTGGTGAAAAAATGGAAGATTTCTTAACGATAATACTGGGCACAGATGCAGCCTCTTACACATTGGCCCGCAATATTTACGATGCCTACGGGCAAAAACCGGTAGTATGCGGAGCAGCGATTTTAATCCCCTTTTATAACAGTTCCATTGCCGAAATACGGGTTGCTGAGAAATTCAATTCGGATCCGGATGTCTTTGTCAGCCTGCTGAACCAGCTCTATGCCGACAAGAAGGACCACTACAGGGATTTCGTGATTCTGCTGCCCTGGGAGCATTATCTGCGGCTCTTATACGACAATATTGACCGCCTGGACTTTCAGCCGGTTCTGCCCTACCCGAAAAAAGAACTGGTACAGAAGTATGTGATTAAATCCAATTTTTACGAGCGGATGGAGGAGATGGGTGTCCTCGTGCCCAAGACTTATCGTCTCAACCGCGACAACTATCAGAGTCTGGCTCTCGAAGGCGAACTTTTCATGAAAGCCGATGACTTCAACCTGTTTAACAGCTATGAGATTGAGGGTAAGAAGAAGGGCTACTATCTGCAAAACCGTGATCAGGCGCTGGCAGATCTGGAGAGAATTTATGCTTCAGCCTTCGATGGCGATATGCTGGTCCAGCCCTATGTCCACGGGGGGGACGGAACAGAGTACACTGTTAACGGCTACCGTTCCCGTGATGATCAGATCAGTATCAGCCTGGCCCGGGCCCTGCTGATGGATAAGCGGCCCATGTGGGTGGGCAATTATCTGGTGCTTTGTGACAGCGAGCGCGAAGAGTTAAATGAACTGGCGGCAAAAATTATCCGCGGCCTGGACTACTACGGCTTTTTCAACTTCGACATTAAGATTGACTCCAAGACAGGCGAGATCTATGTTTTCGAGCTGAACTTCCGCCTTGGACGCAGTTCCTATTGTGCACGCCTGGCCGGCGTCAACCTGCCTGAGATAGCTATTTCCGACCTGATTTATGACCAGCCGCAAGCGCAGAAAGGCGACAAAGCCTTTAATTGGGTTGTTGTCAGTCCCAAAGCCAGCGCTGAGTTGCTGGCTCCTGAGCTGAGGGAGCTTTTCCTCCAAAAAGATCGTCAGGCCAATACCGGCAATGCTATTCTTAATGACAAGGACAGCAACCTGCTCCGCAAGCTCCGTCTGAAGGATTACCTGAAAAAGATGGAAAAAGAATACAGGTCCTAAGGAACAGGAGGTCTTATGTTACTGGATATCAATGACAAAAAACTTACACAGGAATATGACGATTTTATAGCTCAGTCCGGCTTTGGCAATTTTTATCAGAGCCGGCAGTGGTCTGAAATAAAAAACAACTGGAAGTGCCACTATTTTTATCTGCAAGACCAGGGGGAAATCAGGGCCGCCATGTCAGTGCTGTCAGTCACTGACAGTACTGCGGGCAAGGAGTTTTTCTACGCACCGCGGGGCCCGGTCTGTGACCTGGCTGATCTGGAAACCGTGACGACCTTAATTGATGAAGCTAAAGCCTATGCTGCGGCCCATAATGGTTTTCTGCTGCGCATCGATCCGGAAGTTGAGCATAACGATGAACTGGTCAGCCGGTATGCCCGGGCAGGTCTTCATTTTTTGAAAAACCCTGCCCTGAGCAGCCAGCCACTGATGAGCCTGATTCTGAAAATCAATGGCCGCAGTGCCGAGGAGATCCTGGCGGATTTTGACAAAAACACACGTTATGAGATCCGTTCTTCCTACCGCCGCCAGGTGGAACCTTTTCTGGGATCACGCGCAGACCTGGAGACTTTCTACAAGTTTATGGTCGAGATGTCCGCGAGTAAATCCATCGGTCACCGGCCGCTGGATTATTTCCAGCGGGTTTACGATACCTACAGTGACACTTCCCGGCTGCAGTTCGCACGTTATGATGGTGAGCTCATAGCGGGAGCCTTGCTGATCGGCTTTAATAAAACCCTGACCTACCTCTATGGGGCTGATCCCATCCATGTCCGACAAAATCAGAGTGCCCAGATCCAGTATGAGAATATTAAGTACGCAGTTGCAGCAGGCTATGAATATTACGATCTGGGGGGAATTTTTACCAGCGATATCAATGACGGTCTTTACCGTTTTAAACGTAAGTTTGCCGATCACAAGATCGTCCACTGGATAGGAAATCTGGATATCGTGCTGGATCAGGACGCTTACGACAAATATTATACACACCATATGGAAAGCTTTGACTGGTCAAAAGTTGACGTCAGCAGAGCAGAAGTGGAGCAAATCTAAGCAGGAGGAGTTTATGCACTTATTTTCAAAAACAGAAATCGATCAATCTCACAGTTTAGTAGTTGTTTTTTCTGAACTGAGTGAGCTGGATAAAGCAGCAGCTGAGATTAAGAAAAAAGCAGACTATGACAGTGAACTTTTTACTAAAAAAGAATGTCTGCAGTATTATCGCCAGGCTCTGGCCGCGGGCGGCGACCTTTATTTACTGCGTCTGGACCCGGATGACAGATCCAATCGCAAATTGCAGAAAACATTTAACCGCCTAGCTGCAGCCTTCCTGAAGAACTCAACGGCTGATTTACAGTTCTTCTTCCTGGCGGACCTGAGTGCAGAACAGAAGATGCAGAGCCTGAAGGCTTTCCTGCTGGCCTTGCCGGCCTATAACCCTCACGCTACCAGCGGATTCAAGCCGGAGAAGGACCAGAAAGCTGACGAGCAGGAAGACAGGGAAAACGCTGAGCCTGCAGAGACTCCCGCGACTTTGGCAGCCAGGCTGCTGGCGGCGGCTGAAGAATTCAAACTGGCTGACAGCAAGTCCGAAAAAACGCTGAAAAATATCGCTCTGATCCAGGAAGCTGACTTATCGGCTGACATGCTGACCCAGCTGCAGGCTCTTACTTCCTCCGTTTACCTGGGACGCGAACTGGTCAACGAGCGGGCCAATGTCATGACGCCGACGGAACTGGCAGCTGTTGCCAGCCTGATCGGCGAGCACAGTGAGATCGAAGTGGAGGTTTTTGAGCTGCCTGCGATCAGAGAACTGAAGATGGAAGCCTTTCTCAACGTCGCCAAAGGCTCCGATGAGGAGCCGCGCCTGATCGTCATGCGTTACCGGGGTAAGCCGGACAGTGACAAGACCCTGGCTCTGGTGGGCAAAGGCATGATGTATGACAGCGGCGGTTACGGCATAAAATCCACCCAGGGCATGTACAGTATGTTCGGTGATATGGCCGGTTCGGCCGCAGTTATCTCCGCCATTCGCGCTCTGGCTGAGACTAAAGCGGAAGTCAACGTTACTGCCATCGTTGCAGCCTGTGAGAACATGATTTCCGGCCATGCTTACCGCAACGGCGACATTATCGGCTCCATGCTGGGAAAAACCATCGAGATTTTCTCTACCGATGCTGAGGGCCGGCTGACACTGGCTGATGCTGTCACCTATGCCTGGCAGAAAGAAAAAGTGGACTATATTGTGGATATCGCCACGCTTACCGGAGCTGTAGTTTCAGCCCTGGGCAGCCTCATGACCGGTGCCATGTCTGATGACGAGGAGCTTTGGTCCGCCCTGGAAAAAGCCAGCGATACATCCGGCGACTTGGTCTGGCGCCTGCCTTTCCACGAGGAATATGCAGAACAGAACAAGAGTGACCGCGCTGATATCCGCAACAGCACAGCAGGCCGCGGAGCCGGAACCATCACAGCCGGCCATTTCGTACGCGCCTTTACCGGCACTACTCCCTTCCTGCACCTGGACATAGCCGGAACCTCCTACTCGGATAAGGCAGAC
>DIRJ01000043.1:35332-41138 GCA_002427505.1 Mageeibacillus sp. UBA5439
GTTGTTTAAAGAGTAAGAGTCGGGCTGTTTGCTGGAAAATCACTAAAAATAAAAGGCGGAATGATCTAATCCCGCCTTTTTTAAATATTATGAAAGCTACTATTACTTGTTTTATCTTAATGAGTAAAAAAGTGCTCAAGAGAAGGGCGACAAAAAACTATACTAGCTCACTAAGCTTCCTCACTGCCTGATCAATGTCACTGCGATCGATGTCCTTGTGGGTGACCCAGCGCCATTCACCGTTAGCCTCCTGCCCGTTAATCAGAATCTCATCAGCTGCCAGCAGCCGGGGGAGCTATTTCAGCAGCGCCGCATCCCTGCCAATTCTGAAGAAAACCATTCAAAATCTATAAATCAATTTTCATTAATAGTCTTACTCCAGCAAAGCCAAGACTGTAAATTACATTCATTTAAAAGTCTAATTCAGCTGGGAATACTTGACTACAAGCAAGTAAAAGAAAGACCCATGCTACAGGAACTATATTAAACAAATAAGGTGTTTTAGCATAACGCATAACTCATCTAAGCCAAAGATCAATTACATGTTGACATTCACAAGACGTAGTGATAATTTAAGGATACCGTCGACGGTATCCGAAGAAGACGGATGTAGCTGTCGATAGTATATAGAATTGCTAAAAGTTATCGATATTGACCCACTGACAGAGATCTTAGTAAGGCAACTACGGGTTAAAAGAACCTGAGATAATACACAAAGCTAAGGAGACAAAAATGAAGAAATTCGTAGCGATTCTTATCAGCACGTTTTTGCTATTTGCACTTGTTGCATGTGGTGGAAACAAGGAACCTACAACATCAGGTGAACCTACAGAAACGGGAGAAGGCAAATTAAAAGTTGCTCTGATCCTTCCAGGTTCTCTAAATGATGGTGGGTGGAACGCAAATGCATATGCGGGGCTCAAAGTTCTTGAAGAAGAAGGTTACAGAGTTGCCTTTACAGAAAGCGTAGAGATATCGGCAATTGAAGAAGCTTTTCGTAATTATGCTTCAGCCGGGTACGATCTTGTGATCGGCCATGGATTTGAATTTGGTGAGCCTGCAATGCGTGTAGCTCCGGAGTTCAAAGATGTTAATTTCTTTGTCTCAGGGAAAATGCCTGATGGAGTTGAAGCTGAAGATTTACCCGCTAATGTCGGTTTCATGGACATGAAAGAATATGAAGCAGCATATATGGCCGGTATTGTCGCAGGTGGAATGACAGAATCCAACATTATCGGTTATGTAGCAGGTCTTGAGATCCCTGTCCAGTTGTCAAACATGGCTGCCTTTGTTGAGGGAGTTAAGGTTTCCAACTCAGAAGCAAAAATTTACGGCGTTGTTGCTGGAACTTTCGAAGATCCTGCGAAAGGTCAGGAAGCTGCAAATGCACAGATTGATATGGGAGCAGACATCATTTGTCAGACAGCAGACAGTACAGGTATGGGAGCTGTTCAGGCTTGTATTGAAAAAAATGTAAAAATTATTGGCTACGGCGCAGATCAATATGAAATTGCACCGGAACTCATGATTACTTCTATTGTTACAGATAATAAAAATGCAGTTATTAAGCAAGCTGAAAGAATTAATGAAAACAGCTTTGGCGGACTGTGGGAACCAGGTGTTGTTGAAGGTGTTTGCTTTATAACTCCTTTCCACAATTTCGAAGACAAAATTCCTCAAAACATCAAAGATATGTTAGATCAGGCTGCAGCAGACATTGCCAGCGGAGAGCTTGTAGTCCCCTATATCCTTGAAAGAATAGATAACAAATTAGAGTAGTTTTCACAAGTCTATTGCCAAAAGGAAAGAAGAGGAAGTAAGCGAGTTTATAGGAAGGCAGAGATAAATGGAAAGCAGTGTTCCAGTACTTGAGATGAAGCACATTACAAAATCATTCGATGGAAAACTTGCCAATGACAATATTTCCCTAGTTGTAAATGAGGGAGAAATTGTAGCTTTGCTCGGAGAAAACGGAGCCGGGAAAAGCACATTGATGAATGTGTTGTTTGGTCTCTACAAAGCTGATTCAGGCGAAATCTTCATTGACGGAGAAAAGGCAAATATTGAATCACCTTTAGACGCAATTGAAGCAGGCATAGGCATGGTTCATCAGCACTTTATGCTCGTCTCTGCCTTTAGTACTTATGAAAACATCGCCCTCAGCATCGCAGGCCACCAAAATGGCATTATCGACAGCAAAACGCTGAGGGCGCAAATAGCAAAACGATCAGAACAATATGATCTGAATGTTCCTGTGGATATGATTACTGAAGATCTTTCAGTTGGAATGCAGCAACAGGTAGAAATACTTAAGGCCTTGTTCCGTGACTGTAAAATACTTGTATTGGATGAGCCAACGGGAGTGCTCAATGAACAGGAAAAAACAAAATTATTTGAATCTCTGAAAAGTATGAAGAAGGCAGGCATGTCAATTATCTTCATTTCCCACAAACTTGATGAAGTTCTGGAGATAAGTGACAAGGTTGTAATTCTTAGCCAGGGTAAGCGTGTTGATACAGTTAAGACAAGTGAAACCACAAAAGAAGATCTTGCCAAAAGAATGGTAGGCCGAGATGTAGTTTTCAGTATCAGCAAAGAAGAACATCTAGATCTTAAAGAAAAAGAGATAGTGCTGGAACTTAAGAATCTAAATGTTGAGGGCAGAAGACTGGCCTCAACCATTAAAGATTTGTCACTAACTGTCCATAAGGGAGAAATTTTCGGAATTGCCGGCGTAGATGGAAATGGTCAGTCGGAATTGATTGAAGCAATATCAGGACTGAGGCATATTTCCAGCGGTGGTATTTGGCTGGATGGAAGTGATGTAACAAACGCCAAAGTCCAGGATGTCAAGTGTAAAGGCTTGAGCTTAATTCCGGAAGATCGACGTGGCGTAGGAACTGTCGGAACGTATAATCTTGATCAGAATATTTTGTTGCGCTGTTGTGAGCTGGAAAAATTCCACAAAAGTG
The DNA here is from genome assembly GCA_002427505.1 of Mageeibacillus sp. UBA5439. Classification (GTDB taxonomy): domain Bacteria; phylum Bacillota; class Clostridia; order Saccharofermentanales; family DTU023; genus DTU032. The sequence goes on from DIRJ01000043.1 coordinate 38,305, forward strand.
CCGGCAGAATAAACCAATCGAAATTGCATGAAAATAGCGACGAGCTGATCGAAGAATTCGATATCAGAATACCCAATAGGAATATGCCTGTTGGGCAACTATCTGGCGGAAACATTCAAAAGGTTATTCTCGCCCGAGAAATTTCCTCAGAACCGTCAGTACTTCTTTGTATGCATCCAACCCGAGGACTGGATGTTGGAGCGATTGAATTTGTACGGGCCAGATTAGTTGAGTTAGCGGACCAGGGCTGTGGCATTGTTCTTGTTTCTACGGAATTGGAAGAAATTATCTTTCTGGCTGACAGAATGGCTGTAATGTCAAATGGCCGGCTATCCAAACCTTTCGCTCCACACGAGCGCAGCACTGAAGAAATAGGTCTGCTTTTGGGTGGCATTGAAAGTGAGGGAGCTAATGAATAACAGCATTAAACAAAAAACAAATGTAGAAAGCCTAAAAGAAAAAATAGTAAACCTGTTGTTGGCAGTTCTTATGGCGATAATTATAAGTGTTATTTTTATTCTTGCCTTGGGCGAGAATCCACTAGATGTTTTTGCACAGATTGGGCGAGGAGCTTTCAGATCGACTAGCTCAGTCTTGGAAATTCTGGCCAAGGCTACGCCAATTATTACAATAGGTCTTGGAATTTGTGTAGCCTCCTCCGCCGGCATGACTAATCTTGGCGGTGACGGCCAATTCTATATGGGAGCAATCTCTTCAGTGGTTGTTGGTCTCTACGTGAATGCCCCACCAGTAGTTATATGGTTAATAGCAATTCTTGTTTCAATCCTGGCCGGGGGTGTCTGGGGTGGAATAGCGGGTTTATTACGTTCAACTTTAGGAACGAGTGAAGTAATCATCACGATAATGATGAATTATATAGCTCTCTATTTGGTGGGCTTCCTTATTTCCAATCCACTTCAGGCACCTGGCGGTATTCCGCAAACAAAAGCATTAGATAGCTATCTGCATTTTCCTAAGCTGATGACAGGTTCCAGAGCACATTGGGGAATCCTTCTTGTTGCGGTATTAGCAATCGCTGTTTCTTTTGTAATGACGAAAACTATCTTTGGTTTCAAATTATCAACTATAGGGCGTTCGCCAAAAGCGGCAAAGTATGGCGGAATTCAAACCAATAAGCTATCTACTATCTCCTTGTTTATCGCGGGAGCCTTTGCTGGCTTGGCGGGGATGATTGAAGTATATGGTACTTACTATCGAGTACTGGAAGGAATCACTTCCAGCTTCGGTTTTACTGCCGTGATGATTGCGATTCTTGCAAATAATAAAGCATTTGGTGTCATAGCCGGAAGCTTGCTGTTAAGTACTCTTACTGTTGGTGTGAATGCAATGCAGATTGAAGTCGATGTCCCGACCAGCATAGTTACAGTTATCCAAAGTGTTGTTGTTTTCAGCTTTCTGGTTATGCCCGCTATCCGTAAGAATTTTACCGGTTCACGTCTGGCCAGACGTGAAGCTAAGCTAACAGAGTAAGGAGACCATATGTCAACTATTTTTACACCAGCATTTATTGTTTCCTTGTTAGCAGCGGGTGTCAGGATGTCTATTCCTTTGATGCTGCCGGCAGTAGGCGAGATTTATGCTGAAAGATCAGGCATCATGAATATCAATCTTGAAGGCCAGATGTTGATGGGGGCATTCTTTTCATTCGTCGTAGGGCATTATACCGGTAGCGTAATTCTGGCACTTCTTGCAGGTGCACTTGCCGGCATGCTACAGGCTTTGTTAATGGCAACTGCATGCATCAGATGGAAGGGTCAACATGTTGTTGTTGGCATAGTGCTTAATATGTTTGCCCTTGGTTTTACTAGTTTTTGGTATAGAGTAGTTTTTGGTGTTACTGTTGCTCCCCCGACAGCTGATGTTAGCGGAGGAGCTACAACTGCGATTCCAGGCTTGTCCCAAATTCCCATTATTGGCGATATTCTCTTTAATCAGCATTTTCTCTTTTATATAGCTATAGCAGTGACCATCGTTTCAGCATTTATCTTGAATAGAACCTTCTTTGGCTTCAAAGTCAAGTCAGCAGGAGAAAATCCCAGAGCAGCAGAGACAATGGGGGTAAATGTATCACGAACCCGCTATCTCTCAATGATGATTTGTGGTGCTTTGGCAGGCCTGGGCGGTTCATTTTTATCCGTAATCTCTCTTAACAGATTTGTTGACAATATTACTGCAAGTCGTGGCTTCATAGCTTTAGCTCTAGTAATTTTTGGCAGATGGAATCCTATTGCGGTTTTCTTCAGTTCCCTATTGTTTGGTACAGCGGATGCGCTGCAATTGCGCCTTCAGGCAGTGGGCCTGGAAGTTCCTTTTCACCTTATGCTGATGCTGCCATACCTCTTAACAGTAATAGTAATGATTGCAACTTCAAAAAAATCCAAAGCGCCCGCTGCTCTAGGCAGCAACTATGAACGCGAAAAGGTTTTAGAGAAGTGAGCATTGTCACCGCTACAGCAGATACGTTCGGCGTGTTTTCGAGTGTCTCTGATTTGAATAGCAACAAAGTATCAAGATAAAATTAATAGGAGGTTCAGATGAACAATAATTTGGTACTAAAAAACATTGATAAAATCATTAGCGGAGATCTTGAGAAAGGCGTTCTTGAAGGCGATACAATCGTCGTGAGAGACGGCTTTATCAAGGAAATAGGTTTCTATGACGCTGTTGACAAAAGTGATATCGAGCTTGAAGTCGATGTCGATGGTCAATGTGTCGCTCCAGGCTTCATTGATTGTCATGTGCACAACACGCTCGATGATTACGCGCCACAACGAGGTGCGGTTGGCCTATATGCCGATGCACTTTATGGTGGA
>DIRJ01000007.1 GCA_002427505.1 Mageeibacillus sp. UBA5439
CATCATGTTAAATGGATACTAATATTGAATCTATAAACGCTGCGACAACGACATATTAACTAAAATTTTCCGGTGGTGATATCAAGGCAGCACAGGATGAGAATGGACAAAAAGATGCGACAATGGTGAACCACTAATATTCTCGAATTCTTGACGAGGATAGATCGAGAATCTCCGATATTATGGAGGAGCAATTTTACAAAAAAAAGACAATGTCGCAGATGAAGAACTTATGCAAACCGTAATGGATAATCCCGAGCTACTGACACAGTTTAAAAAGTCTGTAGATATGATGAACTCGGCTAGTAAAATATAGTAATAACAAAAAGTCTCAATGGTTTCTTAGCTCTATTTGATAAAACTGTGATGTACTAGAATCGAAAGGTTTTCTTAGCAAAAATGATGAATTTTGCTAAGAAAATCTAATAATAGTAAAAATGCCTCAAAAAATTTCTTAGCAAAATCCGAAAAATTTCGTCGAGGTGCCAGAATTTGAAAAATTTCTTAGCAAAAATAATATGAAAATTTAGTTCAGAAAACGAAAAAACACTTCCCTCATTTCGTAAAACTGAGGGAAGTGTTTTTTCGTTGAATCCCTTGATAACACTGCGTTTCGTGGTGCGCCCGGAGGAATTTGAATCCCCGACCTACTGCTTAGGAGGCAGTTGCTCTATCCTGCTGAGCTACGAGCGCGTGTATTCATATGTCGGACTAACGCCTACCGCTTAGGAGGCGATCGCTCTATCCAGCTGAGCTACGGGAACAGGAGAAAAAACTAATGCCCTGAACATAACATGTCAGGGCATTATGGTGGGCGAGGCCGGGCTCGAACCGACGACCCCCTGCGTGTAAGGCAGGTGCTCTCCCTGCTGAGCTACTCGCCCATAACGGGAATCAGTCTACCACAAGGAAACATATTTTGTATAGCCAAATTTTTCTAGCAGCGTCATAGGAAGAAATTGCTAGTGTTTTAGTAACAATTCGCATTTAAAAGAAGGGTCGCTCTTGCAAGCGACCCTTCCGGTTTGGAGCTATGCCGGAAGCTCCAATGAAGGTTTCTTCTTTCTTTGCCAGGCATGCATGGCCAGTGCAAGAGCAATGACTCCGTAGGAAACGAAGACGCGGAAATACTCACCAAGCATGGCATTATTGAATAGTACCTTGCCGGCCTCAGGTGCGACAATAAAGAGGGTATGGAAGAGTATTACCCCTGTAATCGCCTGCTTGTTGGTCGCTTTGCTGACGGAGGCACCTCCAATGAGCAAGGCAGCTATGGCGAATTGTCCTACCTGCAAATGCGCGCCATAGGTTGCGAATGTACCCAGGTTCTGCAGATAAATCAGCTGCCCCCAGGAGGCTAAAACCGTTGAGATGATCATCGCCAGCACACGCACACGATCTACGTTTATGCCTGAAGCGTTCGCAATTACGCGGCTTTGTCCGACGGTCCTCATATTCTGGCCAATCCTCGTCGACAGGAAGGCTGCATTGAATAGGCTTAATCCGGCAATCAAAGCCAGAGGAAGAGCGGGAACTTTTGAATTCATCAAAATCTTCTCCAGCTCCGGGATATAGGTCAGTGCATACAGGAGCACTATAGCTACTATGATCATAATGTAGCGTAGGGCTTTAAACTTGGGATCCGGGTGCAGCTTGTTACTCACAATCTTCCAGATTACATATACTATGCCGACAACTGCTATGATCAGGAAGACGTTTAAAAGGCTCAATTTGCTTGTCATCAGCATTTTTTCTACAGCCGGAACATAAGTCAGGGCATAAACAGCAGCTGCCAGCAGCAGAATTATGAGATCTTTCATAACTGATTTTTCTTTTTTCTTCAGCTTTGCGATTATCCGGAAGACGGAAACCACCGCGATGATCACAAAGAAGATCAGGACAATGTCCACCAGTTTGACCTCGTCCAGCGCATATTTCATGTTCCCGGTCAGGTCAATCGTGTTTTTGATACCAATGCCTCCGGGAATTATCAGACTCTCTGTCTTTACCGGCAAGATTCCTCCCAGGATGTAGAGGAAAAAAAGCTGGTAGAGACCATCTGCAAAATAGCCGAGAATAAGTCCGGCAATCATTTCCGAACCCTTCATTTTGTTAAAGAGGCGGCCGACTCCAAAGCCGAAAAGCATGGCCAGGGGAGTAGCTATCAGGAAGGCTATCAACATTCCCATAATGCTGTTGAAGCCCCAGTCAACAGCAAAGAACAGCCCTATCTGAGCAGCAATAGCCCCGATAACAATACTGAAGTTCAGTCCTAAACCTGCCAGTACCGGTATAAGGAGCGACATAACCGTGAAAGCGTTACGGCCAAAACGTATGGCGACATTCTCGATAACAAAGCTGGCTGAGTTTCCGGAGACGGCAACACCGCCTACACAAATCAGAAGGAAGAGCAGCATGACTTTGTTTTCGAAGAGCCAGGACCATAGCTTCTGCAAAAAAGTTTCCTGCTGCAGAATAACTGGATCTTCATGAGAAACAGTAGATTGATTCATTTCATTATTAGCCTTCAACCTGGTTTCCTCCTCTCGATTTCGACAAGGCATACAGAATGATGCCGTTGGAAATAATGATACGGATTACTTCTGACAGGGTACTTCCCTGAGGCATTAATTGCTTGATAACCGGCAAAGAAGTAGTCAGAATACCCTGAAATAGGAGAGTTCCGATAATCACGTTGGAAATTGTTGCGCGGCGGGTAGACGCGCCACCGATCAGAATTGCTGCCACACAGGCAAAGCCCATCATGAGTGGTGCATTGTATAGTTGCAGGAAACCGAAGACCTGAGCGTACATGATAATGCCTACAGCACCCAGCACCGTTGAAATTACAGTACCGAGTATACGCATGTGGTCAACATTGATTGCATTTGACTTGGTGAAAAGTTCATTCTCACCGGCTGCGCTCATGGCTACACCCCATTTACTGCGTAAAAACAGCCACATCAGCAAACAGATGAAGAGAACGAAGAGAATAGTTCCGATCGGTACAACAACACCTCCGACTTTAAAGGCCAGCAGGTTAAGCGGGAAAGGCTGTCGGGCAGTGACATCCGGGTTGCTCATGATCCCGCCGAAGCTTTCTTCCAGGCTGATGGTGTTGCGCATACCTTCACCGGCAATGGGCCAGACCAGGGTGCCTGATTTGAAAGGCAGCGCCAGCCAGACGATGTTGGATAAGGCGATCGCGGAAAAGCCGACATAGGTCGACACTGTCATCTCCGAACCTTTAACCCGATTGAGCAAAAGTCCATAGACATAGCCTAATACTATTGCGATAGGTATGGCGATCAGCAGCGACAGACCCAGATCAGCCCAGGGCTGATATGTGCCGCTCCTGCGAAAATTCATTTCAATGGCTGTGGTGCCACCGATAAGACCGGCAACAATTCCCAGCGACACACCGAAGTTTAGTCCGATACCGCTCTGAACCCCCGGAACCATAGCCAGAACCAGAATCCCGAACATAGACCAGCGGCGCAGCACATCGCTGAACACATCTGTCAGACTCAATCCCATAATTGGAGATACTATTATCAGCAGAAGAAAAAACAAGCCGATGATTAAGCGGGGCCAGCCGATGCGGTCAATTAAGCTTTTCATCTTCATAGTTCTACCTCCTCCCCTTCCTCTATGGATAAGCCCGACATAGCCAGACCAAAAGTTGCATCAGAGGCATCCGGCGGCAATATCTTGGCCACTTTACCCTCAGCAACAATAGCTATCCGATCACAAATGGAACGCAGTTCCACCAGTTCCGAACTGATTATAATGATTGTCATACCCTGGTCAGCATTAATCTTGATCAGGTATTCCAGTACCAGCCTTTTCGCACCGATATCAATACCCCGGGTCGGTTCGGCCACTATCAGAATCTTCGGTTCCAGAGTCAGGGCTCTGGCCAGACAAACCTTCTGCTGATTTCCTCCGGACAGGCTCCCGGTTTTTTGCCGGGGACCGGTACTCCTGATATCAAAAATATCAATCATTTTGAGCGCATGCTCTCTGACTTCTTTTTTATTGACTAATCTAAAGGGGCCGCCGCCGCGTGTGAATTTGTTTTTCACCTGCAGGGCGGCGAAGATAATGTTATCTTCTATCGATTCACCTAACAAAAGGCCGACTCCGCGACGGTCCTCGGAGACAAAGGCTACTTCATTTTCCAGAGCATCACCAAGCTTGCTGAAATTCAGTTTTTTTCCAAAAACCTCAGCCTCACCTTTCACAGGGTAAAGACCCATGATGCCATTGATGATTCCCAGTTTGCCCTGACCGGCCAGGCCGCCGAAGCCGAAAATCTCTCCTTTGCGTACTGATACACTCATACTCCTGACCTGCTCGCCCGGCATGTCTACGTGGAAGTTTTTCAGCTCCAGAGCGACTTCATCGCTCTGAACTTCACGGGACTGCTTAACTTCGACCAGGCGCTCCATCTTCCGGCCGATCATCCTGCCTGCTATGTCAACTACAGTCAGCTCGTCAGTAGAAACATGATCAACCAGCTCGCCATCACGCAGGATCGTCAGGCTGTCAGCGACCGACATTACCTCGTCCAGTCTGTGTGTAATGAAAATAATCGCAATTCCCTGCCGGGCTATGAGCTGCATAATCTGACAGAGGCGCTCAGCCTCACTTTCAGTCAGCACAGCTGTCGGTTCGTCAAAGACGAGCAGCTTTATACCGGTTTTGTCGATCTCGCGCGCTATTTCCACGAATTGTTTATAGCCAATGGGGAGTCCGGCGACTTTAACATACTCTTCAATATTAAGACCGATGCGTGATAAGGCCTGGCGGGCATCATCCCTCATCTTTTTGCGGTCAAGTACGTCCAGGGCCGGTCCCAGAACTTTCGACAGTATTGTTGGTGTGCCTATTTCACGGCCAACCTTGATATTCTCTGTAATTGTAAAATCAGGAATCAGCATAAACTCCTGGTGAACCATTCCGATGCCACAGTGCATGGCGTCATTCGGATTCATAATCTCTACTTTTTCACCGGAGATCTCCACTTCACCTTTAAATCCTCCTGTCGAATGAATGACAGGCATGCCGAAAAGAATGTTCATTAAGGTCGATTTGCCGGCACCATTTTCACCGACCAGGGCGTGGATTTCTCCCGGCTTCACGACCAGATCGACATCTTTCAGTACTTTATTGCCAAAATACTCCTTGCTTATCCCCTTCATGGATAGAACAGCTTGCTCGCTCATCTCCGCACTCCTTCTGCCAAAGCAAAACTTTCAGGCCTCTTTGCTTTTGACTTTACTGGCATCTTTCTTTAAAAACGCGCACCGACCCCCGGAGGTGTCGGTGCGCCATAAAACACTTAAAAATCCACCGTCTTATGTTTTACTCGATCGGCTGGCTAAAGTCGACGAACGGAGCAAGTATCAGATAGAAGTTATCCAACTCTGTGTCATCCTCCGTAATGTAGTTTGATAGTGTAATTTCACCGGCCTGATAGTCTTCAGACACTTTGGCAATGGCTCGTTCCAGAGCAGCCCGGTTATTGCGTTCTGTGAAGACACCTTCGATAAACTCGATAGAGTATTCTACACCGGCTTCAAGCATCAGCATGTTGGCGGGTACGCCCCATGTTGACATGCGTTCTTCCTGTTCGGCCTCCAGCAGCTTGTCCTGGATAGCACTGAGCATGAACTTAACATCACCTTCGTGTCCGGTTACGTCAATATTCAATGCTGCAGGATAAGCGTGGTAAGGACTCGGGCAGCACTGTTGCGGGTAAATTCCGCCGCCTTTGAGGACTTCGCGGATCAGAGGTTCCTGCAAGCCGCAGTTGGTTGAGAAGAAGGCTGTGTCAGGACCGTACTCTGCGAGTTTCTTCGGTACATCTTCCACGATGAACTGTTGTGCGCCTGACATGCCGGAGTCGCCGGTCGGGTCGGGTGCTTCAACGTCCATGAATTCAATGCCCAGATCTTTACAGGTTTCGATCATGATCTGACGGCGGGCTGAGATTGTGGTATAGCCCAGATGACGCGGGAAGGAATAGTGCAGCAAGCGAGTAGCTCCCATGCGGGCGGCTTCCGTATGAATTGTAACTCCCATGGACAGTTCGTCAACCAGCATGGAGACATCAGCCTTCTCAGCGATAACTGCAGGATCTTCCGCAACAACACCGGTTATAAAGAGCATATCCGGATTTGTTTCGCGAACTTTATCGATGGCAGCAGCAGTTCCGGGAACTGCCTGTACGAATACAATCGCTTTCACTGCCGGGTCCGAAGCGAGCTGCAAGACACCTTGAATTACTTGCTCAACTTCGGAAGAGAAGTTATCAGGATATGTGGCGTGAACGATCTTGTCCGCACCATACTTGGCTATCATTTTCTGGGCAGCCTGATATTCTTCTTCTCCTTGAGATACTGTACCGGTGTAGATGGCGATTTTATAATCGTCAGCCACAGGTTCACTTGCTCCGGGTTCAGTGACTTCAGGTTCACTTGCTCCTGGTTCGGATGCCCCGGGGTCGGTCGCAGGCGGTGATGTCGGATCGGTCTCACTGCCGCCTCTGCAGGCAACAACTGAGAGAATCATCAGCATGGCCAGCAGAATTGCAAGAATCTTCTTGGTCATAGTTTTCCTCCGTTTTTAATCCATTTGTAAGAGATGTGAGTTCCTCCGTTATGCGGAGGGTGATTCGCCGTTGGCAAATCAGTGTACGACAACTTGACTGCTGCTTCTCGGTGGACCAAAGATGCGTTTTACAATCGCTGTTTTCTTCAAATATGAAGAAAGTATGAATTATGTATATTTTTACATAGACAGATTGTCAAGCAAAGAATTGCAATCTCAAGCCGGGTCCGGCTGACAACAAGCAGCAGATCGCGCATCTGTAGTATTTCTGCGATTTTTTACGCTATCAGATCAGAGCATAAAAACCGTAAATTGTCATTAGATAGATAAGCGTCTAATGAGTAATTTATACGGTATACGCATAGTTATTCAACTTGAAAGCACTACCGTATGGGGGGGGTCATTCTTAATTTATTCGAATTGTCCCATTGCATAATCAATGATGTCACGGTTGAGGGAGCCGGGGTAATAACCGACCAGGGAACCATCTGTATCGATGAAGAAGGTGGTTGGTAAAGCACTAACCGCGTAGCTGCCGAAAACAACCCCGCTATGATCCATCAGAGTAGGGTATTCGAGTCCATTATCCTCAATAAATTCCTTGAGACCTTCCAGGTCTTTTTCCTGGCTCAGTGCGTCGTCTGAAGGGTTTGCCACTCCGAGCATAATCAGTTCTCCCTCATTGGATCCCTGTTCCAGATAATACTCCTGCAAAAGCGGAAGCTCCGCTTTACAAGGTCCGCACCAGCTGGCCCAAAAATTAAGGATAATCTTTTTGCCAAGATAATCTGAGAGCCTATGCTCGACACCCTGCTGATCGAGAAGCGTGAAATCGGGAGCAAAAACCTCTTTTTTTTCAACTTCTTCTGTAGCCGCTGTGCTGGCGCTGCTGGCGGCGGCGGTGGTCGCAGTGCTGGCGGTGGTGGCGGTGGTGTTCACCATACTTTCGCTTGTTTCCGGTTGCTGGCCTGTATCAGCACAAGCTGTCAGAAAAAGTGACATTGCCATCAGCAATGTGATTATTTTAATTGATTTGTTTTTCGTTCTTTTCATTTTTATCTAATCTTTCTAAATTCTGAGTTTTCCAGCATGCACCTGCATGTTCTAGGCTGTTCAGGTGCCTAGCGGAAGTATTTGGAAAATCATATAAACACCGATCGCTACCATCATCAGGCCACCAATGGTCACAGCATATTGCATTATTTTAGGACGTTTCTTCAAAAAGCCGAGAATCTGCGTTGTAAACAAGCCCAGAAGCAGGAAGGGTATCACAAAGCCCAGTGAGTAGATAGCCAGCAGGAGGACACTCAGGCCACGGGTTGCTGCTCCGGCAGCCATAATCAAAACACTGGTGAGAGTGGGTCCGACACAAGGAGTCCAGGCGAAGCTAAAAGTGAAGCCCATAATGAGAGCAGTCAGGGGATTCATGCTCAGCTTTTCCAAAGCGATCGGCAGCCGTCGCTCTCTGGACAAGGTTTTTGAAGGTCCGAAAAAATCCAGTTGGTAGAGCCCGAATAAAAGGATGATGATGCCGCCGACGAGCGTGAAGATATGGCTATATTTGTTGAAGAAAGTCCCGACACCTGCCATGAGTAGTCCCAGCAGGAAAAAGGCAAAGCTGATACCCAGGACAAAGAAGAAGGTATTCAACATTACTTTTTTTCGCGGGTATTCCAGAGTCCCGTCTTCTTTAATGGTATAAGTGCCCCCAGCCAGGTAACCCATATAGACAGGCAGCAGCGGCAAAATACAAGGTGAGAAAAAGCTGACCAGCCCCTGAATAAAAACAGTAAAGGCGGGCACATTAGTTGGCATATCAATTACTGGCATATATATTCCTTATCTGTGTAAACAATATTTAATTAGCAAATTAGATTGCATTCTACTAGCTGCCGGCAAAAACTCCCAACAAAATGATCTTTTGTGTCATCTGAAACAACCGGGTTTTTTCACTTGGACCTCTCTGGCATTGGGATTTGATGGTATATGTTAGAATTAGCTACACACTGGATAATTAAAAATGTATGGAGGAGTCATATGTTAGATATCGTATATATCCGCAACAATCCCGAAGCAGCAGCCGCAAAATTAGCAAAGAGAGGGTTGAGCGTTGATTTTTCGGAATTTCTGGAAAAAGATGCCAGCCGGCGTGCCTTGATGCACACCACTGAAAATCTCAAAGCCGAACGCAATCAGAAATCCGCCGAGATCCCCAAGCTGAAAAAAGCCGGTCAGGACACCAGCATGATGTTGGACGAGCTGAAAGCGCTGAGTGAGGCCATTCATGCCAATGATGAGTCCATCGCTGCCATGCAGCAGGAACAGGATGAATACCTGCAAGGGCTGCCAAACATGCCGGCTGACGATGTTGTCGCCGGAGGTAAAGAGGCCAATCAGGTGGTCCGCACTTTCGGCCAAGAGCGGATATTCGATTTTGAGCCCCAGCACCATGTGGATCTTATGACTGCTGCCGGCATGATCGATTATGAGCGCGGAGCAAAGTTGTCCGGTAGCGGCTTCTGGTTATATACCGGTCTCGGCGCCCGCCTGGAATGGGCCCTGATCAACTATTTTGTCGATGCTCATCTGGCAGATGGTTATCAAATGATCATGCCGCCGTATTTGCTAAATTATGAGGCCGGCTACGCTGCCGGTCAGTTCCCCAAGTTTTTGGGTGATATTTTTGAAATCCGCAGCAACGACGATAGTTTCCGTTTCCTCCTGCCCACTGCTGAAACTGCTCTGGTCAATTATCACCGGGATGAAATTATGGCTGAAGCTGAACTTCCTGAAAAGCTCTTCGCCTATACCGCCTGTTTCCGCCGGGAGGCCGGCTCTCACGGTGCCAATGAACGCGGGATGATCAGAGGCCATCAATTTAACAAAGTGGAAATGTTCCAGTTTACAAAACCTGAAGAGTCCGAGGCCGCCCTGGAGGAGCTGGTGGGAAAAGCCTGTGCCTTGGTTGAAGGCCTGGGCCTGCATTACCAGCTGGTCAAGCTGGCTGCCGGAGATGTCGGAGCTGCCATGAGGAAGACCTATGATATTGAGATCTGGATTCCGAGTATGGCCGGCTACAAGGAAGTCAGCTCTGTCTCCAATGCAGGCGATTATCAGGCCAGACGCGGCAATATCCGCTTCCGCCGCGAGGAAGATGGAAAAGTTGAGTTCTGCCACACACTGAACGGTTCAGGTCTGGCGACTTCACGAGTTCTGCCGGCTATTGCAGAACAAAATCAGCAGGCGGACGGCAGCATTATTGTGCCTGAAGTGCTGCGTCCCTATATGGGCGGTATTGAAATTATTCGTCCACTGTAATGTAATCTGCCGCTCAGGCGGCAGCTGCGGAGCACTTGCCAATGCAGGAAGAAAGCTATATATCCATTGCCTCAGAGGCCAGCCGGGAATACACAATAAAGCGCTCCCGCTTTATTGGTATTTGTTGTCCGATTGTTTCTGAAGATGATGCGACTGGTTTTCTGGAGCGGATCAGAGAAGAATACCCTGCTGCCCGCCACTATGTCTATGCCTGGAAAAGCAACAGCCCCTATTTGTTGCAGAAGTATTCTGACGATGGTGAGCCCCAGGGCACAGGCGGACGTCCGGTGCTGGATGTTTTGGAGGGTGCAGGAATTGATCGGGGCGCTATCTGTGTTGTGCGTTATTTTGGCGGCATACTTCTGGGCACCGGCGGTCTGGCACGTGCCTATTCACAGACAGCAGCAGGTGCTCTGGCTGAAGCAGGTTTTAAAAAGTACCTGCTTTATCACTTGTTTTCTCTGCAAGTGGAGTACAGTGTTTTTGACAAGTTGACTGCTCGTTTGGAGGCTGGTGCTTTTTATCAGGATGATGTGCAATTTACTTCGAAAGTTAAATTGCTGGTAGGTGCAAGCGCTGAAAAGATCAGTGAACTTCAATTTCTGGTTCAGGATATTACAGCCGGCAGCGGTCAACTGATTCCGCAGGGAGAACGTTTTCTGCCCGTCCCCTAATTCGGCTCAGAGGGGACCAGATAAGTAGTAATAATATAATTAACATATCTTAAGAGAGGTGGAGGCTAAATGGCTGGTCACTCAAAATGGAACAACATTAAAAACCGTAAAGCAGCAGCAGACAATAAACGGGGAAAAGTATTCTCTAAATTCGGCAAGGAAATCCAGATTGCGGTACGGGAAGGCGGTTCTGACCCTGAACAGAATTCGCGTTTGCGGGATATTATCACCCGGGCCAAAAGTTCAAACATGCCCAATGACAATATTCAGCGCTCGATTGACAAGGCGGCCGGAGATGCAGATGGCGGACAGCTCATTGATATTCAATACGAAGGTTATGGACCCGGAGGCATTGCGGTCATAGTGCGGGCACTTTCCGAGAACCGTAACCGCACGGCAGGTGAAGTCAGGCATATTTTTGATAAATACGGCGGTAATCTGGGGACTGACGGCAGCGCTGCTTTTTTATTTGAAAGGAAAGGCAGCATCGTTGTCGAACGCGAGCAGATTGAGGACGAAGACGAACTTATCATGCTGGCACTGGACGCAGGAGCGGAAGATATTGATCTGGACGACGAGCACATCGTAGATATTCTGACTGCACCAGAAGATTATGACGCCGTCACAAAGGCGATTGCCGCAGAATACACAATTCTGGAGCAGAGTCTGGGACCGGTACCTCTGACCTGGAACAAACTCAGCGATCCCGCACAGGTCGAACAGATGCAGATCCTGATAGATAAGCTGGAAGACAACGATGACGTTCAGGATATTTACCACAACTGGGACCAGGATGAAGAAGACGAATCCTGACCGCAATAGCTGATTCAGCGGTCGGTAAAGTAAATGTTTGAGTGGTTAAGACGCAAGAAAAAAAGCAGTACAGCAGAAGAGGCTGCTTCGCGCCGGCAAGGAGTTGCTGGTGAAGAAGAGCTGGCGGCTGATGCTGTCAGAAATTTGGAAAAAGACGCCGAGCCCAGAGCAGCGGATAAGCATTTGTCGGGACAGCTGCCTTATTTCAATCCCTTTGGCCGTATTGCCGATGCAGTATTGACTCAAATTACAGAGCGGGAGCGTGCTTACGAGGAGCGGTCCCAGGCTGAAATACGTCAACAGCTGGAGAATATTGCTGTCATTTCTTTTGTCGGACAAAGCGGCAGTGGTAAAAGCACCGCTGCTATTCGCATTGCCCGAGAATACAGAATCGAATATATCATTGACGATGGTTTGCTGATCCATGGCAGTACCATTGTTGCAGGCACTTCAGCCAAGCGGGCTGAAACTAAAATAGAATCAGTGCGCCGTGCTATTTTTGATGATCCGAGCCGCTCAGAAAGCATGAGACGCGCCCTGAGTGAACATATGCCTCCGGCGCTGATGATCATCGGTACTTCGGATGCCATGCTGGAAAAAATATGCAATAGCCTGTGGCTTAATCAACCTGCAATAAAATTGAGGATTGAAGACGTCACTACAGAGGAAGAGCGCAATCAGGCGCGGCAGACCCGTCTTTCCGAAGGCAAGCATACTATCCCTGTCCCCAGTATGGAGATTAAGCACGATTTCTCCGGTTACTTTACCGAACCCCTACAAAAACTGATCCAGCGCTTTGACCGCAGTCAGACTTACACTGCCACCACCAGCGATCAGGAGCGGACGGTTGTCCGGCCTACCTTCTCCACACTGGGTAACTTTTCAATTTCAGATGAAGCCATGAAGGCTCTGATCAGCCTGCTGGCCCTGCGCATTGAGGGTGTAGAGCAGGTGGTTGATACTAAGATCCGCAAGGAATCCTACGGCATCATCATCAATATGGATCTCTCCATCTTCTATGGTTCATCTACACAGGATATTCTGGCTGAAGTACAGGCAGCCGTGAGTGAGGGAGTGGAGTTTTATACTTCTATTAACGTGCTGGCAATTAATGTGCGGGCCATGCGTGTAGCAAAAAAACGCAGTCAGGAGTCTATCGGAGCCATGAAAGCCAAGCTTCTCTACGAGCCGGGCAGTCTTTAATTGTCCGCCACGGTCTCATCGTCATCTTCTAATAAACTTTCATCATATAAAGCCCCATGATCCAGCTGAGAATCGGCGACTTTAAAGATTGCCTGCTGCTTATTCATGATATTGCTTAAGGCTTTTTTGTCTCTGGGATAGCGATAAAACAGAGTTGTCCGGCCCAGAAGATAATCCGTAGATACATCGAAGAAATCAGCCAGAGAGGCCAGGATCCTGAGATCGGGCATTCTATAGGCACGTTCATAATTAGAATAGGTCCGCGAGCTTATATTTACAGCAGACGCCACATCAACTTGCTTCAGCTTTTTAACTGAACGCAAATGCCGCAGTCTTTGTGCTAAAGCATCTTGTGGATCTAAGCTCACTTTACCCATAACGAGATTATGCTGAGCACGTGAATAAAAGATCAAGAAAAATCCGTTCATCCTCCGAATCGGAGAATATAGCTGAATCATCACAGCAAATCCCTAAGCGCAGAGATGTTTTTGCAAAGTTTTTTCGTGAGAATTATTAGGATAAACTGCCCAAAGAAAAGGCCAATAATCCGTTAGGGGCAACTGTTTTCAGCTCATGCCCTGACAGTATTTCTATAGTATCATATAAATAAGTCTGGATTTCAGCTCATAATACTCGCTTATTTTGTGCTCAATTTTCAATATATTATTCATCTTTTATCTGGACCAGGGAGGACTTAACACGCATGGATAAAAAATACACATTTACAGTCAACGGCAAGGAGGTCAGCACCTGCGAAGACAAATCTTTATTGACTTATCTGCGCGATGATCTGAAACTTAAGTCTGTTAAAGACGGTTGCAGTCAGGGGACATGTGGAACTTGTACCGTTATCATTGATGGCCGGGCACTTAAGTCCTGTACCAGCAAAACCTCAAAGATGGAAGGCAAAAACATCATTACTACCGAAGGTCTGAGTGAGACAGAACGTGAAGCTTATGTCTATGCTTTTGGTGTCACCGGGGCTGTACAATGTGGCTTTTGTACACCAGGCATGGTCATGAGTTCAAAAGCTCTGCTGGACAAGAATCCCAATCCGAGTGAAGACGATATCAAGAAGGCTTTGCGTACCAATATCTGCCGGTGCACCGGCTACAAGAAAATCATTGAAGGTGTTCAGTTAACAGCTGCCATCCTGCGCGGTGAAGAAGAAATTGACAGCAGACGCGAAGAAGGCGCTGTTTACGGGGTCGGCATCCCCGCTTTCCGCAATGACGTGCGCGATAAGGTTACGGGTACCGGTCTCTACACGAACGATGTCGAAATGGAGGGCATGCTGCACGCTTCCGCTGTACGTTCTGCCTATCCCAGAGCCCGTGTACTTGATATAGACTTTTCTGCAGCTCTGGAGCTGCCGGGTGTTGTTGCCGTCTATACCGCTGAGGATGTCCCCAACAACAAGGTCGGACATATTATGCAGGACTGGGACGTGATGATAGCCAAAGGTGATATTACCCGTTTTGTGGGTGATGCTATCGCCCTGGTTGTAGCTGAAAGCGAAGAAATACTGGAAGAGGCAAAGGCCCTCGTCAAAATAGATTATGAAGAGTTGCCGGCATACTGCTCAATCGAAGCAGCTCTGGCCGAAGACGCCGAAAGCATCCATCCCGGCGGCAACATGTGCCAGCAGCGTCATATCACACGCGGCGATGTCAAGACTGCTTTTGAAAACTCAGCTTATGTTCTCACTGAAAGCTTCAGCACTCCCTTCACTGAACACGCCTTTCTGGAACCCGAATGCTCGGTAGCCTTCCCCTATAAAGATGGCGTCAAGGTCCTGTCTTCAGATCAGGGCACTCACGCTGTCCAGGAAGAAATCTCGATCATGCTGGGCTGGGAACCTGAGCGTATCGTTGTAGAAAATCTCTATGTAGGCGGTGCCTTTGGCGGCAAGGAAGATGTCTCGGTTCAGCATCTGGCAGCCTTATGTGCTGTTAAACTGAACAAAGCTGTCAAAGTGAGATTGTCACGTGATGAATCTTTGGCCTTCCATCCCAAACGTCATCCGATGGAAGCAACCTTTACTCTGGCCTGTGATGAGCAGGGAATGCTGACCGGCCTGGATGCAGACATTTATTTCGATACCGGCGCCTATGCTTCATTGTGTGGTCCGGTGCTGGAGCGCGCCTGCACCCACTCGGTAGGACCCTATAGCTATCAGAATACCGATATCCGTGGCTACGGTGTCTATACAAACAACGTACCTGCCGGGGCTTATCGTGGCTTTGGAGTCTGCCAGACAGAGTTCGCACTCGAATGCATGCTGGATATTCTGGCAAAAAAAGTCGGCATCTCCCCCTGGGAAATCCGTTATCGGAATGCAATCGAGCCGGGCAAAGTACTGCCGAACGGACAGATTGCAGATCAGTCTACAGCCTTAAAAGAAACCTTAGAAGCGGTTAAAGACATTTACGAAGCTAACCGGGACCATGCCGGTCTGGCCTGTGCCATGAAGAATACCGGAGTCGGAGTAGGCCTGCCGGACAAAGGCCGGGCCCGTCTGGAAGTTCATGACGGCAAGGTTGAGGTCTTTTGCGGAGCATCAGATCTCGGACAAGGCAGTACCACTGTGTTTGCGCAGATGGTAGCTGAGCTCAGCGGTTTAGGCCGGAAAGACATTTACGTGCACGCCTCCAATACTGAAAACTCACCCGACTCGGGCATGAGCTCCGGTTCCCGCCAGACCCTGGTATCAGGTGAAGCCGTCCGTCTGGCAACTACACAGTTCGTAGAGGCTCTGAAGGAAGTTGATGGCGACCTGAGTAAGCTGGAAGGCCGGGAATTTGCAGCCGAGTATTTCGAACCGACAGATAAATTAGGTGCGGACAAGCCGAATCCCAAGTCTCATATCGCTTATGCCTACGCTACTCACCTGGTTATATTGGATGAAGAAGGCAAGATCAGCGATATCTATGCAGCACATGATTCAGGCAAAGTTGTCAATCCGCTCTCGATTCAGGGGCAGATTGAAGGCGGTGCCCTGATGGGCATGGGTTTTGCCCTGACCGAGGACTTCAAGACTGAAAACGGTTACGTGAAATCAAAATTCGGCACTCTGGGCCTGCTGCGTTCAACGGATATCCCCAAGATCCATGCCATTTATGTTGAAAAGAAAGATCTGCTCGATGTTGCTTACGGTGCTAAGGGCATCGGTGAAATCACTTCAATTCCAACGGCACCTGCAGCGCAGAATGCTTATTACGCGCTGGACGGGATCCTGCGCAACACCCTGCCCATGGCTGAAACAGCTTATTCAAAACCCAAGAAAGAGTTCGGTAAAAAGGAATAAGCACTGAAGTTTTTGCAGGAGGCCGCAGTCAGCGGCCTCCTTTTTTTGAAAGTCAAGATAGAATCAAATCCCCCATTCCCGTGTTTATTTCAGCTTCATTACGTAATTCCCATGTAACCCCTCTGTAACAATAGCGCTTTTTTCACTTTTTCCTCTTCTTTTTAACCAACTTTCTGCAGAAGAATGGTCTTTTTTTTGTGCTTTCAACTGTAGTTTATTAAATTTGCCATGGATAAAATACAACACGTTTGGCATCACAAAAAACTTGCTTAGGATCGCAAAGATCCTATTTCTTTTTAGAAAGAATTCAGAGCTTCAGAAATAAAGCTCTGTCTTAGAAAGGATGGAACATGACCAAACATGTTTTTAAAAAATCTACCAGTCTGATGCTGGCTATGCTGATGGCGGTTATAGCAGTAGCTATTCCGGCATTTGCCATCCACGCTTCAACTAAGAAGTCAGTCAAAGACAGTAGAGGAATGGAACAAAACAAATCCAGAGCACCATCTGCAGCAGAGTCAGCCTTATTAGACTTGCCGGAGGGCTTATTGGATTTGGAAGATAATCAAATAGGCAGAGGAATCAACCAGTTACAGATAGATACAGAAGATCAGTCAGACAATACAGCTCAAGTTTTTCTACACTCTAACCCAGACAACAACATCGATGATCCAGCTTCAAACTCCTTATCCAAGGATGCGCTTGAAGCTGACAAGAAGGCCAAACAAATCACAAAGAATGAAAAAATCAGCAAACTCGAAAAGGATACGGTAGAAACTGAACAAGTCAGTTCCGGAGAAAAGCAAAAAGAGCATCCTGCTGAGACGGAGCCTGTGACACAAGCTACAGCGGCTCCCACAACTGCGGCTCCAACTACTGCAGCCCCGATAACAACAGCTCCCACAACTGCAGCCCCCACAACATCAGCTCCGACTACTGCAGCTCCCACTACTGCTCCGGCTGCTAAAACCGGCTTTTTGCTTGCGATCCCCAATCCGGACCCCAACTATGCCGGCAGACCGGTTCAAGTGGAGGATCGCGCTGTTCTGGAAGGTCTGATCATGGGTGAATTCGGCAACGATTATGTCGGCGCCGTTCTGGTGGCTCAGGCCATCCGTGACACCATGCTTTTGACCGGAATCTATAATACCGGCCAAATAGCCCGTCAATGGGGCTACTCAGCCAGAGTTCATAATAGTGTAACCGCTGCGACTAAGCGGGCAGTTGCTTTCGTCTTTGATGAAGGCGGCAGCGCCGTGCAGCATTCTGTCTACTACTTCTATGCCGCACATCTGATTTATTCGCCCTGGCACGAATCACAACGTTTTGTGGTTCAGTATGGTGGCTGTCGTTTCTTTTCAAACTGGTAAAACAATAACATGGCTCCTCGCGGGTCGGTTCAAGTGAACCGGCCCGCTTTTATATGTTTTCAGCAAGACATGCTATACTTAAGCCAGTAGTTTCATGCACCAAGAGAGTCTTGATTCGAAGCAGTGGCAGATAATTTTCTGCGTTTAAAAGGATTTTAGGATGGGCGCCAGGCACACCAAGGAATCGACATTAATGCTGACCATATATTCGGCTGTGCATTTTCTGGTCGACTTCTGCTGTGCTTTTATTATGTTCCGCCTGCTGTCGCACACTGCTGTCTGGTACACAACTATCCTGCTCTACAACTTCTGCGCTTTTGCCATGCAGATGCCCCTGGGCATTATTGCCGACCGCCTGAACCGTAATGCACTCTTTGCCGCCGCCGGCTGCCTGCTGGTACTGATCTCACCTCTCTTCATTTCAGTTCCGATTCTGGCTGCTGTGATTCTGGGCCTGGGCAACGGCGCCTTCCATGTCGGAGGAGGTGTCGATGTACTGAACATCAGCGAGAAAAAATGCTGGCCTCTGGGCATCTTTGTCTCCCCCGGTGCCTTCGGGATATATTTCGGTGCTATCGCCGGCAGGGGAACAGTCTTGCCGGTCTACACTGTGACAATCATGCTGGCCGCCGCCATACTGATGATTCTGCTTTTCATCAGGAAAAAATCTGATAATGCAGCATTTTCGCTGGCAGGCACTGGCAAAGCCGGCACTGTCGCTGCTGCTGTACTGCTTTTTTTGGTAGTATGCCTGCGTTCCTTTGTCGGGATGACTCTGTCCTTTCCCTGGAAGTCCGGCTGGCATTGGGCTGTGATTCTGACAACTGCAGTTGTTTTTGGAAAGGCTGCCGGCGGAATCATTTCGGACAAAATCGGCATGAGCCGGACGTCACTGATCTCTCTGGGCGGTGCAGCCCTTCTCTTCCTGCTGGGCAATTACCCCATAGCCGGTGTTGCGGCGATTTTTCTCTTCAACATGACCATGCCACTCACTCTCTGGGCCATTGCCAAAGCCTTCCCCCAGGCTAAGGGCTTCTCCTTCGGTCTGCTTACCTTTGCACTTTTCATCGGCTTTATCCCGTCTTACCTGAATATTGTGCCCGTGATGTCATCCTTCACGATTTTCGCCCTGCTCTCGCTTTTTTCTCTGGCGATCCTATTGCTGGGATTACGCGGGGTGAAACAAGAATGAGCCGGCAGCTGTTGACAAGCCTCGGCCTATCGCTGGTGCTTACGCTTTTGTTCGAAAGTCTCTTCTTTTTCATTGTGGGAAAGCGCAGCAAATGGGATTGGCTCCTCCTGCTGCTGCTTAATGTCCTGACCAACCCGGTCGTAGTCATGAGCTGGTATCTGCTGCGGGCATTCACCAAGCTAAACCTGCTGCTGGTGCTTGTATTTCTGGAAACAGCAGCCGTTGTTGTTGAGGGCTGCTTTTACCGGAAATATGCGGAAACAATTAAGCGGCCGTTTTGCTTTTCTCTGGCTGCCAATGCCTGCTCTTTCGGTGCAGGGAAACTGATCGAAGTATTGTTCTAAGGAAGCACTGTTTTACAGTTGAAATATTTAAGGAGAAATTATCATGATAAAAGTTTTAGCAGATGTTATTTATGAAACGCCGGCACCGACTCGGCCTCCTGTGACAACAGCAGCTATGGTCGACACGCCAATGGATGTAATTGTTGTTCCACCGATAGAAGCCTGGCTTGGTTCCCATTGGGTCATCTGGCTGATAGCAATTCTGGTAGGTGTTCTGGCTATCGGAACTGTCATCTTGATTCGGGTCTTAAATAAGCGCAAAAAGAAGGGCTAAGAACTGTTGAAAGTGAAGAGATCCAAGCCGAAGCTGTGAACCCCGATCCGGGGCTTCCTGGCTTGACAGCGCAGGTCAGGCGTGGTATCTTATTGAAGCGCTAAAAATCTAGCGAGCTCGTGTGGCGGAACTGGCAGACGCAGCGGACTTAAAATCCTCCGGTCACTTCGACCGTGCCGGTTCGAGTCCGGCCACGAGCACCAAGAGCGCAAATTATAGATACCGCGGAGTAGAGCAGCTGGTAGCTTGTCGGGCTCATAACCCGGAGGTCGTAGGTTCGAATCCTGCCTCCGCAACCAAAGATAATACCGTTACCTGATATAATCAGGTAGCGGTATTTTTTTATTCGAATAATTTAAATTGACTAGAATTAGTTCTCTTCGTGCCGTATAAAAGGAATTTACTGATGGAAAAAGATAGTTTAAATTATATAGCTAATAGGAAGAATGCTCCTCTGGACAAAAAGGGTTTCGACGAGTGGGCCGATTCATATGACCTGGATGTTAAGATTTCTGACGAGGATAAGGAATACCCTTTTGAAGCTTACTCTGATGTGGTGTCAGGCGTCATCCGTCTGGTTAAAGCACAGACAGGCACAAGGATTCTTGATTGCGGGATTGGCACAGCTAAGCTGGCTAAAGTTTTATACAATGACGGCTATAGTATCACCGGCATCGATTTTTCAACAAGTATGCTGGCAAAATGCCAGGAGTCTATGCCGCTGGCTAAGCTGATTCTACACGATTTTTCCCGGGGAAGGCTGCCTGCCGATTTAGATTGCTATGACGCAATACTTTTTACTTACTCCATTCATCACTTTGATTTTGACCTTCAGTTTTCATTGATCAGGGGTTTAGGCAAGCACCTGAGTCAGGATGGAATCATTGTGATTGGCGATGTCATGACGGAAACGCTCACAGACATGCAAGGCATAGCCAATAAATATGATGAGTTGTGGGATGATGCAGAGACATATCCCATCACTGAAATTTACCAAGAGAATTTACCTGAGTTTGAAGTTCGTTATGAAGGTAAGTCTGAGTCTTCCGGCATTATCATCCTGTCCAAGTGATTGCATACCTGGAAACCATGCTCTCAGAAGGCCAGTCCCGCGCTCTTTAAAAACCACTTGCTGAACTGAACCCCAAATGTTGGACACAGAAGATCACAATATCAAGCCGCCTCCAATCTAGATTCAAGCGGAGTTTTATAACCAGGACAAGACCGTATACGATCCTCGTTGTAATGTTCGGCACTGATTACATGACAAAGGACCTATCATTTGTTTGTATCAACTAACACGGCCTTTGCGAGAATAAAGATCCTGTTGCGATGACGTAACAGGCTCTTTTGTTTTCTTGCACTGTTCGAAACTAGTATTTTGAATAAAATCAGGAGCAACTTGTGAGCAACTACAGATCCATAAAGCTCGGATCAAGAAGAAAATCTGTTAGACCAACAATCAGAACACCCCTATCATTGTACCAAGGCTTTATCGTGTCTTTTACGACAATTATTTTCTTAAAAGCATCGTCTATTCGCCTTAAAGAATTTTCTTCCTGTTGAAATTTCTCCTGTGCAGATATTTCAAATGCTGATTGAATGTAATATCTTTTACTTGCCTGATTACAGACAAAGTCTACCTCTAGATTCTTTCTAACACTTTTGCCGGCGACCTTTGAAAACGTTTCAACAATACCTACGTCAACGTTGTAACCTCTTGTCAAAAGCTCGTTATATATTATGTTCTCCATAATATGATTTTCTTCCTGTTGCCTAAAATTCAATTTAGCATTCCTTTTTACGGACCAGACTTCAAGTGCTACTCCGAAATTATGTGATATTGACAAAGTTATGATGAGCTATCAGTTGCGGTCAAAAACCAGAACAGTAGCATTGAAGCCCAGATGGCGGGAATACTCAAATTTGTTTGCTATGCGGCGTACGATCTCAATTCCGCCAGAAGCAAGTGAGCTTTCTTCCTGCCTGGGTGTCAGGCTGGGATCGAAAGGAATGCCGTTGTCCCGCAAACTTATGATGACCTGATCGTCTGTGAGCCGGACCCGAATATCCAGCCTGGTATTCTTATTCTTTGTCTTGCTATATATGGCTGTGTTCACGGCCATTTCCTCGATGGCGATACCGATCCGATTGGACAGGGCGGGCGGCAGATCGTTTTGCTGTCCAAAGACGATCACCTGCTCTGACACGCCGGCAGCTGCTTCAACCTCGGCCGGGATAGACACTTCCCACAGGGCTCCTGCCTCTTCTTTTCTTAAGAGCAAGAGTCCGCTAAGAGATTCTCTTCGTCGCAGCTGGCGGCTCATGATAAGGACAAAAGTGAGGGTGGCGAGTTCAGATAAAAGATAACAGAGCCAGAAAAGCTGGAAGTCAACTCGGACAAGGATTAAGGCAAATAAGACCACGAAGACAAAACCATCAAGGGCCGCCATGAGAGATGCCATCTTTTCGTGTCCCGTAGTGGTGTAA
>DIRJ01000052.1:0-1083 GCA_002427505.1 Mageeibacillus sp. UBA5439
AGCATGTCTGCTTCATATTTTTCTTATTGTATCATGTATAATCATACTGAATTAACAGGCAGAAGCAAGCTCTCTTTCTTACGGGGGAAAATACCGGTGAGCGCTTGATTTCAGTGCCGGTACTTTTATTTTCAGGAACTATGTGCCAAAATTACTTAAAATCGGCGGGAGCTGAAAATGATGTTCTTGCCGGGAAAATGTATAGCTTGGCTTAAAGTTTTAGCCCGACAAAATAAAAAAGATGACTAATAGGTGGCAGATAAAATGAGAAAACTTGGAATTATCGGTGGTATGGGTCCTTTGGCCGGCTGTGAGTTCTATAGAATGTTAATAGAGGCAACACCTGCCCAATGTGATCAGGACCACTTTGATGTGATCTTATCAGGTCACGCCAGCATACCCGATCGGACAGAAGCGGTAGAAAGCGGTGATGCCTCCCGCCTGATAGCTGCTATTGGCGAGGATATCGAGCTTTTTGCAAAGAATAAGGTCGGTCTGATCGCTATGACATGTAATACCAGCCATACCTTTTATAAGGAACTGCAGGAATTAACTTCCATACCATTTTTTAACATGGTTAAAAATGCCGTACATGAACTGAAAGAAGATGTTCATCAGAGGCAGGTGACGCTATTTTCAACACGCGGTACTTATTTTTCAGGTGTTTATCTGGATTACGCACAGGCACTCGGGCTGGATTTGCGTTATCCTGAGCCTGAGGATATAGAACTGGTCATGCATTCAATTTATCATGTGAAAAAGACCCAGGAGACGCGTATCCCGCAACTTGATCCACTCCTTGACAAATACACTGCTGACAATGGCCTGGTCTTATTTGCCTGTACAGAACTCTCTGTTTTGGATCTTCCGGAGCAGTATCAGCCTGATGTTGCTGACTCCATGAAGATGATGGTGAACTCAGTTGTAAAGTTAATGACAGCAGATGATGAGAACTTTCAGACTATGCTGGCACGTTATACAGGTGGTGTGGAGTAAATTCAGCCGCAGATATTTGACGGATAAGAGCATAACAATTAGAATGGATTAGCTCTTTATCGAGGTGTAGCGCAGTTGGTAGCGCGC
>DIRJ01000052.1:1280-117733 GCA_002427505.1 Mageeibacillus sp. UBA5439
AGGTTCGAGTCCTGTCACCTCGACCAGTTGCCTCTGAAGCTCACTTCAGAGGCATTTTTCAAATTGAAAGCTTTCTTTCTGCTGAGAGAGGAGAAGAAAATGTCATTGTGTGAACTTAAGACCGAGAATTTTTTTGCACTGTCTTCTGATTCAATGTGTACTGAGTTTTTGTTGAAATACGAGTATCCCTGGCAGGCTTTGCCCGAGATTGGTGATTTTATACTCACTCTCCAACAGAATCTGTCACCGGACAGATTCTATCAGCATGCGCCGGGCGTATATCTGGCAAAATCAGTTAAACTATTTCCAAATGTTACTTTGATGGCACCCACCATTATTTGTGAAAATGTAGAGATAAGACCCGGTGCCTTTATCCGGGGCAATGTTTTTGTCGGACCGGAAAGTGTGGTAGGCAATTCCACGGAAGTAAAGAACAGTATTTTTATAGGCAAGGTGCAGGCACCGCATTACAACTACATTGGTGACAGCATACTTGGCTGGGGTACACACTGTGGCGCCGGTGTGATTACATCTAATCTGCGGGCAGACGGGGCGGATATTATCGTGCATACTGAAGCTGGCGGCATAGCTACACATTTGCGTAAGTTTGGTGCTATAACCGCTGAAAATGTAGAGATCGGATGCAATGCAGTGCTTAACCCCGGCAGCATGGTAGGTGCTTCCAGCCGGATTTATCCCCTGTCGTCGGTTAGAAAAAATGTACCGGCACATTCGATTTATAAACAAGACGGGCAAATCATCCCCCTTATTTATGAACCGGATCAGGACATGTTAAAATAATTAGATACTTATGATAATAGCATTGCTTATTTTTTTCATCGCTACGGTATTTCTTATGTGGCAGGGGACTATGCCTATCGTTTATGGCCTGGTGCTTAGTGCTGGTTCGGCAGCCATCCTGCTCTGCCTCTTTATCAGAAATGCGCACCTGTCCTTAAAACTGCAAAAGGCCATGAAAAAGTACAAAGCCAAATGGGTAGGTGCTGTTGCCATAGTGTCAGGCTTATCAACCACTCTCAGCCGCGATAGCATTTTGTTGCTTAACCGCAGGGATGAACTGATCATTGACGGTCCATACCGCAGTATTGTGCTGCCGCTGGAGTCTATTGAGCGTATAGGAGTTCTCTACGGTGAGAGCATCATGCACAACAGTGACCGTGACTTATCAGCTATGCTTGCATTGGGCATGATGCCGAATTTCTCATTTATCAGGGCATACCTGACACGTAATCCTCAGGCTAAGCGCCAGAGGTTTATTCTGATCAAGCCCTTTGCCACTTCTGAAGAGATAGAACGTTCTGACATGATAGTTTTAGTTGAAGGCTCAGCGCTTTCGAATCTGAAAACTCTTTTGAGACGACCGGAAATTGCGTCTATCGCACGTGAGGTGGAAAAAAGACACATCAGAAGAGGCGGAAAAGCAGGTAAGCGGCGGAAAAATGAAGATCCATCAGAGATAAAGAGCGCTCAGCAGCGACGTTCACCAATACAAGAAAGTATCCCCCGGCAGGACACCGGTGCACATGAGTTATGGGCCAGCGGTGATATGAAGCTTAGAGGAGTAGACAATAATGACAGTAAATCCGGATAAGGCCTGTGCCTTAGCTCAGAATATAGAGAACAATGTCTCAGAAGTAATGGTCGGCAAAAACAAGACTATCCGTTTGTTGCTGATAGCTCTGACTGCCGGCGGACATGTTCTGATCGAAGACGTGCCCGGCATCGGCAAGACAACGCTGGTAACAGCGTTGGCGCGTTCACTGGACCTGGACTTTGCCCGCATACAATTCACCCCTGATGTGATGCCATCCGATGTAACCGGCTATAACATTTTTGATCAAAAGACCGGTGATTTCACCTTTAAACCCGGTGCTATTATGACGCAGATTCTTCTGGCAGATGAAATCAACAGGACATCACCCAAGACCCAATCGGCTTTATTAGAGGCTATGCAGGAAAATCAGGTGACAGTTGACCAGACTACTTATGAGCTGCCACAACCCTTTATGGTTATGGCTACACAAAACCCTATTGAACAACAAGGCACTTATGTTCTTCCGGAGGCTCAGCTGGACCGCTTCATGTTCCGGATGACACTTGGTTACCCGACTGCAAAAGAAGAAATTAATATTATGTCCCGTTTTTCCGCTGAAAACCCGATCGATAATTTATTACCGGTTGCTGCTGCTGCAGATGTGTTGTGGCTGCGCGATCAGGCCAGACAGGTCTATGTAGCTGATGCAATTAAGCTATATATCACAAATCTGGCTCAGCAGACCAGACAGCATCCCGATGTTGAATTGGGAGCCAGTCCCAGAGCCTCTCTGATGCTCTTGCAGGCAGCTAAGGCAGCTGCTTTGCTCAGTGGCCGTGACTATGTCCTTCCTGATGATGTTCAGAGTTTATTGCATTTTGTATTTGACCATCGTCTTATTATCAAGGCCGAGGGACGTTTGCGCGGCGCTCAGGCGGTCAGCATCATCGAGTCACTTAAGGAAACAGTTCAAGTTCCTGTACAAAGATGACAGTTCTATTTGTACTATTAGTTTTGCTGATTGTGCCGCTCCTGGCCGGAGTGAGTTATTTCGGTCTGGCAGTTTTCAAGATCGCCTTGCTTTTTGTCCTGATTTTGTTGATATATTCCATTATCGAAATAATCTACCTGCGCAGCCGTCTGCGAATTGGTCAGCTTGAATATCAGGCAGAGACAAACCGTGGTGATTTGGCAGAATTTAAACTTTCGATATCACTTCAGACCTTATTCCTTCCTGCCGAGATATCAGTTACAGCCTGGTATGGTCTGACTGACAGAAGCCTGGAAGCTGAACAGCACCTTGTGCGTCACAGCCTGGTTCCCGGTAATAAGGAAGAGATCATTGTCAGTATGGAGGCAAGACATACCGGTTGGTTGCAGCTGGATGAAGTCATTATTTCCCTGCGTGGCATACTGGGTATTTTACAGACTAAGTACAGATACAGTTCTGATCAGGAGAATATGCAAACATTGGTGCTGCCGCTTGCGTCTTTTGACGCAACACCAGCAGTCAATGCTCTGCGCGAAAGCAAAGACGGTCTTGTCGAGCGCAAGCGCGTTGAAGACCGCAGCGAAGAGATTGATACGCTGCGGGAATATTCTCCGGGTGATGATATACGCCGCATCCACTGGCAAGTCAGTGCTCGTTTGCAATCCATGATGATTAAGCAGTATGAGGAAGCTCTGGAGATGCGCACAGCTGTACTGGTCGATGAAAATACAGCAGATGCAGAGTACAAGTCAGCACCGGAGTGGAATAAAGCTCTTAGCCGGCGTGATTTACTGCTCGAGTCCACGGCAGGGATCCTGCATGAATTTCTCAACAGAGAGCTATATGTCCGTTTAGAAACAGGAGCAGGCTCAACAGGCGGAGTTTTCAGCAGGAAGATTGAGAGCCTTCAGTCTTACCGGCGCCAGCTGGCGCTGCTGCCGGTAAATTCCACTCCTGAGATAGGCACGTTGATTGTCCATGAATTAAATCAGATTTCAGCTGATCGCTATTTGCTGCTGACCACCCGCCTTAGCTATCAGACTGTTACCACTATATTGAAGCTGAAAGAACAGGTCCGCTATGTCAGCCTGTTCTTTTTCATTGAGGACCCGCCCGGCCATGAAATGGAAGAGGCTTTTGATCGTATGCGCCGTGCCGGTGTTGACGTTTTTGTGTATATTTTTGCCTCCAGCGGAGTATTGCGTGAACGGAAGAAAAAGTGAAATCGAAAGAGAATAATACACAATACAGATCTTCTGATTTACTGCTGAAAGTTGGTGCTCAGAACGGTGGCGGCGACTCTTTTTTTGATGGTGAATCCTGGCAGATTCTCCGGCGCTTTGTCTTGTCTTTTTTCTTTGCCTTATCAGTATCACCCCTGTGGATGACTGCCTTCAATTTAGAGATGAATCTGTGGCAGCAGAGCCTGATTATACTTGTTACATACATATTAATCTATCTGATTGTGCGCTTTTCAAAAGCCCTCTCCGCTGCTGTCCTTTTGTTGCTGACTTTAGGAGTTATCGGAGCTTTTGCTCCGGGATTGCCCCTGCTTGGCACTTTAGGCCAAGTTCTCAGATCTGTCTTTGACTTACTTTATAATCGTCTGTCTTATGGTTTGGGTATTGCAACAGAGCTGGTGGAAGCAGGTGTGATTGCCAGTGCAGGTTTTGTTGTTGTACTGGCTCTTTTAGCCGCTCTAATTCTTCTCTGGCGACCTCTGCCAATACTTGCTTTTCTTTTTTCCACCACACTTTTTGCTTTTGCTGAAGAGATCTCAAAAGGTGCCGGCGTGAGGGAAATGCAGCTGGCCTATGCCGGCTCTATTCTGGTTATTCTTCTGATCTGGACTTTCGGAGAGAACAAAGCTAAGCTGGCTTTCAGGTCTGAACGGCGGATTAAAAGCAGGGGTAACGCTAATGAACATAGCAGGCGCAAGAGGGCAGTGCCTGTCAGCATCTTCATTCTGGCAGTGCTCATGCTGCTGAACTTACTGATTCCTGCAAGCGTTTTTTACGTGAAGAGATTTGATGATAATATGTCCCGCCTGTTGGGGCAGCGTTACCAGGAGCCTTCATCTATACCATATTTGCAGTTTTCTTTAAAAGATCTGGGTTACTATCCTCAGGAAAACAGATTGGGTGGTAGCCCGCAGCTGCTGGATGAAACCTACATGTATCTCGATACTGACTCGCGCTCCATTTATTTGCGGGGTACTGCTTATTATGAATATACGGGACTTGGCTGGACCGTAGATGGCATGAATCCTAACTGGCTGATGGGGCATTCACGCAATGCTGAAGATCAGAAGCAGATTCTGGGCCCCTTACATAACAGCGAGGAAGCTCTGCTGCAGCAGATCTTACCTGACAGGTC
The DNA here is from genome assembly GCA_002427505.1 of Mageeibacillus sp. UBA5439. Taxonomy (GTDB): domain Bacteria; phylum Bacillota; class Clostridia; order Saccharofermentanales; family DTU023; genus DTU032. The sequence continues at coordinate 6,203 of DIRJ01000052.1, forward strand.
CTTTGAGCTGAAACCAGTGTATGATCAGCAGGTGGTCTTCCATGGCGGCAGACCGGCAAGTTTTACAAGTCTGGATTCAAGTTCTTTTAATGTCTATTTCAACCAAAGCGGAAATCTTTACCTGGACAGACGTATTACACAAGCAGGCTATAGGGGAGTGGGGCAATGGTTTTCCGTACGTAAATTGCATGATGCGGACAATCTGCAAGCCCTGATCGGCTTGTTCCCGGAAAGCCTGATGACAGGCACAGACAGGTCGCGTTGGCTTTCTCTGCCTCAGCTGCCTACACTAAGACCCGTTCTGCAGGAAAAGCATCCTGAACTGGAAGCATTAGTCTATGGCTCTGGCTATAGTGATGTAGAACGTGCAACTTCTATCCGTTCTTATCTGGCTGATAATTTTACCTATACGCTTAATGTGGAGATACCTCCGGCCGACCGCGATTTTGTCACGTATTTTCTGGAAACAGGTGAAGGCTACTGCACCTATTTCGCCACCACCCTGACAGTTTTGCTGCGGAGTGCGGGCATACCTGCGCGCTATGTGGAGGGCTTTCTCGTTCCTCAGTCTGACACAGCCAGCAGGCGTGAACTACGCGGCGAAAACGGACATGCCTGGACTGAAGTCTGGTTTGATGGCCTGGGCTGGGTGCCGCTTGATGCCACCCCATCCTCAGCTTTGGACCAGATGGAAAACATAGCCGGGGAAGACCCCGGTGAAGAGACAGTGCCTACAGAAGTTATAACTGAAGCGCCGGAGACGCTGGCCCCGACGGAAGCCATCCCGGAAAAAGATCATACTCAGGCTACAGAGCCTCCTCAAGGGGCTGAAGCCGGTTCCTCCTTCCGGCAAGTGCTGCTTTCTATTGCTAAACTATGCTTCTATATACTGCTCTTCAGCTTTCCAGTCTGCTTGTTCATCCTTTGGCGCTGCCTGGTATATAAACAGCGTCATAAGCCGGAATACCTGCAAAAAGAACTGGAAGAAAGTTCAGCCGGAGAGCTGATCAGTAGAATCGATCTGGATCTGCAGGCTATGTGGAAGCTGGAGGACAAAAGCAGAAATTACGGTGAAACAATCCGTGAATTTGTCGGTCGCATGAATGCAAAAGACAAAAATAAGATTGATCAGATCTATCTGGATCTGACAGAAAGAATATATTACGATGATCCGGACGGACAAATTATCAGCCGGGAAGAACTGGAAGCTTTCCTGGACTTTTACGCCGGGGAAGAAAGACGCCTGAAAGAAGATTTACCGCGGAAGAGATGGATCATGAAACGTTTCCTGTGGTCTGAGTATCATCCCTTGCCACGATGAAAAATATATTAAAGAGAAGAATTCAATGGAAAACAATAAGAAGAATATAGATTTTTATATGAATGAGATACAAAGCGGAACGGAGGCTTTTCAGATGACGGCAGGCCGTCCGCTCAGCTATTTTATACGTACTTTCGGCTGCCAGCAGAATGATAATGACAGTGAAATATCTGCAGGTCTTCTGGAGTATATGGGCCTAAAAGCGGCTACCTGCATTGAGGAGGCAGACATTGTTATCTTTAATACCTGTAGTGTCAGAGAGAATGCCGACAGACGTTTTTATGGCAATTTAGGTAATCTAAAGACCTGGCGCAGCGAAGAAAAGCAACGCCGTATCGGTGTCATGGGCTGCATGCCGGTGCAGGAGACTCATAACACGATGCTTAAAGAAAGCTTTCCCTATATTGATTTTCTGCTTAATGCCGGTGATATGGGAAACTTGCCCCGGGCACTATATGAATCGGGCAGGCAAAAGAAGCACTCTATAGTGGACCTGACTGATCAGGCTAAAGAAATGACCTATCCTTCCTTACCGGTCAAGCGGGAGAATAAATACCGTGCTCTGATCTCGATCATGTCAGGCTGCAATAATTTCTGCACCTACTGCATTGTTCCTTATACCAGAGGGCGTGAAAGCAGCCGTGACCCTCAGCTTATTCTGGCAGAAGCCAGAGCTGCGGTTGATAACGGCGCTAAAGAAATAATGCTGATTGGACAGAATGTAAATTCTTACGGTAACGATAGGAGAAAACAGGGAGAGTCGGATTTTCCCTCCTTCGCCCGCCTGCTGGAAGAGATAGCGCAGTTTCCTGATTTGAGTATTCTCAGATATATGACATCTCACCCCAAAGATTTAAGTGATGAGCTAATTGAGGTTATCGGAAAATATGAAACCATCGAAGCACATGTGCACCTGCCCCTGCAGTCCGGCAGCGATCATCTCTTAAAAAAGATGAATCGGCGCTATACCGCCGAGCATTATCTTGAATTGGTAAATAAACTGCGTTCTGCCCGGCCCGGCATAAGTATCAGCACCGACATTATTGTTGGCTTCCCGGGAGAGACAGAGGAAGATTTTGCAGATACACTGAGACTCATGGAAACGGTCAAATTTGACCGGGCTTTTACCTTTATCTACAGTCCGCGCAGCGGTACTCCGGCGGCCGGTTGGAGTCAGAATGTTTCAGACCTTGTGATACAGGAAAGATTTGAACGTTTGCTTGCTTTGCAAAATAAGCACAGTCTTGAATCAAATGAAAAATGTACAGGCCAAACCCTCTATGTACTGGTGAGTGGTTTAAGTAAAAGCGACAATGGAACTTTTTCCGGCAGAACTAAGGATGACAGATTAGTTAATTTTTGCCTGCCTGAGGCAGCGATAACTGCGGATGAGCTGCTGACAGCAAGAGGGAAGCCGGTAAGCTCTGTCATCGCGGACGGGAGTGAGGTTTTTGTTCACATAACAAAAGCTAAAGCACATTCTCTGGAGGGAGTTTTTGCAGGCTTAGCTTAATATAAAGAATAGCTTATATTTATAAGGTAAAGATATGTAGGATGATCTGCGCGATATATGAGTACACTAAGATTTGAAAATATTGACAAAGAACTTTTGACGCCTTTAATGAGACAGTATGTTGCGGAGAAGGAAAGCCGCCCTGATTGTTTGATTTTTATGCGTCTGGGAGATTTCTACGAGGTATTTTTTGATGATGCCCTCCTGGTTGCACGTGAACTGGAGTTAAAACTGACAGGCCGTGACTGTGGCCTGGATGAACGTGCCCCCATGTGTGGAGTACCACATCATGCGGTTGATAAGTATTTAAATCGCTTGCTGGAACGTGGTTACAAAATCGCAATTTGCGAACAGGTAGAGGATCCGGCCGAAGCCAAGGGGCTGGTGGCGCGTGAAGTGGTAAGAGTTCTGACGCCAGGTACAAAACTTGATCCGGATTCTCTGGATGCCAGCAAATATTCGATTATCTGCGCAGTTCTGGAGGAAGATGGTGCTTATGGAATTGCTGCCTGTGATCTTTCTTCGGGGCATTTTGAGACCAGTGATTTATTAGGTCTACAAGCTGAATCCCATTTATTTGATGAGCTGGAACGTTTCGCCCCGGTAGAATTTGTCGTCAATGAAAAATTTGTTCAAAATATTAAATTTAGCGACTACTGTACGAGAAAGCAGATCACCGTTACTACTTTGCCGGACAGTTCATTCAGCAGTAAAAGGGCATCCGAATTTGGTATAAAATTTAATGACAAGGACCTGCTTTGGCATCGCAGTTCTGCAGGTTTGATTTATTATCTGCAAGACACACAGGGCATGGTGCCGACACATTTCGGAGAAATTAAGCCCTATAGATTCCGTGATTATATGATTCTGGATCGGTCAGCCCGGATGAATCTGGAACTGACTGAGACCTTGCGTGACCGCAAACGCAGAGGCAGTCTGCTCTGGGCAGTTGACCACTGTAAAACTGCTATGGGCAGCCGCAACTTGCGCCAGTGGCTGGAACAGCCTTTATTGAACATTGCTCAGATTGAACGCCGTCAGGATGCGGTGGCTTTTTTAAAAGACAATTTTATGATTCGCCGTTCTCTAAGCGAGGCACTTTATGGTCTTTATGATATGGAACGGCTGTCCGGACGGATAGCATCCTTCAACGTATCTCCCCGGGATTTGCTTTCCTTGCGTGATACTCTGGGGCGTCTGCCGGAGTTCCACAAACTTATGGCGGATATTGAGACGGATGCTCTTCAGGCTATTGCCGGAGACATCTATACTTTACCGGAACTGGAAGCTAAGCTTTCCCGGGCTTTGCTGGATGACGCCCCCATTCAGATAATGGATGGCGGACTGATTCGTGACGGCTATGATACAGAACGTGATGAGCTGGCAAAAATTGCTCTGCACGGCCAGGAATATATCTTGCAGCTTGAAGCGGAAGAAAGAGAAAAAACCGGCATTAAGAACCTGAAAGTCGGATACAATCGTGTAGCCGGATATTACATCGAAGTACTTAAGTCGCAGTCGGATAAGGTGCCGGAGCACTACAGGCGCCGCCAAACCCTGACTAATTCTGAACGCTATCTGACACCTGAGCTTAAAGAGTACGAAGAAAAGATCCTGACAGCCAATCAAAAACTGAAATCGTTAGAATACGAGATCTTCATCTCGCTGCGGGAAACAGTCGCGGAATATCTGGACAAAATTCAGACAACAGCCCGGGCTCTGGCGAGGCTGGATGCTCTGATTTCACTGGCTGAAGTTGCGGAACGTCATAACTACTGCAGACCTCGCTTAACAGAGGAATCAATCTTAAAGATTACCCAGGGCAGACATCCCGTGGTGGAGCAGATCTTAGGTGCCAGCGACTTTGTCCCTAATGATATTGATCTGAATACTGATGATCAGCGCATTATGCTGCTTACCGGCCCGAATATGTCCGGCAAGTCCACCTATATGCGGCAGGTCGCTTTAACCTGCATTCTGGCTCAGTCCGGCAGCTTTGTGCCGGCAGACTCGGCCGTGGTCGGTATCTGCGATCAGATATTTACACGGGTGGGTGCTTCAGATGACGTCTCCGGCGGTCAGTCCACTTTTATGGTGGAAATGAGTGAAGTCGCAACAATTCTGACCCAGGCGACACCCCGCAGTTTGCTGATACTGGATGAAATCGGACGCGGTACCAGCACCGCAGACGGTCTGTCGATTGCCTGGGCGGTTGTCGAATATCTGGCGGATACAACTTTTATCGGTGCCAGATCAATGTTTGCAACTCATTTCCACGAGCTGACTGAATTGAGTCAAACACAGAAAGGTGTGTTTAATGCTCATGTAGATGTTGCCAAACGGGGAGGAGAAATTGTTTTTCTGCATCAGATCAAATCCGGCGGTACAGATCAGAGTTACGGAATTGAAGTATCCAGGCTGGCAGGTGTTCCGGCGCCGGTAGTAGACCGGGCCCGGGAAATAATGGTGCTGCTGGAAAAGGCTAACAAAAAAGAGAGACGGCAAATTCGAAAAGATGCGCAGCCCATGGAAGGTCAGCTGGGCCTTTTCGCCCAGGCCCAATCAGTCAAACTGGCTGACGAAATAATAGAGCTCGTGAGCGATAGTGATCCTAACTCAATGAGCCCGATTGAAGCTTATTCTCTGCTGCTGGATCTGAAACAGATGGTTGAGAAACAGGAACGTCTGCGGCAGGAGGAAGATTAATGGCCACAATCCATAAATTAGACAATCATACAATCAATAGCATAGCGGCCGGAGAAGTGGTTGAACGACCGGCTTCAGTAGCTAAAGAACTGATAGACAATGCCCTGGATGCAGGTGCTTCCATTATTCGTATTTCTATGCAAGCAGGAGGAATCAGGCTGCTGGAAGTTGAAGATGATGGCTTTGGTATGAGTGCTGCGGACGCAGCCTTGTCACTGGAAAGCCATGCTACCAGTAAGCTGGCTGCGCTTGATGATTTATTGCGTATAGAGACGATGGGTTTCAGGGGAGAAGCTTTAGCCAGCATAGCGGCGGTTTCGCGGCTTGAGCTGCGTACCCGCTTAATAGCTTCTGACACCGGCAGCAGGCTGCTGGTTGAAGGGGGCAAGCTGATCTCTTCAGAACCCGCAGGCATGAAAGAAGGAACTACTGTTACTGTACGTGACCTTTTCTTCAATACGCCGGCGCGCTATAAGTTTCTAAAGACTGATCGCGCTGAAGGCAGTGCTGTTGTCGATATGGTCGGCCGGCTCGCCCTGGCACGTCCGGATGTCTCTTTCCGGGTGCGGCGAATCGAAGACAAAAAAGATCTCTTGCATACTCCGGGTAACAATGATTTGTTAAGTGCCATTTATGCTGTCTTCGGCCGGGAGCTGGCAGAAGCTATGACCGCAGTGGAACATAGTGTCAGCCCCATAAAGGTTAAGGGTTACATGACTCTGCCGGCAGAGGCGCGCCACAACCGCAGTCGCCAGCTATTTGTTGTTAATCAGCGTGTGATACAGTCCCCCACGCTGCGTGCTGCAGCAGATGAAGCAGGGAAGACCTGGTTCATGAAAGGACGTTTCCCGGCTCTGGTTTTGCATCTGGACATACCGCCGGAACTAGTTGATGTTAACGTACATCCACAAAAAAGTGAGATCAGAGTCTGGGATGAGAAAATCCTCTTTCGTTCTGTTTATCAAGCCTTACAGGAATGTCTCTCCCGGGAAGAAACGATAAAGGAAGATAAATCTTATCCAATAAGTGCAGAAGAGACAGATCTGAAAACTGAGGAAAAAATCTCTCCTGCAGCTTATGGCAGGAATATAAGTTTTCCGCAGGGCGGAACAGCCGGAGCACAGCTTGCTTTTGCTGACACTGTGGAAAGCAAAAAACAGAAAGATTATCCGGCCAAGCGCCTGAGGGAAGCAGACAGAAAATCCGATCAGCCTGCCGGACCCGTCTTGGCTCCAGCAGAAATTGGCAGCAGTTCCCGGGCTCAAGAAGTGAAAAAAACACGGGCAGCTGAACTGGCAGGTGCCCGCTATATCGGGTCATTATTACAGACATACCTCCTGTTTGAAGCTAAGGAAAGCCTGTTTATTATTGATCAACACGCAGCGCACGAACGTATAATTTATGAGAAATTGTTATATAATTTTAATCAGGAAAGGGAAGAGGGGAGACTCTCACAAACTCTCCTGTTGCCTGTTCGCGTCAATCTTAGTGCAGGGGAGATGACTTTCTTTACTGAAAATGAGGGCGAATTTGCCCGCCTGGGTTTTGTTTGTGAACCCTTTGGTGAAACGTCTCTTGTGATCAGAGCGGTGCCTAGCACCGGCAGCTCAAAAAATGAACTTGATCCTGCAGCTGCTTTCAGAGCAGTCCTGGAACATGCCGGCAGTCAAAGTGATCCTGAACTGGCTTTCAGTGATACCGAGCTTTTTCATGATATGGCCTGTAAGGCCGCGGTTAAGGCCAATGACAGTCTCTCGCAAAAGGAAGCCGAAGTTTTGCTTAGTTCCTTACTGGAACTGGATAACCCGTATCATTGTCCGCATGGACGTCCGGTAATTGTCAGCAAAAGTCGGGCGGAATTTGAAAAAATGTTTGGCAGGAAAGTCTGATGGCGGTTGGAACACAGGAAATCCGGGCTGATACTCAAGCCATGATGCTTGAGCTTGTCAGAAGGGATCTCGCGCTGCAGGCTGCAGATGTGATTCCGATTCTAACCGGTCCGACAGCAAGCGGTAAATCATCTCTTGCCATGGCCTGGTGTGAACAGGAAGACCGTGAGCTGATTTCTGCCGATTCAATGCAGATTTATCGCGGTTTTGATATCGGAACAGCAAAAGCAACGCGGGACGAACAAGCACGTGTCCTGCACCATTTAATCGATATTAAAGATGCGCAGGAACGGTACAGTGTTGCCCAGTTCGTTAGTGATGCCTGTGAAATATTGGTCAGCGGCCAGGCTGAGGGCAGACGTTTTCTGATCTGCGGCGGCACGGGACAGTATATATCTGCTCTCTATGAAGGTTTGAAATTTTCAGACCCGGCTCCTAGCGAAGAATTGAGACACAGCATTAACGAAAAAATCGCTGAACGGGGCTTACAGGAGTCCTATGCCTTGCTGGCCGCTCTGGACCCGGAAGCTGCAGAGCAGATTTCCCCTGAAAATCGCCGACGCATTGTGCGTTTTTTCGAAAAATTCGAACTGACAGGAAAAACTCTCAGTGAATTGAATGCAGAATCAAGAATGAAAACAAGAGCCTTTAATTTTCGTGTTTATCAACTGAACTGGGACAAGAGACAGAACCTTTACAATCGAATAAATCAACGTACAGAAGCAATCTACGATGCCGGCCTGATCTCAGAGACAAGGTCCCTGATAGAGCGGCACCCTTCTTATGCAACTGATCCGGCCTTTTGTGGTATTGGCTATCGCGAAGCTCTGCAGCACATTAAGGGTGAGCTGACTGAGGCCGAGGCACGCGATAATACTGCTACTGCAACGAGACGGTATGCTAAACGTCAATTAACCTGGTTCAGACCCAAAGAATATGTGATCCGCTTGCTCTATTCCTCTCAAGACTGACAAAAATAAACAGCAATTTCGATCTGGTCGAAGTTTTCTTCTTTTTCATTAGCTAAGATTGTATTCACCACATTTAAACCGACGAGAAAAAACGTCATTAATTTTGGGGAGGACTTACAATGTCGTATCTTGAAAAAGACGAAAACACTGTTAGCAGCACAAAGATTTCTCAAACGGGAAAAATACAGGAGGCCTTCCTTAACCATTGCAGGCGACAGAAGGTGACTGCGCGTTTGCAACTGGCAGACCAAACTGTATTAGAAGGAATAATCGTAGGTTTTGATCAGGATACCATTGTTGTGAATGCCGACAGTGCCCAACAGCTGATCTTTAAATCAGCTGTTGTATGTATTCGCTCCTACGAGGTTACAGATTTGATTTTCAATGAAACTAACCGGAAAAAGAAGAATTACGCCTATCCTCGTGTATATAATTCTTCCTGGTCACGCAACTGATAAGCAGTTATTAACTGGCTCTTAGACGCGAAAACGCAGTAAGCCACATACTACACCCAGGATTTTACAGTCCTCTGATTCAAAGGGTATGTCCGCATAAGCTGCGTTTTCCGCTTGCAGGTGGCAATGCCCGTCGTCATCGCGGATGAGAGTCTTTACAGTAGCTTCATCTTCCAGAAGAGCCAGAATAATCTCACCAGAATCTGCAGTGCTTTGCTTCCGGACCAGGACAATATCTCCATCCAGAATTGCTGCGTCAATCATACTGTCTCCACGCACACGCAAGGCGAACATATCTTCAGTTGAAGCGTAGGTATCCTGTGGCAGTTTAAGCATGCTTTCGATATTCTCAGTAGCAAGAATAGGCAGACCGGCTGTGACTGTACCGAGCAGGGGAACTTCATCAGCTGCTGTTTCAGTTAGTTCACTTTCATCTACCAGACGAATTGCCCGGCGTCTGCCTTCAGTCATTTCAATGCGCTCCTGGCTGACCAGACGTTTAAGATGACCATAAACTGTAGAAGTAGATTTCAAACCGACTCCGCGCCCAATTTCCCGTACACTGGGAGCATAACCGTTTGCAGTGACATAGCTAACGATAAAGTCATAGACAGCGTCGCAGGTTTCATCCACATTGGCTTTGGTGAACTGATATGTGTCTTGCATTCTGATCGCCTCCTGCATAACATAATAAAGAGCGTGTGTTCGTTTTAATGATAACAAAACAAATGTTCAGAAGCAAGTAATCTTGTTCATGCAGAATTGAATATCATCTTTATAATGCAGCTTATGGTAAAATATCAAATTATCAGTAGTTTAGTGTAATAGCAGCGTGTCCGGGGACATTTGCTGATTATCTTTAATAAAACATTCCTGGCAGATTGAGAATGAGCAGTATTATATATGGATAACGAGAAAATTAATCAATCCGAAAAGCAGAGACCACAGCGGCCGGTTCCGGTGCGTGGTTTTAGCAGCTCCGGTTTAGCAAATACTTTTGATCAAAGCAAGACTGCCCAATTGCAGACCCAGCTTGCCCGCAAATATAGCTATGCTGATTTGAACAAGACTGAGAGCATGAACACTGATTTGCTGACCCGTGGTCTGGAAGACAGATATAATCCTGAAACTGAAAAGAAACTTGGTCATAAGCTTTATCGTTTAAAAGGTTATACGACTGTAGACAAAGTCAACCGCATGTATCAGCATCAAAAGTACCAGAGAACATTGCGCAACCTGTTAACCAGCATAATGATCGCAATCGCTTTGATTATTTTGTTCGTCTTACATAATCCATTCAAGGATACGCAGGAGTGGAAAAAAATAACCGGCATGGACAGTTTCCTGGGAGAAACAGAAACAACTGAAAGCATACCATCTGATGGTCTGCCTAAAATTGAGCCATAAGACGCAAACTCTCTTTTAAAGGCAGAGCTGGACAAATTTATTAAAAATCCCCCTCTTGATAAAATTACCCCTGCCGTACTTCGTAAAATTTATATTTTACGAAGTACGATTGATGTTAAGCTAAAAGCAGGAATCCTGACAGCAGCCCTCTTCTTCTTCAGTGCTGATGAAAAAAACGGCAGAAGATTAAACCTGTCCTTTTTTGAAGTAGGATCTCAAGTTGAAGTTACGAAAAATAACTGAGACCATCATGATACCCATGGCCAGGGTCATGGTAATGGCTAAAGTTTCCTGAAGCTTTGCGAAGAAGAGACTTTGTTGCCCATCTACAAAATAGACCATTGATTCGTAGATGCCTCTTCCTGGAACCAAAGGAAATAAAGCACCGATTAAAAAGACAGTGGCCGGCTTTTTTAATACACGTGCCATGATCTCCGAATAAAGTGTCAACACTATTGATGAGAAAAAATATGGAAGCAGGTATGGTAAATAATCCGGCAGCTGAAAGAGCATAAAGCTCAGTTGGCTGATGGCTCCGCCGATACTGCCTGCAAGCAAGGCCTTTCCCCTCACCTCAAAGACGATCATAAAGGCGAAGCTGGCAATGAGAGCATAAAAGGTTGATTCTACAATTTCCATACCTTGCTCCTTCCTAGGCAAATGGCCAGATTTTGCCCAGCAAGGCCATGCTTGCACCTGAACCGACGGCAACGGAAACGGCCAGGAGCAACACTTCGGCCATCTTGGCCAAACCGGCGCTGTAATCGCCGGCCATTAAATCCCGTATGCTGTTAATTAGGGCAATTCCCGGGAAAAAATACATAAATGAGGCCGTCATGATTAATATGGATTCAGAGCTATACTTTGTGAAATTAACCGGCCAGAGTAATGTTGTTATCAGTACAGACCCGACTAAGTTAATAAATATGGGATTAGCATAGTGTTTCCGGATCGGCCTTAATATATTAATCATGATGAGAGAAGCAGCAGCAGCCCAGAGTGCCGGTACTATGCTGCTGCCCAGAAGCAAGGAAAAAGCGAAGGCTGCCAGAGACACACTAAAGGCGTGAGTTTTAAAAGGATAGCCCGGAGAGTTAATAATCTTCTTGACTTCTTGCAGAGTCAGGACCGGATCTGGTGTTTCGCTTGTAATGTGACGCGCTAAATCATTGAGGCGGTCAACCTTATCCAGATTATTGGAGCTGCTGCCCTGCATCCGTTTGCCAAAACTGATCGGTTTTCCGGAGCAGCTGCGTGCGCTGACATGCAGGTAGTTGGAGACAGAGTATACTTCTGCTTCCCGCAAATCATAAGCATTCAGAATTCGAGTAACACTATCCTCAACTCTGATTGCCTCAGCACCATTTGCCATCAGGCCGTATCCAAGCCAAAGCCCCAGCTCAAGACAATCTACGCTCTTATATCTTGTATCTGTTTTTTTTGCAGCAGTATCCACTGCAGTATCAAGCTCTTCCTGTGCCATGCTAATACTCTTTGTCCCTATGCTTCTGACAGATAGCCCTGTTTCAACAGTAATTCAGCAGTCAAAACCGCACCACCTGCGGCTCCTCTGATGAGATTATGTGACAGACAAGTAAACTTGTAGTCAAAAATCGGATCTTTACGCAGACGTCCGATAGTGATACCCATCCCCTTGCCTGCCATAGCATCCAGCAAAGGCTGCGGTCTATCGTCTTCAGTCAGATAATCTAAAAATTTCTCCGGAGCCGAAGGCAAATCTCTGACAGATTCATGGCCCTGATAATCTGCCCAGCGACCCAGGATCTCTTTTTCATCTATGTCTTTGCGAAAACGAACGGATACGGCAGCTGTGTGACCGTATTCAACCGATACACGATAGCATTGTGCTGAGATGATGGGTCTGCGGGCTAATTCGATGGTGCCGCCCTTAGCCTGACCCCAGATTCTTAAGGGTTCCCATTCACTCTTCTCTTCTTCCCCGCCGATATAAGGGACCACATTGTTTCGCATCTCATCTGCAGTTGCCAGAGTCTTCCCGGAGCCTGAAACGGCCTGATAAGTGCTTACAAAGACCTCTTCCGGCTCAAAATCCAACAAAGCTGTCAGAGCCGGCACATAGGACTGGATTGAGCAGTTGGGCTTTACAGCGATAAAGCCGTGTCTTGTCTTCAGTCGCTTGCGTTGTGTTTCAATCAAGATACTATGTTCGGGATTGATCTCAGGTATGATCATCGGCACATCCGGTATCCAGCGCATGGCTGAATTATTGGATATTACCGGAATTTCCAGTTTGGCGATTCCTTCTTCGAGTTGGATCAGCTCAGATTTATCCATATCAACAGCGCAAAAGACGAAATCTATTTGATCGGCGATTGCGGATATCTCATCCGTACCCATCACCTTCATCTCTTTTACGCTTTCAGGCATTTCGGCTGCATAGCGCCAGCGCCCTTCCATGGCTTCGCTATATGACTTCCCTTTTGAACGTGGTGAAGCAAATAATGCAGTTATTTTAAACCAGGGATGATTTTCCAATAAAGAAATGAAAGTCTGACCGACCAGACCGGTTGCTCCGACAATTCCTACACGCAGCTTTTCCATTATGTCTTACCTTTCCCGCGCCCAAGGGCGTAATCCGCTTTAATTCAGCGCTAAAAGTCTATCACAAATAATGAGTTATTTTTCATAATCATGATAGCGTATAATATAGATATGGCACAGGAGAATAAGAATAAAGTTGAAGATACCTTTCCGCGCCTGGAAGATTTCCTTGGTTACTACCAGGCAATTAAAGGACGCTCGCCCGGGACGATCAGACAGTATCGCTACGATCTGGTCATGTTCTTCCGCTTTATGCTGCGACCGCGTGAAAGCACGGTGCCCGAGGATGCCGAATGGGAGGAGATTGACCTTTCCCTGGTGGATGACGACTATCTGAAGCAGGTCAGGCTCAGCGATATGTACGCCTATATCAGCTGGCTGGCAGCGGCCAGAAATGTTGCCTCTTCAACCAGAGCGCGCCGCATTTCCAGTCTGCGCAGTTTTTTTGGCTATTTGAGTAATCAGGCTAATCTGCTCGAAGAAAATGTTGCCGACCGCCTGGAAACGCCTAAGCAAATCAAACAGCTGCCCAGGCATCTTAGTCTGGATGAGAGCAAGGAGCTGCTGCAGGCTGCTGCTGAGTCGGAGACGCGCTATTCCAGCCGGGACTACTGTATTCTGACACTCTTCCTGAACTGCGGCCTGCGCCTGGCAGAGCTTTGTTCCATAGATATTCCCAATATAAAAGAAGACCGCCTGACTGTTATGGGCAAAGGCGGGAAAGAACGTACCATCTATCTGAACGGAGCCTGCATCCGCGCCTTGCAGGACTATCTTCCGGATCGTTTTGAACCCAAGAAAAAAGATAAGCATGCTCTCTTTATTTCTCGTCTCGGCAGCAGAGTTCAGCCCCGGGCCGTGCAAAATATCATTAAAAAATATATTGTTTCGGCGGGGCTTGATCCCGGACGCTATTCTACGCACAAGCTGCGTCATACAGCCGCTACCCTGATGTACCAATACGGCGAGGTAGATATTAGGAGCCTGCAGGCTATTCTGGGGCATTCCACGGTTGCCACGACCGAGATATACACCCATATTGACAATAAACAGCTGCATAATGCAGTTGACAGGAATCCTTTAAATCAAATAACTCCCCTAAAAACAAAGGACACAACTACTGCCGGTAATTGAGGCGATAGCCAATTTTACCTGGTTTTTACACTGATAAAAAATATATGTTAAATTTAGGGCAGATCGACAAATTATGGTGAAACTCTGTTTAGCCCCAGCTAAAAAGAGTGAAAATAGTAAGTAGATATTATCTAAAAAAAGGAGGATTTATGCAAAAATATCCCATAACTTTCAGTCCCTTAAAATTAGGAAAATTCGAACTTCGGAACCGTCTTATCGTTCCGGCTATGGACTCTGCGATGTGTGAAGATGACGGTACAATCGGGCAAATGGCTTGGGACTACTATGGCAGCCGTGCCAGTGGTGGCTTTTCTATGGTCATCAGTGAAATTGCAGCGATCGATGAACGAGGCATGGGTATGCCCGGACAGCCTCGTCTCTACGACGATATTTATTTGCCTGGAATGACTAAACTGGCTGAATCTATTCACGCTGGCGGAGCCATAGCTATTGTGCAGTTGCATCATGCAGGGCGCGAGACACTAGAGGCCATGATAGGTGAAACTCCTTATGCCCCGTCAGTTTTACCTTCGCCTGTCTATCGTGAAACAGTTCATGAAATGAGCACTCAGGAAGTACATGATATGGTTCAGAGTTATATAGATTCTGCCGTTCGTGTTCAAAAAGCCGGCTTCAACGGAGTTGAATTCCATTGCGCACATGGTTATATGGGCCTGCAGTTCCTGAGTCCGCGCACTAACAAGCGTATCGACGAATATGGCGGGGATATCGAAGGACGCGCCACTTTCCACAATAGAATAGTTGCCGGCATCAGGGAAGCTTGTGGCGAGGATTTCCTGATTATTATCCGTGTTGATACAGTTGAAGGGCGTATCGGCGGACTGCCGGAAAGTGAATCAATCGCTTTTGCACGCATGATGGAAAAAGCGGGTGCTGATGCTATTAACGTTTCAGCAGGTACTTATGCCGCCTGGGATGTAATTGTTCCGCCTCCGGATTTTGATGAAGGCTGGAACTGGCACGGAGCCAGAAAGATTAAAGATAACGTCAATATTCCTGTGGGCTTAGCCGGCCGTATAGCTCAGCCAGGAATTATTGAAGATATACTTGAACGCGGAGAAGCGGACTTTGTTTGTCTTGGGCGTGCCAGCATTGCCGACCCTTCCCTGCCTAACAAGATGAAAGCAGGAAAGACAGAAGAAATCACTCCCTGTATCGGCTGCACACAGCGTTGCATGAGCTTCAATGATCATGATACTTTACAGGAAGGTGACTGGGGAGTTTCCTGTATATTTAACCCCTTCTCCAACCATCGTCAGGAAATGCAATATGGACCTGCTGAAGAAAAGAAAAAGGTTCTGATTATTGGTGCAGGTATCGGCGGTCTCTATGCTGCCCAGATTGCTGCCGAACGCGGGCATGATGTTACTATTTTTGAAAAAAACTCTGCTAATCGGGCAGGAGGTCAGTTTTTGATTGCAGCCTATCCTCCCTTCAAACAAGGCATTACCCGTGTCATCCGCCATTACCTCCACATGTGCGACAAGTACGGTGTTGATATCAGATGGAACACGGAAGCAAATGATGATCTGGTTCGTGAATTCGCTCCGGACGTTCTGATCGATGCCAGCGGAGCTGAGCCTATGATGTTGGATTTGCCTGGTTTTGATTCACCACAGATAGTACAGGCCAATGCCCTGCTGGAAGGAAAACATCAGCTGACGAATAGTGCCCTGATTATTGGAGGCGGCATGGTTGGAGTCGAGACTGCTGAATTCTGCCGTGATTATTGTGAAGATGTCACTATTATCGAAATGCTGCCTGAAGTTGCCACTGATCTTTATCTGACTGTGCGTGATTCCTTGCTGAAGCGCTTCAAGGAAGAAGAGATAGATATTTATGTAAACACTAAAGCATTACGCTTTGAAGAGGGTGTTCTTTACACCGAGCAGGACGGTCAGGAAATAGCCTTCGAAGGCTATGATACTATCGTTGTAGCTGTCGGCAGCCATGAACATAAAGTCTTTTCTGACAGAGACAGTCTGGCTCCGGAAGTATATGTCATAGGAGACGCAAAAGAACCACGCAGCGCTTTAGAGGCGATATTCGAAGCAGCTCGTGTAGCAATCAGTATTTAGAGATATCTGTCTCAAAAAGTAAGGGGGTCGTCTGTTAAGACGACCCCCTTTTTATGAGTACTAAACTCTGTCATGGCGCATGTTTTCATAGAAGGCGCGATAGCCGCGATATGTTTCATAAACATCGACCTTGCTGGAAACTTCAAAGCAGGAATGCATGGAAAGCAAAGGTACTCCACAGTCGATAACTTCCAGACCCAGTTCAGCCTGGTAAACTGCGACGGTTCCGCCGCCGCCCTGATCGACCTTACCCATCTCACCGGTCTGCCAGCGAACATCATTGTCTTCCAGCAGACGGACCACTTCATCAAAATACTCTGCAGAGGCATCAGAGGTTCCGCCTTTGCCCCGGGCACCCGTATACTTGTTAAGAGCCATGCCACGACCGGTATAACAGCTGTTTTGCGGTTCAGATACGGACGCAAAGGTCGGATCAAAAGCGTTAGTCACGTCAGAAGAGAGCATGGTGCTGTTTACTATATTCTGTGAGAGCTCCAGCGCAGTTGGCTCACGGTCCAGCATCAGACGTACAATCTGCTGCTGATAATAGGGATAAAGGGAGGATGAAGCACCGGTATTGCCGCCGGAGCCGATTTCTTCCTTATCGTACATAAGCAAGAGGGCCGTGCGTCTGGGAACCTCTTCAAGATCAGTCAGGGCACGTAATGAAGTGTAGGCACAGACTCTGTCATCCTGTCCGTAGGCCCCGAGGAAGGAACGATCCAGCCCTACATCTCTGGCTTTAACTGCCGGTACGATTTCAAGCTCAGCTGTGAGAAACTCACGTTCAGTAACACCGTAATTTTCAAAAAGAAGATTGAGGACGGCCAGTTTGACGCGATTTTTTGCGTCTTCATCAGGATAGGGCAAACCTCCGATTAAGACATTGAGCTCCTCCCCTTCCACTACAGTGGCAGCATTCTTTTTCATTTGATCGGCAGCCAGATGCGGCAGGAGGTCACTAATGTACAGTACCGGATCAGAGTCATCTTCACCGATAGAAACTTCAACCTTTTCGCCGCCCTTCTTGATCATGACGCCGTGCAGTGCCAGGGGCTGGGCGACCCAGTGGTACTTCTTAATACCGCCGTAATAGTGAGTTTTCATCAGGGCCAAATCAGATGCTTCATACAAAGGATTCGGCTTTAAATCCAGGCGCGGAGAATCAACGTGTGAGCCGATGAGATTGAAACCCTGCAAAGGATCGTTCTCGCCGATGACAGCCGCTAATAAACCTTTGCCGTGTACCAACTGGTAGACGCGGTCTCCGCTTTTCAGTTCGGAATATGAATCCAGTAACTTAAAAGCATGGGCTTCTAAGTAAGCGCTGGCAAAGTTAACGAATTCCCGCTCTGTCTTTCCTGAATCGAGAGCAAGCTTATAGTCTTCAGCAAAAGTATAGATTGCGTCCAGCTCATCCTGATCGTCGGGCTTCCAGGCTGTTTTGAATTCAAAGGTCAATTTCTCCTCTAATTCTTTCACAGCAGACTTCTTATCTTCATGATTGTCCATGTTTTTCCCCCTCTTTTACAAAAATTAATAAATGTAATTATACAAGATCTAAGAGTAAAATAAAGCAGAGTCCGGACAGACTCTGCCATATTCATAAACTGCCTCAGCTGGCAATCTGTGTTTCAATTTATTCGTGCAGGCAGCATCCATGCTCATCTTCATTAAGAACTTTGAATTTTTCAGATAATTCAGGAGTCATCCTGCCCTCGGCTTCGTAATAACTTTGCAGTGCCTTTTTAATAGCCTGTTCTGCCAGTACCGAACAGTGCATCTTAACTGCAGGCAGTCCGTCCAGAGCTTCAGCAACAGCTTTATTGCTTAGATCCAGAGCTTCAGCAATATTCTTGCCGATTATTAATTCGGTGGCCATACTGCTGGTTGCAATTGCCGAACCGCAACCGAAAGTCTTGAACTTGGCATCAGTTATAATGTCGTCTTCTATCTTCAAATCAATCTTCATGATGTCACCACAAACAGGATTACCCACCGTACCTGTGGCAGTCGCATCAGGGAGTTCACCCATGTTGCGAGGGTTCATGAAATGGTCCATTACTTTTTCGCTATATTCCATAGCCGCCCTCTCTTACTAGTCTGTTTCCACCTTCAAAAGGAATCAGAGCTTTAATTTTGTCATTCTTATAGTCATCATATAAAGGTGACATGTCCCGCAAACGCTGAATAACTTTTGGTAAATCCTGAAGGAAGCGGTCGACATCAGCGTCTGTATTCTCTCTGCCCAAAGTAATTCTTAAGGAGCCGTGAGCAACCTCATGCGGCAGCCCGATGGCAAGCAAGACATGGGAAGGATCCAGCGAGGCCGAGGTACAGGCTGATCCACTGGAGCAGGCATAACCAAAGGCATCCAGCAAGAGCAGGATGGACTCACCTTCAATAAACTCAAAGCTGAAATTAACATTGTTGGGCAAACGCTTGCTCGGATGGCCATTCAGCTTGGCATGAGCAACAACTTTAGGTATTTCGTTAATCAGACGATCACGCAATCTGATTTGCCGCTCTGCTTCCTCTGCCATGTCGGAATATGCCAGTTCAACAGCTTTGGCCAAAGCCACTATTGCGGGTACATTTTCCGTGCCTCCCCTTTGCTTCCGCTCCTGTGCCCCGCCGTCAACAAAGGGAACTATACGGGCCCCCCTACGTTTGTAAAGGATGCCGATGCCTTTGGGACCATACAGTTTATGGCCGGAAAAAGACATCAGATCGACGCCCAGATCGTTTGGCCGCAGCGGAACAGCACCCAGTGCCTGCACACCATCACTGTGGAACAAAACCTTATGTTCCTGACAGATAGCGGCCAGCTCTTTTATAGGCTGAATAGTACCTATTTCGTTATTTGCATACATAATAGAGACCAGGCTTGTATCCGGACGGATAGCAGCACGCAGATCTTCCGGATTTACTAAACCGTCCGCATCTACGTCTAAATACGTAACTTCATAACCTTCTTTTTCCAAAGTTTCCATACTGTGTAAAACAGCATGATGCTCAATTCTGGAGGTTATCAGATGTCTGCCTTTTTTCTGATGCATCCTGGCGGCACCTTTAATGGCCCAGTTATCGGCTTCTGTACCACCGGAGGTAAAAAATATCTCTTCCGCCCTGACGCCAAGTATCTCCGCGATTTTTGCCCGGGCTTGCTGCATGGCGTGCTCTGCCCTATTGCCTTCCTTGTAAAAAGAGGAGGGATTGCCATAATTATTTTCCAGGGCATCCATAAGGACAGCCATAACTTCCGGATGGATTGCTGTTGTGGCTGCATGGTCAAAGTATATTCTCTTGTTCCCTTCTGCAGGCTTAATCATTATCTGCTCCTTCTGTACGCTTCTTACTTTGTTCTGCTTTACGAAGTTTTTCAACTTCTGCCATCCACTTGCTTACCGTTTGTTCGTGACCACGACTAGATGGCAGATAGTATTGTACTCCTCTAAGTTTCTCGGGAAGGAACTCTTGTGACGAAATTGCCTCAGGCCAGTCATGACTATACTCGTAACCCAGAGAGTAGCCCAGATCCTTCATGCCCGCCACCGGGGCATTTCGCAGATAGAAGGGAATTTCTCCGATATCTTTATTAGCAGCATCAGCCATGGCCTGATTAATAGCCAGATAACTGGCATTGGATTTGGGGCTGGTGGCAATCAGGATTACAGCTTGAGACAGTATTATCTGTGCTTCCGGCATGCCAACCATCTGGGCGGCCTGCCAGGCAGAAACGACAATAGACAGGACCTGGGGATTGGCCATGCCCACTTCCTCCGATGCTGCTATGGCCAAGCGACGTCCGATAAAGTTAATATCTTCTCCCCCGCGCAAGGCCCGGGCCAGATAATGAACAGCAGCCTGAGGATCACTGCCGCGCATAGACTTAATCATGGCTGAAACAGTGTCGTAATGAGCTTCGCCGGTAGAATCATAAAGAGCGGTTTTTTCCTGCATTGAATCCATCGCGGCTTCAAGGTCAATTTCAATCACTCCTTCTGCATCCGGCTTAGTGGTCAGCGCTGCCAGTTCAAGCCCGTTTAAGGCTACCCTGGCGTCTCCCCCTGCTCTTTGGGCGAAGAAGTCCAGCGCTTCAGTTGTTACATTCAATAACAGGCTGCCCAGTCCCCTCTCCTTGTCTTTCAGGGCCCGCTCCAGGAGTGTATAAATATCATCGCTGTCCAGCGGGTATAGCTGAAAGACGGTTGAACGTGAGATCAGAGCCTTATTAACTTGAAAATAGGGATTTTCAGTAGTAGCACCGATCAGAATGATGCTGCCGTCCTCAACGGATGGTAATAAGGCATCCTGCTGTGCTTTGTTGAAACGATGAATTTCATCGATGAACAGTACAGTACGGCCGCTGGGATTGAGTAAAGAATTGCCGGTATCAGCAATAACGCGCTTGATATCAGCTACTCCGGAGGTAACGGCGTTCAATTGGCTGAAAGGTGCTTCAGTGCTATTCGCGATAACACGGGCGATGGAGGTTTTCCCTGTACCGGGCGGGCCAAATAAAATGATTGAAGACAAACGGTCGGCCTGAATCATACGCCACAAGAGTTTGCCTTCAGAAAGGATATGACGCTGTCCGACAAAGTCGGACAGCGTCATAGGTGCCATGCGATAAGCTAGCGGAGAGCGCCTATCGTAATTAGTTTCACTATTTGAGGTCGGCATAGAGCGGGAATTTCTCACACAGGTCCGCTACTTCTTTGAGGATTCTGTCCTTGCTCTCATCATATTTGAAGATAGCAAGAGAAATCAGTTCACCCAACAGCTCCATTTCAGCAACTCCGAAGCCACGGGTTGTCAGTGCAGGTGTACCGACACGAAGACCACTGGTAATTGTTGCTTTCTCAGTTTCGTAGGGAACAGTGTTCTTATTGGTTGTGATATTAACTTCGTCCAGTCTTTCCTGCAAAATCTTACCATTGCAGCCTGTACCGCGCAGATCGATCAAAAGCAGATGCGTATCTGTACCGCCGGAAACGAGGTTTACACCATGCTTGTTGAGTGATTCAGCCAATGCTTGTGCATTCTTTAAAATATTTTGCTGATAGACCTTAAATGAAGGCTGCAGAGCTTCCTGAAAAGCGACTGCCTTAGCAGCTATAATGTGCATGAGAGGACCGCCCTGCAGGCCAGGGAAAACGGCTGAGTTAATCTTCTTACCGTATTCTTCTTTGGCAAGAATGATTCCGCCACGAGGTCCGCGTAATGTTTTATGGGTTGTGGAGGTAACAAAGTCAGCGTAAGGAACCGGGTTCTCGTGCAGACCGGCTGCAATCAAACCGGCGATATGGGCCATGTCAACCATCAGGTATGCTCCGACTTCGTCAGCGATTTCGCGGAATTTTTTGAAATCGATTTTACGAGGATAAGCACTGCCTCCGGCAATAATCATCTTGGGTTTTACTTCTAGAGCACGCTCCAGAACGGCGTCGTAGTTAATTTGCTCGGTTTCGCGGTCAACTTTATAGCCTTCAGCATGGAAATATTTACCTGAGTAGTTAATTTTCATGCCATGGGTCAGATGCCCGCCGTGATCAAGGTCTAGGCCGAGAATAGTGTCACCTGGTTGCAACATAGCGAAATAAACTGCAGTGTTGGCGTTGGCACCTGAGTGGGGCTGCACATTGGCAAACTCAGCGCCAAAAAGCTCTTTGACACGATCGATAGCCAAAGTTTCAGCAACATCGACAAACTCACAGCCACCGTAATAACGGCGTCCGGGGTAGCCTTCTGCGTATTTGTTTGTTAATACTGATCCGGCGGCTTCCATAACGGCCTGACTGACAAAGTTTTCGGATGCGATCATCTCTAGCTTGTTTTGCTGGCGGTTCAGTTCGCCCATAAGAGAGTCATAAAGTTTAGGATCTGTTTCCTTGACGTGTTGATACAACATAATACCTCCAATATTGTTAAAAGTTGAATTATACCGCAATAATTCTATCACATTTAGGATGAAATTCTTGCGAAAAAGCTGTAATCTAGGAGCTTTCAAGAGATTTTAATTAATTTGTATAAGCTTTTATTGGATATGTGTCTATTTTGTCTAATACACTGTTTGCAAGGGTCTCCAGATCCAGCTTTTCTTCTGCAATTGCGACATCAAGAAGAGAGGGATGAGTCTTGGGATGCTTGGACACAAAAACTGTGCAACAGTCTTCATAAGGTAAAATGGATGTCTCGTATGTGCCGATACGACGTGCTATCTCAATGGTTTCATTTTTATCAATACCAATCAGGGGGCGGAACACCGGCATAGTTGTGACAGCATCTGTCGCAACTATGGCTTCCATAGTCTGACTGGCAACCTGACCCAGGCTTTCTCCGCTGATCAGACATTCAGCCTTTTGCCTGCGGGCAAGCTTTTCAGAGACTAACAGCATCAGGCGGCGCATGACCACGGTCAGCATATTTTCGGGACAGGCATCAACAAGAGCCAGCTGGGCTTCGGTGAAATCCACCAGATGAAATTTAATAGTCCCGGCATAGCGGGCAATAATGCGCGTCAGATCCTCGACTTTTTTTAGAGCATTCGGGCCGGTATAAGGGAAAGTATGAAAATAGACAGCATCAAGCTGCATGCCACGCGAAGCCATCATATACCCGGCAACCGGGCTGTCAATACCGCCGGATAAGAGCAAAATTCCTTTGCCGCTCATACCGGTCGGAAGTCCTGACAGACCGGAAATAGTGCGATGATAGAGATAGATACTTTCCCGGATTTCAACCTGTACAAGCAAATCAGGATTGTGAACGTCAACAGTTAATCTTTCCGGAAAGGCTTCCAGAAGCATCTCTCCCAGGCCGGCACTGATGTCATAAGAGCGCAAGGGGAATTTTTTATTAACCCGGCGTGTCTCCAGCTTGAAAGTGTAAGACTTATTGTTTTCAGCCAGTATGTCACTGACATAGGCCAGACACGCAGCCTGCAGGTCGGCATAATCAAGAGGAAGCTCTTGTACCGGCGATACGGAGACAATACCGAAAACATCTGTTACCCGGTCAATAACTTCATTCATGTCAATGTCTTCTGAAAGGGCGCGCACCCAGATTCGTGAAGAATGTTCATGAATCTCAAAAGCTCCCAATTCATTGATACGATAGCGAATATTGCGTATTAACTGGCGCACGAAACTGCCCCGGTTTAAACCCTTAAGAGCAATTTCGCCGATCCTGGCCAGCAGCAGCTTTGTTTGATTTGAGTCTGACATATCTGCTAAGGCCTGGCATATTCCTGATAAATAAGACCAATCGTCTGTGCCAGAAGGTCTATATCTTTACTTGTGTGAATGACGTTGAAACTGAAGCGGACACTGTTGGCTATGGTTTCTTTATCGTAGCCCATTGCCTCCAGTACCTTGTTCTTGCCCACCTGTTCAGTATGACAGGCAGAACCGGTTGAAATAGCTATTTCCCGTGCTGACAAAGCGTTTTGCAAGGTTTCTCCGCGCAAACCCGGGAATGAAACTGACAGCACCAGGGCCAGACCGTCATCAGGTGAAAGTACCTGATGCGGGATTTTAAACTGCTTCAACAAGTCCAGGAAGCGTTCCCTGAGGTCAGCTACTCTTTCGTAACTTGCAGCTATCTTATCGTTAGAAAGCTCAACGGCTTGAGCTAAAGCATAAAAAAGAGGAGCGTCTTCTGTGCCGGAACGACGGCCATTTTGCTGACCGCCGCCATGAATCAGTGGTTCAAACAACTTTTTGTCTTTTACCAGCAGCAAACCGCAGGATTTGGGAGCACCTATCTTATGGCCGGCTATGGAGGCAAAATCGAGATCAGATTTTCTAAATGAAAAGGGAAGTTTGCCAATAAGCTGAACTACATCGCTGTGAATCAGGGTTCTGGGATTGGCATTACGGGTAATTTCAACAATACTTCTCAAATCATTAATCGCACCGGTCTCGTTACTGACATAAATAAAGCTGGCCAGACTATATTCGGTCTCTTCAACAGCTGCCTGCCAGTCATCAAGCTTAAGCTCACCTGTCTTTTCTAAACCGATCCATTTGGTCTCAAAACCACAATAACGTTCAAGAAACAAAGCTGTTTGCCTGGTAGCCTCATGCTCACCTAAAGTTGTGATTAATCGTCTGGGTGCATTCTCGGATAAGTGATAAGCGCTGCCCTTTAAAGCAGTATTTATAGATTCCGTTCCGCCGGAAGTAAAAATAATCTCAGACTCTTGACAATCCAAAGTTGCTGCTATCTTTTGCCGTGCCTGTTCGATCAACTCATGGCTTTCCCGGCCGAAAAGATGAGATGAAGCAGGATTTGCATAACATTTACGAGTATTTATGATGTAATCATCAAGAACATGTTGCTTGATAGGTGCGCTTGCAGTGTAATCAAAATACTTACTCACATTTAACCTCTTTTAAAAATATTCAATTGATCTCTAAGCTTAGCATATCTGTGCGCAAAGCCGTACGCAAAAATTCACAGGCATTGCCGTTTCTGCCGAAAAGAGGACCCTCTGCTGCTAAAACAATATTGCGGCGGGGTATTTCCAGCATCTGAGCTTCATTATTTCGGGCAGGTCGTGCCGAGAGAGTGATGCTTCCTTTAACAGGCAGATAGGCATACTTATTGGATTTAATATCCAGCATGCGCTTGCCGGAGGAAATAGCCTGACCCATATCAGGGAAAATCTGCACCGGAATTGTAGAAGTACACCAGCCATGAACAATATTATCATAGACAATCGGCCATTGGGCTAACCAGTATCCGGGATGCCTTTTCTCACTGAAACCGAAAATCTCATCCAACTCCGGATTAGCTTCAATCAGATTGATAGGATGCAAACCAATGTCTTCGTAAGATGTAAGATTTAAAAAACTGAATGTCAATGAGTTGAAATGAGGAATGCGCAAGCGCTCAGGCTGCTTTGCAACAAAAGTTCCCCGTCCTTTCTGGATCTCCAGAATACCGTCTGAAACTAATTCTGAAATAGCTTGCCGCACCGTGGGGCGCGATAAATCAAGCTCCTCGCATAATTGCATCTCTGAAGGGATGCGTTCGCCCTGCTTATAACTGTTGTCTTGAATGCGTTCAACGATTAACTCACGCAACTGCGCGTATAGTGGAATACTACTATGCTTATCAAGTTTCATGGGTTCGCCTCCTCAAGCTGGTCCTTACATCTTATCATAGACACCGGATAATGCAATTAGAAGGAAATAGAAAAGCTGTAATAACATGATAACCCATGCCGGCCGGCGGCGACAAATGCAGACTTAACCGGTTAGATAACGGGAAGCAACTGCATGTTCTCTACCCTGCCTGCGGAGTTCAGCTCACAGGCTGCATAGAGTATCTCAATCGGTAAATCGTCCAGACCATGCTTAGCAGCAAAAGCTGTGGCACTGTTTCTGATCCGTAAAACTTGTCTGGACGACAGTGCATTGACAGCACCTCCGAAGGCATCCGAATTGCTTCTTCCCTTGACTTCAATAACGTAAAGAATTTTATTTTTAACAGCAATCAGATCAAGCTCGCCCAGATCAGCAACTTTAACTCGCCGTCCCAATATCTGATAGCCATTCCCGATCAGATAAGAGGCGACATAGGTTTCTGTCTCCTCACCCGGGCGCCAGGAACGGTATTTACTGATTGAAAAATTTTTCAAAAAACTGCGGCGATGCAAAGGACAGGCACCGTATTCCCGGAGTGCCCGGATATGTTCGGCTGTACCATAACCTTTGTTGCTGGAAAAAGAATACTCGGGATAAAGTTCATCATATTTACACATGAGACGGTCACGGCTGACTTTAGCCAAAACAGAGGCAGCTGCAATCACATTACATTCAGCATCACCATGGATTCTTGCCAATACCGGATAGGGAAAACCTTGGAGGCTGACGGCATCAACCAGAGCGAGATCGGCTTCTGTATCTAATCCCTGCAAGGCTTTGGTCATGGCGAGGCGGCTTGCTTGCAGAATATTGATTTTGTCAATGTCAGGAGCGGAAACAGAAGCAATGTGCCAGCTGACAGCATGCTCTACGATCTGCTCGTAGAGGGCTTCGCGCCTTCTTTCGGTCATCTTTTTTGAATCATTGAGACCGGGAAACTTTCTGTCAGCAGGCAGGATACAGGCTGCAGCGAAAACAGGTCCGGCCAGCGGTCCACGGCCCACTTCATCAACACCGGCGATCAGACGATAACCCTGCTCTCTGTAAGCAGACTCAATTTTTGACATCCGTTCGTAACGTTCCCGATCCTTGTCACTGATTCGTATTTTTATCATGAGGGTCTCTCCAAACTGATTCTGGCAATTTTACCTGAGCGAAAATCAGCAAGGAGCATGCGGGCGAAACGCTCAGTATCAATGCGGCCGCCGCTCAAAATACAACCTTTATGCCGGGCAGCCTCCAGGTATATATTGTAGAAACCGGCGAAATCCTCCAGATCTGCCGGAGCATCGAATTTCAAATTATAGCGCTCTGCCAGTTCTGCCGGATAATGCCGGTAAATTTCTCTGAAAAGACGAAAAGCCAGGTCTTCCAGGGGTAAGATATCATCTTTGATAGCGCCGCTGGCAGCCAGGGCGAAAGCGGCCTGGTCTGAGGAAATCTTTGTTTCCAGTAGGCCGGGTGAATCCAGCAGTTCAAATTCAGTGCCGACGCGCAGCCAGCGTATGGATCTGGTTACACCGGGTCTGGATTCAACGGGAGCACTGCGCTTACCGATCAGAGCATTGACCAGCGTTGATTTGCCGGTATTGGGCACGCCGCCGACTAAAATACGCAGGGGTCTGGCCTGCCGCCCTCTGTTTTGCGCAGCTTCCAGAAGAGGCTGATGATACTTATCAAGTTCTTTGCGCAATCTGACAAGATCAGAAGCAGAGTTGAGACAGAGGGCTAATGCCCTCAGCTTTTCTTTTTGAATGTAAAAACTCAGCCAGTCTTCTGTTACTGCGGGATCAGCCAGATCAGCATGTGATAATAACAAGAGATGCTCTTTATTCTGTGATAATTTACTAAGCAAAGGATTCCTGCTGCTAATGGGCAGACGGGCATCAGCAACCTCGACCAGCAGGTCTACACGACTTAACTGCTCTTTTATCTGCCTGGTAGACCGTGCCATGTGACCCGGATACCATTGAATATTTCTGTCTTTGCGGTCAGCCATGTTTAACTCCTGTAAAAGAAAAAGGACGGTCTTAACCGTCCTCATCTACTAGCTTCATAAAGGCAAAATGCTCAGTTTAATCTGATCGGTTCCTGCCCTTAATCATCTTTTTTGCTGACTAGACGTTCTTTGACCCGTGTACGTTTTCCGACGCGGTCGCGTAAGTAATACAGTTTAGCACGACGTACTTTACCTTTGCGCAGTACTTCTATTTCAGCGATCTTGGGTGAATGCAGCGGAAAGACTCTTTCCACGCCGACACCATACGATACACGACGCACCGTAATGGTCTCGCTCAGTCCTGAACCCTTACGGGCGATAACTGTTCCCTCAAAGATCTGGATGCGCTCGCGAGCGCCTTCCGTTATTCTGAGATGAACATTTACACGGTCGCCTATCTCAATATAGTCGAAATCGCCTTTAAGCTGGGATTGTTCTACCGCTTTAATTAAGTCCATATTGCGTACCTCCTTTTTTATCATTAGAGATGTTCATGCACGCAATTGCAGCGGACCATCCCACAAACCTTTAGCATTCTAGCAGATTAGTTAAAGCTGTTCAAGCTCTTAATACAATCAGCCGTACCTGCTTCAGTCTGATTCTTCTTCCTCCAGCCACAGCAAGAAATCCTTGATCTGCTCATAGCTTAATTCCATATTATCCAGCAGATCCGGCCTCATTTTAATTGTCTGCCATAAGCTGTCATTACTGCGGTGCCGCTTGATCCGGGCGTCATGTCCAGACAAAAGCACTGCAGGCACATGGCGATCACGCCACTGTTCGGGTCTTGTATACTGGCGTTCAGACAAAAGGCCGCTGCTGAATGACTCATCCTGCCAGGCCTCTTCGCTGACGAGAACGCCGTTAAGAAGTCTCGCAGTCGCATCAATGATGAGACATGCCGGCAGTTCACCGCCTGTAAGTATGAAGTCACCGACTGAAACCGGCTCGGCACCGATCTCATCTATAACCCGGGCGTCGATGCCTTCGTAGTGGCCACAGAGCAAAATAAGATGATCCTCTGCTGCCAGTTCTTCTGCCATTTTCTGATCAAAGCTGCGACCGCCTGCCTGCATGACTAAGGTTCTGGCGCCAGTGTCGCCAGCTCTCGCCTGCTGCCAGGCCCGGTAAACGGGTTCGCACATCATCAGCATGCCGGCACCGCCCCCATAGAGGCTGTCATCAACCTGGCCGTAATCATTAATGGCAAAGTCTCGAATCTGAATGGTTTCAAACTGAAACAATTCTCGTTCCAAAGCACGTCCGAGAATACTGCTTCTGACGTAAGTCTCAAGCAGTTCCGGAAAAAGCGTCAGAACTGTAAACTTCATTCTTTAGTACCTGCACCCCGCCTTTATTGGTTACTCCGGCGATAGAGTTCATATAAGCCGTCGGGCAGTTTTACCCGGATACGTTCATTCTGCTGATCAATCTCAACAATGTTCTGCCTGATAAAAGGAATCAGGAGGTCAGCTTCACCCGCCTTTTCCACAAGCAAGACATAGTGTGCGCCGGTGTCAAACATATCTGTCAGTTTTCCTAATTCACCATATTCCCGGTCGAATACATGCAGACCGATCAGATCCGCAGTGTAATACTCATTCTCGGATAATGGCAGGCCATCCTCACGTCTGACAAAAAGCTGTGTTCCGCGCTGTTTCAGCGCCTCTTCCCTGCTTGTGATACCCGAAAGACCAAGGATTGCACCCTTGCTTGAAAAGTTTACGCTCTCAACCTTACGTTCAGTTTCTCCGGAGTCAGAACAGCAGATCAGACTAAGGCCGGGTTTGAAGCGTCGCTTGTCGTCACTGAAAACTTCAATCGACAGCTCGCCCCTGACACCATGTGCACCCTGTACTTCTCCGACTAAAAGCAGCTTCCGTATCATTCGACGATATCTACGATGATGCGGACTCCGTCAATTGTGCCTTTGGCCTTCATGACTGAACGAATAGCATTAGCTCTTTTCCCGCCTTTGCCGATAATTCGTCCCATATCATCTGGATCAACCTTGACCTCAAGCTTGATTTTTTTTCCTTCTCTGCTTTCTTCAATTTGAAGCTCTTCCGGATGATGTAGCAAAGGTTTAACAACCGTTTTTAAGAGTTCTTTCATGAATTACTCCTTTTCAGCAGCTACGGTTTCGGCTTCCTCTTCAACAAAGTTTTTTTCAGCGGCAGGAGCCTCAAGAGCTACTTTGCCAGCTTTGGCTGAATCTTCAGCTGATGCAGTACTTGCTTCCAGCACATTATTGTAATGCAGGAGCTTGCGTACTGTCTCTGTCGGTTGAGCGCCGGTTCCGAGCCAATACTTTACTCTCTCAGCATCAACTTTAAAAGTAGATGGCTGAGTATGAGGATTGTAGGTGCCGATCTCTTCAATAAAGCGACCGTCACGAGGTGAGCGAATGTCGGCTACCACTACGCGATAGTAAGGCTGTTTCTTTTTACCGACTCTTTTTAATCTGATTTTTACTGCCATTTTGTCCTCCTAGACAAACTATTCTTTGTTATTGAAAAACGGTTAAACCGAAATTTCTACCATTTGAAGCTGTTGGGGTCAAATTGCTGGCGCTTGCGTTTACCTCGCCTGCCACCCATATTTCCGAACTGCTGCATCAGTTTGAGTGAGTCATTATACTGACGCACAACCTGATTTACTGCCTGAACACTGGTTCCGGAGCCACTGGCGATGCGCTTGCGGCGGCTGGCATTAAGCAATTTCGGGTTTTCGCGCTCAGCCAGAGTCATCGACTGAATGATCGCACGTACAGTGAACAACTGACTCTCATCTACATCGAGCTGGGCTGCTTTCCCCCCCATACCCGGTATCATGGAAAGCATATCCTTCAGCGAACCCATATTCTGAATCTGTTCGAGCTGTTCCAGCATGTCCTGCATGGTAAAGCGATTCTGCCGCAAACGATCCAGACTTTTCTGTGCCTTCTCCTCATCCAGAGTCTGTTCGGCTTTTTCGATTAATGAAAGTACATCACCCATGCCGAGGATTCGGGATGCCAGACGATCCGGATAGAAGGCTTCCAAATCTCCGACCTGCTCACCTGTACCAATAATCTTGATCGGTTTGCCGGTCATTTTACGGATGGAAAGAGCAGCGCCGCCCCGGGCATCACCATCGAGTTTAGTCATGATGAAGCCGTCCAGACCGATCTGCTCTTCAAATTGGCGGGCGATCTCTACTGCTTCCTGACCAATCATAGCGTCTACAATGAGCAGACGCTCATCAGCATGCACGACCTGATCAATGTCACGCAATTCCTGCATCATTTCATCATCAATGGTCATGCGGCCGGCTGTATCAACAATCAGTGTGTCACACAGCAGGTACTTGGCCCGGTCAAGCCCCTCCCGGGCAATTTTTGCCGCAGATTTTTCCGCCGGATTTATGTAAAAAGGAACATCAATACTCTTGGCTAAAGCTGCCAGCTGATCCTGCGCTGCCGGCCGATGTACGTCTACGGAGACAAGTAAGGGTTTCTTCCCCTTCTTGCGCAAATGAAGCGCTAATTTAGCCGCTGTGGTCGTTTTACCGGCACCTTGCAGGCCGTACAACATAAAGACGGTGAAACCGCTGGGAGAAACAGCAAGTTTCTCCGGCTCACCCAGAACTTCCAGCAAAGCTTCGTGTACAATTTTGACAACCTGTTGTCCGGGTGTCAGCGATTTCATGACATCGGAACCCAGGGCTTTTTCATTTATATAATCCGCCAGTTCCTTGACGACGCCATAGTGGACGTCTGCCTCCAGAAGAGCCAGGCGGATTTCACGCATCATTTCTTTAATATCTTTTTCACTGACCCGGCTTTTACCGCGCATTTTATCGGTAATAGCTGAGAGTCTGGAGGTCAATCCTTCCAGGATGGCCATATTATGAATCTCCTTCTTGTGATCGGTTAAGGCTGCGATCCAATTGTTCAATCAGCACTTGCAGTTTCTTGCAATTATTATTCTTAACTTCCAGTTTAAGCTCCTCCAGGAGACGATTAAGTTCGCGATGCTGACCGACCAGGGCCAGGCTTGCTTCAATCTCGGTCAGGCGTTCCACTCCCCTGCGGATCACGGAGTGAACAGCCTGCCGCGAAGTACCATCTATCTCAGCAATTTCAGAGAGTGACAAATCATCATCGTAGTAAAGAGTTAAAAGATCTCTTTGCCGTCCGGTGAGAAGTCCACTATAAAAGTCCATCAAAAGACAGATGTCTGTATGTGAAAGATTTTGTTGTATCTTAATATCCACAGACTAGATTTTACCATGAAAAGATAAACTGTCAAGTAAAATAGTTGACAGTTTATGCGGACGGTAAAAGTGCCTCTATAAAGAGTTTCTTATCAAAATCCTGAAGGTCATCGGCCTGTTCTCCCAGTCCGGCTAAAACCAGAGGCAGACCCGTTTCCTTGGCAACAGCAACGGCAACTCCGCCTTTGGCATTACCGTCCAGCTTACTGATTACAAGTCCGCTGACTTCGATCGCCTCATGAAAGGCTCTGGCCTGGATAACTGCATTCTGCCCGGTAGTGGCATCCAGAACCAGCAGTGTTTCGACCTTGGCATCCGGAGCTTCCCGCTGGATCACGCGTTTGATCTTAGCCAGTTCATCCATCAGATTCTTTTTCGTGTGGAGGCGCCCGGCGGTATCCACAATCAGAAGTTCAGTTTTACGTGCTTTGGCGGATTGAATGGCATCAAATACTACTGCTGCCGGATCTGAACCTATTTCGTGTGAGATTACAGGCGTGTCAGTACGTTCGCCCCATTCCTTCAGCTGCTCAATAGCCGCTGCGCGAAAAGTATCAGCTGCTGCCATCATCACCCGGTGTCCCTCGCTTTTGTAACGATGAGCCAGCTTGGCGGCTGTGGTAGTTTTGCCGGTGCCGTTAACTCCGACCATGAGAAAAATATTCAGCTCACCGGGTGCCAGCATCAGCTTTTTGTCCTCCAGCATCGACAGTAGTTTTTCCCGCAAAACACTGATAACGGATGCATGGCTGGCGTCTCCGCTTGTGCGTATGTGTTCACGTATACTGT
The DNA here is from genome assembly GCA_002427505.1 of Mageeibacillus sp. UBA5439. GTDB lineage: Bacteria > Bacillota > Clostridia > Saccharofermentanales > DTU023 > DTU032. Next base: position 38,481 of record DIRJ01000052.1, read on the forward strand.
CAATGGCCTCGGCAGCAGCCGGCAAGCCACAGTCTGCAGCAACCAAAGTCATTTCCAGCTCATCAAGCATATCTTCATCGTAACTGCCAAACTCAGCCGCTATGCGGGTCATCTGGTTTGTGAAAAAGTCTCTGGTCTTGCTCAGACCCTGCTTAAACTTGTCAAATATTGCCATATATTACTCCTGGTCCACATTGGATAACTTCATGGAAAGAACCCGGGAAATCCCTCTTTCCTGCATTGTGACTCCATAAAGACGGTCTGCAGCTTCCATGGTCGGTTTGCGGTGAGTGACCAGTATAAACTGCATCTGGTCGGAATAGCGTTTGATGTAATCTGCGAAACGCTGACCATTTACATCATCCAAAGACGATTCTATTTCATCAAAAACAACAAAAGGTGTCGGTTTTAACTGTAGTATTGCAAAAATCAAAGCTATCGCGGTCAGACAGCGTTCTCCGCCTGACAATAAAGAAAGACGTGACAGCTTCTTGCCCGGGGGCTGGGCTCTGATTTCAATATTGGCATCCAGGATATCCTCAGATTCAGATAAACTGAGCTGCGCGATCCCGCCGTTAAAGAGATCTGAAAAGACCTGTGAAAAATTCTGATTTATACGATGGAAGGTTTCCTGAAAACGCTCTCTCATAGCATGTTCCAGGCTGGAAATAACTTCCTTCAGCTCGCTGCGGGCATTCTCAATATCTTTACGTTGGGCTTCACTTGATGCGAGTCTCTGGCTGAGCGCCTCGTAATCGTTTAAAGCATTGTGATTGATGGCGCCCATTCCTTCGAGTTCATTCTTGATCCGGTTACGCTCTCTCCTGGCTTGAGTCAGAGAATCAATTTCCACAGTTTTCCCTTCAATCTCATGCAAGGTCAGATTATATGTTTCCCAGATTCGATTGAGGAGGTCGTCTCTTTGTTCGGCGATGCGCTCCCGGGCCGCTTCCTGTTTAGCCTTGCTGCTGCGCAGCAGACCCAGTTGTTCGCTCTTGCTCTGTAAATTCAGATATAGCTCGCGCTTTTCCTGCTGCATGGAGACCTGCCGCTGTGAGGAAAGCTGCAGAGACTGTTCCAGCTTTTTTAGTTCTTGCCCGATGACTTCCAGACTGGCATGGGCTGTTATGATGTTTTCCTGCTCTGCCTTAATACGCAAACGATAAGATTCAAGACTATCATCAATTTCAACTATTCTCTGCCTGTGTTTTTCTTCCTCTTCGTCTGAACGCTGCAGGTTACTGTTTACTTCCTGCAAGGCTTCCTGCAGAGAGTGCAATGATATTTCCAGATGTGTAACGTCATCACGCAAAAGTTCGCGTTGTTCGGAAGCACTGCGGTTTTCCGTCTCAGCCTGAGCAATCTTCTCATCCAGGCCGGTGATCTGTTCCCGCAGGGAGACGGACTTCTGCTCCGCAGCCTGATATACAGTCAGGCTTCTGTCTATCTGACCTCTGGTTTTTTCAATAGCGCTTTGTCGCTTGCAGACTGAGTTTTTTAAAGACGTTAAGTGATTGTCCTTACTCTTGTAATCAAACTCGTTTTCAGCAAAAACAGAGCGCTGCTGACTGAGTCTGGTCAAGCTGTCTTCTTCTCGGGCAGCGGCCAGATGCAGCCGGTCCAGCGCAGCATTATATTCAGTCTCGATGCTTGTGATCTTCTTTGCAAGATTAAGGCGCTCCTGCTGTAAGGCCCTGATCCGTGCCGGTCGGCCAGCCAGTCCGCTCTGTTTCTTGCTCAGAGAACCACCACTCATGGAACCGCCGGGATACATAATATCTCCGCTGCGGCTGACTATGCGATATTTGCGGCCGCTCTTACGTGCGATCTTAATAGCGTCCTCCAGACTGTCTGCTATTAAGACACGACCCAGAGCAAAATCCAATACGTTTTCCAGACCGGGCCGGATCTTAATTAAATCGGAGGCCAGGCCGACAAATCCTGTTTCAGCAGCCAGAGCATCCAAACTTCTCTGGTCTATTTTTTTGACCTGCAGGGCAGCCTGCGGCAAAAAGGTTACTCGCCCTAAATGACCTTCTCTTAAGAACTCTATCAGGGTTTTTGCTGTTTCCTCAGTGTCACAAACGATATTGTGCACCATTGCCCCCAAAGCGACATCGACTGCCAGAGCCAAATCTTCCGGAATGCTGAGTAAAGAACCCAGAGGACCGACAACTCCTCTTTTCAGATCTTCTTGTTGCGAGACAGCCTGCATCAGATCTTTGACCGGTTTCTGATAACCTTCAAAATTCTGTTCCAGACGACTCAATGTATCTTCTTCATAGGCACGGTGACGTTCAGTATCTTTCAGCTGCATGATACTCTGATCAATGTCTTCCAGCTGCTTTTCCGCTGCGATTCTGTCGGCTTTCGTCTCAGCGGCAGCCTGCTCGAGCAGAACAAGTTCCGCCCGCAGTTTTTCCAGCTGTACAGTAACCTCTTCCAAAGCGAAGGCAGCGCGATTGAGATCCGATTGATCACCTAACAACTCAGCACTGGAAACAGCTAACTGGTCCTGCAGAAAACTGCTTTCGGCTTTAGCGCTCTGCAGGTCGCTGTTGACTTGAAATAAACTGTCTTTCAGCTCTTCTCTGCTTGTCCGCAAAGCATCTGTCTCTTTTTCACTTATGCTTAAGCCGCTTTCTGCAGCTGCTAAAGCTTTTTTAGCTTCCTGGAGACGAGACTCATAGCTTTTACATTGTTTTTCCAGCTGACGATGACGTTCCTGCCGGTCGATTACTGTGTTGGCTAGAAGTGAAATCTGTTCATTCAGACGCAGCTTTTCTGCTTCCAGTTGCTGGATACGTTCTTCAGAAGAAGATTTTTTTTCACGGGAAAGAGCAATAGTGCCGGTAGTATCAGCCAGTTTGACGGAAAGTTCGTTATGGGCTTTACGCTCAGCATCAACTCTGATTTCCAATTCAGCTATCTCATCATCAAGCTTGCTGTTTTTCTTGTTTATTGCAGCTAAAGCAGCTTCCGCATCTATCAGTTCCAGTGCTGCAATGCTTTGATTTGTTTCTGCTTCATCGGCTTGCTGCTCAAATTCTTTAATCTGTTTCCAGGACAGGCTGATGTCCAGCTTTTGATATCTGTCGTTTAGCTGGCTGTAGCGTCTGGCATCTGCAGCCTGCTGTTTCAGGGGGCCGGCCTGCCGCCGCAGTTCTTCCAGAATGTCGTCAACCCTTAGCAAGTTCTGATTGGCAGCTTCCAGACGGCGCTCAGATTCGGCTTTTCTGGCCTTATAGTGGACAATACCCGAAGCTTCATCGAAAATCAGGCGTCTGTCATCAGAGCGCTCATTAAGTATTTCATCAATCTTTCCCTGACCTACAATCGAATAACCGTCCAGGCCGATACCGGTATCAACTAATAAAGTATTTATATCCTTAAGTCTGCATGCTGTTTTATTTATGAAATATTCGCTCTCACCTGAGCGGTGATAGCGTCTCGATATGCTGACTGTATCATAGTCCAGATCAAAGACACGTTTTGAGTTATCAAAAGTCAGAATTACCTCAGCATAACTCATAGCCCGGCGCTGGGCAGTGCCGCTGAAGATCATGTCTGACATCCGCTGTCCACGCAGAATCCTGGCACTTTGTTCACTAAGTCCCCACCTGATAGCATCAGTGACATTAGATTTGCCACTGCCATTAGGTCCTACTATAGCTGTAATGCCGGTGTCAAGATCAATCCTCGTTGCTTCGGGAAAAGACTTAAAACCAAGTATTTCTAACGATAAGAGCACGTCTTCCCATTCCTTACTTTAATTATTCGTTTTTGTTTTGCTCAATATATGCCGCAGCTGCACCCTGTTCAGCTTCTTTCTTAGTTTTACCTTCAGCTGTAGCAGCCAGTTGGCCGTCGATATAAACTGCGGCAGTGAAACGACGATTATGATCCGGACCGCTTTGATCAATAATTTTAAAATCTACAGTAAAATCTTTCTTGTGGGCTGTTTCCAGAAGGTAACTTTTATGATCATAAATTAGTTTTCCCTCTATTGCCAGATCAATGTATGCTGCAAACAATGTTTGGGCTACCTTTACACAAGCATCATAACCCCCATCAATAAAAACTGCTCCCAAAACAGCTTCCATGGCATTGGCCAGATTTGAATCGTTGTCTGCACCGCCGCCCAAGGTTTCACCATGTCCTAGCCGCAGATGTTCCTGCAGGTTGATCTGTCTTGCGATTCGGGCCAAAGTCGGCTCACATACCAGCCTCGCCCGCAGTTTGGTCATAGAGCCTTCATTCAGATTCTCACGTTCAAACAAAATTGTGCTGATAAGCAACTGCAGGACAGCATCACCGAGAAACTCCAGCCGCTCATTGTGCCGCTTTACTTTTCTGTGCTCATAAGCATAGGAAGAGTGGGTCAAAGCCTCCAGCAGCAGCTCCTCATTTTTAAATGAATAATTAATTTTTTCTTCCAGTATTATGCGATTCATACTAAACCAGATTCTGAAAAAAGACCCTGCTTAAACAGGGTCTTTTTTTTGCAATAAACAGGAACCCACAGATTAAAGTGATTTAGCAATAAAATCAACTGCATCACCGACTGTGCGGATTCGTTCAGCCTCTTCATCCGGAATACTGAGATTGAATTCTTGTTCCAGAGTCATAATCAACTCTACAATATCCAGTGAATCAGCATTAAGATCATCGATAAAATTGGAAGACATTTCAATGGTATCTTCCTCAATGCTTAGCTGTTCAGCCAGCAGGCTGCGTATACGCTCAAAAATTTCTTTCTTGCTCATTTCCATCCTCCTTATAAGGCAATAATTTCAAAAATAACTTATTTTCATCCGAACTGCCGGTAAACAGTCAGGCCGGATCAGAGATTCTGAACCAAATCCTTTAACATCACTCGATTTTTGAACCAGTAATCAAGACCTGAAAGTATTGTTAGTACTAAGGTGGCAATAATCATAATATTAGCAAATAATACGTAAGCTGCGCTAAAGGCATCGGTGCTATAACTTGATCCCGTGATAAAGGGTTCAATTAATAAAAAGATCAGAGTCAGCATTTGAACAACTGCTTTTATCTTTCCAAACCAGCTGGCAGCGATCACTACACCGCGTTCGGCTGCCACGAGGCGAATACCGGTAACAATAAACTCGCGTGCTACAATAACCATCAGGACAAAAGAAGAAACACGACCCAGCTCCACAAAAGCAGAAAAACCGGCAATAACCAATAATTTGTCAGCAATGGGATCCAGGAATTTTCCGAAATTACTGACTAAACCCATTCGTCTGGCCAGTAAGCCATCCAGAAGATCTGTTAGTGACGCAAAAATGAAAAGAAAAGTAGCAACGACTCTGCCGCCATCTGAAAGAACAAACTGTGAAAAAGTGCTGTCCCCAAAAACCGGAACCATGAAAAGTAAAAATACAGGTACCAGTATAATCCTCAATATAGTTAGTCTATTCGGAACATTCATCCAGCGTAACCCCCCAAAGATCAAAGGCCTCGGCATCGACAATTCTAGCTGGTGCCCAACTGCCTACAGTCAAGTCAGGCCTGGTTGCTGCTATATGAATAATCGGATCGATATCCGGGGCTTCTCCGAAACTCCTTGCTTTGAAAAGTATACCACCATCGTCAATATCGTCCAAACGAAGCATGAGATCCTGCCCGATACGCTGCAGGTTTTTATTTATTGAAATCTTTTCCTGCACCTGCATCAATCGTTGATAGCGGTCGGCGGCAATCTCCGGAGCCACCTGGTCCGGCATGTTCGCAGCCGGTGTACCGTCTTCGGCTGAAAAAACAAAACTACCCAGACGGTCAAACTGTATTGTTTTTATGAAATCAAGCAATAGCTGAAAATCTTCCTCCGTCTCTCCCGGGAAACCCAGCATAACTGTGCTGCGCAGAATAATATCCGGCATAGCCTGACGCAGGACTTGAATGCGCTCAGCTATTAACTCAGCTGATTCATGACGGCGCATACGCTTCAGAATTTTGTTGGAGGCATGCTGAATGGGTATGTCCAGATATTTGCAGACCTGATCATTGGCTGCCATCACTTCAATCAGCTCGTCTGTAACGGCGTCAGCATAAGCGTACATGATTCTGATCTGCTCAATGCCTGTAATTTGATCGAGCAGTTTTTGGATCAGTTTAGCTAAAGTGATGTTTTCATCCAAATCATAGCCGTAGCGGGTTGTATCTTGTGCTATAAGTATCAGTTCTTTTTTGCCCAGAGCGACAAGGTGTTCTGCTTCTCTGATGATCGAGTCGGACGGACGGGAGTGCAGGCCGCCGCGCAAAGAGGGAATCTTGCAATAACTACAGGCATTGCTGCAGCCTTCAGCAATTTTTAAATAAGCATAGCTTTGCCTGCCATTAGACGGTATTCTGTCTTCGCGCAAATGTGCTAAACTGCCGGGACGTCCGGGCAGAAAGCCTCTCAGGTCCTCTCCCCTTTCCAGACGCTTTACTGTTTCCGCAATATCACCATACTGGGCGGTTCCCAGTACTGCATCTACCTCCGGCATTGAGGTGAAAATTTCTGCTTTGTAGCGTTGCGACATGCAACCACAAACTATCAGAAAGCGCGCCTTGGCATCGGCCTTCTCCTTGTATCCGGCCATATCCAGAATTGCATCAATTGCTTCCGCAACAGCAGCTTCCAGAAATCCGCAGGTATTTACGATGAGGATCTCGGCATCCTCAATTACTGCGCTGGCCTGATAGCCGGCCTCCTGCAGCAGAACAGCCATGTTTTCAGCATCAACTTCATTTTTCGGGCATCCCAAACTCAATAGATAATATGTAGACAAATTAAATAATCTCCTCCTTAGCGGATAGAAATTCATTGATTGCTTTGTTCGATATGTAGGCGGAATAGCCACGCCGCGCCAAAAGGCGCAAGGCTTTAGCATATTCCGGCTGGGAGTTTCGGTAATAGGCTGCCAGTAACTGCAGGCTGCTTTCTTCGTCCTCCGGCAAAGTATCAGTAATATTTTTGCTGACACTTTGCTCTATGCCTGCGTCACTCAAGACATAGAGCATGGCTTTTCTGGAACGAATACGTTTTCCGGAATAACGGCGGCAGATACTTCCGGCAGCCCGTTCGTCATTGATATAATCAATTTCTTTCAAGTAATCAATAACAGTTTCCACCAGATCCGGGTCATAGTTTTCCTGCATTAATTTCTGTCTTACTCTGCCACTGGATTTATTGCGATCTAAACCCAGAAAGAGTACAGCGCGCTCGCGGCAGTTTTCAAATGCACCGTTTGAACTCATAGATCCAGACCAAGAATATCGTCGACATCATCGACTACTTCCTCGTTTGCAGTTGTTTGCCTCTGCTCAGTGATGTCGGCACTGTCCTCTTCTTGTTCTTCTTCTTCTTCACTATTGAAATAGAAGTCGCGCACTTTTTCTTCAATCTCATCCAGGAGATCTTCGTCTTCTTCCAGAATTTCTCTGACTGCATCTCGCCCATTGCCTAAACGCGTCTCTCCGTAAGAATACCAGGATCCGCTTTTAGACATGACATCGCTCTCAACAGCAAGATCCATGACGTCGGAGGCACGTGAAATTCCCTTGCCGAAAATAAGGTCAAACTCCGCTTCTTTAAAGGGAGGAGCAACTTTATTCTTGACTACCCGTACTCGGGTACGGTTCCCAATATTTTGATCGCCTTTGGTGATGCGTTCAATGCGGCGTACATCCAGACGGACAGAAGCGTAGAATTTAAGTGCGCGGCCACCGGTAGTGGTTTCAGGGTTGCCAAACATAATGCCGATCTTCTCACGCAATTGGTTGATGAAAATGACAGTGGTATTGCTCTTGTTCAGAATACCGGCCATTTTCCTCATGGCCTGAGACATCAAACGTGCATGCAGGCCAACAGAGGCGTCACCCATTTCACCATCAATTTCCGCGCGGGGAACAAGTGCTGCAACGGAGTCAATGACAATGATGTCGATCGCGCCGCTGCGCGCCAGATCTTCACAAATTTCCAGAGCCTGCTCACCGTAGTCGGGCTGAGATACAATTAAATTATCAACATCGACTCCCAGATCCTCGGCATAATTTGGATCAAGAGCATGTTCTGCATCTATAAATGCGGCTACTCCACCCAACTTCTGAGCTTCAGCAATCATATGTAAAGCTACTGTCGTCTTGCCTGATGATTCCGGACCGAAAATCTCAACAATACGGCCACGCGGCACTCCTCCTATGCCCAAGGCAAGGTCCAGGCTCAGTGAGCCTGTCGGGATAGCTCCGATGTCTACCACCTCGGAATCTCCTAATCTTTGAACAGCTCCCTTACCATACTCTTTTTCGATTTTATTCAACGCCGCCTTTAAAGCGCGTTCGCGTTCTTCGGCTGATTTTGGGCTAACATCCTGACTAGATTTAGCAGATTTACTTTTTCTTGCCATGCTCAAATTTCCTCCTGTTTAGCTGTCAACGAACTTATGTTCTGCTATTTTAAAGCTTTTTTATTAATAAAGCAATCTTATTTTTGGTTTTTAGCAGTCAACAGCAGACAAAATGACATATTTGATTAATTTATGGGCTGCAGGCGCAAAGCCCGGCGTATTATTCGCTGTAAATCTCTGGCCTCATGCAGGTTTATGGCCAATCCTGCCTGATAATACACCAGCAGGCCGATTATCAGCTTGACTGCATAGAAGATCAGCTGCATAAGTTTGCTTGTTATATTGACAGGAAGTGTATTCATTGCCAGATAAACTAATGCAGTCGGTGCAGCAATTGCTATCAGGCGAAAATAGTACGGTGAGAGCCGAAATGGTCTTGCTTGCGGTATCTGATAACGATACAGGACATGTAAGAGCAGCATCAGACCGACAGAGTTGACTACATAGGCCAAAGGTAATCCGTAAATACCAAGATTGTACACTTTGGTAAACAGCATCGAAAGCAAAGGCGTGAAAATCAGAGACAATATGCTGGTAAGCAGTGAAACTCTGGTTGTCTGCCGTGAATAAAAGGCGTTGTTGTACATTAAAACTATGGTCTGCACCAGCATAGCCAGACAGTAGATGCGCAGGACTCCTGCTTCTACCAGTAAGCGGTCGTAGGGGATCGCACTGTTCCACTGGTAAATTGCTTCAATGGTCTCTTCTGCCATCACAGCGAAGGCGATAGCGAAGGGTGCTACAAAATAGGTGGCACGGCGCAAGGATCTTGTGAATATGCTGCGCATGGATTGGAAATCATGTCTGGCATACGCCCGTGACAAAGTGGGGGTCATAACATTGCAGACAGCGACACCAAATATTCCATACGGGGCTGTCCAGGTGGTAGTGCCATGCTGTAAAGCGGTTACTGCACCGGTGAACTGATTAGCGAAAGATGTCTGGATAATATAGTTGATCTGAATTACTGAGCCGGAGATCAGGGTAGGCAAAGCCAGACTCCAGAGGCGACGGAAGCCTTCATCTTTCAGCTCAATAGCCGGGCGATAAAACCGGAGCTTATCACGCGTCATAAAAATCATGAAGACCAGATTAATTATTGCCGCTAAGACAATACCTGCTGCTGCGCGGGTCGGACCTTCTGCTGTGCTGTTACCCCAGAGTGTAATAAACACGATGCAGGCGAGATTGTATATCGTCGGTCCAAAAGCATTGCGCTGGAACAAACGGTAAGCGTGCAGAATGCCTGAAAGGAATCCGGCTGCCATCAGGAATAATATTTGCGGGAAGAGAGCCCGTGATACTTCCACTGCACGACTGATAACAACAGGATCTTTATCCGCATTGTATGATGTAATTATTCCCGGGGCAAAAATAATGCCAAGAATAATAGCCAGCGCTGTCGCCAGCAGAAAGACATTTATAAAGATGGAAACACTGCGCCAGACTCTTCTCTCCTGCCCTTTTTCCAGTCCTGAGGACATGAAGGGGGTGAGGGCTGCGCCGATGGCTCCGCCAATCATTAACTGATAGACTAAATCCGGAATTTGGAAACCGATAAAATAAGCATCTGTATTTATACCATAACCCAGGGTCGGGGCAATCACGATCTCACGAACAAAACCTGTGATCTTGGATAAAGCCAGGGCCAAGGCGACAACGAAAGTCGATTGAGCTACAGACATTATCGGTTCTGAGCTTTTACGATTCCTTTGTTTTCTGCTTACATTCCTGCTAGTCACTCTGCGCAGCTCCTTCTCAGGAGATCTAAAGCCGTTGCTACGGCATAATTAATTATTCTCTGACGGTTACCGGAGAAAAACTTCCTGTGAACAGAAACTTTATCCCCAACAGCTACAGCAAAGTATACAGTACCAATTGGATTTTCAGGAGTAGCTCCTTCAGGCCCGGCAAATCCGGTAACAGATAGATTCAGATCAGCTTTAAACAGTCTCCGGCAGTTTTCTGCCATAGCCTGAGCACATTCAGCGCTGACAACACCATATTGATCAATAATTTCAGGATCTACACCCAGCAGGTCCCTCTTGACACTGCTGGCATAGCTCACAATGCTGCCTTTAAATATTTTAGAAGCAGCAGGCAAAGAGACCAGGCATGCTGATAAGGCGCCTCCGGTGCAGGACTCGGCAAAGGCACAGGTCAGCTTTTGCGAGTGAAGTTTATCAGCTACCACCTCCTCTAAAGAGCGTGTACCGATCTCATAGATGTACTGCCCCAGACGCTCTTCGATAATGTCAATTAGCGCCTGAGTTCTATCTTCATCACCTGCTTCGATTCTTTGCGACACTCGCAGCAGGACTCCGCCTTCACCGGCATAGGGAGCGATAGTAGGATTAGTCTGTGCTGCAACAAGATCTTTCAGCTCTTGCTCCATCTTATATTCACCTATTCCGACCATGCGCACATAGCGGTGGATAAAACGGGCCGAGCTGTACTGTGCCAGATATGGCAGGATCTGCTCTTCAAGCAGAGGGATATTTTCCGAAGGTGGGCCCGGCAGCACCAAAATACGACCTAGCTTGCCTTTATAGGGAAAAGTTGTTAAAGAAGCAGGCGCGGTGCCATTATGGTTGGGAAAAGCTTTAGCGCCTTCCGGTATCCGGGGAATAATAAAATCAGGACGATCTGAGTCGGGGTAAAGCTTCCGGATAGCTGCTGTGACAGAACTGTCAGCAACAAGTTCCTTTCCTGCAATCTCCGCTACAACTTGTATAGTAATGTCATCCTGGCTGGCTCCCAGACCACCGGTTGTGATTACCAGGTCATTCAGTTCCAGAGCCAGGCAAATGGCATCATAAATTCTCTCACGATGATCCCCGACTACCTGCCGTCTGAAAGTATTTATGCCCAGATCAGACAGCTTTCCGGACAAATAAAAAGAATTTGTATCTAAAGTCTGTCCTAAAAGCAGCTCTGTTCCGATGGCAATTATTTCGGCTGTTTCTATTTGCTCTGGTGGTGAAAGCTTAGTCATCAGCGTTCCCCTTTTCCTTTTCTGCGATTAATTTCTCAAACTGATCAGGTGTAATGAGAAGTTCACGTGGTTTGCTGCCTTCAAAGGGACCGACGTAACCCAGTTCGTTGAGGCGGTCTATCAAACGGGCTGCACGCGGGTATCCCACGGTCAGCTTGCGCTGCAGGAGGGACACTGAGGCATAGCCGTTTTCGACTAAAACCTGCAAAGCGGACATTAAGAGTTCATCTTCTTCTTCCCCGCTGATAGTTGAAACATCAGACCCATCAGGGTTTTCTAAAGCATCAGCCACCGATTGATCATAATCACTGGGATAATAATCTTTTATATATTTAAGAACGCCTTCCACCTCAAGGTCTGAAACAAAAGCACCCTGGCCCCGGATGGGCTTGGCCGCACTTTGCGGATAATAGAGCATGTCGCCTTTGCCTAAAAGTCTTTCTGCACCACCTGTGTCCAGAATGGTACGGGAATCTACATGCGAAGTAACTGCGAAAGCTATACGTGAAGGAATATTGGCTTTTATTACTCCTGTAATAACATCAACTGAAGGACGCTGTGTAGCTATAATGACATGGATGCCGGCAGCTCTGGCTTTTGCCATCAGCCGGGATATAGCGCTTTCGACTTGCCGGGAGGTTGTCGCCATAAGATCAGCCAGTTCATCGATAACTATTAGGATATACGGTAGTTTCTCCGGTGAGTCCTCCTGTTCATCCGCAGCTGACTTAACTGTGTCGGCAATCTGTTTCTCCATCATCAGGTTGTAGGAACCGATATCACGCACAACGAGATCAGCAAAGAGTTTATATCTGCGTTCCATCTCACTTACTGCCCAGTTCAGGACACCATAAGCTTTTTCAGGATCAGTTACTACAGGCTGCAGCAAATGAGGAATACCGTTGTAAATATTCAATTCAACTATTTTGGGGTCAATCATCAGCAAGCGCATTTCCTGAGGAGAATAGCGATAGAGCAGACTGATCAAAATATTGTTGATACAAACAGACTTGCCTGAACCGGTGGCACCGGCTACAAGCATGTGCGGCATCCTGGTGATGTCACAAAGAATGACACCGCCTCCGGCATCACGTCCCAAAGGTGTAAGGAGCTGTCCCTCAGCATTGTTGTAGCTGCTGTCTTCGAGCAGACCACGCAATAATACAGGACTGATCTTTCGGTTCGGGATTTCTACCCCGATTGCAGGTTTTCCGGGAATCGGCGCTTCAATTCTTACTGAAGTTGCAGCCAGACTTAAAGCGATATCATCCGCCAGATTAACAATACGACTGACTTTGACACCGGGACCAGGAGCCAGCTCGTATCTGGTAATCGTTGGCCCGGTTGTATAGTTGACGATTTTTGCTTCTACTCCGAAACTGGCCAGTGTCTCTTCCAGCTTAAGCCCTTGTCTGCTGATATCACTAATTTCCGCTGAACTCTTTTGCAGGGCTCTGTCTTCTCGCAGCAGGCTCAGAGGCGGCGCCTTGTAGTCAGAAAAAAGATTAATCTGTTGTCTTTTCCTGTGTCCGGTTTTTACCGTCTTCTTACCAGTATCTGCCAGCTGCGCTGTCTTAGCGTCAGCCCGGTCTTCCCATTTATCGCGCTCAGACAGCATGTCTTCCGGAAGAGAGCTTTTACTATGCAAAACAGCAGGCCGGATAGGACTGCCTCCAGTATCAGTGCCTGCGCTATTATCTTTATACGGAAACACAAAGGGTGGATTGGGATCATCGGTCTGCTCAGGAAATTCTTTAAAGTCATAGCCAGCCGGAGGGCGGGCAAAATCAAGCCCCTTTCCGTTTTCACCACTGTTTTCGCTATTGAAGACAGGTTTTCCATAGGGAGAATTATTCCAGAGATCTGGCTGTGCCTGTTCATCAGCAACTGCCGCTTGATCCAGAGCCTCAATATCATCATCCAGCCAGCCGGGCAAGAGGGTCCCCTTTTTGGGGAAATCTTCCTCAGTCTTGCCCTCAGCTGAAGCAGACGCATCTGAGGCAGCTTGCTTATCTTCGAGACGCTTATTGTGCCGATCGGATAAATCAGATAGATAGCGTGATGGAGACAGGGAAAATCCATAGATCAGCACCGCGACAATCATACCGATAATGATGACTGCTGCACCCGGTACAGTCGCAATAAAGCTCAGAGGCTGGCCGATCAGTCCCCCCAGCAGCCCGCCGCTTAAATTTCCGCCCTTAACTTGCAGCGATGGATTAACGCCATGCGACCACAAGGCTGCTATGGTTCGAAAGCCGGACAAAACAGAAGCTGTTTGATCTGCAACTAAAGTCCTCAATTCGGCAATGCTTAATGTAAATATCGAAAAGAGTGCAGCTATGAGCAGGACGCAAATAAATATGCTTAAAGTGCGTGCACGGGATATTTCTTTGCGGCGTTCCAGCAAATACAATAAAGCCCAGACCAAAAAAGCTAAAGGGAGTGCATAAGAAAAGCTGCCCAACAGACCGCGTCCCAATAAGCGCAGCACATCACCCAGTTCTCCCAGACTATTGGCTTTACCAAAATAGGCTATGCCCAACAAAATAGCCATAGTCAGGTGGAAAACTCCCAGAATGTCGCGCACCAAACGCGGTGACTCACTAGTGTTTTTTGTTTTCTCTGCCATAATTATATTTAAAGTTCACCTTTCGCTTGCAGGTAAGCTGTCATTAAAATAGCAATAATAGTCTTTCCATCACTGATTTGTCCAGACTTAACTTCCTCAACGGCTGCGAGCAGAGGCAATTTCTCTACAGTGAGAAACTCACCTTCATCCAGTTGCTGTTTGCCTTTGCTGAGTTTTGTCGCCAGATAAACAGAGATCAGCTCATCGGTATAACCAGGTGACGGATAGAACTGCGTCAGCAACTGCCAGGAGTCGGCTATCAAGCCTGCTTCTTCCATCAACTCACGCCGGGCGCAGAGAAGCGGGCTTTCCTCATTTTCCAATTTCCCGGCCGGGACCTCACGCAAAGGAGACTGAGAGCCAACCCGGTACTGTCTGACCAGGTAGATATCCTGCTCATCATCCAGAGCCAGCACACAGGCACCGCCGGGATGATGTACAATTTCACGTCTGGACCTGCGGCCGTCAGGCAGCTGTACTTCAGTTGCCTCCACAGTAAAAATCCTGCCAATAAAGCGTAAATCAGAAGAAATAGTTTCTTCATGCAGGTAAGCCATCTTGTTGCGCTCCGTCTGCGCATACTCTGCTTGCTCCACTGCGGTTCCGGGCTGATCGGTCATATCCTGATCAAATACGCTGGGTTTTCTCAACAGTGGCTTATCATTTGTCTGATCCAGATCCATACTTCTCCTCTTCAAGCTTAAAGATTCCTCTTAATTGCATTTACTGCCAGCTGGTCTACACGATTATTCATCTCATGGTCGGAATGACCCTTGACCTTGATCCAGCTGATCCGGTGCCTGTCATTTTCCTTCAGCAGTTCTTTCCACAGGTCGATATTACTTACTGCAGTGCCGGCTGCATTCTTCCAGGACTTGCGCTGCCAGTTAGCCAGCCAGTTTTCATTAAAGGCGGATACCAGGTAGGCACTGTCACTATATAGTCTTACCCGGCAGGGACGGTTTAAGGCCCGCAGACCCATCAGGGCTGCAGTCAGCTCCATACGGTTGTTCGTCGTATGTTCTTCAAAACCGGAAATCTCTTTCTCTGCTCCCCCGAAACGCAGTATGGCAGCCCAGCCTCCGGGACCCGGATTACCTGAGCATGCCCCGTCGGTATATATCTCAACAGCTGATAATTTATTTTCTGATCTAACTTGCTCTTCACTTGCCATGTCGCTATTATACATGATATGATCTTCGCGTTGGCATTTTGATTTTACTACACAGGGGAGTGGCTCAACGGTAGAGCAACGGTCTCCAAAACCGTAGGTTGCGGGTTCAAATCCTGTCTCCCCTGCCACAAGAAAGCCTCGAGGTTTTTGCTTCGCAGGCTTTTCTTCTCAAAAAGCTGATGTCGTGCTTAGCTAAGTCCGTCTGACCCTTGACACTTTGTCGGGAGACAGGTAAAATCGATTAGGCTTCGGGGTGTAGCTCAGGTGGCTAGAGTGCTTGCTTGGGGTGCAAGAGGTCGCAAGTTCAAGTCTTGTCACTCCGACCAAAGAGAGTCTGTTTAATCAAGAGCAGACTCTTTTTTATATAAAAAAAGCCCGCTCAGAATTATGAACGGGCTTCTCTTCAGCTTAGATTATCTGGATTTAAAATTGGCGCGTATTGCGATCAGCTTTGCTGATGTTGTCCTGCGGACGTTGACGGTTCTGACGGAATCCACCGCCGGAGCTGTCTCTGTCCGAAGCACGGGAGCGGTCACCGCGATCACGATCAGATCTGCCGCGTGAGCGATTATCTCTGTCACTGCGTGAACGGTCAGTCCGGCGGCTGCTGCTGCTTCCGCTGCGGCTGGGCTGCTGCTCAGTGTAGCCTTCAGGTTTTTCACTGGGATCGCGCATGGAGAGGTTCAACCGGCCCTGGTCATCGACTTCCAGCACTGTAATCTGAACTTTATCTCCGACACTGACAGCATCTTCAACCTTCTCAGTACGTCCCCAGGACATCTTGGAAATATGTACCAGACCTTCTTTGCCCGGAACGATCTCCACAAAGGCGCCGAAGTTCATCAGACGGGTTACTGTACCGGTAAATGTTGTGCCGGGTTCAGGATCATAGGCAATAGTTCTCACAATTTTCATAGCTTCCGCTGCTGATTCCTGATCAGTTGCAGCAATGTAAACGTGTCCGACCGGACCATCTTCTTCAACATCAATCTCGGTTCCGGTTTCTTCTGTTATGCGGCGAATTGTTTTTCCGCCGGAACCGATGATTTCTCTGATCTTGTCACTGGGAATATCAATTTGATCAATCTTCGGTGCCAAAGCAGCCAGGTAATCACGAGCTTCAGAAATGACCGGATTCATGGTGTCATTAATGATCTGCAGACGTGCCTTTCGTGTCCTTTCAAGAGCATCACGGATAATATCCATGGTTAATCCATCAATTTTCATGTCAACCTGAATAGCGGTAATACCATCTTCAGTACCGGCCACTTTGAAGTCCATGTCGCCGAAGAAGTCCTCAATACCCTGGATATCTACGAAGGTGATGTAGTCACTGTCATCATCAGGATTGCTCATTAAGCCGCAGGTAATACCGGCGACTGGTTTTTTAATCGGAACCCCGGCAGCCATCAGGGCCAGACTGCTGCTGCAGACTGAAGCCTGCGAAGTAGATCCGTTGGACATCGTAACTTCCGAGACGCAGCGGATGGAATATGGGAAATCCTCTTCACTGGGCATGACAGGATTTAATGCTGATTCAGCCAGATGCCCGTGACCGATCTCCCGACGACCTGCTGAGCGGCCTCCGCGGGCTTCACCGACACTGTATGCCGGGAAATTGTAATGGTGCATGTAACGTCTGCGTTCTTCAGGATTAACTCCGTCGAAGCGCTGGCTGTCAGCCAGAGTGCCCAGGGTCACGACAGACAATACCTGAGTCTGACCGCGCGAAAAGAGCGAAGAACCGTGGACGCGCGGGATCAGGTCGATCTTTGCTGTAAGCTTACGGATTTCATCCAAAGCTCTGCCGTCGACGCGGCGCTGATTGTGTGTCAGATGGTAACGGACAACAGCTTTTTCGACTGCGTCTGCGAGCTCAGTGGCAAATCCGACCAGCTCCGGATCTTTTTCTTCCAGATATTGACTGATTGCTTTCGATACTTCAGCTACTGCCGCATCACGCTGGGCCTTGTCAGGATTCAGCACGACTTCACTCATCTGACCAAAGAATTTGTCTGTGATTTCATTTTGGAGCTCTTGCGGAGCAGCGGCAGAGTCGTATTCGAAAGTTTCCTTGCCGATTTCATCTCGCATCTGCTGAAGTAACTGACAGATTTTCTTGATTTCCTTGTGACCGGCTTCGATTGCTGCCAACATCACATCTTCGGGAACCTCGTCAGCTGCAGCTTCTATCATCATGATTTTCTCACTGGTTCCGGCTACGTAGAGATCCAATTCAGAATCACAATAGTCGTCATAAGACGGATTAACAATGATCTCACCATCGATCAGTCCTACCTGAGCTGCTGCAACGGGCCCCTTCCAGGGAATATCAGAAATAGCCAGAGCAGCTGATGTGCCGATGAGGGCAGCTACTTTGGGAGAAAAATCATAATCAACCGAAAGCAAGAGATTGCTGACGACAACGTCTCTTCTCAGATCTTCAGGAAAGAGAGGCCGAATAGTACGGTCAATCGCACGGCCATTCAGGATGGCACTTTCCGTCGGGCGTCCTTCACGCTTAAAGAATCCCCCCGGAATTCTGCCGACACTATACATTTTTTCTTCATAATCTACTGTCAGCGGGAAGAAATCCATTCCGGGACGCTCACTTGCTGAAGCTGTGGCTGTCGAAAGAATCGTGGTCTCCCCAAATTTTACCAGAACGGAGCCGTTTGCAAATTGCGCCAACTCACCTGTTTCCAGTACCAGCTGTTTTCCATTAATGTCCATTTCGTATCTTTTTGTAATCATCGTTTCATTAACCTCCTGTTAAATGCAAAACGCTTCAAATGTTAAATACACAAAAGCAGAGGCAAGATTTTTGCCATGCAAGTATTTTTCCAGTGTATTCAAACGTGTGGGAATCAGCCAACAGACGGTAGAGAGTAGAGTCCGCCACCCTTTTCTCAAAAAGAGAAACGCAATCTACGTTCCACAGTCTGCCACTTAGTATCTCTTGACACAAAAGGCGGCAATCAAGTGATTGCCGCTGCTGATTCGTTTACCTTCTTAAGTTCAGTCTGCTGATCAAGCTACGATAGCGCTCGACATCTTTTTTCATCAGATAATCAAGCAAAGCGCGCCTTTTACCAACCATTTTCAACAGACCCTGCCGCGAATGGTTGTCCTTCTTGTGTACCTTCAAGTGTTCTGTCAGCTCGTTGATACGTGTAGTCAGAAGCGCTATTTGAACTTCAGGTGAACCTGTGTCACCGAATCCGGTGGCATACTCATCAATAATACTTTGTTTAGTTACTTTGTCCATTTTTCCTCCTTGACTCCAGATTCGGCGTAACGGTCGGACGATCCGGAAACGACGAACCGGTCATAACGTAGCAATGTTACCACAAAACAGAATAATTGGCAAAAGGGCGAAAGGGACTGCCGGCTTAAGCCTTTTCTGCTAAAACGAGCTGGCGGAAGATGTTTCCTCTTTCCTCAAAATGACGAAAATGATCGAAGCTGGTTCCTGCAGGAGATAAGACAACCGCATCTCCCGGAACCGACAATTCCCGTGCAGAAGCAATCGCCTCCCCGTAGCTGTCACAATGCCTGATTTCAAGTTCTGCCAGCTCTTCAGCACCGGCAGCTGCCAGGATGGAAGCCTCGATCAGAGGAGCATTGGCGCCAACAAAGACTATACGGGACGTACTCTTAACAATAGCTTGACCCAGTTTCTCATAGTTTGAATTCTTATCCTTGCCGCCGGCGATAAGAACAATATCTCTGCCCTGCTCACGCAAGGCTTCCAGTGTTTTGAGCGTCCGGTCGGGGCTGGTGTCGATAGAACTATTATACCAGTCGGCTCCGTCAAGCCGGCGGATCCATTCCAGGCGGTGTTGGACACCTCTGAAACTTTTTGCTACCTGCTGCATGTCCTCAAAGCCTGCACTGTCCAGCGTTGCCAGAACCGCAGCCTGAATGTTATCCAGGTTAAAACGCCCGGGCAATAAAACCTCGTCACGCGCCAGAAGGGCAATTTCCAGATCGTCAGCACAGGTCTTCAATTCTATGAACTTGTTATCAAGCCAGCTGTGAGCAGCTTCACTTTTATCACAATTAAAAAAACGGACTCGAGCTTTGCTTTCTCCTGCCCAGCTGCTCGATTCGGCATTAGCGGCATTAAGAACTAGAATATCGGACTCGCTTTGCAGGCGAAATATATTTTTCTTGGCCGCGCAATATTCGGCATAATCCAGATGGTAATTCAGATGATTGGGAGCAACATTAGTGACGACAGCGGTATGAATCTTTGCCTCCATATCCATAAGCTGAAAGCTGGACAGCTCCACCACCACCTGGTCGCCGCTCCTGATATTTTCGATCTGATCCAGCAAGGGGGTGCCAATGTTGCCGCCGATATAGACCTTATGGCCGGCCTGCCTGAGCATCAGACTGATTAAAGTTGTAGTTGTAGTCTTGCCATCACTTCCCGTGACAGCCGTTACAGGTGCGGGACACAGTTGCAGAAAAAGTTCCATCTCTGACGTAACCCGTGCTCCCCTTGCCCGTTCTGCGACTAACTGAGGGATGTCCGGACGTATGAAGGGTGTGCGGAAAATCAGATCGAAATCTATTAAAGTATCCAGATAAGCAGGTCCCAGAGACCAGTTCAGCTCGAGCCCTTCAGCTGCGAAATCATTGATGGTTTTTCTTAGAACGTCATCTTCTTCCGTCAGACGATCAAAGACATGAATTTCTTCCGTTAAGGGATATAACCAGCGGATCAGCGGACGGTTACTGATGCCTGCCCCCAGAACCGCAACTTTTTTATTCTTCACATAGCTTTTGAATTCAGCTAGTAATTGATTCGACATTCGTTCCCTGCTTTCATATATTTATTAATTTACGCTTGCAATCTTAGCACCATTCGGCTATGATTAACAACGTTCACGCGGAAGTGGCGGAATTGGCAGACGCGCTAGCTTCAGGTGCTAGTGATCAATAGATCGTGCAGGTTCAAGTCCTGTTTTCCGCACCACAGGCCCGTAATAGTGATATTACGGGCTTTTTAGCAGCTAGGACTTCTCCGCTCATGACAGATTCTCCCGAACTCTTTACTATCAGCATCGCAGTGCGTGAACTGGCTGAATTGAGTCGCAGAGAAGGTGGTCTGGTATCAGCTTATTACGGCGGCATTTCCGGTCCCGAAGGTATAGCCTTGCATCAGGAGTACGCCAGACGGGCGCCTGAGTTTTTCCCTGAATCTGAAATATTTCTCGAATACAGTTTGACCGGCAGCTATGTCAATCCTCATCTGCCCTATAAATTACAAGTCCAGGGACGCTGTGATACCATTGCTGTCGAAGCGGATAAGATCACTTTGGTTGAAGTCAAGAGCTTTCGTGGCGACGCTCGTTTTCTGCCAAAAAACGGCGATGCCGTTCATTGGGCACAAGCAAAAATATATGCCTATCTCCTGAGTCAGTCAGATTTCCCGGCGGAAAGAAAGATAAATTCGGGAGAAATAACTGTCGCCCTGCATTATCTCTCCTTAGATAACGGCGAGTTGATTGCGCATGAGACGACTTTAAGTCACGAGGAGTTACAGAGTTATTTTGCTTCAATTTGCCAATACTATCTGACTTCCCGTACCGCCCTGATTACTCATCGCAAACGCCGCAATTTTCTCAATAGTAAAGCAGCTTTTCCCTTCCCGGACCTGCGTCTGGGTCAGCATAATATGATGCGCGAAGTAACAGCTGCGATCAGAGACAAAGAGGTGTTATTTGTCAGTGCTCCTACCGGCAGCGGGAAAACAATCGCCGTCCTCTACCCTGCCCTTAAGGCTCAGGCCTATGAATTGAATGACAGTATTTTCTATCTGACACCCTCACGCTCACAACGGACTGTGGCAGAAGATGCACTTTCTCTTTTGCGTCAGCAGGGTTTTCTGGTGCGGGCTATTACTATTCGCGCCAAAAAATCAATGTGCGCCCAGCCTCAGATCTTTTGTGACAGGAACAAATGTCCTTACGCGACAACATATTACGAAAGACTGGAAGAGGTCTTGGCCGAGTTTTCTCAGAAGCAGGATCTTTTACCGGATGATATTTTCGCCCTGGGGCAGAAATATCGCCTGTGTCCCTATGAGTTGTCCCTGGAGCTGATGGATAGCTGCGATCTTGTCATCTGTGACTACAACTATATTTTTGATCCACAGATTCGCTGGAAGGACAGACTGGATGATCCTAAACACAGATACACTCTTCTGGTCGATGAGGCTCACAACCTGGCAGAACGCAGCCGTTCCATGTTTTCCGCCATCCTGGAATCAAAACAACTTGAAGAGTTAAAAGCGATTGTATCGCTGGCTGCCCTGCCGGAAGATCCAGGCCTAAGACTCGTTCTCAGCGCTCTGGAGGATCTGGAAAGCTTTCTTGTGTCATATGACAAGGCTCTGGACGAGAAGGCTGCAGACAGTGTCAGGGAGGCTTTTGCCAAGGAAAATCAAGAGCTGGGGCTCTTCCTGACCCGGAATTTCTCTGCTACGCGCAAAATTCCGCCGCGGCTCGCATCCTGTATCACGCGTTTGAATGCCAGACTAGCTCAATTTTTTGATTACTTCCGGGACTTTCCCCGGCGTGAAATCGCCAATACTTTACGTTTCGAACTTCTGCATTTCCAGAATATTATGGAAGAATACTATAATCAGACCTATATTACAGCGGTTCGACGTCTGTCAGAGGGAAAACTGGCGATTTCACTCTTGTCGCTGGATGCATCGCAACATTTGACTAATACCTATTATGGTAAATCCTCAGTTATATTTTTCTCTGCGACCCTGGAGCCTTTCTCCTATTTCATGAGTCTGCTTAATGCCAGGTACAAAGCAGACAAACCGGAAGTTTTAAAATTAAGCAGTCCCTTTCCCCGTGAAAAGCGTCTGGTTGTTGCCTATGACCAATACTCTGTCCGCTATAAGGACAGAGCCTTTACCTTAGCTCCGATTGCTGATCTGGTTTTGGAAATCGCAGAAAAACGGCCCGGCAATTTTCTTCTCTTTTGTCCTTCTTTTTCATATTTGCGCCAGTTACAGAATTACCTGAAGCAGGCAGACAGATCTCAAAAGCTGGATATTATCGTGCAGCCGCCCCGCATGAATGAGCAGCAAAAGGAGGAATATCTCCGCCGTTTTACATCGTCAGCGCCAGATCGTTCTTTACTCGGCTTGACTGTATTAGGCTCTCTTTTCACTGAGGGTGTTGACCTGAAAGGCGAAGCTCTCACCGGTGTTATTATTATCGGTACCGGTCTGCCGGCCCTAACACCTGAGCGGGAGATCCTGCGCCAATACTATGATGCAAAAAGCGGACTCGGCTATCAGTACGCTTACACCTGGCCCGGCTTTAACCGCGTCACTCAGGCTGCAGGACGTTTGATCCGCACAGCCGAGGACTACGGAATTGTCTTATTAATTGATGACCGCTATTCCAAGCCGGAGTATCAGCAGCTCTTTCCCAAAGAATGGGATGTTTTCTATGCTGATGACAGAGCATCCTGTTTAGATAGAATCTACTCTTTCTGGGACGAAATTGACTCTACATCAATATAAGCATTTTTTTCTAATTGTTTAGCCATTTCTAAAGCTGTCTCAGTCTGGGCCAGTCCTCCCAGGGCTGTTTCTCTCAGAGCTACAGGCATCATACGACCGATCTTACCCATGGCAGTAATAACTTCATCTACAGGTATGCGGCTCCTGACTCCGGCCAGAGACATTTCTGCAGCAGACATGGCAATAACAACACCGGCAGTATTTCGCTTGATGCAAGGCACCTCGACCAGACCGGCGACCGGATCACAGCTCAGACCCAGCAGATTTTTCAATGCAATCGCCAGAGCGTGACCAGACTGCGACGGAGTACCTCCACAAGCCTCTACAGTTGCAGCTGCTGACATTGCTGCTGCTGAACCGACTTCAGCCTGACAACCGCCCTCAGCTCCCGATATAGAAGCCTGGTTTCCAATTATTATGCCGCAGCCGGCGGCAGTTATCAGAAAGTTGATCTGATCGCGCCGCGACATTTTCAGATGGTTTCTGATCGCAAACAGGACACCCGGAAGTGTTCCGGAAGATCCGGCTGTCGGTGTGGCACATATAACTCCCATAGCGGCGTTAACTTCATTGACAGCAGTGGCGTAGACCATGGCGCGCGTATAAATGGACCCGCTTAAGGCCTTGCCGCTTTGCAGATATTCGGCCAGTAATTTTGCATCGCCGCCTGTCATCCCCGAACGGGACCTGACACCTTCTATACCCCGCAAAGCAGCCCGCTCCATCACTGACAGATTCTGTTCCATATGCTGGAGTACTTCTTGCTCGCTGCTGGCGGACTCCTCAACTTCTGTGCGGAGAAAATACTCATGCAGGCTGATTTGTTCAAGATCACATAAACTAATTACTTCCTGTAATCTGCGGATCATAACTATACTCCTCCTTAGTAGCGGAATCACTGATAAAATCAGGCTCAACATTGAGTGCGCCCAGTACAATTACCTGATTGATATGCCTGATTTTACTAATATCTTCCATTGTCTGCGCCGGAATTTCACCGTCTGTTGCCAGCAGCATCAAGGCACGCTCTCCCTTACCCGTGCGCGAAACTTCCATGTTGCTGATATTAATATTTACTTCAGCCAGGACTCCGGTTACCTGAGTAATGATACCGGGCTGATCCTTGTAGAAGAGTAAAATTGTCGGATTTTCACCGGAGAGGTGTATATCAAAACCATCAATTCTTGTAATATCTATAGTGCCGCCGCCTAAGGAGACACCACGCAGGGAAAGCAGCCGGCCACCGGCAGACTTCAGGTAGAGGTCAACAGTATTGGCATGCTCGGTCGGATCATTACTGGTCTCAATTGTCACTTTCATATGTGCCGCCTGGGCCAGACCGTAGGCCTGACGGATTTTCTCACTGCTGGTAGGCAGGCCCAGCAAACCTGAAATCAAAGCCAGATCCGTGCCATGTCCCTGATAGGTATGTGCAAATGACCCAAACAGAACCATACGGACCTCTTCCGGTGTAGCACCGAAAATAGAGCGCGCAACCAGACCGATGCGAACAGCTCCTGCTGTATGCGAACTTGACGGTCCCACCATAACCGGTCCTATGATATCAAACAAACTTTTATAAACAGACATACAAGACCCCCCTTGCAGTAATCATCAAATTAGATAGAATCCTAACTTCTTTTGTCAATTAGTTTAAACTCCGATAAAGTCAGTCGCACTTTCTTTGCAGACCTGATAAATCTATATCAAAAGGATCTGCGAGCAGGTCCAGCTTTTTGTAGGTTTTTTCCATCTTCTCGTTGAGATATAAGTCAAGAAACCGGCTGGCGTTTGCCACCACATCATCAGCAACAGTGAACCGGTACAGACGATTTAAATTTGCAGTCAGAATATGCCTTAGTAAAGCCAGCGTGCCCTCACTCAATCTGATACTGTCTTCTGAAGCATTACCGCTGCAGTCACGGCGGCCGCACAGTATACCGGACAATCGAAAGCTGAAGTCAGCTTCCCCCCTGACCGGACGCTGACATATGCAGCAACTGTCAAGATGGGGCGCATAACCTGCCTCAGCCAACAAACGAAGAGTAGACAAACGACTGATCAGGACCGGGCTCTCCGACTGTGATATTTCGTAAGCGGTGTAGGCCCACAGATCGAAATATTTGCTGTCAGGCGGGCTGTTCCTGGTCAGATCCTTAAAGACTTCAGCTGCATGTGAAGCTGCTGTCAGATGTTCTATACTCTCACTTAAAGGCAGAAAGGCTTCGATTAACTCCCCGTCGTCAACATAGAAACGCTCTCGCTGATAGAAAAAATCAAAATTGCACAGGGAAAACAGATTGCTCAGCGGACGCAATTTGCTTTTGACAGAGCAGGCTCCCCTGGCACTGGCGGAAATCAAACCGTAATCAGGGGTCAGAATATGAAGCATTCGGTCCCGGTCGCGATACGGGAATGAAGCCAACACAAAACCCTTGCTGCTGATTCTGGTCATGGCAGCTCTACAGTTTTAGAATCGAGACCCAACTCAGCCAGGTCTTGAGGACGATTCATCCAGTTCTGGCGCACTTTAACAAAAAGTTCCAGATGCACCTTTGCTTCCAGCATTTCTGAAATTGCTGCACGTGCGTCAGTTCCAATTGATTTAATCTTCTGGCCCTGGCGGCCAAGCAAAATTCCCTTGTGTGAAGCTTTGTCACACAGGATGGTAGCAGCAATAAAAACTCTGCGTGTTTCCGGAGGATTGCTTTCCTCAGTGAATTCATCAATTACAACCGCTACACCAAAAGGAACTTCTTTCTGTGTTTGCAGCAGGACTTCACGCCGGATCATTTCCTCGGCCAGCTTACGTTCAGTTACATTGGTTTCCTCACCCTCAGGGAAAATAGCTTCCTGTATGGGCAGATGCTGTTTAACTTCTTCCAGCATTTCTTCTACCCCGTCACCGGTAGTCGCAGTGATCGGAATGATAGCCTTAAAAGGATAAGCCTGGCTGAAGGCAGCTATCAGGGGCAGGATATTCTCTTTGACAACGATGTCGCTCTTATTAATCAGCAGAATAACGGCTGTATCATCCTCAGCAGCCATTTCCAGGATTTCCTTTTCCAAATCCGCTACGAAAGGTTTGAAAGAAGCTTCTATCATCAGCAAAAGCACATCTGCCTGACGTATGGCTACTCTGGCGGACTTCAGCATAGCTCTGCCCAAAGAAGTCTTAGCTTTGTGAAATCCCGGCGTATCGAGGAAGGCAATCTGACAGCTAGCATCGTTGTAAACACTTCGTATCAGGTCTCTGGTCGTCTGAGGTTTCGGACTCGTGATGGCTAAAGTCATGCCGGACAAATAGTTCAGCAGAGTTGATTTACCGACATTAGGCCTGCCTGCCAGGACTACATAACCACAGGGCAGCATGCGCCCGGCAGAATCTCCGCTGACAATGCTTTCCTGCAGAGCCTTCATTTTAGCCTCATCGGCCGGCAGCTCGTGATCATAACCTAATAGATGCAGAACACCGTGCACCACAAGAAAAAACAGTTCTTCTTCCAAAGTGTTAGCAAAATCCTCTGCCTGTTTGTCCACAATTTCCAGACAAAGCAAAAGATCGCCCAAAGATACGCTGGCCGTACCCTCTGGATCTGACGGCAGCCAGGGGAAAATATCTTCAGCTAATCTCCCCTCTTTCCACTCAAAGGCCGGAAAAGACAAAATGTCTGTAGACCGGTCAATACCACGATGCTCACGGTTAAGGGTCCGGATAGAATCTTTGCTGATAAAGCTGACTTCAACAGAGAAGTCAATCTCATATTCAGACATGACCTGCTCAACCTCAGGCAGATAAGCCAAGGTCCGTTTGACTGCTTCCTCGACGGTGGTCTGCAGGTGGGCAGTATCATATTTTCTTTGCTTGTTGTGAATTGTAATTTGCACTTGCCATTCTTTTCTTTTTTATTTAGCTTCCGCTGTTGCCTCAGGATACTCCACCCGCTCATGGAAGTGACCTGCGTATACCTGCAGGAAAGCGTTAATTATCGTCTCAACATCAGCAAATGACAATCCTGAGTCTCTTAATTGCTCCTGCTCAATTTTTTCTTTAAAAATACTGCGGATCAGCTTTTCCGTGTCAGCTATATTCTCAGTTCCTGCTGAACGCATAGCTGCTTCAGTCGAGTCTGCCAGCATAACTACCGCAGATTCAGGTGTAGATGGTATCGGTGTTGTGTAGCGGTAATCCTTGTCCTTGGGAGGAGCGGTTCCGTTTTTTTCCGCCTCTTCCATGGCCTTATGATAGAAATAGCGCAGTCTCGTGCTTCCATGATGTTCGTTGGCTATGCGCAGGATAGGCATCGGCAGGCGGTAACGCCGGCCGATCTTAAGACTGTCATTGGGATGTCGTGTTATGATTCTGGAGCTTTCCTCAGGCGGCAAATGATCGTGGGGGTTTTCGCCCAACTGATTTTCAGTGAAATACATGGGAGCTTCCAGCTTGCCGATATCGTGATAGTAGGC
This sequence comes from Mageeibacillus sp. UBA5439, assembly GCA_002427505.1. Taxonomy (GTDB): domain Bacteria; phylum Bacillota; class Clostridia; order Saccharofermentanales; family DTU023; genus DTU032. The sequence continues at coordinate 65,724 of DIRJ01000052.1, forward strand.
TCCCGTACGAGCTATCATGGAATTGGCTCCGATAGCTTCTGCTGCAGCATCAGCCAGATTGGCCACCATCAGACTGTGTTGTGATGTGCCCGGTGCTTCTACAAAAAGGCGCTTGAGCAAAGGATGACCCGGCTGCGACAGTTCGATCAATCTTAAGGGAGATACGGTGTTGAAGATCATTTCGTACAGCGGCATAATGCCAATAGCTACAATGACTGACAGCACACCGCTAAGTACTGTCTGCACAACATTATTGGAAATTACTGCCCAGGTCTCTTTCTCCAGCAGTCCGATCACAGCTGTCAGAAAGAAATTGCTGATAGCCGTAGCCAGAATGATCTTCGCGTAATTATCCTGCCGGTTTATACCGCGTGTATTCAAAGCTGCAACCAAAGAACCACTCAGGGCGATGAGGGCGAAGGCCGGAGCAAAGCCGACCATGGGAGACACAAGAACTACCAGCAGGAAGGAAATCACCAGTGCCGAACGGAAGCCGAAATATGCAGTAATCACCACAGCACTGAAATATATCGGCGGTGCCAATGGATAAGAATTGGACAGATAGGCAGATAAAATCAAGCTGATAAGAATGGTGATTATTACTGCAATTATATGGCGGGGTTCATCGAATATTTCACGACTGTATCTTGAAAAAAACAAGATAGCCAAAACCGCCGTTATCAGAACCAGACCTGCTGTTCCGACAATAGTCATCCAATCTATTTCATCATTATCAATGAGGTCCAAAGCAACAAGCTTATCCAGCACATCTTCAGTCACAACTTCGCCGGCAGTTATGATGCGGCTGCCTCTGTTAACCATAACCGGATTATTAAGAACCTGTTCGTATGCGGCCTGTTTTGCGTTTTCAGTAGCTGCAACATTGTATTCAATATTCGGTTTGACCAGCAGGGTGAGAAAACGTACGATCAGATCCTTATCAGTGGAATTGAAGCTTAGCTGTTCTGCTATACGCTCGCTGCTCTCTGCCAATTCCCGCTGCAGGGTGAGACTATCCAGAGACTTTAGAACCAGAGCATCTGCTTCAGTTTGCATAATATCGAAAATGGAATCCAGCCTGTCTCTTTCGATGCGCATCAGCTCCTCTGCATCGCCCGATTGAATAACAATGCCCAGGTTTTGATCCAGACCCGAAATAAGTGAAGATGCGGCCAGCTGTATGGTTGATTCGGATGGTCTGCGTGTTGGCACTATGGTAGTGCCGCCATTGCTCTGGCTATTATCAACACTGCTGTTTGCCTGCTCAGTCGGATAAAGTTCAAGGCGCTTTTCGTCAACCATAGTTTTGAACAATTTAAGCGCAGAAAGTGAGCTTGCACTTTTTTCCTCTGAACGCATCATCACACTTGGGACCAGCGTCATCGCCTCCCTGGCACGTCTTTCCGTTTCAGCTACATCGACTATGGCACGCGGAGCGGTAATATCAAAAAGGCTCGTATCCCCAAGCGCCAGGTCATATGTACGCGGAATGGAACCAAAGTAGACAATAATTGCGATCACCAGCAACGTGAGGACTGCAAACAGTCCGGTTAGTAATCTCTTGCTGCGTAAGGACATTTTCATCGTTTATAACCCTCGCCTTGCTTTTTGCTTCGCTTCGCTGCAGCTCTTTCATAGGCGCGAATGATACGCTGGACTAACGGATTTCTTACCACATCACGCTCTGTCAGCTCAATACTGGTGATAGCTTCAACATCTTTGAGCAAGTCAGCAGCACTGGCCAAACCGGAGTGGCTGCTTTTCGGCAGGTCAATTTGAGTTATGTCACCGGTTACGACGGCCTTGGCGTTGTAGCCTATACGTGTCAGAAACATTTTCATCTGTTCACTGGTGCAGTTTTGGGCTTCATCTAAGATGATAAAAGCATCATCCAAAGTACGGCCGCGCATATATGCCAGCGGCGATACTTCGATCTCACCGCGTTCCAGATGTCTGTGATATTGATCAAAGCCCATCAGGTCATTTAGAGAGTCGTACAATGGTCTCATATAGGGATCTACTTTGTTTTGCAGATCACCCGGCAAAAAGCCCAGATTTTCACCTGCCTCTACAGCCGGCCGCGTAAGGATAATGCGCGATACATCGTGATTTCTGAAGGCTTTAACTGCCATGGCGACTGCCAGATAAGTTTTGCCGGTTCCTGCAGGACCGATGGCGAAGGTCAGCTCATGTTCACGAATAGCGTCAATATACTTCTTTTGACCTGTAGTTTTGCTCAGAACAGGTTTACCCTTGGCGTTAACACAAATCAGATCCGGAGTAAATAATTCTGCTTCTGAAAATGTATCTTCCAGTGCTGCATCAAGCAGATAACGGACCAGCTGCTCAGTGACCGGAGTCCCGTCACGGCACAAATCGTGTAAACGTTCAAATACACGGATGGCAGCATCCACTTTTTTTCTGTCCGGGCCGCGGACAAGCATACCGTCTGCTGTAGTATCACAGTCAACTGACAAGGCCCGTTCTACCAGATCGCCATGACAGCTGCAGGCTCCCAGCAGAGATAAGGCTTCTTCCGGACTGTCTAATTCAATATATTTCTCAAATATTTTCTTATTTTCTTCCATAGTTACAGTATAACTTTTATTCGGCTCCGGGACAGGATTCTACTGGACCGGTTTTAGTAAATCGTACTGGTAGGCAATCCTGTCTTCTCTTAAAGCCGGAATTTCCACATTTGCTAAAGTTTCTATTCTCACCGAAGGCGCCTCATCTCCCAGCTGAGCTGCAATTGAGTCGCTAACTGTTTTAAGGTATGGCAGTACGTTTTGTTCAAGGTCATCAGAACGCAGTATTGCTTTAATTTCAAAATCATGTTCTCGATCAAAGGCGACGCTGTTGATCAGGATAGAGTCCTGCCTGGCCCGGATTTCTGTAGTGGCAACTTTTCGTTCATCATTGATTGAGATAGCCTGTGCACCTAAGGCTGACAACTCGTTAACATACTCTCTCAGCACGCTGTCTTTCATTTTCTGCCCGGGTACAGTGCTGAGTGTGATCACAACACCGGAATTAACTGCCGGTCTCAGACCTGCAAAGATTGCATAGTTCTCTCTTTCATCGATCAGACGGGAAAGAACTTCGTTACCCTCTCCGGTCAGATCTGACTCGAGTTCACTGATATAGTTTTGCAATTGAGCATTGCGGTTAGATAACTCTTCATTGCGGCGCTGATACTCAATGACATTATTTTGCAGGTCCTGCATATTCTGTTCGCTCAGGCTGCTTGTGTTCTGACTTTTAATTAATAAAGCGAGAGCAACACCCAGCAGAATGCAAATAGCAAATAATCCACCTCTTTGCGCCCATTTTTTCTTGTCCATAAATACTAGTCTCCTAACAGGGTTACCTTGCTTCGAGTAAAGTAATCAGTGAGCGGTAATCACCGGTTCTGGAAAATGAGGGCAGAGCCAGGTTTTCTACCACGTTAATACTCATACGAATTCCGATTTCTTGGCTTGTTATGTGACTTAAATACGTATCGCCGGCAATGGCAGTGGCCATTTCTTCCAGCGGTCCGATTGCCTCAATCACATAAGGAGGCATCTGCCGGTTGTTATAACAAAGTATGGTTGGTCCGATACAGCCAATCTGTGCCACCGCGGTAAGTCTGTTGCCATTAAATGCTAAAGCCTGTGCACCGTTTGCTTTAAGTACATCAATTACATGCAAGACAGTTTTGTCATGCACGATAGACTCAATAGGATGCCTGGCCGGATCGTATTCAATTCGGTCATTGAGGGTCACCCTGATTCCCGGACCCTCGACAGCAGCTATTCCGGAAATCAGAGCGTAATATTCCCGCTCTTTTTTGATCTCTTCATAAGACTCGTCACCGTCCAGATTGCTGATCAGCACATCTTTTTTTGCTTCCAGTAAATCGTTCTGCTCAATCAGACGTTGATTCTGTGCCTGTAAGGCTTCATATTCAAGAACTGACTCCTGATAGGCAGAAATAAATTCGTTACCGCTGCCTCTGCTGACCAGCAATGAACGGATAAAAGCAGCAAGCGCCAGTCCGAATACAATCATCAAAATACTTAAATATAGGCTGCGTTTTTTCTTTTCTGTCATATCTTAAGAATACATCATGCTGGGGTGGCTGTGTTCTGTTGTTTCAGATCTTTTAATAAGATTATCTCTAATTAATATGCATATATATTTTTCGCAAAAAACTATCAAAGCGCAGGGGCAACTCGCTGGAAAAACTCAGTCGTTCTCCGCTGACCGGGTGAGTAAAGGCCAATTTGACTGCATGCAGAAGGATATCATCTTCTTCTAAGACACGGACACGCCTGCCGCCGTATTTTTCATCATTTAAAACCGGACAGCCGATCATAGCCAGATGTACCCTGATCTGATGAGTGCGTCCTGTCTGGAGCCTCAAACGCAAGTGTGAAAGCTCCTTATTGTCAGCCAGCAATTCAAAATAGGTCTGAGCTTCCTTGCCGCCGGCCTGAACGGACATCCGCTTTCTATCCTGCGGGTCACGGGCCAGAGGGGCATCGATCAGCCCTGTCCTGCTTTCGGGTACACCCATAACGATAGCCTCATATTCACGTAAGACATCGTGTTTTTTAAAGGCTGCAGCCAGCCCCCTGTGGGCCTCATTACTCTTAGCGATCAGCAGCAGGCCTGAAGTATCTTTATCCAGGCGGTGCACAATGCCGCGCCTGTTGCTGCCAGCCAAATCCGACAGCTTGCTGCCGAAATAATTCTGTGCTGATTCTGCCAGGGTCCCGGACCTATGTCCCGGAGCAGCATGCGTGACAACTCCGGCCGCTTTTTCAATTACGGCCAGATCCTGATCTTCATAAATAACATGCAGCTGTGGTGCTGCAATCACTTCATGCTGTTCGCTTTCATTGATATTTATCCGGATCAAGTCATCAGTTTCCAGAATTTGTGAGCTTTTTGCTATTTTATCATTAACCAGCACGTCAGCATTTTTAATATGTTTTTGCCAGAATGACCGCGATCCCTCAGGAAAGATCAGCGCCAGCAAGCGATCAAGTCTCTCCCCGGCTTCTTCAGGCTTTACTCGGAACTCATGCTGTCTCATCGTCATCAGCACCAACCGGCCCGGGCTCAGGCTCAAGTCTAAACAGATTGTTCAGAAACTTCTTGTCAGTGATTATAAAAAGAATCAGGAGACCGGCACCTATAGTGATACACATATCTGCAACGTTAAAGCTGGGGAAATACCATGAGCCGAAATTAAACATGAAGAAATCAGTAACTGCGCCGATACGCACACGGTCAATCAGATTACCCAGGCTTCCTGCCAGTATGATACTTAAAACAATGCGGGCCTTTTTATCTGTTGTTTCCTGCAACCAATATATGATGAGGAGAGACATTAACAAAGACAAGAGCGATAAGATGTGAATACCCCAGGATGTGCCGGCAAGAAAACCCCAGGCTGCGCCGGTATTAAGCGACATTTTGATTTGGAAGAAGTCCGGTATCACCAGCAGAGACTCTCCGCCGGGCAGGAGTCTTTCCACCAGTCCTTTAGTCAACTGATCCAATGTTATTAAAATAGTTACCATTATGGCTGCCATACGCTGATACTTTCTATTCCTTTATAAGGCCATTCGGCTGTTCCGTTTAAGCTGCCTTCAACGCCGTCGCGATACCATAGTAAGCTAGATGTATTGCAAAGACCGATCACAGGAAGTTCTGCGAAGAGATCATAAACAGTCTGCAAATAGTCTGCTTCCTGATCCACAACATTCTCCAACAGTTCAGACTGACTGTATCTGCCGTCCTCAAGTATCCGCAGCTCATCTCCGGAGACATTAATACTGCTGATCAGATTTTGCTGCAGTAAGCCTTGGGCGTAATCCCAGGGATCACCATAGCCGGTGCTTTCATCCAGCAAAAGAGCCATGTCATAGTTGCGCAAAAGCAGTTGCTCCTGATAATCCTCTGCCCTGACCATGACAAATTCAACCCTGCCCCCGATCCGGGTTATGAGAGATTCCAACTGGCTCTGTAGTCCCAGGGGATAAAAAACTCTGGGCATGAGAATGCGGTATACAGGGAGTTTCTCAGTGTTTTTTTCATCAGGATTATCAGCATCTTCATCAGGCGAATCTGTGGGCGGATTGTTGACCGGCGTGGTGGACTCGCTATCGGCCGGCTCTGTTAGCAGACCATGCTGACCCAGGAAGCGGAAATCTCCTGCCCGCCTATAATAAGCAGCATAGGGAAAGGGTGCACTCAAATTATCGGGATTGTGCTGTGCTATGCTTGTTTTTAGCTGCGCTTTCAGACTGCTGTCCGGTACCAGCAATGATACAAAACCCGAATCACTGTAATCCTGACTTCTTACTCTGAAACGTTCCCGCAACCGGGAAGCTTCTTCCCGATCCAGTAACAGAATGTCAAGCTTGTTATTTTCAAATAGCTCCAATGCCTCAATCACACTTGTGCAGTTGCAGGCAACAATTTCAGTAATCTGCCCTTCATCTGCAGCCCGTCTTTTTAAAAGAAGCTGCCCATTGCCGTCTCTCTCACTGATCTGATAAGCACCGGTACCGGGAATCAACTGATAAGAGTTGCTTTCTGCATTAGCTGCAGGAACAATGGGAAAAGTCAGCAAGTCCAGCAGAGGTCCTGTTTCCCGCAATTTTATCTGCAAAGTGTCGGCAGTCGGTCTGCCGATTGCTTGAATCAGGCGGCCACGCTCTGAACTTACACTTAAAGTCCCGGAATACAGGTCAATGCGAGCCTCTTCTCCTAAAACAGGAGTATCTATATAGTAATCGTACTCGTCATCAGTTGGGTCCTGTGATGCCTCAGCAGTGCTGTCCTCGCCCTCAGTTTCTACGGGAAAATCTTCTTCACTGGTATCCCCTGCTGTCCCCTGTCCGGTCTCTTCAGAAAGCGGTGTTTCCTCTTCACTTAAGACTGCAGGAGAATAATTGAGATTGATCTTCAGCCAGAAACGCAGCGATGCTTCGACATCAGCGGAGGTCAGTTTTTCTCCTGAATGAAAATTAATATCCCGGAGCTTGATGGTCCAGGTTAACTGATCTTCAGACAAAACAGCAGAAGCGGCCAGGTCACAGTGTAACAGGCCGGCAGCATCATAAGTGAAAAGAGAATCATATACCAATGAGAAGACAGCGGCTGTACTGTATGAGTGCTTTCTGAGCGGATTTAAATTACCATCATCGTGATAACGTAAGCACAGGCTTGAAGATGGTTCTTCAGTTCCCGGAATGATCGATGGAAGTATATTCTCATCGGGATCAGTCACAGGATCTAAGTTTTCCGGCTCAATAGCTCTCTGGCATGCCAGCGGCAGCACAAGCATCATCAGACAAAGCCAGCAGGAAAAAACGGCTTTGATTATGTTTTTAATAGTGAAAAACTTTCGTTCCTTGTTCATATTCATAGTTGAAAACAGAGTAACATAAACCGACTTCAAAAGAGCACAAATAAAGCTTGGTTTCAAGAAGTACAAATTAGAATATTTGCTGCGATCACAACAAATACATAAAAGAAGCTGTCTCCCGATGAGAGACAGCTTCTTATTTATTTGGCATAATCAACGACACGACTTTCCCGAATAAGATTTACTTTTATCTGACCGGGATAGCTAAGCTCCTGTTCAATCTGCTTGCTGATTTCGTGAGCGCGAAGAGGCATTTCCTCTTCCGACATTTTATCCGGCATGACAATAACTCTAATCTCACGACCGGCCTGTACTGCGTAGGAATTTTCCACACCCTCCATTGAGTTGGCAATTTCTTCTAATCTCTCAATACGCCTGATATAGTTCTCGACGTTATCCCTGCGGGCCCCGGGTCTGGCCGCTGAAATAGCGTCTGCGGCTCCAACCAGGGAGGAGATTAATGTGTTGGGTTCTGTGTCTCCATGGTGGGACTCAATCCCGTTGATAGTGACCGGGTCAAGCTTATACCGCTTAGCCAGTTCAACTCCCAATTCAACATGAGAACCTTCCATTTCAAAATCAACTGCCTTGCCAATATCATGCAACAGACCTGCACGTTTGGCTGCGTCCACATCCAGATCCAGTTCAGCAGCCATCATCCCCGTCAGGAAACATACTTCAATCGAATGCTGCAGGACATTTTGTCCGTAACTGGTGCGATAACGCAGCCTGCCCAGAGTATTAATAATCTCCTGGGGCAGTCCGATTACACCTGTCTCAAAGACAGCCTGTTCACCCGCCTCAATAATAGAGTTTTTGACCTCTGCCTGAGCTTTGTTAACCATTTCCTCAATGCGGGAGGGATGAATTCTGCCGTCCTGAACCAGCTTTTCAATGGCAATGCGGGCAACTTCTCGTCTTATGGGATCAAAGCAGGATATTATCACTGCTTCCGGAGTGTCATCGATGATCAGGTCCACACCCGTCAGCTGTTCAATAGTGCGGATATTGCGTCCTTCTCGTCCGATTATTCTGCCCTTCATCTCTTCATTAGGCAGAACCACAACCGAAACGCTGGCATCTGAGACATAGTCTGATGCATAGCGCTGGATTGAAGAAACTACGATCTCCTTAGCCCGATCATCTGCTTTTGTCTTGCTCTCCTCTTCAACTCTGCGATAAAGCACTGCCATATCATGGCGGTATTCTCTTTCAGCATTTTCGAGGACCAGATCACGTGCTTCAGTGATAGTTAAGCCAGCAATGCGCTCCAGTTCTTCAGTCTTTTTGGCATCGAGCATTTGAATCGCTTCTTCACGCTCGTTCAGCAGTTCCTCACGCTCATCATTATTACGATTGCGGTCTTCCAGACTTTGTGTGCGGCGATCCAGCTGCTCTTCTTTCTGCTCCAGACGTGCCCTCTCGCGAGAGATTTCCTGACGCTTTTCGCGTACATCTCTCTCTAATTCAAGCCGGGTTTTGTGAACTTCTTCTTTCGCAAGCAATAATAGCTCACGCTTCTTATCTTCACCTGTCTTAACAGCTTCAGCAATAAGTTCTAAGGCATCTTCTTCAGTCTTCTTTCGGGACTCATCCAGCTTTTTACTTTTTTTATCCAGACCTTTTATGAAAAACATTCTAGTGAAAAGCATAGCGAGGAAAGCACCGATAAACAGACCGACTAATAATTCTAGCCAGTTAATGGTAATCACCTCCATATTCAATTATCAAACTACAATACAATGATATTAAAATATAGCAAAATATATACTGTCTTATAATCTCATCGTTAGTTACTGCATGTAATTGTAATTGCGCTTGAAGTAGATGTCAAACACTTACTCTAAAAAGAAAAAAGGCTGATCCTGAAACCAGCCTTCAAGCAATAATGAAACCAAATATATTATATTTTTTGATACACTTCTTTAATGATTTCAGTGCAGAGTATTTCTGCTTCCTGCAGATAGCTCTGACAACTTGTTTCAGCCTGATTCGCCACCTCTTCGTCCTTGACGCCGGCCAGATTGATCCGGACATTCATCACTGCCGACTCGACAGCGGCTCGGGACAGCAAAGCCCCTACGCCGGCATCAGAGATGCAGTTTTTATTCCCATAACGGGCCAAAGAACCTAAGTGTTTTAGAATCTGCAGGCTTTTTCCGGCAGTATCAAGCGGTACCTTCATGGAAACAATAGCTGCGTGGGCCATGGCCGCTTTGCGTGCTTCGATCTCTTCTTCTGTATCTTTAGGCAGACGTAAGGCCTCCATGTAGGTATTAAAGGCTGCAGTGTCCTCATCAATCAGAAGCACAAGTTCTTCCCGTAAGGAGTTTAAAGCAGCGTAATCCGCTTTTATTGCGGTCTTATTTTCATCACTTAGCCCGGCAAAGGATTTCTTGTCTTTGGTCAGATTATAAACCATCTCACCCAAAGCAGCTCCCAATGCGGCTGCCTGTGCTGCTACACTGCCGCCTCCGGGTGCCGGTGAATCGCTAGCTGTTTCAGCGATAAAATTTTCTACAGATAAATCTTTCAGTTTTGACATTCATACCTCCTGAACTTGTTCCCATAGCTGGCTAAGAGCTCCCTGAGACAAGAGCTTTTTTAATTTAATTATATCATCTGACAGTACTCTGTCCCTGTCAAGAAAACGAACTTGCTCCCTGACAAAGTCATAAACAAGTTGCGTTCCCCGGCCCAATTGTCTTTTTTCCTGTAAGTCCACAGCCTGAGCTGCTGCTATCAGCTCAATGGCAATAACATGCAGGACATTCTCTGTTACTTTAATTGCCTTGCGGGCGGAAATAGCTCCCATACTCACATGATCTTCCTTATTGGCAGATGACGGAATCGAGTCAACGGAAGCCGGATGTGCGAGGACCTTGTTCTCTGACACCAGCGATGCAGCTGTATACTGGGGAATCATTAAACCCGAGTTCAGACCCCCGTGTTCAGTCAGGAAAGCTGGCAAGCCGCCGGATAGCTGGGGATTGACCAGGCGTTCGATACGCCTTTCTGAAATGTCTGCCAGCTCAGCAGTGGCAATAGCTAAAAAGTCCAGGGCCAGAGCGAGAGGCTGTCCGTGAAAATTGCCGCCGGATATGACCTCTCCCGTATCCACGAAAACCAGGGGGTTGTCGGTTACTGCGTTAAGTTCAGGCCTGATGATGCTATACACGTAATTGATCGCATCCAGACTGGCACCATGTACCTGTGGAATGCAGCGCAAAGTATAAGGATCCTGAACATCTTCCAGCCTGGTATTGGCATATTCACTTCCTTCTAAAAACTGTCGCATGTATTTGGCTGTCTGGATCTGCCCCTCTTGCTGTCTCAAAGCATGTATGCGTTCATCATAGGCGGATGTGAAGCCATGGAGCGCCTCAAAAGTAAGAGCGGATGCCGCAGTTGCTGCCTGCAGACATTTCTCTGCCCGAAGTAAAGCTAAAGTCCCGACAGCAGTCATTATGGTAGTCCCGTTTATCAGTGCCAGCCCATCTTTTCCACTCAGCTGGACAGCTTCCAGATTGCTTTTTGCGAGAGCATCAGCTGCTGACATTTCCACACCGTCACAGAAGGCACGACCCTCTCCGATCAGTAACAGAGCCATGTGGGCCAAATTTGCCAGATCTCCGGAAGCACCTAAAGATCCTTGCTGAGGAATAAGCGGTAAAACGTTCGCATTCAGGCAGCTCATCAGCAGGTCGGTAACCCGGGGATTTACTCCTGAATATCCCGAGGCCAGAGTGTTTAAACGCAGCAGCATGATGGCTCTGACGGCGACTTCGGGAAACGCTTCACCAACACCGCAGGCGTGACTTACAATCAGATTATGCTGCAGCTCAGCATTGTTTTCCTCCGAAATATACACTTTGGACATTTCGCCAAAACCGGTGGAAATACCATAACTTGCTTTGCCGCTGGCTGCAATTTTCTTGACCAGCTCAAAGGATGCCTGCATTTTCCTTCTGGCATCATCCGAAAAAGCAACCTTCTTTTTGCCGACAGCGACTTTATACACATCATCAGCAGTCAGATCATGACCATTTAGAATCAAAATACTATTTTCAGTTTTCTCCATAATACCTGTGCCTTCCCTAAACTCTATCTAAATATTTCCGTGCGATGCCAGCAAAGAATGTGCTAAATTGCGAGCCTCGCTTTCATTCGTACTTCCACTTAGCAGCCGGGCTATTTCAGCAACCCGGTTATCATCCTTCAGTTCCAGCACATTTGTGCGTGAGCGTTTACCGTCAACAAGCTTACTGATCAGCAAGTGTTTTTTCGCAGCAGCAGCGATCGGAGCGCTGTGTGTAACACATAAAACCTGCCGATGCTGACCTATAGCCTGAAGTTTTTCTGCAATACGCTGGCTGGTCTCGCCGGCAACACCACGATCAATCTCGTCAAAGATGAGAACCGAGACATTGTCTACATCTGCCAGTACTGTTTTGATCGCAAGGAGTATGCGCGAGGCTTCACCGCCCGAAGCTATATCGACCAAAGCTTTCAGCGGTTCACCGGGATTTGCTGAAAATCTGAAGGAAACATGATGTGGATCACGCGGCGGGCTGCCGCGGTTCGGGATATCTGTAATACTCACATCAAATCTGACATCTTTCATATTAAGTGAGTGCAGCTCTGCGATTATTTTCGTGACCAGTGATTTTGAAGCTTTCTGACGTACTTGTAATAATTTCGAGCTGCAGACATCCAGCTTTTTTAAGAGCAGTTGTTTATCAGCGATCTTTTCTTCATAGATGCGCTCAGAATCTTTGAGGAAAGTATATTCGTCGCGAGCTTTTTCCAGGAACAGCAGTATTTCCTCTACTGACTTGCCATACTTGTCTTTGAGTCTTTGAATCAGGATCAGGCGCCGATCAAGCTCAGCCACCTGTTCCGGATCATAGGATACTTTATCACTGGTGCGGTTCAGTTCGTAGACAAGCTCATCGATCTCGCTTTCAATGCTTTCCAGGTTTTCAGCCAATTGCTTACACTTGCTGCTGTAGCGGGCTGCCTCCTGTAAAGCTTTCCTGGCATGTCTGATTAAGTTGAGAGCACCGGGATCGCTTTCTGCCGACAGTGCTTTCAGGCTGATATTGAGCTGTTCCGCCAAAGAATGCAAAGCCTGCAGTGTCTTGGCACGTTTCAGCAATTCTTCTTCTTCGGAAGGCCGCAGGTCAGCTGCTTCAATTTCCTCAATCTGGTATGAAAGGAAATCCTGCCTGGCTGCACGTTGTTCAGGAGATTCGCCTAAACGTGAGATGTCCTCGTCGATGGCCAGTAAATCCTGCAGCAAAGCATGATAATCAGCCAGCAGCAACTCAGCTTCAGCCCCTGCATAAGCATCTACAAGTTCACGATGCAGTGAGTCATCAAAGATCGCCTGCTGGTCGTTTTGACCGTGTATAGCCAGAACATCCTTCATTTTATCCCGCAAACTGCGTATAGTAACAAGTTCGCCATTGATTTTTGCGTAGCTGCGACCGGAGGCATTAAGACTTCTGAAAATCAAAAGCTCTTCGTTGTCTTCAGACTGGAACAAAGCCTCTACTCTGGCCTCATCGCAAGCAGTTCGTACCATGTTGCGGTCACTGCGTGTGCCGGACAAGAATTCAAATGCATCAATAAGAATGGACTTTCCTGCTCCTGTCTCACCTGTAAGCACAGTAAAACCGTCAGCAGGTTCCAGCACAAGCTCTTCTACTAAGGCAAAATCATGAATTTCAACACGTAAGAGCAGCATCAATATCAGCTGTACTCACGGTCAGGCTGGGGGTCGCCTGTCGATAAACCAACTAACTTTAAGCGCAGTAAGTCAGCAATATCAGCACTGTCAGTGGCGATGAATATTGTGTCATCACCAGCCAGGGTACCAAGAATATCATCAATATGCATTGAATCAAGAGCAGAGGCCGCTGCCTGCGCAGTACCTGGTAATGTCTTCAGGATAACAAAAGCACCTGCCGTATTGATCGAAATAACAGCTTCGCTAAAGACATTCATCAGGCGTCCCGCCGCCACCTCCCCGCTGTGTTTCATGGCAACATATTTTGACTTGCCATCACCGGTTGCTACCTTAACAATACCCAGTTCTTTAATGTCGCGTGAAACAGTAGCCTGAGTGAAAGTCATACCAGTTGCTGATAAAGCTTCAACTAAACCTGACTGAGTCTCAATGCTCTGCTCCCGGACGATTTTCAGAATTCTTGACTGACGCTGTGTTTTAGATGGTTTCATTAACTAACCCCCTTTTTTGTATCTTTTCCGGCAATATTTGGAAAAACTTGTCTTCCCAGATCCGAATAAACTGAAATGCATGCGTGGAGCAGGCAACTTCAACTCGGTCATTATGATAGATGTCATAATGTGAACGCCCGTCCACAGATAATGTCGCACAGGTCGGATATTGCTGAAGTCTTAATGAAACAGTAGTATCAGCATCAGCAATATAAGTACGGTTGTGAAGTGTATGCGGACATATGGGCGTAATCAGTATTAGATTCATGGTTGGATGTATAATCGGCCCTCCGGCAGACATGGAGTAGGCCGTTGATCCCGTAGGCGTGGAAATAATTATGCCGTCTCCCGGTATACTCTCAACCGGCACATTCTCAATTTCCAGATCTATAGTTACTATGCGCGGACATGCGCCCCGGGCAAGAACGACATCATTGATCGCGTGGTCGTGGGCAAAACGTTTACCTTCAGCATCATAACAACTGACGTCAAGCATGACACGTTTTTCAATACTGTATTGCCTGTTGACCAGCCGCTGAACAGCTTCTTCCAGTTTATCTGCGTCAATTTCGGGCAAAAAACCGACCTGCCCCAGATTGACCCCGCTTATGGGCAAATTGCAGGCACTCTCATGGTGAACTGCCGAGATGAAGGTTCCATCTCCACCCAGACAGATGATCAGGTCGCAGGTATTATAGGAAGAACGCTCAAGACCCTGAGTCTTAGGTATTTCCGGAGCTATATCATCCTCTAAAACAGCTGTTGCTCCATAAGAGGCGATAAGAGATATTAGCCGGCGCGTAACGGATAAATTAACATCGCGCGATGAATTTGGATACAGTCCGATACGCAATTCAGTCTTCCTCATGTCTTTCCCAAGTCCTCATATAGCTTCCGGTCTCACCGGCAAAACAAGCTGTCATCTGCCTATTATCTTCATGATACTTTGAGCCAGACCTTCCGGATCAAGTCCTTCAGCCTGAAATAATTCCGCACGTGTCGCCTGTCCGCGGAGTACATCCTTTACTCCGATAGCCTTAATAACTATTCCAGGCTGCAGTTCGCTTATTTCTGCAGCCAGATTCTGACCGAAGCCGTTGTTTAGACAACCATCCTCAATAATGAGTAATTTTCCGGTCTTCTTTGTAGATTTTAACACAACATCGGTTTCTAATGGCTTTATAGATAATACTGAATATAAATCAATGGAATAGTCTGTTCCGATAAAACTGTCTATAGCTAAAAGTACTTGTAATATCATAGGGCCGACAGCCAGAACAGTCAGATCGGAACCGGGACGCACATGCCTTATCTTTTGTAAATCTTCAAAAGATTTAGCTTCAATCATATTTTGATCAATCGAAATCAAATCGACCGTCGAGGCCAGGTCCCGAGGATAGCGTATCATTACCGGTCCATTATATTCATGTGCGTGTAAGAGACAGCGTTCGAGATCAATCGCCGTAGCAGGTGCCATGATAGCAAGATTAGGAAGATTCAGTGTCATACTCAAATCGTACAAACCTTGATGCGTGGGGCCATCAGAACCCACCAGGCCGGCCCGGTCTACTGCAATGATAACGGGCAGATTCTGCAGGCAGATATCATGAATCAACTGATCCATTCCGCGCTGTAGAAAAGTGCTATACATGGCGACAACAGGTTTAGCTCCGCCTGCAGCAAGTCCGGCAGCAAGAGTCAGAGCGTGCTGTTCAGCAATACCGACATCATAAAAACGATCAGCGTATTGCTTCTTGAAAGAGCACAATCCTGTACCCTGAGCCATGGCAGCTGTTATGGCAACAAGCTTTTCATCGTTTGCAGCTAAAGCCAGCATGGCATTGCCAAACACATCAGAAAATGTTTTCTGATCATCAGGATCTTTGGCTGAAAGACCATACTGCATAGGAAAAGGCGATACTCCGTGATATCGGGTTGGCTCAGTTTCCGCCATTGCATAGCCCAGACCCTTTTTAGTTATTACATGAAGAATAGCGGGTCCTCGCACTGACAGAGCAGCCTTGATATGTCTTTCCAGGCCTTCAATATTATGTCCGTCAATCGGGCCATAATAGCGAAAACCGATTAATTCAAAGGGAATGCTTCTTTCTTTATGCCAGGAACGAGTTTTATATTTAAGCTTTGACAAAATTTTAAGTAAAGGCGGTCCGATAAACTTTAACTTGTTAAGTCGTTCTTCCCAGCGCGATTTGAAACTCAGGTAAGATGGTCTGACGCGCAATTGCTCCAGAGACTTTGCCATCCCTCCTACGCACTCATCGATCGACATCTGATTATCATTTAAAATAACAAGAATAGGTTCATTGGACTGGGCAGCATCATTCATTGCTTCATAAGCCATACCGCCTGAAAGAGCACCATCTCCAATTAATGCTATCGCTTTTCCCTTTTTACCCAGGGTTCGCATGGCACGTGAGTATCCTACAGCCGCAGATATAGAAGTGCTGCTGTGTCCGGTGCCGAAAGCATCATAAGGGCTCTCTTCCATTTTTGGAAAACCGGAAATCCCGTCCTTCTGACGAAGCGTATTAAATTGCTCATAGCGGTCAGTAAGTATTTTCCAGGCGTAGGACTGGTGTCCAACATCAAAAACAACTTTGTCGTCTTTAGGGTTAATCAGCGATAGTAAGGCAATGACCAGCTCAATAACTCCCAGGTTTGAGGCAAGATGTCCGCCATTGGCGGAGGTAACTTGTATAATTAAAGAGCGCAGTTCCTCTGCCAGCAAATCTTTTTTTTCGTAAGAAAGATTTGCTACATCCTCCGGTAAAATTAAGGAATCAAGTAAGGGGTATTCTGAATTCATTACATCCGCCTTGTCTCAAGTTGATCAGTCAGCAGTCTGAGTTCGGATGTGTCTGCTCCAGCTAACTCTTCCAGCTTCATGAGAATTATTTTAGCATCTTTGCCTAGCTCGGCCAGGCGTTGGGCTGCCCGATCAATTCCCAGGACTGTTACATAAGTTTTTTTGTTGTCCCGTTCGTCCTTGCCTGTGGATTTTCCCAGATCTTCAGCATTAGCAATAGTATCCAGCAAATCGTCCCGGATCTGAAAGGCCAAACCTAATTTACTGCCGAAGTCATAGAGTAAATCCTCTTCTTCCGTATTGCAAGCTCCCAGGATGCCGCCGGCAAGCAGAGCAGCTCTGATTAAAGCTGAAGTTTTAAGATTCTGCATATCTTCAATTTCTGCAGCTGTTACCGCGTCTCTTTTTTCGAAAGCTAGATCACGCGACTGACCCAGAATCATTCCCCTGCCCCCACAAGCACCGGCGATGACATTCATGGCTGCCAGAGATCGCCGGTCTGTATCCGTCAGACAGCTTTCCGCCATAATTTCATAGGCAGCATTAAGCAGCAGATCTCCGGCAAGTATGGCCGTGGCCTCACCAAATGCAATGTGGCAGCAGGGCTTGCCGCGCCGTAATTCATCATTGTCCATTGCCGGCAGGTCATCATGAATCAGAGAATAACTATGAATCATTTCAATAGCGCACTGAAAGGGCAGGCATCTGTCTGCGCCGGTATCTGCAAAGAGCTGATAAGCCATTTGCAGCAAACGCGGGCGCAAGCGTTTACCGCCGGAGAAAAGTGAATAGGCTGCTGCCTCATAGACGCGGTCCTTAATGTCAGACTGAGTTTTTTCGAAAAGCAGCCTCAGTTCATTTTCAAACACTTTCTGATCAAAACACGTTTTCATCTGAACTCCATAAACTAGCTAAGTTCATTATCCTCAGCTGCTGAAAAATCAACATGGTTACCGTTTTCCATCAGCTTCTCAATGGTGCTTTCAACATGGCTTAATTGCTTGGCACAGAGATTAGAAAGGACGACACCCTCCTGAAAAAGTTCCATTGACTTTTCTAAAGAAACTTCTCCTCTTTCTAAAAGGGAAACAATTTCTTCCAAGCGGGTGACTTTTTCCTCGTAGCTTCTCTCGTCTTGCACAGCGCTGCTGTTTTGATTATCGCTGCCACTTGTCCCGGACACATCTTTCATCCAATCATCAAAATCAAATTGTTCTTCTTGCATTTTATACTCCCAGGGTATTATCTGCGGTAAGTCTGCTGTGCAGATTTATCTATCTTTTATTCCATACTCTACTTTGTTCACGTCACAGAGCAAGCTGCCATCCTGCAACAGAACTGATATTTTATCTCCGCTTTTTACTTCCGCAACAGAGCTGACCAGACGATTGTTTTCTGAATATGTCAGATTATAGCCGCGCGCAAGAATTGCCAAAGGAGACAGGGCATCCAGACTGGCTATCAGGCGCTCGCAAGCTGAGCGCTTAGCCGCAACGCGCACCCTGATAATATTTTCCAGTCTGGATTTTATCAATTCAGCTTTATTCTTTTCGCGGGCCAGTCTTTGTTCTACTGGCCTGGTCAAACGATGCTGCAGTGGAAGCAGCGTGTTTTTCGCTTCGCGAGGCAGACGTTTGATTTCGGACAATAGTTGCTGTTTTAAATAGGTAAGTTGTCTGCTTTGTGGTGCAACAAATTCTGTCGCTTGTATCAGCACCGGTCTCTCCCGCAACTGCCGCAGTCTGTTTTTTTCACTCTCCAGTCTTCTCAGGATAGATAGTTCCAGAGCTGCCGAAAGTTGTTCCTGTCGTTCCAGCAGCCGTTTTTTATCAGGAACAGCCACTTCAGCAGCGGCTGATGGCGTGGGTGCTCTGAGATCGGAGACAAAGTCAACAATTGTATAGTCGGTCTCGTGGCCGACAGCTGAGATGACAGGTATCAGCGACCCGGCAACAGCCCGGGCAACTATTTCTTCATTAAAAGGCTGTAAATCTTCTAAAGACCCCCCGCCCCGGCCGACAATGATCAAATCACCCAGCTTCTCCGTATTTGCCCGTTTAATGGCAGCAGCGATTTCAAGTTCTGCGCCTTTTCCCTGCACCGGAACCGGGATCAGAAGGAGGGAAAAACCGGGATATCTCCGCTGCAGAACATGAATGATATCTCTGATAACTGCACCTTTTTCAGAAGTGACAGCTATGATCCGCTTTGGTATATAAGGCAGCGTCAACTTGCGGTCCTGAGCGAACAGCCCTTCGTCTGACAGTTTCTTCTTTAACTCCTGGAAGGCAAGGTATAAATCACCCAGCCCTGCCTGTTCCAGATTCGTAACAATGAGCTGAAAACGTCCGGTCTTGTCATAGACATTCGGTTTGCCGACAACTATTACCTTCATACCGGATTTCGGAGTAAAACTTAGGCGTCCCGCTGATCCCCGGAAAAGTGCGCAGGAAACCGCAGCCTCATCATCTTTTAGAGTGAAATACGAATGTCCGGACGGATAACTTTTAAAATCAGAAATTTCACCTTGAACACGAACCCTTTGCATTTCCGGATCCTGTTCAAATAAACGATTAATACGCCGGTTAAATTCGCCTACTGTCATTACATCGGCCGCAGCAGATGTTTTATTCACGAAATGCCCCCCTATTTTCCAAGTTCTTTATCGCGCACCACAGCACCTAGAACACCATTGATATATTGGTAAGCATCTTCTTCTGCAAAAGTGTTTGACAGCTGGATGGCCTCGGAGATAGCGACTGAAGCCGGAACCGTGCCGTGAACTATTTCAAAAAGTGCCAGACGAAAAATACAGCGGTCAACAATAGGCAGGCGATCCGGAGTCCATTTGCGCAAATAGGGCGCATACAGAGCATCCAGCTTCTCCTTCTCCGCGAGCACTCCATAGATCAGTTGGTCAAAAAATTCAAGATTATCATCCGCAATTTTTTCCTGTAAAAGTAAAAATTGTTCTCTTTGCACACTAATATCTTCGCAATGCATCTCGCATTCGAAGAGAAATTGCAGAGCTCTTTCCCTTGCTGTATGTCTACTCACCTAAACTCCTTTTCAGCGAAACTTGCCCGGAGGAAATATTTTGTCCAGCCAGCGCCTGACAGTTTCTCTGTCACTGAAATAACGTACCCCGATATAGTAGCCTGCAGCTGTCAGTAGTAATATAAATAATAAACGAAATAATCCGAAACGAACCCAAATCAAGGCAATGACAAAAGCTGCGACAGCGCCCACCAGTCCGGGACCGCCTCGTTTAAAACTTTGCCAGATGCGTTGAAATATGCTGGGTGATGGCATAACTGCTGCTCCTGTTAACGCTCTACGCGGGCTGCGATTGCTTCTACTCGGTTGACTCGCACCTTGACGTCACCAACCTCAATTCCGGTATAACGCTCGATATCTTTCTTAACTCGCTCCTGCACGCGAGTCATCATGGCCGGGATTTCCACATCAGAGTAAGCCATAACTATCAGGCTTACCGAAATTGCGTCTCCCTTAAATGGTGCAACATGGGCTTTGGCCGACTTAACTCCGGATTGAGAAGCTTTTGCTGCATTAAGAGCAATGCTTTCAATAGCATCCACACCGATATCTATTGAGCCGATCGAGTTTATCTGGATTCTGGCTTTACGCAGTCTGCCGGACAAGATGGTTATAACCATTGTGACAATTGATAATACTAGCCCAAACAAGGATAAAACCATAACAATGGTTCGCATCGGCTGTTTCTGCGCAATATCTATCAGCATAGTCAGCATTGTTGTCAAAGCGACATTACTGACTATCACTATAATGGTCAGCAGAAACACAACCGCCATTAATAAAGAGAATAGTGTAAGCAAAAAACGAACCCAGCTATTCATAATAGTCCTCCTGTCAACCCGTTCATTCAGAGGTCAACGTCTCAGCAGCTTGCCCACTGGCCGAGAGTTCAGAATCTTCACAAATGATATCTACAACATGCACATTCACAGCATCTACGTTTAGACCGGTGTAGGATTCAACGTCACGCTTGACCCTTTCCTGTATGTTCCAGGCTACCTCGGGCAATACATGGCCAAAATCAATAATCGGATAAACTGTAATAACTACATCGTCAGCATCTTCTTTGCGAAAAGAAACACGAACGCCCATGCCTTCGTGTTCCAGGCCGATTACTTCCTTGATATTGGCAACAACACTTTTATCAAGCGATACTACACCTTCAGTCGCCAAAGCCGCTTCTGCAGCGTACTGGGCAATAAAACCACGTGACATGGTTTGTTCACCCTTGATTGAGACATGTCTTCTTTCTTCAGACATGCTAGGCCCG
Organism: Mageeibacillus sp. UBA5439; assembly: GCA_002427505.1. Classification (GTDB taxonomy): domain Bacteria; phylum Bacillota; class Clostridia; order Saccharofermentanales; family DTU023; genus DTU032. The sequence continues at coordinate 86,547 of DIRJ01000052.1, forward strand.
TTCCAAATACTCCCCGCTGCGAGTATCAATACGGATGATATCTCCGGTTTCGACAAACATGGGGACCTTGATCTCGGCGCCGGTCTCGATTACAACAGTCTTCATAGCACTTTGTGCTGTATCTCCGCGCACCGCAGGTTCGCTCTGTGTCACCTCCAGCTCCACCGATATGGGCAGCTCAACCTGCAGGATTTCACCTTTATAAGTAACAATGTGAGCAACCATGCCTTCTTTTAAGAATCTAAGTACATCTCCCAGCAGATCCTGATGAATCGGGATTTGCTCATAGGATTCAGTATTCATAAAATAATAAAGTTCGCCATCTTTATAAATATAAGACATGTCCGCCCGTTCAAGACGAACCTGTTCAAACTTTTCTGACGGATTAAATGTGCGCTCGACAACACTGCCGCTCTTCAAGTTTCTATATTTCACGCGAACGAAGGCCGAACCCTTGCCCGGTTTTACATGCTGGAATTCAACAACCTGAAAAGCATGACCATCCATTTCAAAAGTTACGCCATTTCTAAAATCTCCGGCACTAATCATATTTCCTCCAAATCAAATATTACTGTTATTATGCTTAGAGTTGATAAAATATCAACTGAGTAGACTTATTCTAGAGCATTAGTAAGGCTGTCGCAAGCAAGTGATGAGTACAGCTGCTACAATGATCCGGAGGAAAATAATGATAAATTGCTTAAGGAAGAAAGTCAGAAAATACTTTTTCCCTGATAAAATTGTAAATTCAGTACAGGATGTTGACTTTGAAGCTTTAAAAGGTCAAGGTTTCCGTGTTATTTTATTAGATATTGACAACACCCTGGTTCCTCACGGGACCCACTCTGCAGATAGATCTGCATTAGAAATCAGAGACAGCCTGGCCAGTATCGGCCTGACCCCTGTTGTCTGTTCTAATGCTAAAGCGGAGAGGATGCAGAGCTTCACCGGATCGCTGGATATAGAAGGCATTAGTGATGCAAAAAAACCTGCCCCGCATGCGATAAATAACTTCAGGCAGCGTAACAGTATTAGGGCTGATGAAATAATAATGATCGGGGATCAACTAATCACAGATGTTTTGGCGGCCAGGCGTGCCGGTATTCCTGTGATTCTCTGCAAACCAATCAGTAAGAAGGAAGTATTCTACGTTAGATTAAAGCGACCCTTGGAAACACTTCTGATCTGGATTGGCGGCAAAGAAATTTTCAGGTCCCTCGAGGAGGTTGCGATTGATAGTTTGTAAATTTGGCGGCTCATCACTGGCCAATGCCACGCAAATAAAGAAAGCCTGCGCCATCTTTTTGGACAATCCCGAACGCAGGATAATGATAGTATCCGCTCCGGGCAAACGTTCAGAAGTGGCCGGCGATAAAAAAATGACTGATCTTCTGATTGATCTGGCTAATGTGCGCTGGGCAGGCCTTGACGGCAATATGGAATGGCTGGCCATCAGTGACCGCGTATTTTCCCTGGTCTCTGAACTGGATCTTCATCCCAGCATCGCCGACCAGTTACTTGCTGATATCGCCCGCTGCAGTGAGGAAACAACCGTACACCACAAAATTTACCGGGATGGCATTGTTGCCTTGGGAGAAGCTATCTCCGGCCGCATCGTTACCGAATATCTGAACTCGATCGGTGTTAAAGCAAAACTGGTCGATCCGCGGGATGCCGGGCTGGTTTTGTCCTACTATGCCGGTGTTACCCAGATCCTGCCGGAATCATATGATAATCTCAGCACTCTTGCTTCTGAAGAAGAACGGTTGATCTTCCCCGGTTTTTATGGCCGGACTGAGGAAGGAAACACCATTACCTTTTCTCGGGGCGGCTCTGATATTAGCGGAGCTGTCGTCGCTGCAGCAACTGCAGCCGATCTCTATGAGAACTGGACCGATATGGACCATGTCTACGTGGCTAATCCTGACTACATCAATGATCCTGAACCGATCAAGGAATTAAGTTATAGCGAGATGCGTGAATTAGCTTATATCGGCTTCTCTATCATTCATCCGGAAGCATTGGAACCGCTGTTTACTCACAGAATCCCGATCCGCATAGCCAATACGGATAATCCTTCCGCAGAAGGTACCATGGTTTTGGCGGAGCGGACACACCTGGACAATGTCGTTACCGGTATAGCGGGCAACGACGATTTTTGCACAATAAATATTCGTCGCGTCTTACTTAATCAGGAACGCGGTATTCTTTTGAAAATCCTGACCATTTTCAATGAACTCGATATTAATATCGAACATGTACCCTCAGGAATTGATTCACTTAGCATAATTGTGCGTGGTACAGAATTTTCACTGGAAGATGAAATGGTTCTGCGCGACCGTTTGCAGGTTGAATTAGGTATGGATGATATCGAAGTAACCCGCAATCTTGCCATCGTCATGATAGTTGGAGAAGGAATGCGGGACACGGTCGGTGTCATCGCCAGAGCTTCAGAAGCTATAGCCAGAGAAAGTATCAGCATTGAGGTCATCATGTCTGACTATCACGAGATCAGCTGTATTTTCATGATGTCAAGATACGAAATGATCCGCGCCATGCACGGGCTTTACAATGAGTTTTTTCCCGGCACTGATCGATCCTGACTAGGGACGTCTGGCATCGGTAATGATCTGCCTGCCGCCGACAAAATTATTGAGAGAGTTAGCCTGCGGGTCACGCAGCTTGTCTGCCGTTATCTGCTGCCTGTCAATATACACGTAGCCCTGCTGCTGTATCGTGTAGGCATAGGGTGTACCACTGCCTGACTGCAGAACAAAGCCTGCCTTTGCCAGATAAGCTGCCAGGAGCTGATTAGCTTCAACATGATTGCCAAAGGGAAAGGCATATATCTTGAAAGTTCCAGTAAATTCTGCTATCTCCTCCTGCATACGTTCCGTGTCCCAGCTGAGAGAACTGAGCGTTTCGTCAGGAACTGAGATCCTGTTATATGATTGAGAAGCAAAGACCCATTGTTTATCCTGAAGAATTGTAAAAATTTCTCTAAGTTTTTCCCGGTTTGCCTCCGTATCTTCTACTGCATCCAAATAAAAACTTAAGCCGATACTCTGTGCCTGACCTCTCATGCGGTCCAGTTGCTCTGCATTCAGGGGATAGCCCAAAATTCCATCAACACCTGACAGAACAATTACTGCTTTTGCACCGTTGAAAGTGAAATCCGGGTGCTCCAGCAAAAAGCTTTCCAATATATCTATGGCTGTTGCCTGGCTGGTCAGCTGCTCAACTCCCTGACGGTCCTGAATTACGCCGAGAACATTCGAGTTCTCATCCAGATCCAGGCGTGAACAGATGCCGCTTTCAACCCTTTGAGGGGTAAAGTAAAAATCATCCAGAAACAAAAGCAGAGGCTTCTTGCCGGCCGGAATCAGCAGCCGCTGGAAAACACCGTCCTCATCAACCAGTTCGTTGCCGTTAATGAGTACATAATCATTCTCATACAGTGCTGCCAGCAGATGGCGGAACTCAGCAGCAGTGAGCAAATCTTCGTTTGCTCTTTCAGCGAAATCGTCATTATCAAAAGCTCGGTCAGGGTCAGCGATGACAGGCTTGACAGAGATGGCTTCAATGGGATCACTCCAATAGATTAAATTGGTCGGCACCAGTTGATCTGTAAGTTTTTTCGCCTCAGTTAAGTCTTCCCTGTCCGTAAAATATAAGTCGATATCGTTAATCAGCAAGCTGGCATCATAGAGACGCCCCTGCCTGATCAGCCGCTGGATTTCCGGCATGCGCACAAGATAGAGTTTCTCCAGTGCTTCCGTTCTGAGCTCCTGGAGAATGTGTTCTAAGGAACGTATACGGGTGTATTCCGGAGTGCTCAAATTCTCCAAGGCGTCTGCTGCAGCACTGTACTCTCCTTGCAAAAGAAGCTGATAGGCAGGCTCAAGTTCAGTTTTAAAGTCATGGAGCAAAGCAAAGTCGCTGACCTGATCGCTCAGGAATCTTCTGATTTCCGGCACAACATATAGTGTTTCCAGAAAGTGTATATACTCAGCTTCGCTGATACTGTCCAGGACATAATCCTTTAGTGCGTCTTCCAGCATATCCAGACTGCTGTCCCCTACAATGGACATGCTGAGGGAAAGTTTATCTGCCTCCTCTTCGGTAAGCGAATTTCCCAGCATCACCGATTCAATTGTTGTTTGTGCAAAAGTTGACAGTTGACTTTCTATCTTGCTTCTGACCAGGATGGCATCAGCCAAGTCTGCAGATTTAGCTTCCGAAACTGTCGTATCTGCAATAATTTTCTGTGCCTGCCCATGCAGGGCAATGATCTCCCCGAAATCTGCCTGCTTCAGAGCTTTTTCATAAGCCGCCTGTAAGTCATTTGTTTCCAGCGAGTTTTTAAGCACAAAGAAAAGCAGCAGAGCAAGAATAAGAACTATCACGCTCCAAACAGCGATAGTTCTCAGTTTGTTTTGCCTGCTGAAACTGCCGGGAAACTTTACTTTATTCATATTCAGTCAAGCAGACTAAGCTGTCGCCCTGCCAGCGTCTTCTCCTTGATATAGCGACCTGAGCCCGGAAGCATCTGAACCCGATAGTATGCTTCATCTTCAATTTCCTCCCTGATTTGTTCAAGCGGCACGACTTTCACAACAGGATCCTTTTTGGCACCACGAATTACAGCAGTCCCCTGAGCGGATCTGGTTTTCTTCTGAGTCAGTTGTGAGCTGTCAAAAATCAACATCTTACCTTTCTCTGTCTGCAGGGCAAAGCTGGGATCCTCATCATCGGCCCGGAAGCGTATTAACCTGATTTCTGCTGAGTCACTGAAAGCGTTAATCAGCTTTCTGCGGTTCTGCTTTGTTTCGTAGTGACCGGCATCAAAGCGCACACCTTTGCCGTTGGCAAAAATAGCCACAAATTCACCTGTAAATGGTTCAGTGGCGGCATGAACGCAGATCACCCGCTCCCCTGCTTCCAGTTCCAGCAGGTTAGGAGTATATTCCCCCAGTAAGGACGGACGCGAATCTTCAATTTCCCAGGCCATCATTTTGTATGCATTAGCCTTATCAGTCAGAAAAATCAGTTCTGATTGATTGCTGGCATCCTCTTCAATGATAATGCGGTCGTTCTCTTTAAGTTTAAGCTCAAAATTGCCACGCAATGAAGTCAGAGCCAGCTTCTTAAAATATCCTTCTTCCGTCAGAAAAATGCGGATATTGTAGTCCGGAATCAATTCCGTTACTTCCGGAATGTCAATATCGTCAGGATCAACCAGCCGGGTACGCCGTTCACGGCCATATTTTCCGGAAACTTCGGTCAGCTGAGCAGAGATCAGCTTCCTTTGGCGCTTGTCGCTCTTCACCAGCTTTTCCAGATCCTCAATTTCTTTCAGCAAATCTTTTATATCGTCAAGACGGCGAATGATATATTCGCGGTTGAGATTACGCAGTTTAATTTCAGCAACCGCTTCTGCCTGTTCTTTGTCAATCGTAAATGCCTTCATCAGGCGCGGGATGACATCGCGTTCTTTTTCAGTAGTGCGGATTACCTGAATAGCCAGATCAATATCCAGAAGAATAGCTTCGTATCCGCGCAGAATGTGCAAACGCTCACGTTTCCTGCCCAGAGAAAAACTCGTTTCACGCCTGATGCAGGTCATGCGCCATTGTATCCACTCATTAAGTATTTCACGGACTCCCATTACCCGGGGTCTGTCATTAATTAAAATATTAAAATTACATGAAAAATAACTCTCCAGCGAAGTGCTTTCAAAGAGCCGATGCAAAAGAATATCAGGATCAGCAGTGCGCTTATATTCAATGCTGATACAAAGACCATTGAGATCTGTTTCATCACGAACATTGGTAATATCTTGCAGCCTGTTCTTTTTTATTTGATCTGAGATATCATCAATTATTGTTTCAATCGTTGTTGTATAAGGGATCTCCCTGATTTCTATAGTGGCATCCTTGCGGTTAATCTCAGCTGTAGCCCTTAGCTTAAAAGAGCCGCGGCCGGTCTCGTAGATTTCGCGCATGTCTTTCCGGTCATAAATCAATTCACCTGCCGTAGAAAAATCAGGCGCGGGCATGTACTCAAGCAGGTCAGCTTCAGGGTCCTTTAACAAAGCAATAGTAGCATTGCAGACTTCGCTCAGATTGAAGGAGCAGATATTGCTGGCCATACCTACAGCTATTCCCTGATTATTATTGACCAGAATAGTCGGAAATTTCGCCGGCAGAAGGCGTGGCTCCTTTGTTGTCCCCGAGTAATTGTCGATCATGTCGACAGCGTTTTTGTCCAGTCCGTCAAAAATGGTTTCACAGGAAGCGTCAAGACGTGCTTCAGTATAGCGGGAAGCCGCATACTGCATGTCTCGTGAGGTCACGCTGCCGAAGTTTCCTTTGGAATCAATCCAGGGATGCAGCAGAGTACCGTTGCCGCGCGTCAGCCTTACCATGGTTTCATAAATCGCCTGATCACCGTGTGGATTCAGCTGCATGGTCTGACCTACTATGTCGGCAGATTTTGCGCGCGGACCGGAAATAAGCCCCATTTTGTACATGGTATAAAGTAATTTTCTATGCGATGGTTTGAAACCGTCAATCTCGGGAATAGCTCTGGAAACTATTACGCTCATGGCGTATGGCATGTAATTATTATAAAGTGTGTCTGAGACAGACACAGGAATTACTGCTGTTTTCCCAGCTGCCTGGTCCATTATCTTTTCATCTTGCGTCATTTGCTGCTCCTACACGACATCCAGCATATCAATATATTTATGGCCGTGATCTTCAATGTATTCCCGCCGGTCGGCTACATCTTTACCCAAAAGGAGTTCAAAAGTTTTTTCAGCCGTTGCCTTATCTTCCGGCACTACTTCGATCAGGCGGCGGCTTACCGGATTCATAGTTGTCTGCCACATCATCTCGGGCTCGTTTTCTCCCAGACCCTTAGAGCGTTGCAGGTGCACCTTGCCGCCATCCAGCCGGGCTATGATTTCCTCCTTATCCCGCTCGGTATAGGCAAAGTGTGTTGTTTCCAAACTGCCCTTTGTGTGAGTTATTTCAAAGAGAGGCGACTCTGCAATGAATACCTTATGTTCCGTTAACAGTAGCGGCGTTAATCTGAAAAACATGGCCAGAATGAGGGTGCGTATCTGAAAACCATCTACATCAGCATCTGTGCAGATGATGACTTTGTTCCAGCGCAGACGTTTTATGTCGAATTGGGCCACATTTTTTACTTGTTTATTGCCCAGATCTACACCACAGCCCAAAACTTTGATTAAGTCCATGATTATATCGTTGTTCAAAATTGAGCGCAGGTCTGCCTTCAGGCAATTGAGGATTTTTCCCCTGACAGGAATTATTGCCTGAAAATCCGCATTCCGTGCCATTTTTACTGAACCCAAAGCTGAATTGCCCTCAACAATATAAAGCTCCCGTTCATTGATATCCTGAGAACGGCAATCAACAAATAAACGCGGTTTATTGGTGAAGTCCATCGATGTCATCAGGTCCTTCTTAACACTGATGCGCATCTTTTCGGCTCGCTCACGGCTGCGTTTATTAATCATGACCTGATCCAGCACCCGCAAACCCGCTTCCCTGTGTTCAATAAACCATATATCGAGCTTATTGCGGATCAAATCAGTCATAAAACGCTGGATATATTGGTTATTAATCGAGCGCTTGGTTTGGTTCTCATAGCTGGTAACTGTAGAGAAAGAACTCGTTACGATAATCAGACTGTCTTCAATATCACTGAAGCTGATCTTGCTCTCATTGCTTCTGTACTTATTCTCCTGCTTGAGCCAGTCATCGAAAACTGAGACAAAAGCTGAACGGACCGCCCGGTCAGGAGAACCTCCGTATTCAAGCGGAGAGGAGTTGTGGTAATAGGACAGAAGATGATTTTCATTGTTAAAAGCGAAAGCTATTGTAGCGTTAGCCCGATATTCTTCTCTGTCAGAGCGGTCTCTGCCCCTGCCTTCACCCTGAAAGGAAAAAGCATCACTCATGCGGCCCTTCTCCTGATTAAGCTCTCTGACATAGGCCAGTATGCCGTCCGGATAAGAAAAACTCTGCTCCTCACCACTAATCTCATCTTTGAACTCAAAAACAGTGCCGCTGTTAACAATCGCCTGCTGTTTCAGAGTTTCCAGAAAAAACTCCGTCGGGATCTTAATATCAGTTAAGACATCATAGTCCAGTAGAAAGTGCTGCTTAGTGCCTGTTCGCCGGGATCTGGTCTCGGTCTTTTTAAGACCGCCGATGTTCTCACCCTTCTCAAAATGGAGCTCGTAAAGATAGCCGTCTCTGGTGACTTCAACATCAAAGAAACGCGAAGCATACTGAGTGGCACAAGCCCCTAAGCCATTAAGTCCGAGACTGTACTCATAGTTTTCACCCAGATTTGTTTTGTATTTACCGCCGGCATATAGCTCGCAGTAAACTAACTCCCAGTTATAGCGTTCTTCATTCTGATTATAGTCCAGAGGTATGCCCCTGCCATGGTCTTCTACCAGAATGGAATAGTCTTTAAAACGGGTAATTGATATCAGATCACCGAAGCCGGCTCTGGCTTCATCGATGGAGTTGGACAGTATTTCAAAAAAAGCCTGCTGAGCACCGCGTAAATCGTCAGAACCGAAGATTACACTGGGACGCAGGCGAACTCTGTCAGCACCCTTAAGCGAGGAAATGCTCTCATTGTTATAGTGTTGTGCCATTACTTATTCTTCCTCCGCAGTAATTTTGTCATGTTCAGATTTAAAACTCAAGCCATAATTCTCAGCTTGTACTTTACAAAAATTCAAAGCTCAGGTAAAATAGCGACTGTTCGTATCAGATGCGGGTGTAGTTTAGTGGCAGAACATCAGCCTTCCAAGCTGATCGTGAGGGTTCGATTCCCTTCACCCGCTCCATTTTTTTCATGGGCATATAGCTCAGTTGGATAGAGCAACAGCCTTCTAAGCTGTGGGTCGCAGGTTCGAGTCCTGCTATGCTCGCCACGATGTAACCCTTAAAACATGAGTTTTAGGGGTTTTTTCATTCTTCAGGAAACAAGAGCTGCTCCAGGACGTAACCTTGCCGTCCGTCAGCTAAACGCACCCTGACCCAGCTTTCTTCAGCCTGGCTCGTTTGAAAGACCTTATCCCCTCTTTGTAAAGTAGCAATGAGGTCAGTGCCACCGGGGGAAGTCATCACCTGCAAACTGTTAGCTCTTACCTCAACTTCAATTTCAAATATAGTCGCATCCGGATCAATAGTGGAACTTTCTTCCACAGTGCTGTCAGGACTTTTTGTCTCTTCTTCCCTGCCCGTACCGGAACCTATACTTTTTATTCCCCAGACAAGCAGCAGAAGCAGCAGCAGAACTATAGCAATAAAGGTCAGAAGTGACAGGCTGCGTGAATGCTCAAACAGATGCGTTGCGCGATAAAATAATCTATTGAAAACATCCTTGATACCGCCGGCATTCCACATTTTAATCCGGTCGATCACTTTCGGTTCAGGCGGATTTTCTTCCTGGGTCCGTGCAGCAGAAGGATATTGTCTCTGATCACCGGTCCTCTTGTTTTGCAGCCTGGGCTTTTCATTACCAAAACTCGAAATAAACTTCGGAGCTTGAGCCTGACTCTCTTCAAAATATCTGACTTGTCTTTCCAGCTCCAGCTCAGCTGGTAAAATACGAACATTTCCGTCTCTGAGGGGAACAACCTTTGAACGGCGAATTGATTGCAGAAAGCCGGAATGATCATATTCACTGCCTCCCAATGACGTATTTTTGCTGCCGCTCATCTGTCCGGTATCGATTCTTTGAACATGAACGGAAAACCAGGTGGTATCGTTTGAATAGCCTGACTGAGAGGCAATACTGCTTAATTCCGCCATCGATACATTCAACTGGCGCATGTCGCCAAAAAGTTCTTCCAGCTCTTCGGCCATGAACAAATCTATGAATTCAGGATCAATTATAAGAAAATTATCATTCTCACGCGGTCTGAAGGCATAGAAATCCAGTTTGCGAATTGACTCTGACAAGTTTAGCTGAGGAAGAAGTGTGGGCTGTTGCCTGTAGATCCGCTCTCCACGATGCAGGTAGACTCCCAGATCCTTGTTGCAGAAGACAAAAACAATTTCTGCAGTCATCAGGAAGAGAAAATCTGCCTCCAGCCCATCATTAATTCCCGCTTCCAGAAAACGGGACAGACCCTGTATTTGCAAATCACGGAAAGCAAGCTGCCATTGCCGCAATTGCACACGAGTGTCGTGGATTGCTGCCGGATCATCTTTGTCCGTCAGTATCCCTGCAATTAATTGAACACGGCGATTACCCGAAGCAACATAGTGCTGCTGCCGGTGCGTGGCTAATAAGCCAATATCGCGATCATTAAGTTGTAATGTGAGCTCTTTGCGATCACGTTCGGCCAAATGAGCCGTCAAGGTCGATCGGATCATAGCTTATACCAGTTCTCCGCCATAAATGTTTATGGTGAGTATCCTTTCAATCCCGGGAAGCCTGCAAGCCTCCGAGTAAAAATTTCTTCTACGGCGATTATTCTACCACGTTTAGCTTACTTAGAGTCTTTCTGCAGCCAATCCCGGGCCAACAAACCGAAAATATTCATATCCAGATACCTGGACCCGCGGCGCACATAATCACGCTGGGTGCCTTCGTGCCGGAAATGCAGACGCTTGAAAAGTTTACAGGAGTCCTCATTGCCGCTGATTATCCTCGCATTAAGACGATGAAGCTCCAGATCCCGGAACAGGAAGTCAATGAAGATCGTCATAGCTTCAGCCGCCAGGCCCTGGCCGCGTTCTGCCGAGCTCAGGAGCGCAATACCCACTTCCGCATGTTCCATCTCAAAGTCGACAGACTCACAGGTGATAATACCTATGGGCTTTTGTTCATGCAGAACCGTAAAAACAAAAGCTGTATCTAAGTCATTCCAATCAGACATGAGCTCTGCCAATGTGCTTCCGGAATATGTCTGCAGTCTGGAGGGCAGGTAATAATACAGGACATCTTCGTCTGCAAACAGCTCGGCAAATGCATCATAATCTTCAGTTTTGAGATTGCGGATGAGCAGCCTTTGCCCCCGCAAAGAAGCCTTACTTAAGATTTGCTTCAAGCTCTCCTCCTGCCTGCCGTCGGTTCTTAAATGATTATCAGCGTACATTTTTGTATTATTTCTGCTTTCCTTGCCTAAGTTTAGACAATATTGTAAAAAGAATGCTATACTGCTAAAGTCTTATCTTAAGCTTAACATCTAAACCTGATCAGTTTAAGAGTACAAAATGGATTTGACACTAAGCGATTAGCTTGATAGAATTCTTTTGCGCTTGCGAGAAGACACGGTGGAATTAGCTCAGTTGGTTAGAGTGCCAGGTTGTGGCCCTGGAAGTCGTGGGTTCGAATCCCATATTCCACCCCATTTTCTCGCATTGGGGTGTAGCCAAGGGGGTAAGGCACGGGACTTTGACTCCCGCAGTCGCAGGTTCAAATCCTGCCATCCCAGCCATGATCCACTAGCTCAGTCGGTAGAGCATCTGACTTTTAATCAGGGGGTCTGGGGTTCGAATCCCCAGTGGGTCACCAAACAGAGTTCGGAACTAAGTCCGGACTCTGTTTTTTATTTAGTTAAAGTTCAGAAACTCCAAGTTCAGCAGGAAATCCTTTATATCGACACCGCCGGTAAAACCTGTCAGATCACGATTCATACCGATTACCCGATGGCAGGGTATACAGAAAGGAAGAGGATTGGCTCCCAGAGCTTGCCCCACAGCACGTGACAGCTGAATAGCTTTTTTTTCATCCCCTACCATCTTGCCGGCAATATCCTTATAAGAAAACAGATGAGCGTAGGGAATACTCCGCGTGATCTCCCATACTCCTTTCTGAAAAGCTGTCCCCTCTTCTATTTCCCAGGGGAAACTGAACTCCTGCAGCTCACCTGATAAATAAGCAATAATCTGTCCGGCTGCTTCAGACAAAACTGAATTATGTGCCTGTAAGCCGGCAGGAGGGTCTAAGAGAGCAGGGTCATGCAAGCCTTCTGATATATGACCTTCCTCATCAATCAGCTCGTAAAAGAGAGCATAGGAGCGAAGGAACTTATCCATTGTTCTGTCACGCCGGACAAAGTCAATGCGGGATATTTTATCGCCTGACCTGTTTGTTGTCAGCGCTATGTAGCCAAAACGCCAGGCAATAAAAGCCAGTTGTCTCTCCGAAAACTGTGGCGAAAAATAAGTGCGCCCCTGTATCGCCGGATCCTCATCAAACTGGCCCAGGCATATTTCAAAGGCAGCATCTGCATTATCGTCCGGAGCCGGATAGGAATCTAAGCGATATAAAGCAGGGAATTCCCTGAACACAGCTTCAGCAATTTTACGAATGAGCGGAGCTGATACAAGCCCGGATTCATGAAAAATGATAGCCCAGGATTCTTGAGCCATGGGGTTTTGCAGATAAAAATATCCTTCCTGACCCTGATATGACCAGATGTAAATGTCTATTCCCCGAGACTGCCTGTCCCGGATGAAAGCCCTGCTTTCACTCAAGCTTTTCAGCAACAGACCTTCATTCAGTCTCCGATACTTACCGGCATCCTTAAGGTAGCAAAGTTTTATGGCGGGGATTGATTCGGACATAGGCGGATCCCTTCCCTCTTAAACAAATAATCCTGGTCAAATTATAGCTTAACTACCAAATAAATAATCAGGCTATTGTTTTTCGCTCATAAGTCAGGTAGCGAAAATATGAACCTTCTTCTTCCTGCCAGTCGCCGACAGAACTTAATTTAAAGTTCGGATCCGAATTCAAATCCGGAAATTCACAGTCGGAGGGATATTTTTGGAAATGTTGTGTCACGTATACGCGATTAGTATAGTCAAGTAATTGACCATAGACTGAACTGCCGCCAGTAACGAAAAAATCGTCATCCGCAAGATTTTCCTGACGTTTCAGCTCCTTAACATATTGCAGAACCTCCGCGACACTATGTGCCACGATCGCACCCTCAGCGGCAAAATCCGGATCAGAAGTCAGGACGATGTTGCGGCGTCCGGGCAAAGGCTTTCCGCCCGGATGGGTGCTCATGGTCAAGCGGCCATAGATAATAACTTTACCCCAGGTGAGTTCTTTAAAACGTTTCAGATCTGCTGACAGCGGCTTCTGCAGCTGACCACAGTAGCCAATGCCCCAGGAAGAGTCGCAGGCAACAATTGCATTCATCTATAAACCTCCCGAAATATCTGCTATATGGCCACAGGAATACCTTTAACTGCTGCCCCATACCGGTAGTTCTCAAAACTGACACTGTCGACAGTAAAATCATAGAAGTTTTTCACCGAAGGATCAAGCAGCAATTTCGGTGCCGCATAAGCCTGGCGTTCAATAACTTCCTTAACAATGGGAATATGACGGTCATAGATGTGGGCGTCAGCGATAACATGCAGCAGCTCACCGGCTTCCAAATCGCTGACCTGAGCGATCATGGCCAGCAGGATTGCATATTGGGTTACATTCCAGTGATTCGCTACCAGCATATCATTGGAACGCTGGTTTAAAATCGCATTCAGCTTATTGCCGGTGACATTAAAGGTCATGCTGTAAGCGCAGGGATAAAGGGCCATCTCACTCAGGTCCGCATGATTAAACATGCTGACTATCATTCGTCGTGAATATGGGTTGTGTTTCAGGTCGTACAGAACGCGATCAACCTGATCAAACATACCCTCTTTATACTTGTGCTTTTGTGCCAGCTGATAACCGTAAGCTTTGCCGATGCTGCCATCCGGCAGCATCCACTGGTCCCAGATGCCGGTACTCAGATCTGCTAGCTTATTTGATTTCTTCTGCCAGATCCACAGCAGTTCTTCCACGGCGCTTCGGTAATAAACCCGGCGCAGAGTCATAATCGGAAATTCCTCTGAAAGATCATAGCGGTTGACAATACCGAAACGCTTGATTGTATGAGCAGGTGAACCATCTTCCCACCTGGGCCTGATCTTCTGTCCCTCATCGGAGCAGCCATTTTGCAGGATATCCCGGATATTGTCTTGGAAAATTATGTCACAGCGACTCATATGAACTCCCTCAGCTAATAAAAAAAGCCCACAGTCTCAGCTGCGGGCTTATGGTCGGAGTGAGAAGACTTGAACTTCCGGCCTCTTGGTCCCGAACCAAGCGCTCTACCACCTGAGCCACACCCCGTTGCTCTAGTGATTTTACGCATTATGGCGCTCATTGTCAAATGTTCCCGCTACGGAAAACCGAGAAATACCAATCTCTGATTAGTGATCAGCTGTGACAAATTATCAGGGGACATACAGATAAGGCTCCAGGCTGGAGAATTTTTTATCTTTAATGCCTGAAACCTGCATCAGATCCTCAAGCTGGGTAAACTTGCCATTTTCTTCCCGGTATCTGAGAATAGCTGCAGCAGTTGCCGGCCCGATACCGGGAACGGTCAGCAGGTCAGCTTCTGTGGCTACATTCAGATTAATTTTGCCGTCAGCTGTTCCGGTGTTGTTGTCTCCTGCATTGTCAAAGGTAAATTCAATTTCACCGGTCTCTGCTTCTGCTAGGGTCGGCACGTACAACTTTGCATGTGGATTTAAAAGCGAAGCCATATTTAGTACTTCCACAGCTGCATCTTCAGACGGGCCTCCTGCCCTCGCTATTGCTTCGCTTACAATGACTCCTTCCGGAAAATAATAAACTCCTGGATTCTTTACTGCTCCGGCAACATGAACCGGAAAGATGGAAATGGTGGCAACAGGTGCAGTGGTCGGAAGGGATTCGCTGCTATTTGTTACCGGTGTAAGCTCTTCCGGATTAAGTTCCTGATCTCTGCCGATCAAAAAACGTCCCAGAAGTGCTAAAGCGATCACTGCTAGCATCAAGGCGAGGATAAGGTTCTGCCTCTTTCTTTTTTGCCGGTCAAGGTTCTTGCGCTTATTCATATGGACTCCACTTAACAGTTTTCTTTTCACCATATAATAAAAAAAGCGAGGCCGGGTGGCCTCGCTTCTGCCTTTATATGTCAATACCGCCCTATTTGGCAGTTTTTGAGTTCTGCCAGAGTTTTTCCAGATTATAGAATTCACGATCTTCCTGTCGCATAACATGTACAATAATGTCGCCATAGTCGAGCACTATCCACTTTCTGCTTTCCATGCCTTCAACCTGCCTGACCTGATAGTTCAGTTTTTTCATGACGGCTGCTTCGACCGCATCAGATAAAATTTTGCAATGTGTGGAATTGCGGGCTGTAGCTACAATGAAATAGTCCGTCAAAGAAGTACGCCCTGTCACTCTGATTGTTTCGACATTGTCTGCTTGCTTGTCTTCCAGAGCCTGCTGAATAGTAACAAGCAGTTTATCAATAAATTGCAGCGTTTCCGGATCTTTAACAGCTGTCTGTTCCTGCTCATCAGGCAGTTTCCCTTTTAAGTCAGAATTCAATCACTTACCTCTTTTCTTAGATTTGAGACTTATGTCTCGTTTCTATTTTAATATATTATAGGCATCTTTGCTCAGAGGGCAAATCTCATGACCTGACCGGTCCAAAGCTGCAAAAACTTCTTCGTAACAAAGGCAAAGCGCCCGGTCAAGAGAAAGCTCTTTGTCGCACGCGGCAGGGCCTTCAGCAAAAGCAAGTCTGCGAATAAGATCAAGATCTTTAAAAGGTCGTCCGTATTCTATTTTATCTGCTAAAAAGATAATCTTTTCCAGACTGCTCATACCCGGTCTGCCGGTCGTATGGTACTGAATAGCGTTAAGGACATCTTCAGATGATATTGCAAATTGTTCTCTGGCCAGATACGCTGCCGCAGGACCATGCCGCAATGCAGGACTGCCCTCTGCTCTGCCCAGATATTTTCCGGAATAAGCATCCAGCTCAGCGTCGGGGAGTTCTTTAGCCAGATCATGGAGCAAAGCCGCGGTGCCTGCTGCCAGTGCCGGCACATTATGTACTGCTGCCAGTTCCAAAGCTAAGAGACAGGTGGAAACTGTATGCAGCCTGCGCTCTCTTCCCAGGTAGGAGAACAGGCGCCGTTCATAAGCATTAAGCTTTTGCCAGCTGTCTTCATCTATGCTGTCTATTACTTTCGTATATGAATATGGGCGATAAGTATTTAGCAAGTTATCAACTTTTTCGGGTAGATATTCTGCAGCTGACGTACCTGCACTGAGCATTTCCCTGATTTGGGTAGCTGACACATTGCTTGGCTGCATGGGGAAAAAATCAATTTCAGCTTTATATTCTCTGCGCATATAGTCTGCCTGCCGTTGGCTTGCTTCCTTATCCGCATTACCGCGCAATGCTATAGCAAAAGAAACCAGAGACATAATTTCTTCATACCGGTACCATTCCTCAGCGGTAAAGAGAAAGTCCGAGCCGGAGATCAATTTGATCTTAATACCCGGATATTCCTTCAATAATTTCTCAATCGTATCAACAGTATAATTGCGTCCCGGGGTCAGGATTTCGCGTTCACTGACCCAAACCCGGGGCAGGTTTTCTGTAGCCAGTCTGGCAGTTTCCACACGAAAAGTCGAAAAACTTAAGCGTCTGCTTTTATGCGGTGGCAGACCTACCGGCATGAGCAGAAGCTTATCGAAAGAAAAAGCACCCACTGCAGCTTTAGCCAAAGCCAGATGCCCATTGTGAAAGGGGTCAAATGAACCGCCCAGTAATCCTATTAAAGTTGCGCTTCTCATTACTTCTCTAATCCCAGTACTTTTTTAGCATCCGTTAACGCCGTCGCCTGTTTGAGCACGCATGACCAGATAAGCATTGATGAAACGGTCAATATCTCCGTCCATGACAGCATCTACATTACCTGTTTCCACATCAGTGCGATGATCCTTAACCATCGTATAAGGGCAAAAAACATAAGAACGTATCTGATTGCCCCAGGCAATTGAGCCGACGTCACCTTTCAGATCCTCGATCCGTTCCAGCTGCTGCTGCTGCGCCAGCCGATACAGTTTTGACTTCAACATAGACATGGCCGTCTCGCGGTTTTGCAGCTGGGAACGCTCATTTTGGCAGGAAACCACTATGCCTGTGGGTAAATGTGTGATCCTGACCGCCGAGCTGGTTTTGTTAACATGCTGGCCGCCGGCACCGGAAGACCTGTAGGTATCTATACGCAGGTCATCAGGCTGAATATCAATAGTGATTGTGTCGTCCAATTCAGGCAGGACTTCGCAGGAGGCGAAAGAAGTGTGCCTCCTGCCTGATGAATCAAAGGGTGAGATGCGTACTAAACGATGCACACCATACTCAGACAGTAAATAGCCGTATGCATTGACTCCCTTTACGCGGAAGGACACACTTTTGATGCCGGCCTCATCACCCTGGATCAGATCAAGCAGTTCAATGGCGTAGCCATGGTCTTCCGCCCAGCGCATATACATTCTTTCCAGCATTTCAGTCCAGTCCTGAGCTTCAGTGCCACCTGCTCCGGCATGCAAAGTTACCAAAGCGTTAGCTGAATCATGCTCACCGGAAAGCAGGGTTTCCAGACGCATTATTTCATATTTCCTGCCATATGCCTGTAAAGCCTCTTCCACTTCTGCAGCGACCGCAGGATCATCCAGCTCGCTGCCCAGCTCGCAGAGAACTTCAATATCCTCAAGATCTGTTTGCAGCGAGACAAATCGCTTGTTTTTCCGTTCCAGATGCGCAATTCTTTCCTGGATTTTCGAAGCCATTTTCGGGTCCTCCCAAAAATCTTTTTCCAGAGTTAAAGCGCTTAAGCGGTCAATCTCCAATTTGTCTTTGTCCAGACAAAGGGAGTCTTCTAAAAGTGTCAGTTTTTCTTTGTTTTCTTCAATTATAGTGTTGAGTTCTGAATATTCCATGTGTCAATTCCTTCCGGATTCTAAATTAGCGAAAAGTATAGAATCGTCAGGTCAGAATCTTCCCTGATTGAGAGCACCAAGAGAGATATGCAGAAGTCGGGTCACCTTATAGATCATGCCCGCTAAACGACCGCCGGCGAAAGTCAGCCAGGCAAAGAGAATGGCCCGAATCAGGCTGCCGGCCCACAAAGACGATGCCAGAAGATTAAGCAGAACTGTCTCTGCCAGTGAAAACACCGAATTGAGAATAAACATCTGGATAAATATATAGAACTTGAAGCCTTTGGTAAGAGAGGCGCTGGCTTCCATTCCCTGAAAGATATCGCGTTCTTCATAGATTTGTTCAAATATAGTCATCGAAAGCATAGTAGCTGCAATATAGTAAGGTATCTTAAAGAAAAAGATTGAAAATATCTGAATACCAAGCATTGCTACCGCCAGCACCAGCATAGAAGGATAATATTTCCAGGCAATTTTAGCAGGACTGTAATCACGCAAAGTTCTTGGCAGAGTGAGATTCAGATCCATGCCGCCGGCAACTATATCCACTGCTTCACTTTTTTCTCCTTTGTATTCGAGAAAGTTTAGGGCACTGAACAAGATAAAATATAAAGAAACCGCGTTCAGCAAGAGCTGTTTTGTCAGACTTATCATCAGCTCATTACTGGGAACAGGAAAGCCCTGCTCTTGCAGCAGGAAACTCTGCAAACCATTATAAAACTCTGTAAAAGGAGCTTGCAGCGGTTCCGTGATATACAGGATGGCAGCAATAACAAAGGCCAGCAAAAATGCAAGTCTGTTAGTTCTTACATTAGGGGCTTTATCAATTTTTAATGCTTCCCAAAGAGAGCGTAATCCCACGTAATATTTCTTTCCCTTCCAGTGATCCGCTGTCTGCGTACATGCAAAAGACTAACACAGTAAAGTATCTGCTGCCACGGTTTCGGCTCTTTTGTATCACTTAGCGGAGTATTGTTACTTTCTTAACTCCCCGGACTTGTTGAAGTTTACTTTCTAATTCGGCCAGAGAGACTTCGTCACTGCCCGTTTCAGCAATGATCAGAGCATATTTATTACCCAGCTGGCTATCACTGACCTGGAAAGACTGAACTCTGCCACCGGCGCTGCGGACAGCATTTATACAACGAAAAGTGATATTATCCAGATTTTCCAATTCCAGAATTATGCTGACAGTGCAGCCATTTTCAAGCTGTACCAGGCGCACTGAATCTCTGTATTTGTAATAGGCACTACGACTGATCTTGACGCGTTTACACGCTTCATTGATGGATAGTCCGTCTTCCCTGTCCACCAGTTGCTTTACATTAATTACCTTATGAAAAACCTCAGGCAGAACATCAGACCGTATCAAATAGTATTTGTTTAGCATCTTATCAGTCGTCTTCCTTTACAATTTCGTCAGATAATCCAGGCAGGCACGCAAGGCAAGGCCCCGATGACTGATCTTGTCCTTTTCAATGTCTGAAACTTCGGCCAGTGAAAGCGGATAATTATCAGCCATGAAAATGGGGTCATAACCAAAACCATACTTGCCGGACGCTGCAAACAAAATCTTGCCGTACAGCTGGCCTTCGAATATGTTCTCTTCAGACCGGGGGGAAATTAAAGCGATACTGCAGTGGAAATGAGCTGATCTTTTACTGTCGGGAACATCCTGCATCAGCTCCAGCAATAAAGCGTTTCTGTCAGCCGCCGCCAGTTTCTCCAGTGTAGAGCCGAAGCGGGCTGAATAGATGCCCGGAGCACCGTCCAGAGCATCCACGCACAGACCCGAGTCATCTGCGATGACATAAGATTCTCGGCTGAATTCGTGCACCCTTCTGGCCTTCTGCAGAGCATTTTCAGCAAAGCTGCTGCCGGTCTCTTCAATCTCCTGCCCGAAACCGATATCCCCGGCCATAATTATTTTTACCGGGTATGGCTCGGCGATGCGGCGAAATTCCACTAACTTGTTCTCATTAGTACTGGCTAAAACTAACTGCAGCATTACTAGCTCACAATCCTAACTTATCCGCTAACAAGAAAGTGGCTTTACGGAATGTTTCATTGGTGAAAGGTGAAAGATATCCGGCTATCATAGCTCTTGCCAGCGGGTTTTTGCGATTTTCCAGGTTCAGGAATCTAACCAGATTCTCTTCCAGGGTGTGATTATAGCGGCGGAAAGGAAAGCTGGCCAGAGTTTGAATCAGGGATAAGCCTCTGTATACAGAGGAGAGTGGCTTTGACCACAGTTCCGGAAGATAAAGGTAGGCATCTTCGACGGGAGCAAAGGAAAAAAGCTGTGTGGAACTATAGTCAACGGAATAGTTTGCCATGATAGCCTGCCAATGACTTGCGAAAACACTCATATCGGATTCCTCGCTGCGTCCCAGTTCCCGCTCCATCTGGTCCATAGCTGATAAAATGGGCAGTTCCAGAGTATATTGAGTTAAATTCCATTCACGGGCATAGTCTGCCATTGGTCCGTAAAACTTATCCCAGCTGTTATATGACAGAAGCGCCAGAGAAAAACTGGCCAGATCCCGCTCGTAGTGTGCCGGCAAGCGCGGGAGATAGAGAGGGTTACGCAAGCTTTCGGACAGATCCAGCATGACTTTGCCTGTCATATTAAATAGTCTGTCAACAATAAGTTCCTGCGCTATGTTCTGCAGTATCAGCGTGGTCTTCTGACTGTCAGTCATGAACAAATGCAAGGTGTAACTTTCATCTGCAATATCTGAAGGTGAAAGTTGTTCTTCTCTCAGATCCCTTTCATGGACGGAAGGAGCCGGCTTAATTTGCAAATCACCATCTGCGTTCATCTTAACAAAGTAATCAAGCTGCTTCTCGATAATTTCTTCCAGGCTGGAAAGAAAGCAGTCTGCCAGAGGATAAGCATCCTGATCTAATTCCGGTGTGCCATAAGCTGATAAAAGAAAATAATCCCAGGGTCGCAGTACATTCAGGTCCAGACGTTTTGCCTGCTGGAAACGAATAGTATTTGCCAATGGCAGGAAATGTTGCCGGACCAGTTTGTGATAAGTAGGTATCGCGTCATGCAGCATATCGCTGACACCTAAGCGTCTGATCTGGTATTCTTCAAAAGACCTGAATCCGGCCTTATCAGCCAGCTCACGACGAATTTTATGCAAATCCAGGAAGCGCTCATGGGTGACCTGTCTGTCCCGCTCTAATGAAGATATATAATTGTCATAGCTCGTCCTGCGATGTTCACGTGCAGGATTCTGCAGATCATAACGCAGTTTTCCCGTCGGAGCAGCGAAACCGCGTATACTTAAACCATGTCGTGAAAAAAACTGCAGCTGTTCCTGAATAATGACTTCTTCCTGCTCCAGCAAACTGAGCAGATGCGGCTGATAACAAACAGCCAGACGTTCTGCTTCCGCCTGATAGGCTTCTCCGCCTAAGGCAATCAGATCTGCTTTACGTTTAGGGTCACTGTAGCGCTGAAAAAGCTCAGAAAGTTCACCTTTCAGATGCAAAGAAAAAGAAAAGCTCTGCTGCAGATTCGCTGACAAAGGTGAGGACTCTGAACGCAAGATAGCTTCTCGCAATGAACGCTTCCGGTCCCCGTCATATTTTCGCAGCTGCAAATCCAAGTCTTCAAGAATGGCAAACTGGGCAGATTTATTACGCGTAAACATCAACTTGGATTTAGTTCGGTTTAATAAATAGGATACTTGCTCATTGGAGCCGACTTCGCCCATATCGATAAATTGTGAATGGTCAGCATCCATCGTCACTACATCCGCTCAACAGCTTCAATTCCGCCCAGCTTCAGACCTGCCCGCAGGCTACGTTCAACTGCTCCGCTCAGAGCAAGACGTGCCAGCAGCAGTTCATGGTTTTCACAGCGCAAAATAGGCTGATTGTGGTAAAACTTATTAAAAGAACGCGCCAGTATCATGATTTGACGCATCATTACGGAAGGCTCATAGGCAACAGTTGCCCGCTCCAGAGATACCGGGAAGAGCTCAATATTTTTCAAAACATCCTGCTCCTCATCTTCCTGTAACAGCTTCAGGGCATCATCACTTATTGTCTGTACTTCTTCTGCAATATCCACACCGGCCTTGCGGGCAAGTGCTTTGCAGCGGGCAACAGTGTACAGCAGGTAAGCTGCCGTGTCGCCTTCAAAATCCAGCATCTCTTCCCAGGAAAAGATGATATCCCGCTCTCTGCCGTTGCGCAGAAAGGCATAGCGAACTGCTCCCAGCCCGATCTTCTCAGCACTGTCTCTTAGTTCATCTTCAGGCATTTCAGCATTATTGCTGCGAATAATAGCAGCAGTTTTTTCAACACTGGTTTCCAGTAAATCATCCAAAAGAATTACATTCCCGCTTCTGGTGGAAAAACTTCCATCAGCCATTTTCACAGTGCCGAAGGCGACGTGGACGTTATTATCCGCTTTGGGGAAATCGGCTTTTTTCGCAACTGCAAAGACTTGTTCAAAATGGTTTTTCTGAGGCAGACCCACTACATAGATATTACGATCATAGTTATACTCTTCAGCCCGGTACAGCATTGCTGCCAAATCTCGTGACGCATAGATTGTTGAGCCGTCTGATTTGAGGATGAGGCAAGGTTTAAGCCCATACTCCTCAAGATCGACAACCAGTGCCCCTTCACTTTCAACTAACAGAGCTTTTTCTTCCAGTCTGCTGATGACTTGCGGGATCATGTCGGAGTAGAAACTCTCACCATTGGTATTATCAAAGTGAATCTTGAGTCTGCTGTAGATCTTATTAAACTCATTCAGGCTGACATCGCGGAATTCCTGCCATAAACTCAGCTCTTCCTCTTCCCTGTTTTCCAAAAGTCTGAAAGCTTCTCTGGCCTCATCTTCAAGCTCAGGTCTGTCCTTTGCTTCCTGATGGAATTTCACATAGACCCGGGTCAGCTCTTCGATTGCGTTTTCAGCCAGGGCTTCAGCATCACCCCACAATTTCCAGGCGACGATCAATTTTCCAAACTGGGTCCCGTAGTCGCCTAAATGATTGAAACGAACGACATTAGCTCCCTGATAAGCGAAAAGATTAGCGATAGCTTCGCCTAAAAAGGTGGTGAAGGCGTGGCCCACGTGGAAAGGTTTGGCAATATTTGGTGATGAATACTCGACGATAATAGTTTTACCCTTATATTTGTCTGAAGCCCCCGGTGTATCTCCGGCAGCCAGAGAACGACGAATCACATTTACCGCCCGGTAAGACCTGTTAATAAAAAAGTTCAGGTAAGCTCCTGCAACCTCTATACGCTCGATAAAACTGGAAAGGTCAGCCGACGAACCGATCTCTTCCTTAAGCTCAGCTGCGATTTTCTGCGGGGCTTGCCGCCTGCTTTTTGCTAAAGCGAAACAAGGAAAAGCATAGTCTCCCAATTCTGATCTGGGCGGAACTTCCAGTACTGCAGAAATTTCTTCTTTGCTCAGACTGATATGCTGAGCCAGTAAATCAACTAATTTTTCATGTGAATTCATTTATCAAGTATTCCCTTGCAATTTATTTCCAGAGGGGTGTTGGAAACACACCTTTGTCCGTTAATTCCCGGAGAGAGGCTTCGACAAAAGCTTTATCCTCCTGATAGGTCACTCCAAACCAGCGTTCAGAGCTTTTCATCGTATGTATCTCACAATTGCTACTCACTAATTCCTGTCCTAAGATTTCAGGAAGAAGGTATTCAGAACTTAGTGGCTGATCTGTTGCCGACTTATCTAAAAATGCGGTAAAGTTTTCAGCCAAACGCTGCATAAAACCACGTGCTAGGCCGAAAAAATTCATTGAAACCCTGGTTTCACCTGACAGCGGCTGCCAGCTTTCGCCATCGTCCAGCGTATAAACAGCATTCTGGTCCGCTGGCGAGATTTTTTTAAGTTCGCGGATAGCGATAAGCCGATCCTGATCGTCTACGTCACAGATACCACGAGAAACAGTACCATAAGGAGAAAGAGTATTTCGCAGCATCCAGGTGCAAAGCGCATGCCTTTGCACGTCGCCCGCATCGTCATTTTCACTCAAAAAATCATACATCAGCCGGAAGGCGGTTTTACCATAATAATCATCTGCATTAATGACCGTTACCGGGGCATCCAGCAATTCACGTGCAGCCAAAACGGCATGTCCTGTTCCCCAGGGTTTAATGCGGTCGGCCGGTACACAATATCCCGGCGGAAGATCATCCAGCTCCTGATAAGCATACTGCAAATTTATATACGGGCGCAGCCGTTTTCCGAGAATCTCTTCAAAGTCAGCTTCCATATCCCGCTTGATCACAATGATCAAGTCTTCATATCCTGCCTCGACAGCAGCGTGAATCGAATATTCCATGATTATTTCTCCGGACGGCCCCACGGCTTCCAGCTGCTTGACTCCGCCGTAACGTGATGCCATACCGGCCGCCATGATCAAAAGATGTGGCTTTTTGTGCATATATCCTCTCCCTAGCATTTTGCAGAATGCAGAGTTTTCTTGTGATCCACATAATACCATAGCGGATGAAAGCCAGGCAGCAGCATAGCTGCAGCAGGCTGGAAAAACTACATTTTATAATACTGCATCATTTACGGGCAATATGCTAAACTTGTAGTGATAAAAACGTAAAGACATCTGTTTTGTGTTTATTTGAAAGGATTTATATATACATGACACCAGTTAACAACACAACAAATGATGTGAGGATGGCTGTTCTGATCGACGCTGACAATGTGCCTCCTCACAACGTGCAAGCCATGATGGAGGAAATCGCCCGCTACGGCACTCCGACTATTAAAAGAATTTACGGAGACTGGACCAGACCCTCCCTGACGCAATGGAAATCACATCTTCTGGATCACGCTATCAGCCCTATTCAACAATTCAGCTATACCAGCGGCAAGAACTCAACCGACTCAGCTTTGATTATTGATGCTATGGATATTCTGTATGCTGGCAATGTGGACGGTTTTTGTCTTGTGTCCAGTGACAGTGACTTTACCCGTCTCGCGACCAGGTTGCGTGAAGCCGGTAAGATTGTTTATGGCATGGGTGAAATGAAGACACCCAACCCCTTTATAGCTGCCTGCGATCGCTTCATTTTCCTGGAAGTTCTGCAAAGTAATTATGATGAATCAGTTGCCGCTGCTGGCGAGATTAAGGATGTTGAGCCAAAGAAAGTAGCTGCCCGTCAGGACACTTCACGTACGCGTGCTCAACGCCCAGCTAAGGATAAAGCTGCAATCAACAAGATTGACCGCAAGCTGATTAATCTTATTTCTTCCTCAATTAAAGATGTTGAAGATGATAATGGCTGGGCCTTCCTGGCTGAAGTCGGAAACATGATCAACAAAAAGCAGCCATCCTTTGATTCTCGAAATTACGGTTTTGATAAACTGTCAAATCTAGTACAATCAATAGATAAATTTGAAATGCAGATGCGGGATACCGGTAATCCTAACGTAAAGCTGGTCTACGTCAGAGTGAAAAACGGCAGACGTTAACTAGCTGCAAAAACTAATTTTTTCTCATGTGGAGGATGTTATGGCAAGAACCCTCATGATAGGGCTGACAGAGTCCGGTCAGGAGACGAAGATAAATGAAGACGCTTTTCTATGCGGCGGTCGTATTTACCCGGATATGCTCGGGGGCAATGAAGAACAAAGTTTAAGCTCAGGTAAATATGATCAGCTGTATATGGTAGCTGAAGGTTTTGGTGGACCTGGCGCCGGAGATCTGGCTTCACGTATGGTGCTCCGGATTGCTAATCAGATGCTGGATCAGATTAATGATTACAAAAATCCGGACTTAGATTTCAAACAATTTACACAGGACTTGCTGGCCCAGGCTCATTCCTCGATCAGAGAGATGGTGTCTTCAAAGTTCAGTCATGAAGTGGGTTGTTCTTTTGCTTTGCTCCTGATTGATGCCAACAGTTGCTACACCCTGAATATTGGTAATACAACGATCAACTTATCTCGCAAGGGTGAGATTTACCGGCTGACAGAAAAGGTGAAATCCGCTATTCCTGAAGAATACTTAGGCAAACTGTCGTGCGAGACGCTTCCCATGCCTGACAGTATGAATAAGTGTGACCTGCAGCCAGGTGACGTCTTCGTGCTTTCCAGCAGCGGCTTTAACAAAAACTACCGCAGCAAGAATCTGCGCGATGATCTGTCCAAACAGGATGCATTTGCAGCCATCATCAGACAAGCCCAAATAAACTCAGGAGCCAGGGATAAGGGACCTAATCGCACCATAGTCGCTGTAAAGACATTAGATTTACAGCTGGAACTGCCGCAAGGCCCCTCTCCTGTAGAAGCTGAGCGCAAACGTATCTTCAGCGGCGAAACTGTTGTTGGAGAAGAAGTTCAGAAAGCTGAGACAGAAATGAATAATTATGATAGATATGCAGATGGAAGTAACAGTGATGCAGTCCCGGCACCCACCAGGAAACAAAAGGCTAAAATATTTTTTATGAGCCTCTTGCTGGGATTTGTTCTGGGTTTGGCAATACTCCTGATTGCCTGGTTCTTCATTTTATAACTGCTTTTAAATCAAAGAAGGACTCTGATCACCGGCCCCAGGCTGAAAATCAGAGTCCTTTTATCTGTCTGAAAGTGAATTATTGCTACTACAGTTTCATACAAACATCCCAGGCGCGCCAGATAACGGTGCGCAGGTTGCCGACTTGGTAAGCATCACCGACTATATGGACATTTTTGGATGATTTTTCCAGCGGTGTTGAATCATAACCGATTGCCATGATCACTGAATCACAGGGCAAATCATAGCTCTCCCCTTCTTTGTTCGTGACCGTGACAGCATTCTCCTTAATTTCCTGCAAACTCGTCTCCAGATGTACCGGCACTTTTTTAAAGGCCAGCATTTCACGCAGGAAAGAAGAATTTGCCAGACAGACTCCCTG
Source organism: Mageeibacillus sp. UBA5439 (assembly GCA_002427505.1). Taxonomy (GTDB): domain Bacteria; phylum Bacillota; class Clostridia; order Saccharofermentanales; family DTU023; genus DTU032. The sequence continues at coordinate 113,322 of DIRJ01000052.1, forward strand.
ATCAGCTACCAGGTCTACCTGCATCTCAACTATCTGTGGTTTTTTGCCTTTTAAAACCAGATCATAAGCAATCTCGCAACCTGTCTGACCGCCGCCGACAACGACAACATTCTCACCGACTTCCTCCCCTGACAGATAGTCGATAGCTCCCATTGAGTATTCCAGTCCTTTGATCGGAGGACGTTTGGCTTTGGCGCCGGTAGCAATGACCACCTCATCAGCCTGCAGGGCGGACACATCTGTGACTTCTGTGTTTAGCTTTACTGCGATCGGTCTTGCTTCAATTTGTCTCAGATACCACTGTATCAGCCTCTTATCCCTGCTTTTGAATTCAGGCGCGGCAGCCGGAATGAAAACTCCGCCCAGATGATCGGATTTTTCATAAATTGTCACTTTATGCCCGCGGTCAGACAAAACCATAGCAGATTCCATGCCGCCAATGCCGCCTCCGATAACTGCAATATTTTTGACTTTTGAGGCTTTTTCCAGCTTGTATTTCGTTGACTGCATGGTCCGGGGGTTAAGGGCACAGCGCGCCATCTTCATCGCATCTTCCATATCCTGAATATTGGCAGTGCCCTTGTATTTAGCCATGTTAAAACAGGCATTGTGACAGTCAATACAAGGTTTAATGTCGGCTTCGCGGTCTTCCATCATTTTTGTTACCCATTGGGGATCAGTTAAGAACTGCCGGGCAACTCCCATGGCATCAATGTCTCCATTACGTATTGCCTCAGAGCCTATTTCAGGAGTCATTTTTCCGGCACAGACTACAGGAACATCAACGAATTTCTTGATGTGACTTACATAAGAAAGGTTGCAATTTTCCGGCATATAGGCCGGCGGATGAGCCCAATACCAGGCGTCGTAAGTTCCGTTATCGCAGTTGAGCATATCGTAGCCTGCATCCTGCAGGAACTTGGCAGCTTTTTCGGATTCTTCCATATCGCGGCCAACTTCTACGAAATCATCTTCACCCGGCACAGCACCCTGGCCAAAGCCCTTGGTCTTGGAAACAACCGAGTAGCGCAAAGACACCGGGAAATCCTCGCCGCAAACCTTTTTAATTTCTTTGACTATCTCTGCAGCCAGGCGGTATCTGTTCTCAAAAGAGCCGCCATATTTGTCGGTCCGCTGGTTGGTATACTTCATCGCGAACTGATCCAGCAGATAGCCCTCGTGCACAGCATGCACTTCGATGCCATCAACTCCGGCTTCCTTCAGCTTAAAGGCAGTTTTGCCGTAGGCATCGATGATCTCTTCGATCTCCCCCAGACTTAAGGGTCTTGAATTTACCTGCTCATACCAGCGATTAGGTGTTGCCGAAGCACTGGCACAAATGTAATCCATATTAAACAAGGGCTTGCCCAGTGTCCCCAATAGCTTATTATCGATCAGCTTAACCATGATGTCATTAACAGCCATGGCACGTCCCATACCTGCGGTAACCTGGACGAACATCTTAGCTCCGGTTTTATGAAATTCCTTCATAAACTCTTTTAGTTGCGCGAATTTTTTGTCACCCTTGTAAAGCCATTGACCACCGAAGATGTTTTTCAGCGGCGCAATACCGGGCAAGATCAGTCCGACATTATTTTGAGCTCGTTCCAAGAGGAAATTTGCCGCTTCCTGTTTGAAATGGCTGGGTTCCATCCAGCCGAAAATGGATGTCCCCCCCATCGAACACATAACTATTCTATTTTTAATTTCAAGATCTCTGATTTTCCAGGGCGTAAATAAAACTTCATAATCTTCTTTCATACTTTTGCTTCCTTTCTATTCCACTGTTACACTGCCGTCAGAGCTCACGCTAATCTTCATTCCGTCTTGTACATAATTGAGGAATTCTTCTCCCAGATTGTCGATAACCGGCATTTCAACATCTGTCCAGACAGAGGCGAGAATTGTTCCTGATGCTGCCAGCGAATCAATACTTTTTGAAAAAAGCATACAGGCCGGTTGTTTGCCCAGAGCTGCAGCACAGTAGAGAACCATGCCGCCCGTAGTGGAGCCTATCGTCTCCGGGAGACAAAGAGCTTTATTCAGCATTGGTTTTTTATAAAGGTCCTTATTATTCTGATCACCACACTTAACTTCTTTGTCACCAAACATCAGGGCTGACTGATAGCTGGCTAAGGTATTGACTCCCGCGCGTGAAACCAAAGCTTCTGCTGTAGTTTCACCCGGGGTAATTACACGTCCTTTGAATGTTCTGGACATATTACTTCGCTCCCTTCGTGATGATTTCCAAAATTTCTGCGTCTGTATTAAATCGAGCACTGGTATATGTCCGCAGCTTATTGGATGAAGTTATAACAGGCATCTTCTTGCATAAAGGATTGTTCATATACATGAGCGGACAAATATAGCTGAGAACAACTCCCGTTGCCTCCAGTCTGGAAGCGTATTCGCTTTTATTGAACTCTTTTATCACTGCAGGAGCTGTAGTAAATACTGTAGGAATCTTTACTCTCCTGTTGCCGCTGGCTTTAAGGCCTGCTTCAACCTTGAGTGTCCAATCAATTAGCTGCTGCAAAGTCAGATGCGGGCAGCCAACAAAGCAGAGCTTAGCTTTAGCGTCAGGATTATTCCAGATAACAGGATAGCTGTTTTTTACCCGGTCCAGCTCTGCGTCATCAATGACATAGACTCTGGCATTCTCACGAATCAGATCTTCACCATAATCAACAGCTTCAGGTGTCAGATTTTCAACATGATACAGTCCTACTGAGCCGTTAGATGCCGTAGCTGCACCGAAATCTTTGAGATATGCACAGGCACTTTCATCAAGTTCTGTGCCCAGCCATTGATCCAGGCCTCTGATGTAAGGCACTGCTTCCAGCACCTTCATGCCTACTGCTGAACCAAAAACCTGAGCTTCGGGTAATTTGCTGGTACGTACTTCAACAATCCAGTCGGCCTTACGGCCATCGTCAGTAAGAAAACCGAATTCCGGCACGAAACCGGCAATCGACCCCATCAGCTCTATAATGCCTGAGTTTCTGTTGCAGCGTGCACCCAGCACACTGTTTGCGTAAACTACGGCAGAGGACTCAGCCCAGGAAAGTATCTCTCCCCTCCCGGGTGCATTGCCTACTTCCGGCAAATAGCAGGCGCAGGTGTAGGCATCATCATTCATGATGCCGAACTCTTCCAGCTGCTTTTCCATTCTGTCCTGAGCACCATACATGATTTTAAAAACGATATTTTTTAAGAGGCTGGAAGGAACCTTCTTGTCGAGAGGTCTGGGGTCTGCTGAAAACTTCTGTTTACAGACTGCTCCTTCAGACAGCAACTGCTCGTACAGGTCATAAACCGGCTCCATGACACTGATACCAAAACTGATGACACTGTGTCCGAACTCACTTGTAATCGGGACCATTCTTTCTGCGGAAAAGGCTTCTCCATACATCACCAGAGTTTTCATAACTTTAGCAATGGTTTCACCTTTCTCACCGTCGAGCAGAGCCTGCTGCTCCTGTGTAAGAATCATAATCTCTCTCCTCTGCTTTATGTTATATTGGCAAAGATTACCAGAAATATTCCTCTTTGGCAGAATATTCACAGTAATGCTTAATATTGTTTAATTCTAGCGCTAATTTGGTGAAATTGCGATTATGAAGAAGCTGATTCGGCTCGGAGTCCCCACCAAGTGCGGTGGTCGTTGGTCAGAAAGCACCATAGGCTCTATCCTTGGGAACGAGAAATTCATCGGTGATACGTGCTTGCAAAAAGGCTTTATCGCTGACCACCTTACAAAGCAATGGAAGTCAAACAGCGGTGAGCTGCCGAAATACTACGTCGAGGGTTCACATGAAGCCATTATCGACCGCGAGACCTTCAAGGCGGTTCAGATTGAGATGGCTCGGCGGGCAGCAAAAGCTAATCATCCCCGGAAGCTGACATTCAGCGAATTTTCGGGACTAATCACCTGTAAAAAGTGTGGAGCAAAATTCCGCAAAAAGGTAAGCGGCGTCGGCACAAAATATGCCAAGGTGGTTTGGGCTTGCGCTACCTACACTTACCGAGGAAAGCACGAATGTGCCGCCAAGCGAATACCCGAGGACATACTCGAAGAGAAATGCACCGAAGTGTTAGGGCTTGCTGAGTACGACCCCAATTTATTATCGGGGAAGATTACAGCGATAGCAGTCCCCGACGACGGCGTCCTGGTATTTACTTTTAAAGACGGCACAGAGCAAACAGCTACATGGGAAAATCGCTCCCGACGAGAGAGCTGGACTGACGAGATGCGGCAAACCGCAAGAGAACGGGCGCTGGGAGGTGCGGATAATGGCTAATATTCGAGTTATCCCTGCCACCGCCCCAGCTTTGTCGGCGCAGTCAAAGTCAAACGCTGTCAAGCGTCGCGTGGCGGCTTACGCAAGGGTTTCCACCGACAGCGACGAGCA
>DIRJ01000052.1:117951-118319 GCA_002427505.1 Mageeibacillus sp. UBA5439
TACTACACAAAATTCATCCAGAGCCGAGAAGACTGGGAATTTGTGACCGTCTACACGGACGAAGGGATTTCTGCGGTCACCACCAAGAAACGCGATGGCTTCAATCAGATGGTAGCTGATGCTCTGGAGGGCGGCATAGACCTCATCGTCACAAAATCAGTCAGTCGCTTTGCCAGAAACACAGTAGATAGTCTCACAACCGTCCGCAAACTTAAGGAAAAAGGCGTGGAAGTCTGGTTCGAAAAAGAGAACATCTATACGCTGGATTCCAAAGGCGAGTTACTTATTACAATTATGAGCAGTTTGGCGCAGGAAGAAAGCCGCTCCATTTCAGAGAATGTGACTTGGGGTCAGCGCAAGCGAATGGC
>DIRJ01000052.1:118611-119026 GCA_002427505.1 Mageeibacillus sp. UBA5439
GGAGGGCAAGACATTCTCGGCAATCGCCAAACATCTCGAACGGCACAACATTCCGTCACCTGCAGGTAAGAAAACGTGGCAAACGGCGGTGGTTCGGTCAATCCTGACCAATGAGAAATATAAAGGCCACGCCCTACTGCAAAAGACATTCTGTGTAGACTTCCTCACGAAGAAAATGGTCAAGAACGAAGGCCAGGTTCAGCAGTATTACGTCGAGAACAGCCATCCCGCGATTATCGAACCTGATGAGTTCGATGCCGTTCAGCTTGAAATCGAACGACGCAAGAACCTCGGCAGACCCACGAGCAGCACGAGTATATTTGCATCCCGACTTATCTGTGCGGATTGTGGCGGCCGCTTCGGTAAGAAGGTCTGGGGCAGTTATAAGGGTGACAAGACCTACCGCAAAGAAGTC
>DIRJ01000052.1:119347-121745 GCA_002427505.1 Mageeibacillus sp. UBA5439
GACTGCCGACTTGCTCAAAATGTCCTTTGTGACACCACGGCAATCGATACAGAGCTTACGGAATTGTTCCGTGAGATTGAGGTTGTTACCGAACTCTCCAGAAAAGCAATTTATGAAAATGCCCGATCAGCAGTAGACCAGAAGGAATGGACGGAGCGTAACAACGCCTATCTCGAACGCCACCACAAGGCTTCAAAGCAAGTCGACGAGTTGGAAGCAATCAGGCGAGAACGCCTTGGCAAGGGCAAAATCATCGAAAGCTTCATCAAAGACATTGAGATCCGACCGCTTGCCATAGACGAGTTTGACGAAAAACTATGGCTTACTGTAATCGACCAAGTGACGGTCGACCAAGATGGCGCAATGACATTCAGATTCAAAAACGGCTCGGAAGTCACAGCTTAACATTGCCATATCAAGGTTGCAAAGGTATATGGCTCGCCTTCAGGCGGGCTGTTTTTGGCTAAGCTTTATCTTTTTGTGTGGGGGTGTGTAGCATATCTTCGGCCCTATGCCGCTCTCCACACATGAATTCTATGCCTTACCACCACTCATTTTGCGCTGAAAGACGATAACTGCGAGTGCAAAAATGACAACCGAATAACCCAATATAATTGTCAAATGCGGTAGCAGTTCGCCAAAATTTCCGTATAAGACTGCTTTTATTGCTTGCACACTATGATAAAACGGTAAAATGTCAGCCGCTTTTTTGAAAGCGCCGCCAATTAAATCAAGCGGAATGAATACCCCAGACAACCATCCTGCGACATTCGTCAGCACTGCGCCGCAGATGCCGCCGACCGCCTTTTCATTCATCATACTACCGAAAAGCAAGCCAAAACCCACAAACAAAAGCGAGCTCAGTGCTGTCACGAGAATCGCAGGCAGGAGATTGACGGTAAGTTCAAGCCCAGCAAGACAGGAAGCAAACAACGTGATTGCGGCTTGCGCTAATGCCATAACGAACAATGGCAAAGTGTAGCCCAATATGAAATCTAAAGAAGTCATAGGCGAGGCGAACAAGCGCATTAAGAACGATGAGGTACGGTCTTTTGACAACAGCATCCCCGAAAACAATGCCATAAAAGCGGTTCCAAACATTGCTAAACCGGGTGCGAGGTTTTCAATCGAGAACATCGTGTTATTCGCTTCGGTGGGGATGCTGGCATTGATGATGGACAGCAGAACCAAGAGTATAAGCGGAAACCCCAATCCGAAAAAGAGGTTGGTGGGATCGCGTAAAATCTCTTTTGTGTTGCGTTTAGCAAACAAAACAATTCTCATACAGCACCTCCTGAAAGCATAACAAAAGCGTCCTCCAACTTGCTTGTACCGGTCTGCTCGGTCAATTCTGCTACCGTCCCAATCGCCGTCAATTTTCCGTTTGCCATGATGCCCACACGGTCGGACAACGCTTCCGCTTCCTCTAAATAATGTGTTGTAAGGATGATTGTCACCTTTCCTTTTAATGACTTAATGGATGTCCACAGTTCGCGGCGGGCAAGCACATCAAGCCCCAAAGTGGGCTCGTCAAGAAACAGGATTTTGGGATTTGAAATCAAAGCCATTGCAATGGAAAGCCGCCTCTGCATACCGCCCGACAACTGCTTTGATTTTTTGTTCCGTACACCGTCAAGCCTGAACTGCGTCGCCATTTTATCTGCACTTTTCTTTACTGTTTTGCTGTCCTTACCATAAATGCTCGCTATAAGCTCCAAGTTTTCGATGACTGATAAATTGGCGGCTACTGCTGTTTCCTGCGGCGAGATATTGATTTTCTCTTTGACAGCTTGCGGGTGTTCCTTTACGCTATCTCCGAGCAGAACCGCATCGCCGCCCGTTGGCTTAATCAAACAGGACAGCATCTTGATCGTTGTGGTTTTTCCCGCACCGTTGACACCCAAAAGAGAAAACAGTTCACCTTGCTCGATCGTCAGATTCAATTCATCTACTGCTGTAAATTCGCCGTATTTTTTTGACATATTTGTAATTGTGATTGCATTCATTCTTCGTCACCTCTTTTTGGCGTAGTGCCATCAAAGATTGTTGTGACAAGTTTATTAAAAGCATTTTTGGGCGGTATCGCTATGCCTTGTTTTTCGTCACCCAAGATAATCAAGGTTTCTCCGGGGTTGATGTCAAATATTTCACGGGCTTCTTTTGGGATAACAATCTGCCCTTTTTCACCTACTTTGACCGTCCAAGCATATTTGCCTTTAGGTTTATTCATTATGAGCCCTCCGTTCATAAAGTATGTTAAGTATGATTAGTATTACCAGTATACATTGTGCGACTGATTTTGTCAAACACATCCACATATCCCTTCAAAACCTTTAATCACGGGGATCATCATCCAAGGTTGTCAAGGTATTTTGCTCGCCAATCGGCGGGCTGTTTT
>DIRJ01000052.1:121974-122219 GCA_002427505.1 Mageeibacillus sp. UBA5439
TGGAAACCACGCTCTCAGAAGGCCAGTAGCGCGCACGAATAAGGCCACCCGCGCGCCGGGTTCGGAGCCACCCCCGCGCACGAATAGAGCCACTGCCGCGCTCCAACAATAAATTCATTCAAAATTGAACCCACTTCGATAGAATTAAATTGCCGCCATGAAGCGGCAAATTTAATTTTAGGAGGTTTGAGATGGAATCAAACTATTTACAGATTGTGCGTTCTGTTTACAATGGCATCAGTCAA
>DIRJ01000044.1 GCA_002427505.1 Mageeibacillus sp. UBA5439
GCGTACTTTTCGATAGTGTGCTTTATATTCCATTCTCTGATGGTAGTGGCCTGGTTTTGGTTGACCCAGACCTCAAATTTCTTTTTGACTGCTGCTTTGAACAGGGGCGGCAGAGAGTCGGTTATTTCCTGATACATTAACTCGCTGTTACCGGTCCAGGTTAAATCTTCAAGTTTGATTTTTTTCTCACTCATACTAATATTCGGATGCATCATTTTCCGACACATCCTGATCCTTTCTAATCTTTAGCAGATCTTTCCAATCTGCAACAATACCGATGTCTGCATAATCAAAAATCCGGGCCTGTGCGTCTTTATTAATGGCGATAATCTTTTTGACCTTCTTCAGTCCGGCCAGGGTCTGATTGCTGCCGGAGACGCCGATGAGCACAGCTATTTTATTAGACAGGCTGGCCCCGCTGACGCCTACCTGCAGTTCATGGGGAGCCAGACCGCCTTGAACCAGGGGTCTGCTGACAGCCACTTCGGCAGCCAAAGAGGCGGCTATTTTCCTGATTTCCGCCAATTCTCCTGCTTCTAAAACTGCATTGCCTGCAACTACGACGATGTCTGATTGCCTGAACCCTGCCTGCTCCTGACCTGATGCTGCTTCGGCCAGAACCTGCAGGTTTGGGTTTTGCAGCTGTAAGCTTCTGTAAATTAGCTCTGTCCTGCCGGAGGCGGCAGCAATGGCCTTTTTACTGGCCAAGACTCCGGGCCGGATGCTTGCCATCTGCGGTCTGCGCTCAGGAGTAACAATCTGCGCCAGTAATTCCTCCTGAAAAGCCGGCCTGATCTGGATGAGCAGGTTGTTCTCATCAATGTCGATATCAGTGCAGTCAGCAGTGAGGCCTGTTTTGAACTTCGCCGCTATCCGGGGAGCAAAGCTCCTGCCCAAGGCTGTGGCTCCGACTAATAAGATGTCCGGTTTTATCCGGCTCTTGTCCATGTAGTCACTGACCGCCGCGATGTAGTGCTCAGTTGTTAGATATTCGCTGTCACAATGATAGATGTAGAGTTTATCCAGCAAATTATCGTCAGCAGCTGGATGGGAATGCTTCTTAGCAGGCAGCACCGCTTCCACTTGCAGCTTTTTCCCGGATCTGAACTGGCTGATATATTCGATAATCTCTTGTCCGACCAGTTCGCCCTCTTCCAGGAGAACACAGACTTTCAGCAAATCCTGCCTCGTCTCAGGCGCTATGATTCTATCTGCAAACAGACTTTGCTTTTCAGCAGTGTCGATTTCTTCTGAGAGCTCCGCGATTATTTGTTTTAAGCGGCTCAGACTGACACCGCTCAGCAGGCGGCACAATCTGTCCGCCCGGGGCACAAAGAGCTTTCTTACTTTAGTCGGGGAGGCCTTATAGCCATAATGGCCGGGATTATTATCCTCCAGATCAGCCAGAGTAAGCAGCTTGATGGGCTTGTTTTGTGCATCTATTTTGTCCCGGAAACTTGATATCTTTTTGGGAAAAAAACCACTTTCGGTGCAAATAACACAGGGGAGTGTGACCTTCACAGTTTGAATTTTTCTGCCCAGCTTCGTTTTTACAACGATGAAAGCATCGTCCAGCTGGCAGATTTCAACTACATAGTAGATGTGGGCATAACCCAGCAGTTCCGCTAATTCTGCCCCCACCTGACCGGTATCGCCGTCAATCGATTGCTTGCCGCAAAAAATGATGTCGGGTCTGCCGATCTTGTGGATGGCCTGAGCCAGTGTATAAGCCGTCACATAGACGTCTGCTCCTGCAAAAGCCTTGTCGCGCAGCTGATAGGCGCGATCAACTCCCAGGGAAAGTGCATTTCTCAGTGTGGCCCGTGCCTGCCTGGGACCCATGCTCAGTGCGGTGATGCTGCCACCCTTTTGCGCTCTTAAATCCAGGCAGGCGCTCAGTGCGTCCTCATCGTGAGGATTAGGAATAGAACCGGCATTTTCTCTGATCAGAGAACCGCTTTCCCGGTCATAACTGATGTCCGTGGTGTCCGGTACCTGTTTTAAGCAAAGCAGATATTCCAAGCCCATGTCTTCCTTCCCCAGCTATTTTTCTGCCAGCAGAGCTCCGGGATTCATAATTCCCTGCGGATCCAGACCGTCTTTGACAGCGCGCAAAATGTCAATGCCATTGCCCAGTTCACCCGGTAAATACTTGACGCGCTGCTTGCCGATGCCATGATGATGAGCGATAGCACCGCCATGTTCCAGGGTGCTTTCCATTGTGATATCCCAAACCTGGTCATAAACCCTTTTGGCTTCCGCAATATCGGGAGGCGGGAAAGCGCCCAGCTGGAAGTAGATGTTGGTGCCGTTCATATAGCTGTGGGATGAATGGCCGGAAAAGAACAGGACTTCGGGTACTTCATAGTAGACCCGCTCTACTGTCTTGTTATAGATATCTGCAATTTGCGACCAGTTGCCGGACACTTCGATGGTATCGACCATGATGCCCTGGCTCCCATATTGCTCATATTCATCGGCAGCATCGTTTCTGTGGGTGAACCAGATGTCTACAGGCTTGGGTCCGGCGGCAATCCCTCCATTGTCCAGAGCTATTTTTTCAATAATCTGCCCGTGCAGATCAGTGACATCCTTTCTGCCTTCACTTAAGAAGATTAAGAGAGATTCACCCTCTTCCATAAAGGCACCATAGGGCTTTTCGCATTCCAGCCAATCGTGGAGCCTGATCACTGAAGGTTTAATGCCTGTTCTCATGACCAGACGGATGATTTCCAGGCCCTCATCCATTGTCCGGACGCGATAGGATCCTTTCCATCTGTTTTCCGGCTGGGGGAAAACTTTTACAGTTACTTCAGTGACAATGCCGAAAGTTCCTTCCGAGCCCAGAAAAACGTGCTTCAGATCGGGGCCGCAGGCAGTCCGCGGGTTGGCTTTGACTTTGACGACTTCGCCATTGGGCAAGACTGCTTCCAGTCCCAGCAGAAAATCCTCAATACCCCCGTAACCCGTCGAGAACTGGCCGATCGATCTGGTTGCGACCAGTCCGCCCATCTGAGCCTGGTCCATCGATTGAGGGTAATGCCCCAGAACATAGCCCTGACTGTTGACCCGGGCCTCCAGATCCTTAATGCGGGTGCCGGCACCGCAGGTGATATTTAAGTCCTGATCGTGGACATCCTGAATCGTATTAAGCCGGGACAGGTCGATTACAATGGTATCCTCGTAAATTGTTTCTGCTCCTGCCAGTACGCCCGAACCACCGCCATAAGGAATGATCCTGAGTTTGTTTTCATTAGCAAAGGCCAGTATTTCCGATACCTCTCCGGTATTTCCGGGCCGAATAACCAGCATGGGCATTACAGGCTGCCAGCCCAGATGCTTTTGATACAGGCGCAAGGCGTAGAGATCGACAGCCTTTTGTTTCCTGCTGGATTCATCAAGCAAGACATTGTCTGCACCCACGAAATCCTTCAGCCTGGCAATGATTTGATCTTTATTCATCTTAAAACTCCTTCTTTGCTTAGTTTTATTCAACGGTTTTTGCTGCTACAATACTGACCTGAGTTTCCAATATGTTTTCAACCAGTACATCTCCTGCAGTTACCGGTGTCTTAACCTTAATTCTCTTCAAATAGTCCAAACAGGCCAGCAGCTTTTCTTTGGGGATAGGGCCTGCCGAAATCACCGGCAGTAAACTGTTGCTGCCGCTAATCGAGACGACAGTAGTCAGGACACGCCGGGGTGCACGGAACTCTTCTCTGGCAAAGTCAATGCCGCGCTGGCACAGATTACCTGTGACTTCAGGCAGATCTGATCCCTGGCTCTCGGTCAGCTCCAGATGACAACCCAGTGGACAACTTATACAGGTAAACTCTCTTTTATTCATCTGAAACCCTGCCATTTTCTCTGATTTCGACCGTGATCGCCTGCCGGGGGTTGATTGCAGCCACAAGGTCTGCTTTCAGCTGCAATTTAATCATCTCTTCCGGTCTGACAATCTGAAATTTTCTTTTATAAATTTCCTGCCCCTGCTGCATGATGTGTACGCTGGCAGCTCTTATTATGCTTTTGCTTCTAAAGTAAAGCTCCAGAGCCTGCCCGTTCTTTCTATATTTCATGGGTATCAGCGAAGTTACATTTTTGCCTGCCAGCACATCAATACTTGTTGCGGACTGTTTTTCCTCCCGGATGTAATTAGCTGCACCCCGGGCGGCAGTTTCGCCGCTGGCGGAGACATAATCCACCAGATCAAAAACACTGGTCACATTGCCGGCTGCGAAAATGCCGTCGACCTGAGTCATCAGGTTATTATCTACGACGGGCCCTTTAGTTACTGTAGATATCGGTATTTGCGCCATTTCACTAAGTTCGTTTTCCGGAATCAGACCCACCGACAATACCAGCAAGTCGCAAGCTATGAATCTTTCTGTCCCTGCTATCTGCTTCAGGTTTTCATCGACTGCCACCACGGTGACCCCTTCCAGATGATACTTGCCGTGAGTACTCTTGACGCTGGTGGACAGGTGCAGAGGAATATCGAAATCCTGCAGGCACTGGAAGACATTTCTCTGCAGACCGCCCGGCCGGGGCATGATTTCATAGACTCCTTCGACCTCAATCCCTTCCAGCTTCATTCTGCGGGCCATGATCATGCCTATATCTCCCGAACCCAGAATGACAGCCTTCCGGCCGGGGATTAAGCCCTCTATATTCATGTATCTCTGCAGTGTTCCGGCGGTCATAATTCCACCCGGGCGGTCGCCCAGAATGAAAACCTGATTTCTAGTGCGTTCGCGGCAGCCCATAGCCAAAATCACCGCCTGAGGATGAATCTCGAGCACGCCATCCTCACTATTGATGGCATAGCAGCTTTTGTCCTGATGCAGTTCGATGACCATGGTCCGGAGCTTTATTTCGACATTGCTCTGTTTGATTTCATCAATAAAACGCTGGGCATAAGCGGGACCGGACAGCTGTTCCTTAAAACGCTGCAAGCCGAAACCGTCGTGTATGCACTGCTGCAGAATGCCGCCCAGCTCGTCGTTCCTTTCCAGAAGCAGAATATCCCTGATGCCAAGTCTGTCAGCTTCGATGGCTGCAGCCAGCCCTGCCGGTCCTGCACCTATAATCAGAAGATTGCACTTGATCGTCTTCATTGCTGCTTCTCCTCCAGATCCCCGCGTGATTTTCGCAGAATAATATTGGAGCCGGCACCTTTATAAGTAATATCCGTGATGTCCAGTTGCAATTCCCTGACCATTATTTCCATTATTTTGGGAGTGCAGAAGCCCCCCTGACATCTGCCTGCGCTCGCCCTTGTTCTTTTTTTGACACCGGTGACAGTTCTGCAGGGCAGGGGACTGTGTAAGGCGGCGACGATTTCGCCTTCAGTGATCGTTTCGCAGCGGCAGATAACGTTGCCATACTGCGGATTCTCTTTAATCAGCCGCTCCTGCTCCGCGTGTGATAATTCTGCAAAACGCTGCGGCTTTTCTCGCACCGGGTCAAAATCGTCCTTTAGTTTAAGTTGGCGGCCGGTCCTGGCATAAAAAGATTTTGTCAAACTGACAACACGTCTGGCGACAGCAGGTGCTGCTGCCAGGCCGGGGGACTGAATTGCAGCGGCATGGATGAGACCGTCGGTGACAGCGGATTCCTCAATCACAAAATCTTCCTTGTAATCCGGCGCTCTTATGCCGGAAAAATATGAGATAATATCGCTTCTGTCTGCGTGCTCAAAGACAGAGGAGCCGATTTGGTAAGCATAGTCAAAATCTTCGCTAATGACGGAAGTGTCTTCTTTATCAGGTACTTCCCGTGCTGAGGGCCCCCACAAAGGATTGCCGGAAACTGTGCGCAGACCACCCCCGCCCTTGGAGTACTTGTTTTTTATCCTGCTAGAAAGAGCGACATTGATCTGGGGACCTGCGGTTTTTTTGTCCAGAATCAAAATACTGCCTTTGCGGGGATGAATCGTGAAAAATCTGTCATCAGCCATCTGAGCGACGTCATCCGCATAAACACCCGCAGCGTTAATGACCAGGCGGCAGTTGATGATTCCTTGATCTGTGACCACAGCTGTCACCCGGCCCTGATCCATATGTATAGCGCAGACTGTGGTGTCCAGAAAAAATCTGACTCCGTTGGCGGCAGCATTTTCCGCCAGGGCGATACATACTTCGTAACCGTCAACATAGGCGGTAGTAGGTGTCCATAAGCCTAGCCCGGGCTTCTTTTCTATACTGGGATCTTTGTCCATACAGCTTTTGCCGCCAAGCAGCTGCATGCCCGGTACGCGATTGATTTTGCCGGCTATATAGGCCAGAAGCAAGGACATTAAATCGTTTCTGGAGTAGGAAATGATAAGGGAACCTGTGCGCTTGAAGCTGAAATGCAGGTCGTCTGCCCAGTTTGTATATAGTTTGTTACCCTCTAAGTTCATTTTGGCTTTCAGGGTGAAAGGCATAACAGCATTACCCGGGTGAATCATACCGTTGTTGGCTTTACTGCTGCCTTCAGAGACATCCGCTTCTTTTTCGACCAGAGCAATGTTCAAGTCATAGCGGGCCAGCTCGCGGGCTATACCGCAGCCTGTTACTCCGCCACCGACAATGACGACATCAACACAAGCAATGACACCGATCTTTTCACCTTGTAAGCGGCCGCTTTCCCAGTCTTGGGCCGGAACTGCTGCTCGCCTGGCCTTGACGTCGTTAACAACATTTTTTATTTTCTTCTCTTTAGCGATTAAATAGCCGAGATCGACAACATTCTGCCAGCTTTCGACCATGCCTGTGAGCCGGGCGATATTGTGGTCATCCACGCACACTGTGACCTTGCTGCAATCAAAATCCGCTTTCCGGGAGATCTTTTCCCGCAGCTTTTGTTCCAGGTGCTTGTTTTTGTTCATATAGCCTCCTCTCTGCGAGCAAGCAAGTGATCAAACCGAGCAATGTACAAAATACTGTACATTCAGTATATATAATCTTAACACCTGAAATCAGCTATTACAATGGAAAATACAAAATATCGTACTTTTATTTGTGAAGTTTGAACAGAAAGGGGGCTGGTGGCTTACTCCCATTTGCTGTGGATACTGCTTCTGTAGATTTTTTTGCGGGCGAAAGACAGGCCGCCAAAACCGCTGATGATGGCCATGTAAAAACCTAAGTCATACCACCAGCCTTTATTCATGGCTTCATATACATGCAGGTTCTTATTGAAAATACCGCCGATCAGAGAAATCGGAGCTATCCAGCCGTGCCAGACGCCCCAGAAAAAGCCGGCCGGTTTCTGTGCAGTGTGCTTGCCATCCCCGGGGATGCAGGCTGACAAGAGCAGCATCACTGCCAGCGACATAATGATCAATAAGACTATTTTCTTTTTATTTTTCATAATTCCTCCATTTGCTGCAGTGATCGGGCAGCCGGGCCGTATCAGTGGCTGTGCCTGACCTGAGGGGCAGCAGACAGGTCGGGGTCATATTGCGATAAGTATACTTTATTACGCCCGAGATGTTTGGCTTTATAGGCTGCTTTATCAGCCTGATCGATTACATTTTCGTAATTTCGTACTTCCCTGTTGCCGGAAAAGGCCACGCCGATACTGATGGTTGGATTAAGCTCGCCCATTTTTACTTTCTCGACAGCAGCCCTGATCTTTTCCGCCAGCGAAAAAAGCTGCTCCTGATCATAGCCGTAGGCCATGGCTACGAACTCCTCACCGCCATAACGATAAAAGCTTATATCATAAGCAGCTGAAAAATCCGCAAACACCTGGCCGCATTCGCGCAGACATTTGTCGCCGGCCGCATGACCGTAGTTGTCATTAAATTCTTTGAAATGATCAATGTCAATCATCAGGACTCCACTTGGTTTTTCTGCATTTGTCGTTTCCAAAGCCACCATGGTCTCAAAAAGTTTGCGGCGGTTGTTCAGGCCCGTAAGCACGTCGGTTTCCATCTGGATAGTCAGCAGGCGCCGGGTCTCATAGCTTTTCACCCGGGTCCAGATCATCCTGTTACCTACAAAACAGCTGAGGAGAGCAAAACTGATCGAGTTGATCGAATCGTCCAGAGCGTATTGCGGTTTCAGCTTAAAGGCCAGCAGGGAATGAATTATCAGCCAGAAAGCGACAAATGCATTCATCCGCAGCGGCCGGTCGATAAAGCTGATCGGCACCATGCAAAAAGCTACCAGCAGGACCGTCGCACGCATATTGGGAGTATGGATCACGCTCAGATAGATAGCGAAGGCAAAAAAAATGGAGCAGAAGGCGTAGATTCCGATGATTGTGTATTTTCTGACCTTGTCCCATCTGCAGACCAGGTAGAGTAAGAATGATAATATTCCGATTACGATATACACAGGGACTGCTGCCCGTTTTGTCTCGCTGAAGGGGACTGCCAGCAGTGGCAGCAACATGAGGAGGCCTCCCAGGAGAGACAGTGTGGATAAGGTCTTTTCGTTGTACTTTTTGATCTCCGGACTGTTGGCAGCAGCCAGCCGGATAAAATATTTATCCCTGCTTAGCAGCCGCCTGAAAAGCTTTTGCAAGCTTTTTCTCTTAGCCGGATCTTCCTCAGTCATGCAATTTTTCCTTTTACCCTACAAACATCAGGGCCCATCCGCAGAAGCTGCTGCAGAACTCTCGCTGGCCTTGCCTGTGCTGTAAGAAGTATATCAAAAATTTGATCTAAGCTCCAAAAGATACAGAGCCCGGTTAGCAGCGACTGGAAATTTACACTGTTGCCGGGCTCTGCCTGCAGCTGGCTTCTAACTCCTGCTGCCGCGATTTCTCGTGTCTGCACGGATTGCTTCCAGAGATGATTCATCAATAGCTCCCAGTTGACGATAAGTCAAAACCGCATTAGACATTGCCTGATAGCTTAACTGCGTACCCTGGCTGTCAGCGAGATAATCAACTGCCCTGTCGGCTGCAATGCCCAGCTTTCCGGCAGTTTCTACTGCGTCAATGTTAGCGCCCAGAAAAACAAATTCCCAGTCATATACTGTCTTCTGCCTTTCAATCATCTTTTTTACTTTGCTGGCCGAGTACTCCTTGCTGGCGTTCTCATAGCCGTCGGTGATGATGACAAACATGACTTTTTCAGCCCGGCACTCTTCTGACATTTTTTTCTGAGCCCGGACAATGTTGCTGATAGTTAATCCGACCGCGTCGAGCAAGGCAGTCATGCCCCCGACGACATATTCCTGATCGGAGATGGGGCGGACAGAGTGAATGTCGCTGCGGTCGTGGAGCAGCTCGTAAGTGTGATCAAAGAGCACCGTGGTGATACGGCATTCGCCATCCGCGGCCTGCTGCTTAGCCAGCATTGAGTTATAGCCACCGATGGTATCACTTTCCAAACCTGCCATAGATCCGCTTTTGTCCAGAATAAAGACTAAGTCGGTTAATCCTTTTTTCATTTTAAAATCCTCCTTAAGCTGTGTCTGGCTTAAGGATAGAGTTTGCCCGGAGTCAGAGGGTCGCTCCGCGGGCGACATCTTTCTGATCAGGATCCGAGCAGCGGCTGGTCGTATTTAAAAAGGAGCTCGTTGATTTCGAAAATATCGTATCTGTGATTAATAATGAAGTATTCGACGATTACATCAGACTTAACAGCGTGCGAAAGCGCCAGGCCCGCCCGCTTCAGCAAGTCGTCGGTTTCCTCCAGAGACAGCCTCAGAGCGATGGCTAGAGACAGGACCGTACGCTTGCTCGGCCGATAGTCTTTATTGCTTCTGATCTTGGAGAATAATTTGCGGTCCAGATTGGCACGTTTATAGACTTCAACATCTGTCATACCCTTAGCGTCAATCAGGCCCAGCAAGAAGTCTGAAAAGGGCTCATCGAGGTCGCCGATTAACTCATCGATCGTTTTGGCAGGAGCTGACAGCTGCCTTACTTCGACAAAGCTTTCCTCTGTTTGCTTAAGCTCTGCCAGGGGCACGGCTGCAAAGGTCTCTGTGTAGTGGTCTCCCAGATAGCCTGCGACTGCATCCAGCAATTCTTTCCCGGGCTCCAAAGCGGACTTGTCCAGAACCACCAGTGCCACATCCAGTTCATGGCCGCGGAGAAATTCTGTAATTGCCGTGCTTGCGACCTGCAGAGCCTCAGCTGGGGGATAGCCGTAGATGCCGCTGGAAATCAGAGGAAAGGCAATGCTTTCACAGCCATGATCAACTGCAGTCTGCAGCGAATTGCTATAGGCTGCCCGGAGGAGTCTTCTGCTTTCTTCTTTATTAAAAGGCTGATAGACAGGTCCGGCTGTGTGAATGATGTATTTTGCTGCCAGCTTAAAGCCGGGTGTGATCACCGCTTCACCTGTCCTGAGCGGCGCCAGACCGGCGCAGGCAGCCTGCAGCTTTTTGGCTCCGGCAGCTTTGAAGATAGCTCCGCAAACACCGCCCCCCATCTGCAGACTCGTGTTCCCGGCATTGACGATGGCATCTGCCTTCATCTTTGTAATATCCTCTTGAACAATTTTAAAAGGCATAAGGCAGCTCCTTGACCAAGTATTAGATGCCGAGCAAGAGTGAAGCCAAATTAAAATACACGATTAAAACAACGGCATCCACAATCGTCGTAATCAGGGGACCGGCCATGACCGCCGGATCCATTTTCAGCTTTTTGGCCAGGAGGGGCAAGATGCCGCCGACTACCTTGGCTAAAATAACCGTGACCAGCAAAGTTATCGATACGGTTATGGCTACATGCAGCTCGACTTTTTCTAAAAAATAGATTCTCAGAAAATTTACCGCCGCCAGTATGACACCGGAATAGGAGCCTACTACGAATTCTTTCCCGATTACCTTAAAGATATCTCTGCTGGTTATCTGCCCCAATGCCAGGCCTCTGATGATCAGGGAAGATGATTGAGAGCCGGAGTTTCCGCCTGTGTCCATGAGCATTGGTATAAAGGCTGTCAAAACAATCGCCGCCTGTAATGCATGCTCATATCTGCTAATAATTCCGCCGGTGAAAGTGGCTGAAATCATCAGAAGCAGCAGCCAGGGCAGTCTGTGCCTGGCAAGAGTCCAGTTGCCGGTTTTTAAATATTCTGTTTCGGATGGCCGCATAGCTGCCATCCTCTGAATGTCTTCCGTGGCTTCCTGGTCAATAACGTCCAGGACGTCATCTACGGTTATGATGCCTACCAGCCGGTTTTCCTTGTCGACTACAGGCATAACGTAATAATCGTATTTTCTAAAGAGAGCAGCGACGTCTTCCTGGTCATCGTGAGTGTTGATCGCAAGGCTGTCAGTGTCCATGAGGTCTTTAATGACCGCTGATTCATCACTTAGAATCAGCCGCCTCAGCGAAATACTGCCTTCGAGTATCCTGCTCTGATCCATGACATAGCAGGTATTGATAGTTCTTTTATCTATGCCGATTTCCCTGATATACTGCAGTGCCTGTGCCACCGTCATTTCTTTTTTCAGGTCGACATATTCGATCGTCATCAGACTGCCGGCGGAATCTGCCGGATAGTCCAGAAACTGATTGATGAGGTCACGCATACCACTATCGGTATTTTTTAAGATTCTCTTAACAACATTTGCCGGCATTTCTTCCAGAAAATCGACGGCGTCGTCAAGGTAGAGATCGTCCAGGACCCGAATCGCTTCTTCATCTGTCAGGGAGTCAATAACATGCTTTTGCAGATCAAAAGGCATGTAAGAGAAGACTTCAGAAGAAAAGTCCTTAGGCAGAATTCTGAACACCAATAAGATGTGCTTTTGCTCGACTTCTTCGAACAGCTGAGCGGCATCGACTACATTCAGATTGCAGATTTCGTTTCTGGCATCAAAGTACTTGCCTTGTTCAATCAGGCTGAGAATTTTTTCTTTCATAACAGGCTCTCCTTAAGGTAGAACCCGCGGTGAAGTTTAGTCCGAGACCAGGGCTCTACATCCATTGTTAATCAATTTGTGGCAACAACTGCCCGGTTCTGGATGCGAATCCATAGTTTCCTCCTAATCTGTTAAAAAACTGGGGAGAATAATTACTCCACAGGTTATTATGCTCTATTGAACTTATTTTGTCCAAATAAAAACGGGACAGATTTGACTCTGTCCCGTTTATTCTTATCTCTTTGCTGTCTGATTAAAGAATAACAACATTTGCAGCTCTGAGCTTGCTGCTGTCTTTTGGATCTGCTTCGATGTCGAAGGAAACCTTCTGGCCTTCGTTCAAAGACTTGAAACCGTCGGACTGGATAGCTGAGAAATGTACAAATACATCGTCGCCGCCATCATCGTTGGAAATAAAGCCGAAGCCCTTTTCTGAATTAAACCATTTTACTGTACCGTTATTCATTGGGTACCTCCATAAAAATTTTTTTCGTACCCAATTAAAACAAAAAAAACTCACATGATTATCGAAACCATCAAAGTACAATGATCCGCAAACTTGTGAGGATGTTGCATTAGTCTTGAATACGCTACTAAGAATGTCACAAGTTGTTACAGATGTCAAATAGATTGTGTGATCTGCTGGCGAATTAGTAGTTTTAACTAAAGCATCTTCATCAGCTGGGGCACATCCTTATCCCCGCGTCCCGATAAGTTGACGATGATGATTTGATCCCGGTCCATGCCGGGGGCAAGCCTGGCTGCGTAAGCAAGTGCGTGGGCAGATTCTAGTGCCGGAATAATGCCTTCGGTCTGTGAGAGTAAGGCAAAGGCATCAAGTGCTTCCTGATCTGTTGCTGCCACAAATTCAGCCCGCCCGCTATCGTGGTACATAGCGTGTTCAGGCGAAACACCGGGATAGTCCAGACCGGCAGAAATTGAATGTGTCTCCCGCACATTTCCCGCGCCATCAGTGGTGAAGTAACTTTTCATTCCCTGATAGCTTGTAACCTCACCCAGACTGATGGAAGCAGCATTCAGATTTGTGGCCAAACCTTTGCCGGCTGCTTCTACTCCGATTAAGCGCACAGCTGCATCGGGCACGAAATTGTGAAAAGAACCAATGGCGTTTGAGCCGCCGCCGACACAGGCAATCACAGCATCGGGCAGCCGCCCTTCTTTTTCTATAATCTGGGCCCGCATTTCTTCAGAGATAACTGCCTGAAAATCACGGACTATGGTCGGGTAGGGGTGGGGACCGACGGCGGAACCCACTAAATAATAGGTATCATCCAGGTTTTCCGCCAGGTCAAGGAAGGCCTGATCAACAGCATCGGATAAACCGGCTCCCCCCTTTGTGACAGGCACACATTCTGCACCCATTAATTCCATGCGGAAAACATTTAGCTGCTGGCGATCGTAATCTTTCTTTCCCATATAAACGACACACTCCATCCCGAACTTGGCAGCGACAGCGGCAGTTGCCACCCCGTGTTGTCCTGCACCGGTTTCAGCTATGATACGGGTCTTGCCCATCCGTTTTGCCAGCAGAAGCTGACCCAGCGCATTGTTTATCTTATGTGCCCCCAGATGGTTTAAGTCTTCCCGTTTCAGATATATTTTTGCTCCGCCCAGTTTTTCCGTCAGGGCATCAGCAAAGTAGAGGGGCGTTTCCCGACCGGAATAATCTTTCAGATAGCCCTGGAGCTCCTCTTGAAAAGCAGCGTCATCTTTCAGCTCATGATAAAAGTCAGCGATGCGGTTTAATTCTTCAGCAACTGGTTCGGGAACAAATTGTCCGCCGTAACATCCGAAATACCCGGCTGGTGTTTGTGTAGTTTTCATTTGCTTTTTCTCCTCACAGTTTTTTCATTGTTTTGTCTGAAGCCTGTCAGGGGAGTTGCAAAATATAAAAAAGACACTGCCTCTATGCAGTGTCCTAACAAAAAATCACACCGGCACAGGCTCCGTTTATTCAAAAGTGAATAGCAGGCCTGTACAGAATCTGTCCAGCCTACTCAACGACGCCAGAGCCACCAGGCTTGGTTAGTAATAAACATCCGGTATGATCTCCTCTCGATTAATTTTATTCATTCTAATAAAGCTTTTATGCAAAGTCAAGCCGGTTTCATATCGCGGGGCTGTTGCCGCAACATGAGGCTAGGAGCAAGATAGTGTTAACAACGCAAATAGATTGTTGACAATTTTTCACAACGTATATTATACTCAACAAAAGAAGCGCAGTTTCTTGGTTTATATTACTAAACTGAGCTGAACTGAGGAGGAAACAGGAGGTGAATCATTATGCATAGGTATATCCTCAAGCGATTGCTTATGCTGATCCCGGTAATTATCGGTGTCACATTTGTTGTGTTCTTTATCTTGAACTTAGCGCCGGGTGATCCTGCAGCTATTATTTTGGGTGATCAGGCAACCGCAGAGGCTTTGGCCATGAAACGGGAAGAACTTGGACTGAATGATCCGATTTTTGTCCGCTATTTCCACTACATGGGCAATCTGCTACACGGCGATCTTGGTGTCTCCTATAAAAACAACATCTCCGTTTGGGATCAGGTC
The DNA here is from genome assembly GCA_002427505.1 of Mageeibacillus sp. UBA5439. Classification (GTDB taxonomy): domain Bacteria; phylum Bacillota; class Clostridia; order Saccharofermentanales; family DTU023; genus DTU032. The sequence goes on from DIRJ01000044.1 coordinate 14,394, forward strand.
ATTGAGCGCCTGCCCAATACAGCCATCCTGGCCTTTGCCGGCATTTTGGTGGCTTTGATCATCGGCATACCAATTGGTATTATTTCGGCCAAGAAACAATATTCCGTGCTGGATAATGTTTCGATGGTTTTTGCACTTATTGGCGTGTCCATGCCGAACTTCTGGTCCGGCCTCTTATTAGTGATGCTCTTCTCACTCACGCTTGGCTGGCTGCCGTCGCAGGGAATGGCAACAGGCTTTGGTCCCATGCTGAAGAGTCTGATTCTCCCGGCTTTAACACTTGGCTTTAACTCAGCAGCCATGGTCGCACGAATGACGCGATCTTCCATGCTTGAGGTCATCCGGCAGGATTATATCTCCACCGCACGTGCCAAAGGCGATGATGAGCGGACCGTTACCTTCCAGCACATGCTGAAAAATGCCCTTATACCGATCATCACAGCGGTTGGCCTTCAGTTTGGCAACCTGCTGGGTGGTGCGATGCTGGCTGAAACCGTCTTTTCCTGGCCCGGCCTGGGCAGACTGATGGTCGATTCGATCAAGTCCAAAGACATACCGATGGTTTTGGGATGTGTTATTTTCCTCGCAACGATGTTTACACTGGTCAATCTGCTGGTCGATATCATCTATGCCTTTGTCGACCCGCGTATCAAGTCACGCTACAAGAAAGGACGGTAAGCCACATGATTGAAAAGAAAGAACTGTCAAACACAACAATCGTCGATGAGAAAAAACAGCGATCATTGTGGCAGGAGGCCTGGAGACGCTTCCGTAAGAACCGGATGGCTATGGTGGGTCTTACCTTCATTACCTTCCTTGTTATTGTATCCCTGACAACACTGATCATTGATTTAGTGACCCATAACGCTATCTACAATGAATATGTTGTCAAACAGGATTTGTTCAGCCGGCTGAACGGACCGAGCAAGCAACATATTTTCGGACAGGATGAGTTTGGCCGCGATATGCTGCTGCGGATGTTGTGGGGCGCACGGTATTCTCTGTTCACCGGCGGCATTGCCATTATTCTGGCCTTGTGTGCAGGAGGCATTCTTGGCGCAGTTTCCGGTTATTACGGCGGCGCGACCGATACTATCATTATGCGTGTGATGGACGTGCTGCTGGCGATTCCCTCCATGCTGCTGGCAACGGCGATCGTGGCTGCACTCGGTACCAGCATATGGAATGTTATGATCGCAATTGCGATTGCATATATTCCGACCTTTGCGCGCACCGTCCGGGCAGCAGTTCTGACCGTCAAAGATCAGGACTTTATTGAAGCTGCACGTGCCATCGGCTGCAGCAACAGAGAACTTATTTTAAAGTATATAATTCCGAATTCGCTGGCTCCGATTATCGTGCAGGCAACACTTGGTCTTGCCGGTGCGATCCTTTCCATTGCGGGTTTGTCCTTCCTTGGTCTTGGCATCCAGCCGCCGACACCGGAATGGGGTGCAATGCTCTCTAATGCACGTACCTACATCCGTGACGCCTGGCATGTGACCGTAATCCCGGGACTTGGCATCATGCTGACGATCCTGTCGCTGAACCTGATGGGTGACGGCCTGCGTGATGCGATGGACCCCAAGCTCAAGAATTGATCATATCTGTGCCATAGAGGAGGGAATATACATGTCAGATATTTTACTGGACATTAAAAATTTAAATATTATCTATTCCACAACAGATGGCGTTGTCCGTGCGCTAAACGATGCAAACCTGCAGATCAGGAGAGGTGAAGTGCTGGGCCTGGTCGGAGAGACCGGCGCGGGCAAAACAACGCTTGCACGCGGCATCATGCGTCTGATTCCTCATCCGCCCGGAGAGATTGTATCCGGTGAGATTATCTATGAGGGAAAAGACCTGCTGAAGCTGTCTGAAAAAGAGATGCGCCAAATGCGCGGCCGTCAGATTTCGATGATTTTTCAGGACCCCATGACATCTCTGAACCCGGTCATGACTGTCGGCGACCAGATTTTAGAGGTCATCAGGAACCACCATCCGGAACTTTCCAAGCAGGAAGCAAAAAAACAGGCCGGTGAAATGCTGGAGCTGGTCGGAATTACCGCAGGCCGGTATGACGACTATCCGCACCAGTTTTCCGGCGGCATGAAGCAGCGTGTAATCATTGCAATTGCCTTGGCCTGCAATCCGCAGCTTCTGATTGCAGATGAGCCTACTACAGCCCTCGATGTTACTATTCAGGCACAGGTTTTGGAAATGATTCGCGGCTTGAAACAGAAAAATAATACATCCATGCTGCTCATCACGCATGATCTTGGCGTCGTTGCGCAGAACTGTGATAGCGTCGCCATCGCCTATGCCGGTGAAATCGTGGAATACGGCACACTGCGGCAGGTTTATAAAAATATGCTACATCCCTATACTGTGGGCTTGTTCGGCTCCATCCCGGATTTGGAGTCTGATAACCGCCGGCTTGCTGCCATTGATGGCATGATGCCGGATCCTACAGCACTTCCGAAAGGCTGTAAATTTGCTGACCGCTGCAAGTATGTGACGCAGCAGTGTCTGGATGAGAATCCGGAGCTTCTGGAGATTGAGGACGGACACAAGGTGCGCTGCTTCCAGCGCCAGACGGAAACTAGGTGAGCATATGGCAGAGCAGAACCGAGAAATCTTAAAAGTTGAGCATTTAAAAAAGTATTTCCCCGTTCCCAACGGCATGCTCCATGCTGTTGACGACATCAGTTTTACAATTAATGAGGGTGAAACACTTGGCATTGTCGGCGAGTCCGGCTGCGGAAAATCCACTATGGGGCGCGTTATCCTCCGGCTGCATGAACCGACAGACGGTAAGGTTACCTTTGAAGGACAGGATGTGCTTGCCATGAACAGCAAGCAGATGAAAATACTGCGCCGCGATATGCAGATCATTTTTCAGGATCCCTTTGCCTCTCTGAATCCCCGTATGACGGTCAGTGAAGCAATTGTCGCGCCGCTTTTAGTACAGAAAATCTATGATCGTAAGGACAAGGCAGGCATTGAAAAGAGGCTTCGGGAGGTCATGGACATGGTTGGTCTGGCGAACCGTCTGATCAATACCTATCCACACGAGCTCGATGGCGGCCGCCGTCAACGCATCGGCATAGCCCGCGCGCTGGCACTGGAACCGAAGTTTATCGTCTGTGATGAACCGGTCTCGGCACTGGATGTGTCCATTCAGGCACAGATTTTGAATCTGATGCAGGATCTTCAGGAAAGTCTGGGTCTGACTTATCTTTTCATTACCCATGACCTGTCTGTCGTCAAACACATTTCTGATGACATCCTCGTTATGTATCTTGGTCAGATGGTCGAAAAGGCACCGTCTTATAAGCTCTTTAAAAAGCCGATGCATCCATACACACAGGCGCTTTTGTCCGCGATCCCCATACCGGATCCGGATCTGCCGATGGAGCGGATTGCTATGAAGGGAGAGCTTACGTCACCGATCAATCCGGAAAAAGGATGCCGTTTTGCCAAGCGTTGTCCCTTCGCTACTGATGCATGCCGGCAGCAGGATATGGTTCTTACTGAAGAAGAACCGGGACACTTTATCACCTGTCTGCGTGTGCAAAAGGGAGAGATCTGATATTTACCTTTGTTTATTACCGCAGCAAGTATTTTGTACTTCAAGGCGGTTTTAGAAAAATATTTTAACAAAAATGAAAAACAAAACAGGAGGAAACAATATGAAAAAGAGCTTTACCCGCGTTCTGGTCCTGATCCTGGCTCTGCTGGTTCTGCAGTCCCTTGTGGCCTGCGCCGGCAAAGAGCCGGCAACTTCACCGGACGCTACAGCAAGCAACGGACAAGCTGAAAGCAGCTACAAGGACACACTGATCTGGGCACAGGGCGCAGACGTTACGTCCCTTGACCCCCATCAGGGAAAAGAGACCCCGGCCGTCGAGGTCAGCTGTCAGATCTTTGACACCCTGGTTACGATTGATCCGGAAACCGGTGAGATCATTCCTCAGATCGCTGAGAGCTGGGAGCAGAAAGATGCACAGACTTATGTCTTCAAAATCCGTCAGGGAATCAAGTTCCATGACGGCAGCGACCTGACCGCTGAGGATGTTAAGTTCTCTTTGGATCGTGCCTGCAACTCTGCCGCTGTTTCCTACATAGTAAACTTCATTGAAGGTGTCACGGTAGATGATGAGTACACAGTTACAGTAAAAACCAATGCACCCTACGCACCGGCTCTGCGTAATCTTGCCATTCCCTTTGCGGCTATCGTTCCCAAAGCAGCCGTGGAAGCAGATGAAGATGCGTTCATTCAGCACCCCATCGGCTCCGGCCCCTATACCTTCGTTGAGTGGAAACAGGGTGACCATATCAGCCTTAAAGCCTTTGATGACTACTATGCGGGCAAGGCTGCAACAGAAAACCTGACCATGAAAGTTATACCCGAAACCTCTCAGCGCACAATTGCACTGGAAACCGGTGAAATCGATCTGGCCTATGATCTGGCTGTCAACGATATACCCAAGGTCAATGACAATGACAAGCTGACAGTCTTTGAAGTACCATCCCTCAGCTGCTGGTATATTTCTATGAACATGAACAAGGAACCCTTCAACAACCCTCTGGTTCGTGAGGCTCTGAGCATGGCTATCGATCGTCAGACCATCATCGATACTATCAACGCAGGCAGCGGCCAGCCCGCGGATGCAATCATTGCTCCCGCTGTTTTTGGCTACTACTCCACCGGCGTTCCTGAGTATGACACTGCCAAGGCAAAGGAACTGCTCGTTGAGGCAGGTTATCCCGATGGTTTTTCTACAACACTGTGGGTTAACGACAACCAGTCCCGTATTGAGATGTGCTCAGCCATACAGGCAATGCTCCAGGATATCGGCATAGAGTGTAAACTAGAAGTGCTTGAGTTCGGCAGCTTCATCTCCAGAACTACCAACGGTGAACATGATATGGCCTACTTCGGCTGGACTACCTCCAGCGGCGACGCAGACTACACCTACTACTCTCTCGAGCATTCAACGCAGCAGGGCGCTGCCGGCAACCGCAGCTTTATTGCTGACCCGGAACTTGATGCTCTGATTGAGGAAGCTCGTTCCAGCACTGATGAATCCGTCCGTAAGGATCTCTACAAGGACATCGCGATCAAGCTGGATGAGATTAACAACAATATCCCCGTATTTTACAGCTCCATCAATGTTGGCGCCAACAAGAAAGTAGAAGGCTTCGTGATGGACCTCAACGGCTATCATGACCTGTATCAGGTCAAGATTGCCAAGTAATTATTACTAGTTACAAGTATGACTGTGGAAAGGAAGAACAGAAACATGAGGCTTGCAAATCTTACCTGGCCGAAGGCCCAGGAATATTTTGAAAATAACGACATGGTACTTATCTCCATCGGTAGTATTGAATGCCATGGCCGTCACATGCCGCTTGGAACTGACACACTGATCCCTGACCACCTTTTGGAAAAAATTGAGCAGAAGAGCGATGTTCTGATTGTGCCGACTATTCCCTATGGCGCCTGCCAGAGCCTGTCTCCGTATCCCGGAACCATTGACATTGACAATGAGATCCTCTATCAGTTCTGCCGTCAGATTTTCCTGAGCCTGTATCGTCACGGCGCAAGAAAGTTTGTTTTTCTGAATGGGCACGGCGGCAATATGAAGATGATTGAACGCCTTGGTTTAGAATTTGAGGACAAGGGTTGTCTGGTTGCAATGCTCAACTGGTGGCTGATGGCCTGGGATATGAATCCTGCATGGAAGGGCGGCCACGGCGGCGGAGAAGAGACCGCAGCTATCCTTGGTATTGACCCGTCTTTGGTTGACAAGAGCGAAATCGGAGGGGAGCTTCAGTTTAAGCATTTAACTGAAAACCTGAAGACGACCGGCTTCCGTTCGGTTGATTATAAGGGCGTTTCGGTTGATATTCTCCGTAGCACACCGCATGTCACGGACAGCGGCTGGATTGGCCCCGATCATCCCAATACCGCGACCGAGGAATGGGGCAGGGAAATGCTGGAGACTACGGCGGACTACATTGTTGACTTTATGGAAGAGTTCAAGAAAGTAAAGTTGGCGTAAAGAGGTTACACAATGGATAAGAAAACAACTCTGGAAATGATTGCGGCGATTTCAAATGCGAACGGCACATCCGGATTCGAAGATGAAGTGGTTGCAGCGGCACTTCCCTACACCGAGGGACTTGGCGAAGTCAATGTTGACCATATGCGTAATCTCTATATCCGCCGTAAGGAAAATACCGGCAGACATCCGGTTGTTCAGCTCGATGCCCATAGTGATGAAGTAGGCTTTATGGTTCAGGCCATCTGCCCGGACGGAACGCTTCACATCATCCAGCTTGGGGGCTGGGTCAACCACAACATTCCCGCCCATAAGGTATGGGTGCTCAATAAGTTCGGCGAATATATTCCGGGCCTCACAGCCAGCAAACCGCCTCACTTCATGACCGAACAGGAGCGCAAGGCTCCGCTGGAAATGAAGGACATTAAGGTGGATATCGGCGCTGTTTCCAGAGAGGAAACAGTTGAGAAATTCGGCATCCGTATTGGGGCCCCGGTTGTTCCTGATGTCACATTTACCTATTCAGAAACAACGGATCTGATGGTAGGCAAGAGCTTTGACTGCCGCCTGGGATGCGCAGCAATTCTCCAGACCATGCATACACTCGCAGGCGAGAAGCTGGACGTAGATATTGTCGGTGCCTGCGCAGCACAGGAAGAAGTCGGTGTGCGTGGTGCAACAGTTACAGCACAGGTGATCAATCCGGATATTGCTATCGTTTTTGAAGGCTGCCCGGCAGATGATACTTGTGTAGAGCCTTATATGATACAGACCGCTATCAAGCGCGGTCCGATGCTGCGGCACATTGACGCACGAATGATTACCAATCCGCGCTATCAGAGATATGCACTGGATCTGGCGGAAGAACTCGGCATACCGGTACAGGATGCTGTTCGGTCTGCGGGCTCCACCAACGGTGCCGCTATCCATCTGACCAGCAAGGCAGTTCCTGTCATCGTTATCGGCATCCCGGTCCGTTATGCACACACGCACTACGGAATTTCGGCCTATGCTGACTTTGACAATGCCGTGAAACTGGCCTGCGCAATACTCAGAAAGCTTGATGCAGCCAGTATTGAGAGCTTTTAAAAAACAGACGATGTGAGAACATCTGATGAAAAAAAGACGGGCAGTTACCCCGGAAGGGGTGGGCTGCTCGTCTTTTTTAGTAGGCCCGGACCGATGCGAACCTGTTACGGTTTCTCCTGCAACAGCGAAAGCCTGTAGATTCTTTCACCGGTTTTCTCATAATGAAAATCCAGCAGATCGCAGGTGCCTTTCAAGTCATTCTTTTTGATGGCGTCAAGCAGCTGTCTGTGCGTGCCGGCAGGCTTTCCGCCTCTTGTCAGTGTTTCCGTATCGCTGATCGCTTGACCGAATCGGTTGGCATTGTCGACGGAAAGAAACATTGCCCCGTTCAGGGGGCTCAACAACTCCCACATTTTTGTCAGGCGGTTGATCTGGGCAGACCGGACGATTTGCTGATGAAACTTCTCGTCAGCATGAACCGACTGAATCAGGTTTTTTGCTTCATAAGCAATTTGGAATTCTTCCAGGCTGGCCTCCATAATCATAAGAGCATAATCGCTGAGATGGCAGTTGCTCTTTTGGATGGCAAGCTTTTCTAAACTTCCGCGCAGGAAAAATACCTCATAGGCGTCTTACGGCGAGAGCAGCGCGACGGAGCAGCCCTTGTTCGGCTGGTAATCGACCACTCCCTCCACGGCAAGCTGCTTCAGTGCATCGCGTACCGGGCCGCGGCTGGTACCGAACTCCTGGGCAATATCCGTTTCTACCAGTTTTTCCTCTGGTGCAAGTGTTCCGTTAATAATCTGCTCGCGCAAAGATTCGAGAATTCTCTCGGATGCAGTCGTTTTTGATAGTTTTCGTTGTTTCTTCATGTTTACCTTTTCCAACTTTCCGAATATGCGGCAAATGCTGCTGCAAGGCGTTTCATGTCCGCAGGCTGATAGCGCTGGTCACATGGAACGGAAACAATGTGATCATAAATGTATTGTACAGAAGGGTGGCCTTCCGGATGTACCATAGGGCCAACCGGCCAATAGACTGTAGAGCGGATATGTTGATCTTTCAGATAGCTTTGGAACTCCTCCCGATCCTCGGCATACAGACAGAAGTGGCTGGGAACAGCTGTAGCCGGCAGCTCCGGGAATACGGGGCGAATGCCGTGGAGTTCCGGGGGGAGTGCGTTCAGAATCGTGGCGAAATTTTCTCTTCTTGCCGCGCAGATCGTCTTAAAGTCAGCATGGCGTAAAATACTTTCCGAGCGCGGATCGCTCGCAAAACTGTCGAACATCCGGCGCAGGCGCATTTCGCCCTCCCAAAAAGCAGCGGAGTCGGCGGAAGTGATGGCGGCTTCCCGCTGACGAAGGTGCGTGGGGTCGACCGGCAGAAGTGGCTTGGCAAATTTACCCTGCTGTTTTACGGCAATACCGCCGCAGGCGATACCCATCCATTTGCGGAAGCTTCCGGCAAAATAGTCACAGAGCGGATCAATGCCGTCAGCAGAAAACAGCGAGTGGGTGACATCTTCCAAAATCACGATCCCGCGCTCCTTGCAGCTGCGGACAAACTGCTGGTCATAGTTGCAAAAGCCATAATAGCCGCACAGGGACAGGACACTGATTTCGTCGAGAGCAGCCTGATCAAAAACGCAGTGCAAATCCAGATCGATGTCATAGAACTTCATCTCATAGCCGGCTTTTTCAAAACAGCCCAGCACAGTCTCACAGGTGTACATGGGGACATAGGCAACTTTGCGCGTATCGCGCAGCATGATATCTTCCAGACAATAATAAATACCGCAGCGACCGGACATCGTGAATGCCAGGTCACCACCCTGCCGGCCAATCTGATCGAAATACCCGTTCTGTGTGGTTTTACACGGTTCGTAAGAAAACATTCCGCCTATTTGCTTCATTATTATGACTCGACCTTTCCGCTGCGCTACAAGGCACAAAAGGGCACGAAAAACAGAACATTAAATAATTTGTCAGATCGTGAGATTCCCTTGGGCGAAGCTATGTTTATTCTCCAACGACACATGGGTATCTGATACCTGCTCCTTCATAAAGCATCCGATGCTTATTGATAACGCCAGCAGACGGCTTCGCTTACTGAGCCACTTTTCAGGATGGCATATATCAGAACTTTCTTCAAATCTTCTTCCAGTAAAGCAAAAATGGAGCATGTGCAGAGAAAACATCACTTTATTATTTTAATAACATTATAGCGTAATGTTAACAAAAAGGGAAGAAAGTTTGACAGTTTTACAAAGTTGAAGACAAAATAAACAGCTCTCAGTCTGAGCTGAAGCGGGTGCCAAGTTCTTAACTCAGCGCTAAAAAATGTTAGGTCAAGCCTTTAAGGAGGGCAGATCACAATTGAGCTTTTTGGTAACGGGCTAAGAACTGCCTGGTTCGCTCTTCTCGGGGACCGGCAAAAACTTCCTCAGGGGATCCCTGCTCAACAATCATTCCTTCGTCCATGAAGAGAACCCGGTCAGCCACGTCACGGGCAAAGTCCATCTCATGGGTGACGATAATCATTGTTGTATCCTCTTCGGCCAGGCTTTTGATGACCTTGAGTACCTCACCTGTAAGCTCGGGGTCCAGGGCTGAGGTAGGCTCGTCAAAGCAGAGGATATCGGGCTCCAGGGCCAGGGCACGGGCTATGGCTACTCTCTGCTGCTGGCCGCCGGATATCTGATGTGGGTAATTGTCGATCTTGTCCATCAGACCAACCTGATCCAGCAGCATTTTGCTCCGTTCCTGTATTTCTGAGAGAATATTCTTTTTATTTTGCTTATAGTCCGGGCGCTCTGAGGATAACAACTCTGCAGCTAAAGTCACATTCTTCAGCACGGTATACTGGGGAAAGAGGTTGAAGTTTTGAAAAATCAAGCCGAAATGCAGACGTTTTTTCCGCATTTCACTTTCCATTTGCGTCTGAGGATCCCCGGCATCAAAGATCAGCTCATGATTAACGATAATACTACCCTGATCAGGCTTTTCCAAAAAATTCAGGCAGCGCAGCAGGGTGGTTTTCCCGCTGCCGGAAGAACCGATGATTGCAATTGATTCTCCCTTTTCCATGGAAAAATATATGTCTTTTAAGACTGGCAGGCTGCCAAAAGATTTCTCAATATTTCTGACTTCTAAAATCGCCATGAAAGTCCCTCCTTCAGGCCGGGAAATAATTTAATTTCTGTTCAAACCAATCAAAGAGCAGGGTCAGGATTCCCACAAAAACGAGGAAGTAGATGCCCGTAGCAAAGAGCGGCCAGATGAGTCCCTTGCTGCTGTATTCTCCGGCCATCATGATGATTTCCTTGTTGGCGATGATGCGGGCCAGGGAGGTATCTTTCACTAAGGTGATCACCTCATTGCCGGTGGGGGGAAGAATACGCTTAACTACCTGCAGCAGTGTTACCTTGAAAAAAATCTGACTCCTGGTCATGCCCAGGACCAGGCCTGCTTCCTGCTGGCCCTGAGGTATGCTCTCAATGCCGCCTCTGAAGATTTCCGAAAAATAACAGGCATAGTTGATCACGAAGGCGACAGTTGCCGCCATGAAGCGGCCGGAGGCTCCTCCCGGCCAGGAAAAAGACATTTTTAACAGGCCGGGTCCATAAAAGATAATCATGAGCTGCAGCATTAAGGGTGTTCCCCGGACTATCCAGACAAGTATCCGCACCAGCTTGCGCAGGGGACGGAAGCGGCTCATGGAGCCGAAGGCGATGATCAGCCCTAAAGGCAGTGCGAATATAAGTGTTGCGGCAAAGAGTCTGGCATTAAGCAGAAAACTCTCCGACAGCCTGCTGACAATAACAGAAATCTGATTCATATTTCATTCCTAAACATTTTGAAGAGGGCAAAGAAAATAAACTTTGCCCTTCCTGATTATTTCGATCACAGCAGCAGCTAATCTGCCAGTTCCAATCCGTATTTATCAGCCAACGACTTCATGGTGCCGTCGGCGATTAATTCAGCAAAAATCCTGTTTACCTCAGTACAAAGGTCAGAGCCTTTGCGGAAGGCAACGCCATAGTTTTCCTCTGCCAGGTGATCAACAATGACAATGTCTTCGTAGTTTGTGCCGGCGCCGGTCATGGTCTTAGCCAGAGTTAAGTCCAGCACTGCGGCGTCGACAGTCCCGGCCTTTACTTCCATCAGTGCTTCTGTCTGCAGGGTTTTGGGCACTAGATTCGCCTGCTTCAGAGCATCATCTGCTGCAATCGCCTTTTCACCGGCAGAGCCTTGTTCAGCTGCGACCTCCTTACCGATCAGGGAAGCAGGACCATCATAAACAGTGCCCTCCCTGACAATGACTACCTGAGCATTTTTTACATAAGGGCTGGTGATTTCCAGGGCTTCTGAGAGTTCGGGAAGAATAGTCATGCCGTTCCAGATGCAGTCAATCGACTTAGCTTCCAGTTCCACCTGCTTAGTATCCCAGTTAATTTCAACAAAGTCGGCTGCAACACCGAGTTTTTCACAAACTGCCAGTGCCAGCTCCGTATCAAAACCGGTAAAAGTGCCGCTTTCATCGAAATAGTTCATGGGTGCATAATCGGTGTAGCCGATTATCATTTTCTTATGTGACTGCACATAGGCTAAATCGCTGTCAGCTTGAGGAGCTTCTGTTGTTTGCTGAGTTTCTCTCGGGCTTGTCTCCGGAACTTTATTTGTTTCCGGGCCGCTACAGGCAGCCAGTGCCGGAATTAACAGCAGTAGCAGGAGCAAGGATAGTAACTTCTTCATTTTAACCCTCCAAACATTGTATAAAAATTTTTTGCAGTATATCACGATGGCGGGTTTAAACAAAGGCAGATCCATGTTTTGACTAGCTTTTCAGTTGGCAGGGAAAGTTTATTTATGCATTAAGAAGAAAAGAGATGCAGAAATTTTAAAAGTATTCCATAAGACTCTGTCTCGGGTCCTCCTCAGCTTGCACCGGGAGGACCCGAGCGGGCTTATGATTTCATAGTGTATTCCAGGGAAACCTCATGTTCTCCGGCTTCGCTTTCCTTTTTCTCACTTTCAATAGCTCGCAAGGCTTCTTTCTTGCTGCCGGTGGTTGAACGAATTGAGAAAGCAATATTAACAATATGGTCTGCTATCCTTTGTAATGAAAAAAGAACAGAGTAAATACTCTTGGAGACTTCAACAGGGTACATACCGGAACTCAGGCGCGTCACATGCTCATCACGGGTAGACTTTGTCAGATCTCTGATCTTTTGATGGAGTACTGAAATCTTTTCAAAATTATCGGTTCTCTGCCTGGAGAAAGCATCGAAGCCCAGGTCGAACAATTCAGATATGTTTTGATAAATCAGTTTAAATTCCTCTTTGGTCTGATCTAAGAATTTCACATCATATTTTTTCATATAGCTGGTTTCTCTGGCAATCTGCAGAGCATAATCACCCAGCCTTTCGATATCGTTTGTTACGTGATGCAAGCTTGCGATTAACTTGTCATCCTCAGGCGCTTTCGTTACTGATGAAAATTTGATAAAAAAGCTTGTGAGTTTATTTGTCAGGAAGTCAATGCGATGTTCAACATCGTCGATGGTCTTTCTTGTACTCATATCTTCGTTGATGAGTGAATCCATGGCGCGATCAATGTTTTCCTTGGCCAGAAGTGCCATGTCATTTAATTCCAGTAAGGACTGTTCAATGGCAACAGCAGGTGTTTTCAGGAAACGTTCGTCAATATATAGTAATTCCTCCAGTGCATCTTGTTTATCCTTGACCAGCCGTGTCACTAAATCCACCAAGGGATCAAGAAACAGCAGCAGGACTAAGGTGTAGAGGGTGTTGTAGAGCAGGTTATAAGTTGCCAGACTGAACTGGGGTTGTCCGGGAAATATTCTTTCGAAAAAACTGACAATGGGTACTTTGAAAATAACCAGAATAATGGTAAAGGCTGATGAGCCGATGACACTGCTGAGAACATGGAATAATGCGATTCGTTTTCCCTTTGCATTAGTGCCGATAGAAGCCATAATTGCATCGATACAGGTTCCGATATTGGCGCCCATTACCAGGAAGAAGGCCTGATCCAGATTGTGGATAATTCCGGTGGTCAGAAAAGCAATAAAGACACCCGTTGCTGCTGCCGATGCCTGGATAATGGCAGTAAAGATAGTTCCGATCAAGACTAGCAGGATAGGGTTTTGCATTATGTCATATTTGAAAATTCGGGAGAGCTCGGTGCTGAGTACTGAATCAGGTCCGCCGATTGCCGTTTGCATCACTTCCATACCGATGAACAACATGCCGAAGCCGATCAGAAAGGGTGCAATTCTGGTGAGTGTTTCATTTCTGCTGGTGAAGGTAATCATGACTCCCACAAAGGCCAGAAAGGCAAATACAGCACTTATGTTGAAGCTGCCTTTGCTGACGCCGGAAAGTGCAAAGACAAAAGCGGTGAGAGTGGTGCCGACTTTTGCTCCTAGAATAAAACCTGAGCCCTGCTTGACTGTAACAATATCTGCATGAGCCAGTCCCACTGTCATGATGGAGGATGCCGACGAGGATTGCATTAAAATTGTTGCGCCGATGCCGATTCCGTAATTCAGGATTCCGTTTTTGTTGAATTTTCTGAAGAGATTTCTTACTTTTGCACCGGCACTACGTTCCAGACCTGAGCTCATCTGCTTCATGCCGAACATGAATACAGCGACTCCGCCCAGCATCATCAGCAAATTCATTACTATTTCCATAAAATTCCCCTGCACCTACCTTATACCGTACTTATCTTTTTTCATCATAAATAAAAGACTGTTCATCTTTCCGATCCAGGGGAACTATTTTGCCGACTGGAACAATTGAATTCTAAATGTTCCTGCCCATACTTTCAAGGTGAAGGGACTGCCACTGTCCGTGGAAGTGGCAGAAGTGCGGCATGGCGGAAGCGTGACCCTATAAAACTCTGGCACTTTTAGCTTGAGGGGACTTCTTTGGTAAATCCTTGTGGACTTCTTTAAAGCGATACATCTGCATATCCGCTTCTATAAGCACTTGCTGAAAGCCAATCTTTGCTTCGCCTTTGCAGATGCTGTATCCGTACGAGACAGTCGGCAGCCGTCTGTCATTTTCACGTTCTTGTGCCAGCCTGCATATCATAGTTTTAATCTGCTGATCCAATTCCATCTGATTGGCTGATCGTCTGATAATATAAAATTCATCTCCGCCGACACGATAAGATCTGCAAGAGTCGTTAAAGGATTCACTGATAACTGATGCGATACTTTTTAACACACTATCCCCATAATCATGTCCGTATGCATCGTTAATCTCTTTAAAGTTATCGATATCTAAAACTACAACTGAATACAGTTTTTTGCCGTCCAGCTTTTTCGCCGCCTTTGCAAAGGCCGCGCGATTATAAAGCCTGGTCAGAGCATCAAAGCTGCCGTCATATTCAGACAGTACCAGATAATACAGCAGAAGGGTTAAGGACACACTGTGCCAGGAGGAATGAACTGAAGGGACAAAAAGCTGAACACTTGTACCCGCTACTACAAAGAATGACAGGGCGATACTCTCCGCCCGTATCGGATCGTGACTCCCTTTTTTTGTCATTACAGTAGTTCTGAGCAGTAAAATCATGTTTATTATATAGGCAGCTACAAAAACAAAAAACAAATTTCCTCTTTGGTAATGGTTGCTGGCATCAACAAAAAACACGAATCCAAAGAAAGGTGATAAAACTGTTATACATAAGTTAAGAAGCGATGGCAGCACAATTAGTTTATTGCTTTTAAGAAGATTTACATCGAAAATGGCAATAAAAATTATGGGCAGCACCGGGGTCAAAGCGAAGCCGAAAACGTTACAAATAATATTAAGATAACGCAATCCGGAAGAATCGTTTCCGACAAGTATAGTTCCTGCTTCTGCCAGAATGATCAAGATAGTAAGGGCCGTACCAAAGTAAAAAGGCGCTTTCCGATTCTGATTCAGCAAGTTATTGTTATATATCAAGTAGCATAGAAAAATCAGTGCAGCTATGTCTATCGAATATGTAGCTATATAGTTCCCCAGCATTAGAAGATTCCCTTCCCGGATTATGCAGGTGCCATCCTTTTGCAGTGCCAGGCACCTAAGTTACTAAGTTATTATAGCTCCGGACTAGGGTCTTATTTTTTGTAGTTCAAGCAGTGTCATCTCCCTGTAAACTAAGTCCTCTCTGGCATGAAAACCCTCATGTTCCCAAAAGGCATTTCCGATCTCATTCTTTGCAAAAACGACAAGGGCAACCTTGCTGACTCCCTCTTGCCGCAAAGCCTCTACGGCGGCGTCAAGTAAAGCTGAACCAATACCTTCATTGCGCTTATCAACTGAAACAGATAAATGGTAAATAAAAGCTCGTTTGCCATCATGGCCGGCCAGTATTGTTCCGACAATTTTTCCAGACGTTTCTGCAACAAAACAGGTATTGGGATTTCTCTTTAAATACTTTTCAACTCCCGTCTTAGAATCGTCTATGTTGTTCAGTCCCATTCCCGGAGTTGACAGCCACAATTCATATATTTCCTCATAATCATCAACAGATAATTTCCTTATCTTCATATCCTGTTTCTCCTTATTAAGAGATCTTAATTTTATAATATCTTCAAATATAAATTTAATTTAATATAACTTAGGTGCCAGTCAAGTCCTAAATGTTGGTGT
>DIRJ01000047.1:0-40774 GCA_002427505.1 Mageeibacillus sp. UBA5439
TGATGGTAATCAGCCTCAATAGTAATAACAATCCCGAACTGCTCTGCAAGATCCTCCCCGTCTACATCGTGCCAACGCGCCGCGAACTCATCTTTCGGGATGTAGGCATAATTTCCTGAAGTGGATGGATCCATAAAATATATGTTGTCAGCATCGTAGCCGACAGCTATGACATAATGGCCGCTGTCGTATTCCAGCCTGTACTCAGAAACAGTCAGGTATGCCCAGGCCTGTATCGCGCAGATGACAGGTTTACCCTGATCCAGATAAGCGCAAAGTTCATCAATAGTAAGCTTAAATTTCGGCTCGGCAGTGATCCTGTTCTCATTGCCGTCCGGAGTGGAATCACTGTAATGAGACTTTGTATTCAGAAGCTCTGCTATTTTCCTATAGTTGCTTCCGTCCTCATCATTTGCTCCTAAGGCTGAGGACAGATTATCTTCCCGAACGTCAAAATCATAACCCGTGTACCTCAGGATTGACTGGGCACAGGCAACTCCGCAGGAATATCCGGTCGACTGCCGGACCAGCGGCAGCTCAATCAGAACTGTCGGAGCTTGTTCTGTCAGATTCAGTGATGCTGGATAATAGTGCTCAAAGCTGACTGCAAATACTTCTTCATCAACCTTGTCACTGTCCGCATCTGCTGCATCCCCCCGGTCAGTGACCGGCATGCTTTCTTGGCTGCCGCCAGGCCTGTGACACCCTGCTACCGGCAAGCTTATCAGCAGTATCACGAGTAAAACTGCCAGATTGGATTTTTTCATAGAAACGCCCCCCTTTGATCTTTATTCTGCAGAACTTACGGCGCTGTTCTACTCGCTGTGGCAGGTCATCTTGTGTCGAAAGTTCCCCTGTGTCTTATCAGAAATTGATACTGATCAGATTGCCGGTCTTATCATAGGAGTAACCGGCATTCTCTGTTTTAGCTAAGGCGATTTTAACAGCAAGCTTATCCCCTTCTTCCAGAGGGTTAAATCTTTTGCCTGCCCAGCGCATGGTCACTTCACAGTCTTCTCCGCCTTCAGCACAGGAAGCATCAAAACTCAAAAGCATACCTGCATCCGGCAAAAGCGGAAGTATTATCGATACACACATTTCTTCAAATATCTGCTGGAACTTCAGGCTCTGTGCTGCCGATAAGGCATGTCTGTGTGCGAACTCTGCCAGACTATTGGCAACAGCAACAAAATCAAAGTCTCTTGATTTAATGTCGTAGTGGAAGTTCCGCAGCTGTTTAACAAATATACGGGTTCTTTGCTTCTGAGGATGATCGAAAATATCTTCCGGTGTCCCTTCCTCATAAATAATGCCCTGATCCATATAAAAAACTCGGCTCGAAACATCACGGGCAAACTTCATTTCATGGGTGACAATCACCATGGTAAGCCCCTCTCCGGCAAGATTCCGGATTACGGCAAGAACTTCCCCCACCATAGTCGGATCTAATGCGCTGGTGGGTTCATCAAAAAGCAAAACTTCCGGTCTCATGGCCAGAGCTCTGACAATAGCTGCACGCTGTTGCTGACCGCCGGATAGCTCAGCAGGGTAATTTTTAGCTTTCTCAGCCAGACCGACACTTTTTAAGAGCCTGATGGCTCGATCATAGGCCTCCTGCCGGCTCAGTCCCAAAAGATCTACGGGAGCCATCATCGTATTCTCAATTATTGTCAGATGGGAGAAAAGGTTAAAGGATTGGAATACCATGCCCATCCTCTGGCGGATTTTTGTAATTGTGGCCGGGTCCTGATAAATGTTTACTCCCTCCAGAAAAATCTCGCCGGAGCTGGGCTGCTCCAGGCCATTCAGACAGCGCAAAAAAGTACTTTTTCCGGTACCGGACGGGCCGATGACAGACACTACTTCCCCCTTGCCGATGCTGGCATTAATATCTGTCAGAGGAGTAACGCCGGCATACTCCTTTTTCAAATGGCGGACCTCAATCATTCAATCACTCCCTTCAGCTCACGGGATCTTTTCCCGGGATCAATTCTGATTTCAATCAAATTTAACAGGGAGGTCAGGATCCAGGCAATTAGAAAGTAAATAATCGCAGTTACAATCAGGGGAAAGAAAGCTTCATAAGTGCGGCTGCGGATAATATCAGATACCTTGGTTAAATCCTGGACAGCAATATAACCCACTATGGAGGTCGTTTTTACCATGGATATAAATTCGCCTTTGTAAACCGGTAAGATGTGACGCGCCGCCTGGGGAAAGATGACCTTGCTAAATGTTTGCAGGTTATTGTAGCCCAGAGCCAGGGATGCCTCACGCTGCCCTGTGGGGACAGCTTCAATACCGGTCCTCATCATTTCACCGACATAAACGCCAAAGTTGATGGATATGCCGATAATTGCAACTATAATGGCATTGATATCAACTGAACCGAACACCAGGTAATAGAGAATCATCAGCAGTACCACCATAGGCACACCCTGAATTAATCTGATGAATACTTTGGCAAAGGCAGACGGACCCCTTTTCTTACTCATGCGAAGCAAGCAAATTCCAAAGCCGAACAGGCTTCCGATTATTCCCGCCATTATGGAAATAAGCAGGCTAACGCCAATACCACCCGCAATCAGCTTCCAACGACTTTCTCTGATAAAAGTCTTGTGAAAGCTGTTGGAGACTTTACTCCAAAAGCTGACCCGGGTATTCTCACCGGAATCTCCGCCAGCACCAACAAGAGCACGGGTGATTATCCATTGACCGTAGGAGTGGTAGCTTTCAGTAAAATCAACACTTTGGCGGCGTTCCTCGGTAATAGCCAGACCGCCTCCGGCCAGATCATACTTGCCTGAAGTTATACCTGCCAGCATTCCGGCAATGTTGGACTCGGTGACTGTCAGTCCATATCCGTATTCCTGACAGAAACGGCTAAGCAAATCAAGCTCCAGTCCGGTCAGCTTGTCTCCGAGTATAAAGCTGATGGGTTCCATGTTGCCCTGAGCTGCGTAGCGAATAACTCCATGATCAGCTGATAGCTCAGATTCTGAAATCACTTCAGGATAGCTATCCTGTGCCTTAAACCACTGATCATATAATTTATCAAATAAACCGTTGTTTTTTGCCGACAGAATGTAAGAATTGAGCTGCACCAGCAGATCTCGCGAAAAATCAGCAGGCGCCGACATAAAGGCAACATGGTCCAAAGGCCCTTCCAGCTCAAAGGCTGCCAACTTTTCATTCTCGCGCAGAATAAAGGGAACGCGCGTAGCGACAGTCATAAAGCCATCAATCTTCCCCGCAGTCAGGGCGACAATCATGTCGGAGATGCCTTCAAAGTAAAGTATGCTTGTGTCGGGCAGATATTGCGCTGTGTAGGCGTCCTGTATGCTGCCTGTCCGTACACCCATTCTTGCCTGAGCTGAGTTCAGCTCCAGAGACGAGGAAAATTCAGGCTGGGGCTCTTTTTCCAAATCAGTTTCCTGCTCACTTATCCCTGCGGCAGAGGCAAGCGGAACTTGTGGACCGGCAGATAAGAGAACACACAGAAGCGTTAGCAGAGCCAGAGAAAGAAGCATATTAGAGGCAATTCTTTTCATAAGATCTGACCTCACTTACAAAGAAATAAAATCTGATATTTTTGTATAGATTATCTCTTGTTCCGCTTTTGTAAAATAGGCATGCCAGGACTCTTTTAATAAAACAATTTCGTGATCAGAGTTTAACAACAGTTTATCAAACATAGCCGAGCTTTTGAAAGACGCAGTTTCATCTGACTCGGAATGAATCAAAAGGGTCGGGACCCGGATCATTGGAAGATTTTGTTCTGTCTTTTTCATTAATTTGAAGGGTTGACAGAGAACCCGGAGCCAAAACGGCATGCTTAAAATATATGATTTGTTGATACTATGTGATTGTCGGTAGGCTTGGCTGATATCCGGCTCAACACTGTTAAAAAGCAGCTTAACTCTTTTTTTTATTGCCTCTGCTTGCAATAGGCTTAATTTCAGCGGTGATGAGATCAGCACAACGCCGCTGATCTCAAATTTCAAGGTCGCATTAACTGCCAGCAATCCGCCGAGTGAATGCCCAATTAAATATATCTTCTTATATGAAGAAAAGTGCTTCAATTGCTTATCAAGATATTCTTCCCAGGATCTGAGCCTCGTCCGGGCAAAGTCAAAGCCGGACTTACCGTGTCCGGGCAAAAGCAAAGAAACAACAGAAAAACCTTTTCCATAGGCTAAATCCATTAAACCGGAAAATTGTGCCGGTGACCCCATAAAACCATGGATGAAAATAACAATTCTATCGGAATCCTGCTGAATTTTTTCTATAGTCTTGAGTTTCATCGCTCAGGCCTTGTGCGAAGCATAATATGCTTCGCCTCTCTTTCGGCCATAGCTGCAGATTAGCTCGGAAGCTTTGTGTATATTCATGACAAAATATACCAACTTTCTTGTTTCAGCTGGCTATAGATTAACACAAGATAACTATTCTTTAAGAAGCACAAAATGTTACCAAAATTCTATTGACACACATCTTTTAAAATATAAACTGCTTGCGAGTTAGATACTGCTAACTCATCTCTACTAACTGAATCTTAAAGCTGCTAAGCAATATAGAACGGAGGAGCAAGACATGATGCCGCTCATAGTCGCCAGTATCGGTGAGGAAAATACAATCCGTAAGGTTGGAGGAAACACAGAAACCAAAAAACACTTAACAAATCTAGGTTTCGTCGTCGGTGGAAATGTCACAGTGGTTTCTTCAATCGCAGGCAACCTCATCGTCAATGTCAAAGAATCCCGCATCGCCCTCAATCGCGAGATGGCCGGGAAAATTATGATCTAAGGAGAAAAGTAAATGAAAACTCTGAGGCAATCTCAAATCGGTGAAACCGTAAAGATTGTTAAGGTCCATGGAGAGGGCGCAGTCAAGCGCCGCATCATGGACATGGGCATCACGAAAGGTACGGATGTATATATTCGTAAACTGGCACCGCTTGGTGATCCCATTGAGGTCACGGTTCGGGGATATGAGCTTTCGCTCCGCAAGGCGGATGCGGATATGATCGAGATTGAGTAATAAGCCGGGGGCATCCCCCCCTTTTTTTGAACCGATAGTTAGTCACTCCTAACTTAATGAGAGGAATATATGGCAGAAAAAATTAGAATTGCACTGGCCGGTAACCCTAACAGCGGCAAGACAACCTTATTCAACAGCTTAACGGGCTCCAACCAATTTGTCGGCAACTGGCCGGGAGTAACAGTCGAGAAAAAGGAAGGCAAATTAAAGAAACACGATGATGTCATTATCACAGACCTTCCCGGTATCTATTCCCTGTCTCCCTACACACTGGAAGAAGTAATAGCAAGAAACTATCTTGTTGTGGAGCGCCCTGATGCTATCCTGAACATCATAGACGGCACCAATCTGGAACGTAACCTCTACCTGACTACCCAGCTAACGGAGTTGGGCATCCCCGTGGTTATCGCCATCAATATGATGGATGTGGTCAGGAAAAACGGTGATAAGATAAACATTTCAGAACTATCCCGTGATTTGGGCTGCAGGATCGTGGAGATTTCAGCTCTGAGGGGCGAGGGCATTATGGAAGCTGCTGCAGCAGCCCTCGACGCTGCCCGGAATACAAAGACCGAACCGATGCACACCTTTTCCGGTGTCGTTGAACACGCTCTGGCACATATTGAAGAAGCCGCATTACACGATTTGCCGCCGGAGCAGCAGCGCTGGTACGCAATCAAAATTTTCGAACGTGACGACAAGGTACTGCAACAGTTAAAGCTGGAAGAATCTGTCATTACCCACATTGAGGCAGATATTCAGTCTGCTGAAAGGGAATTTGATGACGATGCAGAAAGTATCATCACGAATGAGCGATATAACTATATTGCTTCTCTGCTGCAGGACAGCTACAGGAAAAAGAACGCGGGCAAAATGTCAGTTTCGGATAAGATTGATAAAATTGTCACCAACCGCTGGCTGGGACTGCCTATTTTCGCGGTAGTCATGTTCCTTGTTTATTATATCTCCATGGTTACTGTAGGTCTGGCAGCCACGGACTGGGCCAACGATGCCCTGTTCGGCGATGGCTGGCACCTGTTGGGGATCGGCGGCGCCGCCTACGGTGAGGCGGCAGAGGAATACGGTGAAGCCTCTCTCATTGTCGAAGGATATGACACCTATGTTGAAGAAAATGGTTCAGCGCCTGCAGGAAACTTCCAGTATGCTGTGGAGGACGAAGAAACTCTGGCTGTAGAATACGAAACAGCAACGCTTGCCGATTACACTGCTGCCCTGGAAACACTGGAGCAATATGGTGAAGAACCTGACCCGGCTGCTTACGGTGTGTGGGTGCCCGGCATCCCCGTTCTCGTAGGCCAGGGCCTGGATGCGATCAACGCCGCTCCCTGGCTGGCTGGTCTGATCAATGACGGTATTGTAGCCGGCGTAGGTGCAGTGCTGGGTTTTCTGCCGCAAATGCTGGTACTTTTCCTGATGCTGGCCTTCCTGGAAGCCTGCGGTTATATGTCACGGATTGCCTTTATCCTTGACCGTGTCTTCCGTAAATTCGGTCTGTCCGGCAAAAGCTTTATCCCCATGCTGATCGGTACCGGCTGCAGCATTCCGGGGATCATGGCATCACGCACAATTGAGAACGAGCGTGACCGGCGCATGACCATTATTACCACATCTTTCATCCCCTGCTCCGCCAAAATACCCTTTATCGGCATGGTAGCAGGCGCCCTCTTCGGAGGCAGCGCCTGGGTAGCCACCTCTGCTTACTTTATTGGTATGGCCTCTGTCATTATCTCCGGCATTATTCTGAAGAAGACAAAAATGTTCTCCGGTGAACCTGCTCCTTTTGTGATGGAACTGCCGGCCTACCACTGGCCGACATTGAAAAATGTCCTTCTCTCCATGTGGGAGCGTGGCTGGTCCTTCATCAAGAAAGCCGGAACAATCATCCTGCTGTCAGCAATTGCGGTGTGGTTCACCTCTTACTTCGGCATCGTGGACGGAAGCTTCCGGATGCTGGAAGAAAGTGAAATCAGCCACTCCATCCTTGCGACTATCGGAGGGGCTATTGCCTGGATTTTCAAACCGCTCGGCTGGGGAAGCTGGGAAGCTGCAGTAGCCTCCATTACCGGGCTCATAGCCAAAGAAAACATCGGCGGCACCATGGGTATCCTGTACGGTGCCTCCGGCAATGTGTACACGACACTAAGTAATGTATTCACCGGTGTCACCGGCTACTCATTCCTGGTATTCAACCTGCTGTGTGCCCCCTGTTTCGCCGCAGTCGGTGCAATCAGGCGGGAGATGAACAACGCTAAATGGACCTGGTTTGCCATCGGCTACCAGACCGGATTCGCCTATGCTGTCGCCCTGATGATAAATCAGTTCGGCGGGCTTTTTACGGGCAATTTAAATATAGTCGGCCTTGTCTTCGCCATAGCGGTCCTGATCGGCATCATCTATATGCTGTTTAAGCCCTATAAAGAGACCAGCAAGCTGACAACAGTGGTTGATGTCAGCAGTTAATTGAACACGAAAGGAAGAAGCTCAAATGCTAGCCTGGATTACTGCAAATATCGGAACGATTATAGTCAGTGCTGTACTCATCGCAATTGTGGCCCTGGTCATTACCGTGATGGTCAGAGATAAGAAAAAGGGGAAATCACCCTGTGGCGGAAAGTGCAGTGGCTGCCCCTCAGCAAACGCCTGTCACAACCGCTGATGCGATAATAAAAGCACCCACTGCCTAAGACCTATTCATAGAAGAGATTAAGTTGTTACAGCTCCGGAGATCCGGAGCTGTTTCTTTATGTTGTTTACAAAACGAGATGTGATAGAGTTGTCGGCTCTAATGCTATTTGCATTTGTTGTAAACTATACTTCAGGTTTTCTCACATATAAACGTACTGAGTAAAATTGTCCGAGCGGTTTCAGTCCTAGGTTAAATCTATCATTGCCTTAGCGAGAAGCACGACTTCCTCCGCACACTGATCGGACAAGGGAGGTTATAATAATCGTTGCCATGATAACCAGCACGGTTAAAACTATGCCTGACAGCAGCCAGGTCTTTTTTCGATTCTGTTTTTCCGTCTTTGCTACAGATATTTCCCACATAAGGCCCGCTACAAGAGAAACAAGAAATATGCCACCCCAAACTACCCATCCAAAATAACTCATACCATACCGGGCACCTGTATAACCGTTTCCCAGGCACAAGCCAAGAAGCAATCCTAAGCCATTGGCAGCAAAGCTTACGATCGAGAGGCGGCGTTTACCAATAAATGCTGAAGTAATTGAGATTGCTGTGGCGATAAGCAAGGGAGCGTAGTGAAAGAGCCTGTTAAGCAAAAGACTGGGTTCTCCAAAGCTCCCGGATATAATCAAGCCAAGAATCATCAGACCGATATGGCAAATCGCAATGATTAATGCGATACGGCGATTCTCTTTTCTCATTCTCCGCAATTCCGCAGCCTTCTTTTCTGTTTCCATTTTGTATAGATAATAGGTCTGCTCCGCTGAGGATCGTATATTTTCATCCCTTTCATTATCCATCAGCATATCCACGCTTGTTCCCAGTATCTCTGCTAAGGCAAAGAGGTTAGTTGTGCTCGGAACAGATAAGTCCGTCTCCCATTTGGTAACGGCTTGTCGGCTGACACCGACCAGTTCAGCCAACTTTTTTTGGGACATGCCTGTCTTTTTTCGCTGATCCTTAATTCTATTGCCTAAAGACACTACAACCACCTCCCTTCGCTTTCATAATAGCCCCTTTAGACTTTCATACTAGCAACTATTAGGCAACTACCGGTTGCAGTCTGGCTTTTTTCATGTTTTGCAAATCAATTTACTTTTGTAAAGGAAGTCAGGATTAGTGGCCTTCCGGTCAACCGGGCGCTTTCAGTTTACTCAATTTGCGAAATAACATGGGTTTTGGCTTTCACTTAAAAGAAAGCTGGCTATTGGGGTTTCTTGGATATAGAAAAAGATCCGCCCCATCCGGAGCGGACCTTAGCCATTTGGTGCGGATAACAGGACTCGAACCTGCACGGTTTCCCACTGGAACCTAAATCCAGCGTGTCTGCCAATTCCACCATATCCGCAGGACTATTGTATTGTAGCGTTTTTATGCTATTCGTCAAGTTTGAGGACGCTCATGAAAGCTTCCTGAGGTATCTCTACACTGCCCACCTGACGCATACGCTTCTTGCCTTCTTTTTGTTTTTCCAGCAGTTTTTTCTTACGTGAAATATCGCCGCCGTAGCATTTGGCGGTAACATCCTTGCGATAGGCACGGACTGTTTCCCGGGCAATGATCTTGCCTCCTATGGCTGCCTGAATCGGAATTTCAAACTGGTGACGCGGGATATTTGCCTGAAGATTCTCCGCCATTTTGCGTCCACGCGCATAGGCATGGTCACGGTGAACAATAAAGGTCAGGGCATCAACAACTTCATTATTTATCAGGATATCAAGTTTAACCAGATCAGAAACCTGATAGTCTTTGAAGTCATAATCCAAAGATGCATAACCCTTGGAACGGGATTTCAAGGCATCGAAGAAATCATAAATAATCTCATTCAGCGGCAGGTCAAAATGCAGATTAACCCGCTTTTCGTCGAGATATTCCGTATTGACATAAATGCCTCTGCGTTCATGGCAGAGCGACATGATATTACCGATGTATTCGGTGGGAGTCATAATAGAGGCACGGACGATCGGTTCCTCTATACTCTCAATTTCTTCAACAGCCGGCATATTAGTCGGGTTATCCAGATTAATAGTTTCGCCGGAGATCAGCTTTAGCTTATATACAACGGAGGGGGCTGTGCTGATTAAATCCAGATCAAATTCACGCTCCAGGCGTTCCTGAATGATCTCATAGTGCAGCAGACCCAGAAATCCGCAACGAAAGCCGAAACCTAGTGCGGCTGAGGTTTCCGGTTCAAAGGACAAGGCGGCATCGTTCAGCTGCAATTTTTCCAGAGCGTCCCGCAAATCAGGATAGTCGCCGCCATCAACAGGATACATACCGCAATAAACCATCTGCTGTACAGGCTTATAACCCGGCAAAGCTTCTGAGGCCGGGTTCTCTGCTGTTGTAATCGTCTCCCCTACCGCCGTATCGCGCACATTCTTGATGCTGGCGATGACATAACCGACATCACCTGCACTTAAGCTGTCAACCGAGCTGTAACTGCCCGGCAGGAAGGTTCCCAGTTCAGTTACAGTGAACTTTTTTCCGCTGTGCATCATCTTGATTTCGTCACCGGTAAAAAGCTTGCCATCCTGAACATTGACATGCACAATTACGCCCTGATAAATATCGTACTCAGAATCAAAGACCAGAGCGCGCAAAGCTTTGCTGTCATCAGCTGCAGGAGGCGGTAACTTTACGGCAATAGCCTCAAGTACTTCCTCGATATTAATATTGTTTTTCGCCGAGATAAGCGGTGCGTCTGCAGCATCAATGCCCAGGACATCTTCGATTTCCTGTCGTACTTCCTCCGGGCGGGCGGTCTTGAGATCAATCTTATTGATAACCGGAAGTATTTCCAGATCAGCATCTATCGCCAGATAGGCATTAGCCAGTGTTTGTGCCTCTACGCCCTGCGAGGCATCAACAACCAAAATGGCGCCGTCACAGGCAGCCAGCGAACGTGAAACCTCATAGTTAAAGTCCACGTGACCCGGTGTATCGATCAGATTGTAGATGTACATTTCTCCGGACCTGGATTTATACAGCATACGTACTGCACGTGCTTTTATCGTGATGCCGCGCTCACGCTCCAGTTCCATATCATCCAGAACCTGCTCCTGCATCTCACGTGAAGTCAAGGCACCGGTATGCTCGATCAAACGATCGGCCAGTGTGGATTTGCCGTGGTCAATATGGGCAATAATGCTGAAGTTTCTAATATGCGAAGGTGGAATTTTTTCCATCTTATCCTCTCTTAAGTAAAATATCTGCAGGTATTTTTTACTATAGTTAATATATTATGGTTTGCCAAATCGGTCAAAGGGATAAAACCTGAACCAGACTCTGCCGATTAAATCAGCTTCTTTCACCGGACCGAATTTTCGGCTGTCATAGCTTTCCGTGCGGTTGTCTCCCAGAAGAAAATACTCATCCTCTGCTAAAGTTACTTCCAGAAAAGAATTAGCAGCAACATATGTTGCCACACTAGCGTCGAGATAGGGTTCAGCTAACTCCTCACCATTAAGATAAACCGCTCCCTCTGAAATTTTAATGGTCTCTCCCGGCAGACCGATTATTCTTTTTATGACAACCATAGTTTTGCCGTCGATCGTCTTTTTATCGGTTCTGGCTGTAACCAGCTCGGACCGGTCATAATCTCTCCATAAATGAGATATTTTATCAACAAAGAGCTCATCTTTCTCTGTCAGAGTAGGTTCCATAGATATACCTGAAACAGTATTTCGCTGCAGAACAAAGCGGGTAAAAAGAAGCGCCAAAACAACACAGATTGCCAGAGTCAGAACAAAGCTTAAAGCGCTCCTCAAGCGCGATACCGGTTTCCGGTCTTTTTTAGTTCTGATCTCAAGACTGTCATCCAGGCCTAAGCTCTTTTTCAGTGCATGGTCCAGCTTGCGCTCCTGTTCACCAAAAGCTTCACGTAGAGTATCAACAGCCTCTTCATCCCGTAAAACCGGGGAGGAACTCATATTCTGAGATTGAGCCTGCAGTTTCGGTGGACGAATCCTGTGTTGACTATTGATCTCACTGAGATCAGCCTCTGTATTACTCGGCTCTTTGTTCTCCATTGCTTGCATCAAGATCAGCTTTCTACAATTTTAATACCCAATTCCGCTAATTGTTCTTCCGAAACAGCTGACGGAGCTTTTGTCATCAGGCAGCTGGAGTTTTGCACTTTGGGGAAAGCAATAACTTCACGAATGTTGTCTTCACCTAACATAAGCATCACCAGGCGATCCAGCCCATAGGCGAGTCCGCCGTGCGGGGGCACTCCGTATTGAAAAGCATCCAGCAGGAAACCAAAACGGTGCTGATATTCTTCTTCACTGAAACCCAGTAAGCTAAAGATCTTTTTTTGCAAGTCCTGTTCGTGGATACGAATGCTGCCGCCACCCAGTTCCGTGCCGTTCAGGACAATGTCATAAGTACGCGAGCGAACTGCCGCAGGATCTGTATCCAGGAGCTTTAGATCTGCTTCCAGCGGTGCTGTGAAAGGATGATGCTTGGAAACGTAACGTTGTTCCTCTTCATCCCATTCAAACAAGGGGAATTCAGTAATCCAGCAAAAGCGATAGGCTTCCTGATCAATCATGTTACGGCGCCTGGCCACCTCATTACGCAAGGTTCCCAGACTCTCAAGACAAGCATTAGGGTCGGAGTCCGAAACGAAAAGCAATTGAGCTGTATCGTCTTCATCGGCACGACGCAGGCAGCTTCTCATGAAGTCTGCATCAATGTACTTCCTGATGGAACCTTTAAGCTCACCATCGACGAGTGAAGCCCAAGCCATTCCTTTGGCTGCTGTGTTGCTTTGCAGGTAAGTATTGAGATCATCCAGTTCACGGCGGCTCATGTCGTTGCCTCCCGGCACAGCGATATAGCCTACCATACCGCCCTCCTCAAGAACTGATGTGAAAACTTTAAATTCCGTTCCGGCAGCTAAATCACTGGCATCCCGGATCTCCATGCCAAAGCGCAGGTCGGGCTTATCGGAGCCGAAACGAGACATGGCTTCATGCCAGCACATTCGTTCCAGCGGCAATTCCAGATTATAACCATGATACTCTTTCATCAGATAAGCCAGGAAGCGCTCATTCACATCCATTATATCGTCTTCACCGATGAAGCTCATCTCTATATCAATCTGCGTAAATTCCGGCTGTCTGTCGGCACGCAAGTCTTCGTCCCGGTAACAGCGGGCTATCTGCATGTATTTGTCATAACCACTCAGCATCAGCAGCTGCTTGAAAATCTGCGGAGACTGCGGTAAGGCAAAAAACTTGCCCGGATAAACGCGTGACGGCACCAGATAGTCACGTGCACCTTCCGGTGTACTCTTGATCAGGGTTGGAGTCTCAATGTCAAGGAAGCCCTGACTGTCAAAGAAGTCACGTACTATCTTCGTAATACGATGGCGGGCCATAAGCTTACGCTGCATGTCCGGCCGGCGTAAGTCGAGATAACGATTTTCCAGACGCAGCGATTCTTTGACATCGATATTCTCTTCAATGTAAAAAGGCGGGGTCTTGGCTTTAGAGAAAATGCGCAGCTCAGAGGCATGCAATTCGAAAGCACCCGTCTTCATGTCCGGGTTTTCATCCTGACGGCGTCGCAAAACACCACGGCAGGCAAGAACAAATTCCCCTCTGACAGCAGCTGCTTTCTCTCTGGCCTCAGCCGGAGAATCATCGTCAACAACTATCTGCACTTCACCTGAAATATCGCGCAAAGTAATAAAGATCAAACCACCTAAGTCTCGCTGTTTATGGCACCATCCCATCAGGGTCAGTTCTTGCCCCAACTGTGTTTCATTGACTTCGCCACAGCGGGAGTCCCGCCGCCAGTTTCCCATTGATTCACTCACAATAATTCTCCCTATATACAAATACTGTTTAAGTAATTTTACTATTTAACGACACTAGTGTGCATTACTTTATTGTTTTTTTCTTGCTTTCAATAAATATTCCGCCAAATAATCTGCTGGCACAGTCTCCTCTGCCCCATCTGACAGACGTTTAACCAAAAACTGTTTAGCCGCCAGCTCTTCTGCCCCGTAAACCACCAGATATTCGGCGTTACTGCGGTCAGCCTGCTTCATCTGGGCCTTCATGGAGCGTTCCATTACATCTGTCTGCACAATCAAAGCTGACCGGATCAATTTTTGAGCCAGAGCCAGAGCGGAAACAGCTGTGTCAGGGAAAGAAATGATAAAGAGATCCGCCGGTGCAGCTGCAGGCAGTTTGATTCCCTGAGCTTCCACTTCCAAAAGCAGACGCTCAATTCCCATGGCGAAACCAACCGCCGGAGTAGCTTTGCCTCCCAAAATTTCCATCAGGCCATCGTAGCGGCCGCCGCCGCAAATTGATCCCTGCGTACCGACATGTGTTGAGACATATTCAAATACAGTACGGGAGTAATAGTCTAGTCCGCGCACCATGCTGCGATTTACATGGTATGAAATAGCCAGTTCTTCCAGAGCCCGTTTTACTTTGGCAAAATGTTCTTCACAGTCGGCGCAGAGATAGTCCAGCTGTGAAGGAGCATTGGCAATGAAAGGCTGGCAGCTATCCACTTTACAATCCAGGATACGCAAAGGGTTTATTTGGAAACGATCCCTGCAGTCAGGACACATTTTGTCCAGATCTGGTTTAAAATGCGCACGTAATGCATTCAAAAAATCCGGGCGGCACTGAGGGCAGCCGATACTGCCCAATTCCAGCTGCCGCTCTGCTAAGCCCAACTCAGTGAAAAAGGTATCCAGAATAGCGATTACCTCTGCATCGGCATAGGCACTGGAGCTGCCAATAATCTCACAACCGAGCTGCCAGAATTCGCGATAGCGCCCTTTCTGCATTTTTTCATAACGGAAAAAAGACATATCATAATAAAGCTTAATCGGTGACGGCAAAGAAGCCATACCGTTTTCAATGTAAGCCCGGGCAATGCCTGCAGTGCCCTCAGGTCTCAGAGTCATGCTGCGGCCCGCTTTATCTTCAAAAGTATACATTTCCTTACGCACAATATCAGTCGAACCACCAACACCGCGGGCAAACAATTCGGTCTGCTCAAAGGTCGGTATTCTTATCTCTTTATAGCCATAGCGTTCACAGACTGAGGCGAATAATTTTTCCACTGCCTGCCAGCGAGACATCTCATCCGGCAAAATATCTTTAGTTCCCTTTGGTGCTGCAATATTCATCTGTCTGATCCTTCCCTGATAATTGTGTCTTTTCATCGCAATATTCTACCACAAGCAGCCTTGCCAATTATCTTTGTCTGTCACGGATCTCATATCATCATGTATAATGTAAAGAAATTTGTTGCTAAATTGTTCCTAAAATCAGACTTTGCTTACAGGTCGGCAGTCAAAAATATAAAGGCAGGTTATCTATGCATCTTCCCGAGTCTTTGGAAAATTATCTGGAAAATATTTTCATCCTCAGTCGTCACCAGCCGGTTGTTAAAGCGGTTGACCTGGCCAGAGCGATGGGGTTTTCAAAACCCAGCGTCAGTCGTGCAGTACACATTCTGGAAGATGATGGTTATATCACAATCGGCGAAAATGGAAATCTCATACTGACAGAGACAGGCCATGAAATCGCCAGCAAGGTCTACGAGCGCCATCTCTTTCTGACTGAACTCTTCAAGGCAATGGGAGTCGACCCGCAAACTGCTGAGCAGGATGCCTGCGAGGTGGAACATGCGATCTCAGCCTCAACTTTCAATTTGTTAAAAGAGCATATCAGCCATATCGTCGGGAATCTTTCGGAGGAAGCTAATACACTCAAGCTCACACCTGAAGATTTGGGGAATATTGAAGACAAAATCAATGCCCCCCCTGCAGCGGACAGCCACAACTAAGGTCCGGTTCTGTCAATCACTGCCCCGGAAACTGACAGTTTGCTGAACAATAAAAGAGACGACAGCGGCCCTGACTGCTGTCGTCTCTTCTTGTGGTGGGTGATATGGGACTTGAACCTATGACCTCCTGCATGTCACGCAGGCACTCTAACCAGCTGAGCTAATCACCCGTATCAGCTTTGACATCATAACTAAGACTTGAAATTATGTCAACTTGTTTTCTTCCCCGTTTTCAATCCTGGTATTATTCGGAGCGTAGACAATCTCACTTTTGCTTTCAGCACTGGTCTCTGTCCTTCTCGCTGCCCTGAGGACCAGCTTCTTGATCTGCCAGCGCCAGTAATAGTAGAACCAGCGGTCACGACGTTTAAGCATAGTTACATCCACCGGGAAAAAATATCGCGCCCCATCCAGATCGATCAGGACCGGATAGAGACTGCCGTGTTCCATTGTTCCCAAAAAATTAACAACACCGGCACCTGCAGAGCTGATTTCGTCAAAATTTTCCATATCAGTAAGAAAAATCAGAAGATTCTGTTCTGAAGCAGCTGTTCCCCAATAGTGATCAATCCAACGTTCTGCCTGCTTCAATTTTTGATCCACTATCAGTACATTCAGCATTGGATGGTAGCAAACGAAACTGCGCTTATAATAATGTCGTCCCCGCCAGGGGCTGGCAATAAAACGTTCGCGTTCGAAAATAAAATCAAAATGCTCACTGTGGACTAAATTATAATGCTTAGCTGCAAAAAAGCTTTTAATTTCATTAAGAGCTTCCGGCCATCTTTTCTGCAAATGCCGGTACTTCTGCGGAAGCCTGAATCTGCGCAGTTTGGACAAGCGGCGCAAGCTCTCGGGGCTGCCGGGGTCATAACGCTCGAGCGCATGATTGCTAAAAACCTGACGCAAAAAGACCAGGAACATAATGGCAAATATTCCCAGAGCGATATAAAAGATATTGCGCAGGAAGTTGATGCCGCTCAATTCCGGCCTGGCTGCTAATTCGCTGCTAATAAGATAAAGAAATACAGCAAAAATAAGCAAAATGATCAGCTGTGATACAAGCTCCTTAATTGACCCTTTTCGCCTCATTAGGTCTCCCCCTGAGTAATATCAGGCAAGCTGCTGACCATCCGCCCGTCAGAAGTTATGCGAACCGGACCTCTAGCTCAATTTCGCTGACATGACTGATGGTTGCGTAAACAGAGCAGTATTTCGCTGCCAGGCTCGTCGCACGTTTGAAACGTTCTCTTTGCTCTGCGGCAGAACCGGAGATCGTCATAGCTATTTTCACATACTCCAGAGTACTGGGAGTTTCCTCGCGCTTAACTCCGTCAGCTGTCATTTCACAGCTATCAAAT
Source organism: Mageeibacillus sp. UBA5439 (assembly GCA_002427505.1). GTDB lineage: Bacteria > Bacillota > Clostridia > Saccharofermentanales > DTU023 > DTU032. The sequence goes on from DIRJ01000047.1 coordinate 16,933, forward strand.
TCAAGTTTCATTTTTTTCACAATATCTAGAAACGTAGCATAAAGACAGGATAGCAGGGCTCCCAGAAGTAGGTTGTACGGCTTCAACTGACCTTTTTTTCCGCCTATAGATACTGTTCCGTTTTCAGCTGTCAGGACACCGTCAAACTCATTGCCGAATTCCAGTTTAACGTGCTCTTTCTCTTTCATCTTCTCCTCTTTCTAGCGTCCTTGCAGGATCAGAGTTGCCTCCATCTCCTTACCTTCTCTTTCAAATTTCACGGTCATGGAATCACCAACGTCAAGCGTATTCTTTATATCGTTCAACTCACCTGTATTTGCTACAGGCTGACCTTCGGCCTCAAAAATAACATCACCGGACTGTAGGCCTGCCAAAGCAGCAGCACTTCTATTTTCTACAGAAACAATCAGCACTCCCGGATAACGCAAATCATTCTCCTGCGCATCAAATTCTTCCAGTGCGATTACATTAATGCCCAGCATCGGCCATTCGTGCTTGCCGGTCCTGATTAAACTTTCAATAATCGGTCTGGCTGCATTTGAAGGGATGGCGAAACTTATGCCCTGAATGGTTGGTTGACCGGATCCGTCATCTAAAATCTTCAGCTGGTTGATCCCGATTACTTCACCGTAAGCGTTAAAGAGAGGACCTCCGGAATTTCCCGGATTCAAGGCGGCATCCGTTTGGATCAGCCGCAAGGGCGTGCTGGAAGTCAATTCACGTTTCACTGCAGAAATTATGCCCTGAGTAACCGTTCCGCGTAGTTGGCCCGTCGGGTTGCCTATGGCCACAGCCAGCTCACCCACCTGAACCAGGTCAGAATCTCCAAAAGATACCGTAGGGAAGGCCTCTCCATTTCCCTCTATTTTCAAAACAGCAATATCTGCATACTCATCACTGCCGACAACAGTAGCTTCATAGCGCGAGTTATTTTCCAGATAAACATAAACAGCAGTATGGTCTTCAATGACGTGGGCATTGGTTACGACATAGCCATCTTCAGTAATGATAAAACCTGAACCTGAGACGGTACTCTGCTGCACGACGCCGAAGCCTCCCTGAGTCACAATATTTGTGTAAATGGCCACGGTTGCAGGACTATTTTTCTCTGACAGCTCAGGAATAGTTAGGAGTTCCTTGCCCTCTTGCGGCAAAGGAGGAGCAAACTCTGCCAGTGAAAAATTAGGATTCACAGCATCATTTTCAGCTTGTGCAGGTTTTTCAGTTTCTAAAGGAGGCGAATCTTCGCTGTCAGTCCCGCCAGTAGGCTCTGTTTGTTGAATTGCCGGCGATGTCTGACTTGGATTGCCATCCCCGTTTGAGTTGCCGTCACGATAGCTGTTATTAACAAACCTATACAGGAGAAAGTTCAGACCTGTGAAAAGGATAGCAACTACTAAGACAGTAGCGATAATAGCAAAAACAGCGGGTCCACGTTTTTGGGGCGGTTGCTGATTGTAATAATTACTGCTGTAAGGATCATAGGAGGATTTATTCGAAGATCCCGAATCATAGTTTGGTGTTTGATTGTTCATTAAGCTCTTACCTCCGAGATAAAACTAATACTTACTACTAACCAGAAATATTACATCACCATTGTGACAAAAGTTTGGATTATTTTCGGCAAAAATCCTATGGGAAAATTACTGAGCGGGATCATCACTATCCCTGTCATTCTCCGGGGGCAGCTGCAAATTAATGCGGGTATGCGTGAGGCTATCCTGCTTTTCTGTTGGACTTTGGCGGATACCGGGAGTTCTCCTTTTCCGTTTTTTTCCGTCCATGATCGGTTGGAACACAAATTGCTTATAGCTGAAGTCCAGCAGATACTGTATTCCCTTCATCAGGCCCAGGGAAAGCAAGGGCACAGCCAGAAGGAAAATAACGATGAGGAGCATCTCCAGTACAACCCACAGACCGCCGGCAACAATTCCCAAAATCATGCCGAACAGGCTGCCTGCAAACTCGAAAAATCCTATCGTTGCCGATACATGATTATCCATCCGCTCTAAAATAAGAACGGATGCATCGTCCATTTGCTCCGGTACCAGCGGCAGCAAGAAATGCAGCAGGAGATAAAGGAGAAGAAGATACTTGAAAATATAGAGTATTAGCAATAATGGTCTGATAGCCAGGGGCAGGCGGTAATAGAAGCTGGACAAGAGAGGGGTCAAAAGAACAAGAATAATCAGAATAATTAAGGATGCCGGATAGGCAACAAAAATGAAGGCTTCTGTCCAGTACGGGCGTACATATGACAAAACAAAAAACAAGAGCATTAGGAGCGACAGAATTATGTGAGAGCCCAAATGTCTTCTTCTTTTATATTCTGTATCACTCCAGATCGGACCTATTAGAGCACCTTCTAAATAATCCATCTCATCACCAGAACAAGGTAAGATCACTTGTCTCTTCAATCAGGGCCATGAATTTTCTCAAAAATTCATCACCGGGATCATTGCCTTCATAGCTATTGACCCGGTCTTTTCCCCGGATAGTTATTTTCCAATAAAAAGGACAGGTCTCCGATACCTGATTCTCAACCTCATCTTGTCTGAGCATTGGTTGATAAGGCACTCTTTTCAGGATTTCACGTGCCTTGGCAGTTTTTTCCTCATTAAGAGACCGCACATAATTTTTATTCCATTGATTGCTGTCCTGCCAATAGAAGATTCGCTGATCCAGATTGATAAAAGCATGAACAAAACCATGCCGAAAAATTGAGTACTTGCACTCAATAATCTCGGGATCCTGAATAATATGTGATGCGTTTGTCTTACTTTCTTCGCTCATACTGTTCAGCCCTCAGTTCATAACTCAAATTAGCCAGCTTAGTTCATATGACAGAATCCCAAGCTGCTTTAGAAAATTAGAATTATTATAGCACGTCAGGATATCCGGTGTTACTCTTGCGATTCAATTATTTTATCAGCTAAGGCACGCAAACGTCTCATACGGTGACTTACGCCCGACTTGCCAATTGGCGGTGTCATTAATTCGCCTAAGTCGGCCAAACTGAGCTCAGGATTCTCCAGGCGGAGTCGTGCTGTCTCCGCCAGTTGCCTGGGTATGGATTCCAGTCCAAGACTCTGCTCAATAATATCTATACTCTCCATTTGCCGACCGACCGCCCTGGTCATCCGTTCAATATTGGCTTCATCAAAATTCACTTGCCTCTGAACTGTTCCCAGCAACTCTATTTCCGAACGAACTTCCTCAAAACGCAGCAATGACAAATGTGCTCCTGACAAACGCAGGAAATCAGCAATATCATCGCCGCTGGAAAGATAGACGCCTTTGCGCTTATTACTGACTGTCTGCCGGAAGGGAAGTTCCATCGCCAGCAGGATGTCGCAGAGCTCTTCATTCCGCGCTGCTGCTAGAGGACTGATCTCCAGATGATAAATCCGTTTTGACGGATCCGACATAAAGCCTGCCGCCAGAAACAGCGGAGCTAATATATTGCACCAGTACGCCGGAGGCCGGGTTTTTACAAAAGCATAAAAATCATAGTTGATTACTTCCCACTCGCGTCCGTTGAGATCCAGCTCTATTTGCTGGTCCCGCTTACCCTTGCTGACAATCATGGCTTGTCCTGACAGCTGCCTGACCAGGTCTGAAATTAAGTCAGCCGTTGCCATACGCGATACCCGCAGAACAAAGGGCTGTCCGGCCTGGGGCTTCAGCGAGACCAGGGAAAAAGACGACAATGCTGCCAGGGCAGTGTCTTCACTCCACGCTTTACCAGTCAGTTTAGCTAACAGTTCATCTCTTACTTTGCTTGAAAAACTCATAATTTCATCCTGAGGATTACACGTCATTACAACATTAGCGAGCTACCGCTATCTTTTAGGTCACGCTCAATATCCCGGTGATCGATAACAACACGACTCAGATCACCGGACAAGATACCTGCCAGACGCTCTGCCAGATGCACACTCCTATGTCGGCCGCCGGTACAGCCTACCCCGATGTGCAAACGTGCTTTTCCTTCTCTGATATATAAAGGCAGGGCAAATTCATAAAATTTTTTCTGCAAGTTGAGGAATTCTTCTGTCTCGGGCATATGATCAATATAGTCCTTAACTGGCTGATCCAGGCCTGATAAATATCTCAATTCATCAATATAGAAAGGATTCGGCAGAAAGCGAACGTCCACTACGTTGTCACAGTCGGCAGGAATACCGTATTTGAATCCGAATGACTGCAGAAATATTGTTATACGGGCAGCCGTATCTGTTTTATCCATGAAGATCCGGAAAAGTGATTCCCGCAGTTCGGCCAGACTAAGTACAGAAGTGTCGATTATTTCCGTGGCCAGTTTCCGAACCGGCACCATTAATTTTTGCTCCAGACGGATAGCTTCAACCAGACTTCTGCCGGCAGACAAGGGATGATCCCGCCGGCTTTGCTTATAGCGGCTGATCAGGCTTTTCTCCGATGCCTCAAGATACAGTACATTTACATCCAGATCTTTCTGTTTCATGTCTTCCAGTGCAGGAACGAGTTTTTCAATCAGGTGCGGATTGCGCATGTCCATCACCAGTACAAGTTTAGCGCTGCCGGTAGTATCATCCATCTGTTCGCGGTCAGCTAAAACATTAAAAATATCCGTGCTTAATTGTGGCGGCAGATTGTCTATGACGAAATAGCCCATATCTTCGAAATAGTGAGCAGCTGAGCTTTTGCCACTGCCGGATAAGCCTGTAATAATTACAATTTCCATTTTGTCCTTACCTGATCTAATCTCTTCCTCTTTGCTTAATCCGAGTCTCTTTCAGGCAGTTCTTCCTGCCAGTCGCCAATGAACTTAACCTCAGGATAGAGCATTACATTAAAGCTTTCGTAAACTTTATTCTGCACAATACGAAAAACTTCCAGCACTTCAGATGCAGTAGCTTTGCCGTCCTGTATGATAAAACCCGCATGTTTGCCGGAGACTCCGGCATGACCATGCCAAAAGCCCTTGAGACCGGAATCTGAGATCAGCTTGCCGGCGAAGTGACCGGGAGGACGTTTGAAGGCACTGCCGCCTGATGGAAAATTGAGTGGCTGAGACTTATAACGGCGCAGGGCTATGTCGGCCATTTCATCATAGATATCCTTAGCCGGAGCCGGTTGAAGTTTAAAAGTCGTATTAATCACAAAGTTATCTTTATGATCATTGAAAAAGCTGCCCCGATAGGTGAAATTATGTTCAGCTGCTTCCAGTGTTCGGACTTCTCCCCCGGCATCCAGATATTGACTGCGCAGAACAACATCTGCCATCTTTCCTGTATAAGCTCCTGCATTCATTACTACAGCACCGCCAACTGAGCCCGGAATACCGCTGGAAAAAGCCAGACCAGCTAAGCCTGCTGCCGCTCCTTTCGCGGCAATATCTGAAAGTCCGGCCCCGGCCGAAGCAGTCAGTTCATTATCTAAAATATGTATCCCGGCCATATCAGGAGAAAGCTGGCAGACAATACCGCGGATTCCAAGGTCAGAAATCAAAACATTACTCGCACGACCCAGAACAGTCAGCATCCAGTTTTCCTGACGAATCAACTGAATTGCAGCTACAAAAGCTGCTTCAGTCTGCGGTCTAAGATATATATCTGCAGGTCCGCCCACTTTAAAATTGCTGAAAGGAGCCAGGGGCATATCTTCAGCCAGCATTAGATCTTTAATCTTGTTGAGCTTGTGCAAAGCTCCTTTTTTATCAAACATCGTTAACTGCTCATTCCTTTAATCCGGATCCCCTGCTCTTCTCTTTTCCTGTTTGCCGGAATTAAAGACCCGAGCTGTTAAGGCATCCGTCGCATTATAGCCCATCATCTTTTGACGGTGATTAATTGCGGCCACCTCTACTATAATCGCTAAGTTACGGCCGGGTCGAATTGGAATAGTAAGAGAAGGTATGTCGATACCCAGAAGTGAAGTAGTCTCGTCTTCATTACCCAGACGGCTGTAAAATTTACCTTCCTGCCATAATTCAAGATTAATAATTACATTGATATTTTCCTGCTGTTTGACAGAAGAGACACCGTAGAGTTCTTTTACATCGACAATGCCAAGCCCCCTGATTTCCAGCAGATGTCTGATTATTTCCGGTGCGCGTCCCACCAAAGTCGTATCTGAAACCCGGCGCACTTCCACCAGGTCATCAGCAATCAGACGATGCCCTCTTTTAACTAATTCCAATGCTGTTTCCGATTTGCCGACTCCGCTGTCACCGGTGATGAGAACTCCTTCGCCAAAGACTTCTACCAGAACGCCATGAATCGAGGTACGGGGTGCAAGCTCTACATTGAGATACTTAACCAGCGATGCGTAAAAAGTAGATGTTGTATCGTTTGTCTGGATTAAAGGCACATCATATTTCTCAGAGGTGTATAGCATGGCATGGGACGCTTCGTGATGGCGGCTTAAGATGAGACAGGGAATTCCGGTTGCCATGAGATGGCTAAGCCGGTCAATCTGCTCTTCTTCCGGCAAGGAATTCAAGTAGGAGACTTCCATATTCCCGATTATCTGTATGCGGTCCGGTCCAAAATGCTTGAAATATCCTGATAGCTGTAAGCCGGGACGCGTCACATCCGCGACCGAGATCATAATTTCATCCATTTTTTTATTGGAAGCTATTACTTTCATATCGAAATCATCGATGATGTCCTGTAGTGATACCATACCTGTATTTTGCAAGTCGCTAGGCTCCTTTATATCTAAATTTTCCTTAGTCCTTTTTTACAGGGACCGGAGTACTATAGAGAGAATCGGCAAAGAACTTATACTCTTCCGCGGTAGCTTCTTCTTCAAAAGTAAATTCCAAACGTACGTAATGCTGGGTGTCGGGAGCTGTTTCAAAAGTGGATGTGTATGTAAGAAAGGTATCTTTCTCATCCCGGTCAAGAGCTAATAAGAGTGCAGCTGCCAGCTGTCCCTGCCACTTATCAGAAACTGCATCAATACTAAAGAGGTCACCTCGGGTCTTATAAGCAAATTCTCTCAGTGTGTTTTCGCTGTGTCTGTCTGACATTTCTGCTATTGCGTCACTCTCCTTTTCTCTGAGATATATTATGTATACAGGAATTCGCTCCGCAGCAGCCAGCTTCAAAACTTCTTCCAGAGATCTGTCATTATTTTTATACCTGCCATCAGTAACAATGACAACCGTTCCCTGGCCTGATTTAGCTGTCAGCTCTATAGCTTCATATATAGCATCGTGCAAAAGCAGCCGGCTCCCGTTTGCCTGTCCGGCATTACTGATAGCTTCTCGGGCAGAAAAGTAATAGGGTGTCATTTCAGACTGAAGCAGGACCTGTGAACCATAGCTTAGGAGGGAAAGCTGGTCCCAGCAGCTCGACGAATCGGTTTTGGACTCTGTTTTTTCGGACTCGGAATCTGTCTTTTCTTCAGTAGTATCTTTATCCGGCAAATCATGATTGAGTTTCATTGCATCTAAAAAATCGAAGAGCGGAGCCTTGATGGATCCGCCTGTTCCAAAGCTTTGACCGAAATTGACCACCAAAGAGATATTAGAGTTTTCTTTTTTGTAAAGGCTGACCTGTTCCTGCCAGTCGTCAACATTGTTTAAGCGTTCAAAAATCCGTAAATTAAGCTGGCTGAATTCAAACAAAGCTTCACCTTCGTCATTTTTATCTATATCTACACCATAATAGAGCCTAATTAAGGGATGGTTAGCAGGATCCGGAAAGATATCAAGATGGACTGCTGCTGCTGGCTCAGTTTTCGAACTAAGCTCAGACGACTGATAAGAAGTCTCGGCAGAACTGTCCTTCCTTGTTTCCATGCTGCCACTGGCGTCACTAAAAACGGTTTCCGTTTCCAAATCAGTGTTGACAACAACACGTATTGAGTATGATGTGGTTGACCCGGTGAGAGTAGCACTGGTGGCAGCCCCTGCTGTTTTGCCGGATTGTGTTGCGGGCGATACTTCTGTTCTGTCTGTTGCTTCATTTAAACTACTGTCCGATGAGCTTCTGGGGCGAATAGTAAAAGCTGGTGTTGGCTCCGTTTTGAAACTCGGCAGGAGCAGAGGCGCCTCGCGCTCGGACTCCTCATGGAAGATGCCGGAAGAGTTCTTTTTATCTTTTGTTAATCTGCGGTAAATCATGAAGGCAAAAAACAGAAGTAAGAGCACTATAATTACAGAGATGATGATAGCTGTTTTATTTCCTGCAGCGGGTGCTCCCTCTGCATAAGCATCATTATCAAACTCGTTAGCTGCGGCTCCCGGATCAGTTGCAAGCCCAGATGAGTCCTCAAACTGCTTAGCGCAGAAGCGACATGAAGTATTGCCGGTTTCGTTTTCTTGTCCGCAATCAGGGCATCTCATAAGCTTAAACATGCACTTTCTGTGTAAAACTACTTGCTTTAAAATGTAATTATAACATTATCACTGATCAACTGACTATCCGGTCATATTTGTCGTCAGGCGCCACAGCTTTATCTTCTCAAACTTTGACCGGAGGACCGGCTGTATTTTCTTCGGATTATTCTGCTATACTCAAAAAATAGAAGAGGAGACATTATGCGAAAAACAAAAATTATCTGCACGATTGGACCGGCATCCTCAAGTCCGGAAACATTGAAACAATTAGCTTGGGCAGGTATGGATGTGGCACGTCTGAATCGATCGCACGGCACTCAGGCTGAGCACGCAGAAATAATAGATTCGCTTAAAGAGCTGCGTAAGGAGAGCGGCCTGCCGATTGCAATCCTGCTGGATTTGAAAGGGCCTGAAATCCGTACCGGCAGCTTTGTCAATTCTAAGGTTTTTTTACAAGCCGGTCAGGATTTCTATATTCACTCTGAGCAGCTTGTGGGTGACCAAAGGCAGATGAGCGTCAGCTACAAAGACTTTTTCCGGGCAGTAAAGCCAGGAACTCCTATTCTCATCGATGACGGTTTGATCGAGCTGCTCGTAGTCGGTACTGAGGACAGACTGGTACATACTAGAGTAGTAGTCGGGGGTGAGCTTTCGGATTTTAAAGGAGTAAACCTGCCCAACACTCCTACGCCTCTTCCCGCTCTGGATGAAAAAGATTTGTGTGATATTCGTTTTGCTGTACAAAAGGAAGTCGACTATATCGCTGTTTCCTTTGCCCGCAATGCTGATGACATTCTGCAGGCCCGGAAAGCTCTGGATAAAGAAGGCGGACAGTCAATCAAAATCATCGCCAAAATTGAAAACCAGCAAGGGATCGATAATAGCGATGAGATTATTGAAGCTGCAGACGGGCTGATGGTGGCCCGTGGTGACCTGGGTGTGGAAATTCCGCCTGAATCTGTGCCTCTGGTGCAGAAGAGGCTGATTAAGCAATGTTATCAGAGCGGAAAGCCTTCTATCATTGCCACCCAGATGCTGGATTCGATGATTAAGAACCCGAGACCAACGCGAGCCGAAGTGTCAGACGTCGCCAATGCCATATTCGATGGTACCAGTTGTCTGATGCTGTCAGGAGAAACCGCTGTCGGCAAGTATCCGGTCAGGTCTGTGGAAACAATGGCCCGCTTCACTGAGGGTGTAGAAAACGAAATTGACTATTGGGAAGATTCCGGCTTTGAGCTGATTTACCAATGTAATAACGTGCCCGATGCCATCAGCCACGCAGCAGCCTCAACAGCTGATGATTTAGATGCCGCTGCTATAGTCGTGATGACCTACAGCGGAAATACCGCCCGCTTAATTTCCCGCTTCCGCCCTGACTGCCCCATTCTTGCCATGACTGTAAGTGAAACTTCGCAACAGCAATTGAATATGAACTGGGGCGTAAAAGCTTATCTGGTAGCAGTTGCTTCCTCAACTGATGAAGTTTTCCGTCAGGCTGTCGAGGTAGCCAAACTGTCTTCTCTAGTTAAGTCTGGCGACACTATAGTGCTCGCCGGAGGTTCAACCAGTGGCCGCAGCGGCACAACTAACACGATCAGAGTTGAAATCGTGAAATAAAGCGCAGTACATAGCTACAATCTGTAGCTATGACATCATAACGTCATTTGGTCATGTTGCTACTTTTGCTGCGCTGAGAGCTTAAAACTTTATCTGATAATTCATCGCCGTGTTGACGAAATCTGTCATTACCGTATTATTATGAAAGTATGCTTACATTTCGTGATCTTAAATCTTTTGTGACAGTAATCGACAGTGGCAGCTTTTCTCAGGCAGCTCAAGAGCTGGCTTTGTCTCAACCTACAGTAAGCGCCCATATTAATGCTCTGGAAAAGGAATTATCATTACAGTTAGTCACACGTTCCACTAAAGCCTCTGCTGCTACAGAGGCGGGCAAGCTTCTTTATACTTATGCCCGGCAGATCCTTGCGCTCCTGGATGAGGCTGAAAGCGATTTGCGGACCTATTCTCTAAAGAATGACAACACCTTGCGGATAGCTGTTTCCACTATACCTGCTCTTTACTTTCTTCCCGACTCATTGCCTCAATTGCAGGAGACTTTCCCCGATCTGTCCTACAATATCATCGAAACGGACAGCACCGGTGCAGCTGCCGCTGTTTACGAACACCGTGCAGATCTGGCCATTGTAGGAACAAAGCTGGAATATGAAGGTTTGCTTTTCACGAAGATAGCCGAAGAATCTCTGCTCCTCATAGCTCCGCCCCAGGAACCATATCTCAGTGCTGTCGCGAATGTTAATCGCAATAATTTGGCAAACTGGCCCTTTATCAGGCGCGAAGAAGGCTCAGGTACCTGGCTGGAATCCTACAATTTTTTCAGATCTTACCAGATCAAGCCGGAAGAGCTTAACACTGTTGCGAAAGTAAACGGAACCAGCATGGCCTTGAATAGCGTAAAAGGCGGGCTTGGCTATACTTTACTGTCAGAGCAGGCAGCCAGACCCTACATCGAAAGAGGTGAAATTATTGATCTTAAAGCCGATTCAGCTGATCTGAAACGATATTTCTGGCTGGTCACACCCATCAACAGGCCTGGTACACCGGCACTTAAATTTTTCACCGCTTTGATTAAAAAAAGAAATACAGGTGATTTTTAAGTCATTGAATAATTACGCCTATAATTTTGTTTATTCGTTAGACTGTTAGCCGGAGCCAAGCAAAAATCAGAAGAATGATACTCCGGCTCACTGCAGTAATTAGACAGTGTTTTTTATTAAAGGAAAGCAGGACATGACTAAGCTACTGATGATTGCAAATCCCGTTGCGGGCAGACACCCCACTGCCAGACCCTGGCTGGAACTGGAGCAGGAGCTGGTAAAGCATGGCGTTGATGTAACTATCCGGGAAACTACACAGAGTTTCGATGCCACTTTAATCGCGGCGGCAGAGGGTTCTGAATATGATTTCGTCTGTGCCTGCGGCGGCGATGGCACCCTGTCGGAAGTAGTCTCAGGACTGATGCGTTTGGAAGAGCGTCCTTTACTCGCCTTTCTGCCTATAGGTACCACCTGTGATATGGCTAAAAGTTTTGACCTGCCCTCTGAGCCCCACCTGGTTGCTGAAACAATCTTATACGGACCATCCTTCGCCATAGATATCGGAGCTATCAGCGGCAGCGAAGTTTTTATCCGTCAGGATCTGCCGGCCGGGGTCGCGCCCGCTGAGGCTGACCGGCTGCCACATCATTTCACCTACGTGAGCAGCTTCGGAGCCTTCAGCGAAACATCATATGCCACTTCCCACAATTTGAAAAAATCCCTGGGCTATTTCGCTTATGTGCTCAGCGGAATCAAATCGCTTTCCAGCATCGAATCCCTGAGAGTCCGGATCACGAGAGATAGCCGTGTTAGTGAAGAATCATTAATTTTCGGCGCAGTTGCCAATTCCAGTTCTATCGGCGGAGTTCTGGAGATCGATGGTGCCCGTTTTGATGACGGCAAATTCGAACTGCTTCTGGTCCGCACACCGGAAAACATCCTGCAGATAGCGCCTATGCTTAAGAATCTGCTTAGCAACAACAGTGATCCGCTCATAATCAGGGAACTGGTCTCTGACTGTGAGTTTGACTTCCTTGACGATATGAATTCCCTGACAGTAGACGGCGAATACGGCGGCACACGCAGGAACTGGCATTTTCTCAATAAACCACGCTCCATTAAGCTGAAAGTGCCCGAATTACCGCATCCGCCTTCGCATGTTGATACAGTCAAGGACGCAAGAGCTGAAGATAAGGACTAAGTTCACCTGGTGAACTGACTACTACTATATGAAAGAGCGACAAATGGACAAAATTAAACTGACATCTATGACTACAGCCGGTGGCTGAGGTTCAAAACTGGGACCGGAGGTCCTCTCTCAACTGCTGAACAAACTGCCCAAGGTGTACGATGACAGGCTTATAGTCGGTTACGACTCATCAGACGATGCCTCGGTATATTTGGCGCGTGAAGATTTAGCCATCGTACAAACCGTAGATTTTTTTCCGCCGATTGTTGATGATCCGTATGAGTTCGGGTTAATTGCTGCAGCCAATTCAATCAGCGATATCTACGCTATGGGTGCCAAACCCATTACGGCTCTAAACCTGATTATGGTGCCCAGCTGCCTGCCCCTGGATGTCGTTCGTGAAATTTTGCGTGGCGGTGCTGACAAGGCTTTCGAAGCAGGCTTGATTATTGCCGGAGGACATTCCATTGAGGATGAAGAACCCAAGTTCGGCATGTCCGTCATGGGCCTGGCCCACCCTGATGATCTCTGGCACAATGATACGCCACGCATCGGAGATGTTCTGCTGCTCACCAAGCCGTTGGGAACCGGTTGTCTTACCACAGCCATGAAAGTGGAGCTTGTTGCGAAAGAGACGGAAGAGCTGGTAATTGCTACCATGGCACGACTGAATAAAAACGGCTTTGAGGCTGCCCGCTTCATCGATGTCTCTGCTGCCACCGATGTTACAGGGTTTGGACTCCTGGGTCACGCTGCTGAAATGGCAGGCCAGGAAAAACGCTGCACGATATTGCTTGACAGCAAGAAATTGCCCTTTCTTCCGGAAGCAGTAGATCAGGCTGCAGGCGGTATTTTACCGGCCGGCGCCTACAAGAACAGGTCTTTTGTGGGCGAAAAGGTGAAGTTTGATGATTCGGTGCCACTGGAAATTACAGACCTGATGTTTGATCCCCAAACTTCGGGCGGGCTTCTGCTGGCGATGCCGGAAGCTGATGTTTCCGAATATCTGGCTGAGATGGAAAAGCGCGGCGAAACTGCCTCAGTCATCGGTGAAGTGACGGAGTTCAGAACTCACCCGCTGGAAGTCAGCTGAGAGTAAACTAGCCTGTCTCGACAATCGATTGCAGAATATCGGCTACCTGATCAATATCCGACAGACTGTGATTGTAAGCAAAAGAAAAGCGCACCGTACCCTCGGGATAGGAGGCAATTGTCTGGTGAGCCCGGGGGGCGCAATGCAGACCAACGCGCGTCAGCACACCTGCTTCTGCCAGGCGCTGTGACAGTTCTGACGGATCCATGCCCTCCGCCTGTACAGAAACCACTGCCACCCTTCCTTCCCTGTCTTCAGGATCAGAAATGCCAAAAACACGGACCTGGGGTATTTCATTCACACGCTGCAAAAACCGGGCAGTAAGATCAGCTTTATGCTGGTGAATATTAAATAAACCTGTCTCTTCTATCCAGTCCAGTGCAACACTCAAACCTGCAATCGCCGGCAAGGCTAAGGTTCCGGCCTCCAGACGATCCGGCAAGGGTTCCGGCATCGTTTCCAGATGTGAGAAACTCCCGGTTCCCCCGCAAATCACAGCTTGTATCAATTCTGCAGCCGGGTCAGACAGTAACAAAGCACCAACACCTTGTGGCCCCAACAGGCCCTTATGTCCGGTGATAGCCAAAGCATCAATATGATCCTCAAGCATTGAAATCGGGACTGTTCCTGCAGCCTGAGCGCTGTCTACAGCAAAGAGTATGCCCTTTTCCCGGCAAATATTGCCGATATCTCTTAGGGGCAGGCGGGTTCCGGCCACATTTGAAGCCGCAGTAACTATAACTAATTTGGTCTGCGGCCTGATCAGATCTACGATTTTTTCAGGATCAAGCTGACCCTCTTTATTGGCCATAGCCAGTGAAAAATCAATCCTGCTTTCGTCTCGCAGCTGAGTCAGTGGTCTGACCACGGCATTATGTTCCATGGAACTAGTGATGACGTGGTCTCCTTTTTTCAATATCCCATATAAGAGGACATTCAGAGCCAGAGTCACACCGGAACTGAATGTAACATTCTTCAGTCTGGGAGCATCAAACATATCGCTCAGCTGCTCCCGTGTCCGGTAAAGCATTGCTTCAGTGTCAAAGGCACCGGCATAAATTCCCCGGGATGCATTAAAGGCTCCGGCATCAATAAAACGCATCATGGCTTCGCCCACACCCGGTGCTTTTGGAGAAGCTGTACTGGCCTGATCGGTATTAATAAAAAATCCCACTGGAAATCTCCTCGACTATCTTTATCGGCTTATCCTATAAAGCCCTGTTTGAATTTGTTGATTGTATACTATGCTTGCTTAACGTACAAGGCAAATTTGATTTTCAAATACTATGTCCGCCTGCACGTTAACAAATTTATTATAGGAGAAAAATATGAAGAAGAAAAACTTGATTCTGGTAGTAGTAACCGGTTTGGCTCTGGGTGCTGCCGGAGTTGGCCTCATGCTGCTGGGCAACCCGGGCAATATGGGTTTCTGTATTGCTTGTTTTATCCGTGACACTGCCGGCGCCCTTAAATTACACACAGCGGGTGTTGTACAATATGTCCGTCCGGAAATTATCGGCCTGATACTGGGCGCATTTCTGATTTCTATAGTGAAAAAAGAATTCAAGCCCAGAGGCGGATCAGCTCCTCTGACACGCTTTATGCTTGGCTTTTTTGTCATGATCTCAGCTCTGGTTTTCCTGGGCTGCCCCTTGCGCATGGTTCTGCGGATGGCTGCAGGTGACCTGAATGCCTGGGTTGGTTTGATCGGATTTATCGTCGGTGTGTTTGTCGGAGTGCAATTTCTTAAGAATGGTTACTCACTTGGCCGTACCTATAAGAAAAATGTTTTAGAAGGACTGGCCATGCCTGCAATCCAGGTCGTTTTACTGATTGCACTGATAGCTGGTGGTAGTTTACTGGCAGTCTCAACTGAGGGGCCGGGATCTATGCAGGCCCCGATTTGGATCGCCTTGCTGCTCGCTCTGGTAATCGGTGTCCTGGCTCAGCGTTCACGTCTCTGCCAGATGGGCGGATTCCGCGACTTGATCATGCTGAAAGACCCCCACCTTTTCTGGGGCGGTCTGGCAATTTTTGTAGCAGCACTGATCTTTAACCTTGCCGCAAGCAAATTCAACCTCAGCTTTGCAGATCAGCCGATTGCTCATACCGAGTGGCTCTGGAACTTACTGCCCATGGTAGGTGTCGGATTCGGTTCTGTCCTGCTGGGTGGCTGTCCCATGCGTCAGCTCGTCCTGAGCGGAACCGGTAATATCGATTCCACCATTACCTTGATCGGCTTCCTGGTCGGCGCAGCCTTCTCACATAACTTCTCGCTGGCTTCGAGTGCTGCAGGTTCAACCCCGGGCGGAAGGATCGCCACGATTGTATCATTGGTCGTAATGCTGATAATCGGTTTTGCCTACAGCAAAAAAAGCGCAAACGCCTAAGAAATAAAAGCAAGATCTTTAGTAGCATATTAAGGAAAGGTTTAGTAAATGAAAACAGTTGATGCACGCGGACTATCTTGTCCTGAACCTGTATTTTTAACAAAGAAGGCTATGGAAGCGGGCGAATATCCTTTTGCAGTGCTCGTAGATGATATGACTCCACTGGAAAACATTAAGCGTTTCGCAAATCAGAATAAGCAAACTATCACAGTTGATGAAGCTGATGGTGAATACACTATCACTTTCATGAAATAAGATAGACCTGACACACGGCTGGGCAGGTTGACAAGTTCTATCAGCCTGCCCACAATGTAGCTTATGAAATATATTGCGACTTTTTATACACATTTCGGTGCTTTCAGCTTTCACAAGCGCTTAGAGAGACTTGGCGATAAATCCGTCAAGTTAATTGCTGCTCCGAGAAAAATCAGCGTTTCCTGCGGGACAGCAGTCAGTTTTTCTCAGGATTTTGCTGCTGAAACCATGGCTGACGAAGATACCGAAGCAGTTTATCTGGTTACGGATGATGGTTTCACTTTGATTTATCACAACGAGTAGTTTAGCTAACATTTTCTCAACTCCGATTTTTTCGGTTTCTTTTATTTATGCGCGATTTCAGCGGATTATCAGTCAGTATTTGATACAATGTAAAGCAAGTAATTTTCAGGCATTCTTAACTACAGAGGAGTTAATATGACGATAATTAATACCCCACGTGACTTACCTCAGCTGGACGAGTTCATTGAATTGGACGAATTGCGGGAAATGCAGCTCCGCTACGGGCGTGCTCCCCTGGTCGAGGCTTGCCGCGTCTGCATTGACGACCTGCGTCAGAGGCTCTTGAAGGGATCTGCTCCTGAGACTCTTGACTCTTTAGTGTCAGCAGTCACGGATCAGCTGAAAAAAACACAAAGCCCAAAACTAAGGCGGGTTTTAAATGCCACCGGAACTATCCTGCACACGAATCTGGGACGGGCCCCCCTGGCTAAAGCTGCGGTCGATGCCGTCTGCGAAATCGCCTCCTCCTACAGTAATCTGGAATATAATCTGGAGCTGGGGAAACGTGGCTACCGCACCAGCAATATTGAAGAGAGGATGCAGGAAATATTCGGCGTGGAAGCCGCTGTTGTCGTTAATAATAACGCGGCAGCTGTTATGCTTACGCTGGCAGCTCTGGCACGGGGCAAAGAAGTTATCGTGTCCCGCGGTGAACTGGTTGAAATCGGTGGTTCTTTTCGCATTCCGGAAATAATGAGTGAAAGCGGAGCCAGACTTGTAGAAGTCGGCACAACTAATAAAACTCATCTTCATGACTATCGCAAGGCGATTACTGAGGAAAGTGGCGCACTGCTCAAAGTGCATCGCAGCAATTTTCTGATAGAAGGCTTTACCTCTGAAGTATCTATCGGAGATTTACGTCCTGTGGCGGAAGAATCAGGACTGCCGCTAATCTACGATTTGGGCAGCGGTTCCTTCTCTGACAGTCTGACCGGCGTCTTGCCGGAAGAACCCACCATCAAGCAAGCTCTTGCCGCAGGAGCGGACCTCATTCTTTTCTCCGGTGATAAACTCTTTGGCGGTCCCCAGGCCGGCTTTATTTTGGGTCGTGCAGACCTGATAGCCAAAATAAAATATCACCCCCTGCTGCGTCCTTTGCGCATCGATAAGATGACTCTGGCTGCTTTGGAGGCCACTCTCCTCCTCTACTCTGATCCTGACAGGGCCAGAAAAAACATTCCTCTCCTGCAGATGACTCTGATAGATTTTGCTGAGTTAAAAGAACGCAGTTCGCGTCTGCTGGAGTCCCTTCAAGCTCACGGAATCAATGCTGTGCTTGAAGAGAGTGATGCTGTTCTGGGAGGCGGATCCTCACCGGGTGTAAAACTTAATTCCTGCAATATTGTTGTGACCCCGGCCAGCGGCCAGTCAGCACAAGCACTGGACGTCAGGCTTCATCAGGCGAACCCTCCGGTTATTTCCAGAATCGTACGTGATCGTCTGCACTTTGATCTCCGTACAATAAAAGCCGAAGAAGATAGTGAATTGAGCACTATCCTTATTTCAATCTTGAAAAAGGATCAGATATGAGCAATCACGTAATCATTGGCACAGCCGGTCACGTTGATCACGGCAAAACCTCATTAATTAATGCTCTGACGCATATCGAAACTGACCGCCTGCGCGAAGAAAAAGCGCGCGGTATCACCATCGAGCTGGGTTTTGCCTATCTTGATCTGCCTGACGGCAGACGCGCCGGTATTATCGATGTCCCCGGGCACGAGCGCTTCGTCAGCAATATGCTGGCAGGTGCCGGCGGCATCGATGTAGCCCTTCTGGTTGTGGCAGCAGATGAAGGGGTCATGCCGCAGACCTTGGAGCACCTGGGAATTTTGCAGCTTTTAGGTATAAAACAGGGCGTAATTGCTCTTACTAAGGTAGATCTGGTGGATGAAGAATGGCTGGAGCTGGCAGAAGAAGACTTGCGGGAACACATTGCCGGCAGTTTTCTTGAAGATGCTCCGATTTTCCACGTCTCTTCCTACAGCGGCCTGGGGATACAGGAACTGCGGGAAGCATTATTTCAAGCAGTCAATGATGCTGATAACAAGAAACTTTCAGTAGCTTTCCGGCTGCCAATAGACCGTGTATTCACCCTGAGCGGCATAGGCACTGTAGTCACAGGAACCCTGATCGAAGGCAAGCTTGCCGCCGGCGACGAGGTTGAGCTTTATCCCCGGGAGGAAACAGTGCGCATTCGTTCCGTCCAGGTCCACGATGAAGCTGTTGAAGCAGCAGAGGCCGGTCAAAGGGTAGCGCTTAATCTCTCCGGCACCAAAAAAGATGAAGTGGAACGCGGAGATATTCTGGCTGCAAGCGGCTCCCTCCGCCCTAGCTATATACTGGACGTCGACCTGAGATCCTTAAAGCACAGTCGCTTTCAGATAGAAAACGGCATGCGGGTACACTTATATCACGCTTCCAGGGAATTACTGGCCCGGGTGGTCCTGCTTGACCGGGATGTGATAGAAAAGGGCGACAGCGCTCCGGCTCAATTGCGCCTGGAAGAGCAGACATATATCAAGCAGGGTGATCATTTCGTCGTCCGCTTTTACTCTCCTGTGGAGACCATAGGCGGCGGCATCGTCCTTGATCCTATTGCCAACAAACGAAAGCGCTACGAAGATCTGGATGACTTTGAAATCCTGCGGAGCAGCGATGCTGCAGCAAGACTGGATCTGGCACTGGAAAGCAGTGGCCTGCGCTTTAAAGCTCTGAACGAAATCTACTACCGTGCCGGACTTATTTCAGCAGACGGCAAGGAGTATCTGCAGGAATTGATCGGCAAGGGACGCGCCTTACAGCTGAACGATCAGACAGTACTGCATATTTCCGCTATGGAAGCTCTAGCGGCTAAATGTGATGAGATCCTGCAGAAATTCCATCAGGATTTTCCGCTGGAACAGGGCATGAAGCGCGAGTCACTTCGCACCCGCCTCTTAGCCCGGGCTCCCATCCAGCTTTCCGACCGGGTCATCGATGAACTGATTAAGCTGGGATATATCGAAGACAGGGCCGGCGATATTGCCCTGAGAAACCATTCTGCCGATTTATCAACCCGCGAACAGCAGCTGGTTGAAGAACTCAGCGCCCGCTTTGAAGCTGAAGCCTTCTCTCCCAGCGCAACAGACGAACTGATAGCTGAATACAGCAAAAAAGATAAGCTTGATCAAATTCTATCGCGGATGGTAAACGACGGCATTCTGATTCGCCTGACAGATCAGATCCTGATGCACCACAAAGCTGTCGAAAAGGCTCTGGCACAGGTAAAGAAAGATATCGGTGAGCGTGGATCCGTCACACTCGCCGACTTTCGGGATGAAATCGGAAGCAGCAGAAAGTTTGCCATTGCAATCCTGGAGTACTTTGACCGCATGAAAATTACCCAGCTAAGCGGTGATGCCAGAGTTTTACTTGGCAACTAGGTTTTTTACAGTATATTTTTTAACCAGCCATACAGGATTGTAAGAGAGCTTCGACTTGCGTAAACCCGGGTCTCCGGCATCATCTTCCCTGTTGACATAGATGACGTTTTCATTGGTGAATTCACGCACAAAACTGGTCATCAGCACCTGATAGGCGCCGCGGTAGTTAGTATTCGCCTTCTCCACATGCACGTAAAGCGTATCACCATCATATTCCCCTAAAGAAAATCCGGCAATAACATCATCTTCAGCGTACAGAACGGCACCAAAGGCACGATAAAGTTCCATGTTGTCCAGGACTTCGTGTATTTTGGCTGCCTCCTCCAGAGTAATTTCATCCGCTTCAGTTTCATTTTCGACATAACGGTCCAAAAATGTGTGCAGGTCAGAGATTATTTTTTCATCAATAACGTGAAAACTATTATTGGGAAAGAGCCTGTTGAAACGACTGATATTATTTCTGGTCGACCGGTGTTTTTTCCCCTTAAGTTCCAGAAGTTCTTTTGCTTCATAGAGATAATCAAAGTAATCTCTCTCTTCAGATATGTCCATCCCGGCATAATGGCTTTCCAAAACAGGCAAGTCAGCTTCGCCGGTGATGGCGTACTGCAATTGTCCCTTGTGCCTGCAGGAAGCACAGAATTCGTCAATCAGACGCATACCTTCTTCCCGGTCACCTCCCAGTGGAACAGTAAAGGCACATTCATCATCAAATATGCGCATACGAAAGATGAGATTTCCTGCAGCTAAAGCATACTCATACTTAAAGGCATCCCTCCAAATGTAGGTACCACCAATGGTCCAGTCGCAGAGTCTTTGAGGATGCAAGGCCAAATATGGAGCTATTACTGGAATAGTATCGAGTGTTAGTTTTTTAAATTCAAGCATAATAAACGCAAAGAAGGCGAAGTCTCTTTGGGATAAAAAGACTCCGCCTGAAATAGTAAAAATACTAGTCTTCGCTTACATACCCCGCCTTCCGCAGGAGCTCAAGCGCTTTTTCAGAATTAGCTTCTGAAACCAGGACAACCGGTCCGGTACAACCCATACCGCTCCGGGCATAGATTTTTTCACGCCACAGCTTGTTGACGGCATCATCCAGATCCAAAACTTCAATGCCACTGATCTCGAAGGTCACAACTTCAGTGGGCGGAGCTGCTACTTCTTCGTCAGTTTCCTGTTTGGCTGACTTGGAGCGGCGTTCTTCAAGAATTTCGGTCAGGCCGGCTTTTCTGGCCAGCTCCATTTCTTTCTTATAGACATTGACCAGATCACCTTTAGCCATCGCGGCAGCATAGCGGATGGCGCCGGCAATCAGACTGGAGCCGGAAGCGCGTGAAGCAATCAGCACGATTCCGCTCATAGCTTCGCCAACACCAGGGCCATAGCCTTCACCGACAGTCTCATAAGAGCCGCCTGAAGTATAAGCAGACAGCATTTTCACCAGAACATTGCCGGTAAGTGAATCTGTTACCAGTACATCCTGTGAACCGAGCAAAACATCGTTGCCGCGCATGACGACTCCGCCATCAGCACGTTTGGAGCGTGCAGCCGCTATCGGATAGCCATTATCACTGAGTTTTTTCAGTATTATCTCAGTCTGGCGGGCACCATCCAGATTGAGGATGCCCACGCTCGGATTTTCAATGCCGGAGGCCTTGGCAGTTGCAATACCTGCAATAGCACCTTTGACCATAGCTTCAACACGGTCAGTAGCGGCAGTTCCTGTAGTTGTGGCCAGGAAGTAGCTCTGACCTGTAGCAGGAGCTACAACCCGGCCTACTGTTGCCACTCCGATCGGGAATGGATAGTGCATCGCGACTGCGGCATCAGCCTTGCCGGCATTAAGCAATTTTTCCATTTCTTTAAGGCAGTCATCAGCACAGTCCGCATAGACAGTTTCAATGCCTTCAGCCTCGAGAGTTCCGATATAGATAACTTCGATACCGTCACGGGCAGCTTCTAAACAAGCTGCCATAACATTTTGCTCACCATGTTCTGAGCCAACACCGGGCACTGCGATTTTCACACTTTTGGCGAAAGAACCGCTTTCAATACCCTGGGCTATTTCCTCAAAGACACTGGCAATTTCCCTTTTAATATCTGTCATAAAACTACCTGCTTTCCAGCAGACTGGAAGCGAAGTCACGCAGAGATTCTGCAATCAGGCTGCGGATCTCATCACGTGATACGGCTGCTTCCTCTTCAGCACCTTCGTTAGCCTGAACGACGAAAGATATACCGTCGAAGAGATTGGTCAAACGACCCAGGAAAAGTGAACCTTTACCAATAATCATGACCTTGCTCATATTGCCGTCAAGAATCTCCTTCCTGGCATGACCCAGATAAGGCACACCTGAAGGAATGTGGCCTTGTGTCGGGGCAAAGCCGGTGACTCCATGCTTAACAACAAAGTCATTCATCTCTTTGCGATCCAGATGTCCACGCTTAACTGCCAGTGCACCGATCATCTTCATGTTTGACTGCGGTACATCGCCGGCACCTGCCGGTTTGGTAATGTCGGGATTCTGCATCTCCGGTGAAAACTTGTCGATATCGTTAACTTTCAATCCGGCTCTTTCGAGAGGATCAACAACCAGAGAACCAATAACGTTCTGTGGTGAACTGCCGGTACCAACTGTATGAGTACCCTGAATATCAAGATTGATTTCAGGATTTATTCCATCATTGGCTGAGATTATAGTAGCGAAACCGCCTAAAACATCTTCCAGAATCGGCAGATCTTTTTTGACGTGATCTTTGCCGTTCATTCCCAGTTTGGCAGTACTGCCTCCGGCAGTGACGGCCACACACTTGAAGGTGCCGGCTTTAACCAATGAAGCTGCCATGGTAAGTGCATGCGAAGGTGCAGCACAAAAGCCACGTGTATCAGATCCGCTGGCATTAAGCAGTCCGGCAATCTCTGCAGCTGCTTTGGCAAAGTTGCCGCCACCGCGCTGGTTCATGTCACCACAGGCCTCTTCCGAACAATCGATCACATATTCGACTTCTCCCGGATCCATGCCGGCGTCTTTAAGTGCATAAAGCAGAGACAAAACACTGGAAGATTTAGAAACAATATTCTCCAGCATTACATGAGCTGAAAGGTTTTCATCGATAGCATGGGCATTTTTGACGCAGCCAACCAGTTTACCGCTTGAATACAGCGGCTCGGCTTTTTCACTGACAAACTTTTCAATTTGCGCGATTTCGATGCCATCTTCAATACGATCAAGGATCAGTTCCGTAATAATTTTATCTTTAGCCAGTTCCGGCTTCATCCTGGCCACAAAGTCTTTATCAAGATAAACCAGCTCAAACTCGTCGCAGGCCTGCATCAGGAGATAAAACTCTTCCTGGGGCATAATTTCGCCAAATTTCCCATAGCGGTCACTGACAGGGCTGGGCTTGTCATACCAGGGAAACTCAACTTCATTCAGGATTTCCGGAGCATAGTTGCCGATATAGATCTGGTTTGGATAATAGGCACAAACCTGTTCATAGCTCCGTATATGGTCTCCCAGTTTTTTCAGATATTCAGATTCAGGGTTAACAATACGCTCTGTAGTTTGCGTTGTACCATTTTGCAGGACCATATCAGGTACGTGAATCAGGGGATACCCTGTGCCTCGAATTACACTATTCATTTTAATAGTTCCACCTTTCATTAATTAAAGTTCCATGTTTATAAAATCCGGCTGTCCGGTTAATTCTGTAATAATCAAGCAGCTCAAAAGTAGGAATAAGGGCAGATTGCTACAGCTATTTTTTCAAAAAAGAAAGCCTCGGCTTCACTACCTGTTGGGGAGCTTGTCCGAGGCGTCTTTTTATCTCATGTGCGCACTTAGCAGAACTTAGTATATTCCTCTCTGATCGCTTCCATTTCTTCTGCGATATCATCGAGGTCCAATACCATTTCCATCATACCGACTTGCTCGTCGTAGATGTCAGGATCAAACTCTTCCTTAACTGCTTCTTCGCATACATGGTATACACAGAGTCCCAACGAGACTCCAGTCAATGGACCTGCATAGGTCGGGTCACCTGCGGTGACCGTTTCAGCAGCGAGCCCTGCTGCCTCCCCTTCTCCGGCGCCGAGAAGAACTACAACGTTCTCCGCTCCGTACTCATTGGCGAGGTCTAAAACTCTTTGCTGATTCTCAAGGTCCATTGCACCTGCGGCTGTTCAGACGAAACACTCCGTTGAGGAGTAGACAACCTCAGCACCTGCGGATTC
>DIRJ01000047.1:41012-62641 GCA_002427505.1 Mageeibacillus sp. UBA5439
AGTATACTCACTGTCCAGACTCCTTTCTTTGATATTTATCAGCAGCATCCGCAACAGATGCGGATGCAGACTAATCACTTTAATCATCTAGCTTACTTGTCTTAGATATATTTTTTAATCATTTCTTCCACGGCATGAGGAGTTGCGTCACCCTTGACCAGCTCATCAATTCTTGCACCGTCTTTATAAATCGAAATATTAGGCAAGCCCATTACTTGCTGAGAAATGGCTACACGTCTTGCCTTAGTGGTGTTTAATGAAGTAAAACGAATCTTATCACCGTAGATTTCCTCATACTTCTCAATATGGGGCATTAAAGCCTCGCAGGGTTCGCAGCCGTCTCCATAATAATCAACCAGGGTTAAGCCTTCGCTTTCCAAAATTTCCGAGTTAAAATTTTTCTTGTCTAATTCAAACATTTTTTTCCTTTCCCGAGTCTTGCTTACAGACTCCCGCCATAAAACAGCAATTTATACAAAACTAGTATATATAAGATTTATGTATGTAATCGTAATATTTGCAAAGATTAATCCAGTTCTCCGGAAGCCAGATCATGCTCGATCTGCATGGCGGCAATCGCCCCGTCGGAAGTAGCTGTAACCACCTGACGGAAAGGCTTTATCCGGATGTCACCCGCGACATATACACCTTTTTGACTGGTGCGCATACGCTCGTCAGCTATGATGTAATTATTTTCCATCTCCAGCTGACCCTGGTAGAGTTCCGAGTTAGGCAGGAAACCGATAAAAACGAAAACACCGAAGAGTCCATCTTCCGGATCGGCTTCAATAATACGTTCTTCGCCGCTTACAGTATCTTTAACAGTCATACGGGAGAGTAGTCCGTCACCATCAAGCTTGGTCACAACTGAATTCCACATAAAGTGCAGTTTTTCATTCTTGAAGGCGCGTTCTTTGATAGATTCCGTAGCACGCAATTCATCACGGCGGTGAATTACGGTTACCTTGCGGGCGAATTTGGTGATATACATGGCTTCTTCGACCGCAGTGTCGCCGCCACCAACTACAAACACTTCAAGATCTTCAAAAAATGAGGCATCACAGGTGGCACAGTAAGAAACACCGCGACCGGTGAATTCTCTCTCACCCGGGCAGCCGATGAGTCTGGGATGTGCTCCGTTGGCAATAATAACCGCTCTGGATTCATAAACAGCATCGTAAGTGTGAACTTTCTTGACTTTGCCCTCCAGCTCAACTTTAATTACTTCCGCACTCACACGCTCGGCTCCAAACTGAGCAACCTGACGTGACATACGCTTAATCAGCTCACTGCCGCTTTCAGTGCTTTCTTCGTTTGACAGACCACCCGGATAGTTTTCTATTTCATCGGTAATGGCGATCTGTCCACCGTCCGCCGCTTTTTCAATAATCAGTGTATTTAGCCTGGAACGACCGCTGTACAGCCCGGCTGTAAGGCCTGCAGGCCCGGCTCCAATAATGATGACGTCGTACATTCTTACTCCTTCTTAACTCGTTTTCTTAAGCGGAGCCGGTAAAACTACCGGCTCCGCATAGTTTCTACCCTTCGAAGATTGTCTGGTCTTCGACTTCTTTCGTCAAAGCATCGAGAGCTCTTGCTACAATGCCTTTTCTCAGTTTATATTCATCTTCTGCAGATAATTCAGGATTACCGAGAGGATGAGGGATGGCTATTGTAGGTACGATTCTATTTGCGCCTACAGTCAGTGAGATCGGCGTTACTGTACACAGATGTACAACAGGAAGGCCGGCACGTTCTATTTCTTTAACCATTGTTGCTCCGCAACGTGTACAAGTTCCTCAGGTAGATGTGAGAAGAACAGCATCGACTCCGTCAGCTATCAATCTTCTCGCAATTTCCTCTGCAAACTTTTTGGCTGAAGCAACAGCTGTACCGTTTCCGGTTGTGCTGTAATATTTGTTGTGCAATTTCCCGATAATGCCTTCGCGTTCAAACTCGCGCATAACATCAACCGGCAAGACACGATCCGCATCCTGATTAGCGTATACAGGATCGTAACCGCCATGAGCGGTTTCGAAGGTCTCTGCAGTTAAATTCTCAACACCGGTGATATCATATTCACCGAATCTGGTAGCTGATGAGCTTTCTATGTGGTCCGGATTGCCTTTGGGCACGATACCACCTGAAGTTACCAGGGCAATTGTAGCCTTGCTCAAATCCTTAATCGGAGGCTGAGGCTCTACACGGTCGAAGTTCGGCATCGGATATTCAGTAGTGTAGGGTTTGCCGTTGATTTTTGCCAGAAGCATTTCAACTGCTCGCTGGCTGCCGCGTTTCTTTTCAAAAAAGTTCTTGCGGATTCCGTTAGGCAGGTAATCCTCTTCAGCTGAAGCACCGATTTCCTCGCCCTTAGCCAGTTTTAAAGCCAGCCTGGCCATCTTCGGTGCGGCCTTGCGCATATCAGCTGCGCTGTTTTTGGTCTCGATAATGTAAACCTTCTCACGGTACATGTCTGCACCGGGGTTCTCGATATACATACCGGTAACAACAGGAATGCCCAGTTCATTTTTAACTGCTTCAGAAACGGCACCGCAGGCGACACCATAACGTCCGGCGTTGAAGGCAGGACCGGCAATAAAAACGTCCGGCTGGTCTTCACGGACCATTTGCAGGACGGTATTCTTGGCTTCTTCCAGATTTTCGTTGAACCAGGAGTCGCCGCAAACAATTGTGCTGACAATTTCCGCCTCGTCTCCGAAAGCTTTTTCAAAAGCTGTACCGGGACCTATGGCACCTGCATGTTTTTCGGCAGGGATATCCGCTTTTTCTTCTCCGCCAATTCCGCCGTAGAACTGATTGATATAATGTACTACCTTATATTTACTCATGTCTTCTCCTATCTGGCGCTGAGACGGTTAAAGCCCATCTCATTGGTTGATCCTGTGATAACTTGAAGTTCAGCTTCAATTGAGCCATCAGGTCTCAGAGAACCATCATGTCCGCCGGCAATTTTGTCAACATAATTCAAGGTGCCGATTACGTGATCCATCGGAGGCAGCACGATCGTCTCATTGGCGTTACCACCTGTGACAACAGCATCAGCTGCAACATCGGCGTCAGCCAGAGACTGGCTCTTGCCATCCTGACCTGCATACTCGTCTGTAATGATAACAGTCTTAATACCCTTGGCTTCAAGCTTTTTACAGTTGAGGATCAAGTCTGTATCGGGGTTGCCAAAGCCTTCCTGAGAAACAATAGCTGCATCCAGAGAGAGGAAATCAGCCAGTTTCGCTGTCCAGTCTGAAGAGCGAAGTTTGTCTGCCAGATAAACGTTTTCGTTGGTAATAATGGTACCGACGTAATTAAGGGTTTTGCCATGCTGTTTGAACAGATCCTGAATAACCGGATTGTTCAAATGATGATATGTAGTGTTCTTGTCACAAGCAGAAACGCAGTTTCCGGAAACGATAGCGCCATCCATTACTTCTGTTGCGCTGATCATCGTAGTCAATGTGCGTTTGGCGTCAACACCATAGCAGTATGTATCATGCAGGAGGCCCTGGCTTTGCAGCATCATTACATAGGCTACCCGGGGCAAATCCTTTAGTTCGTCACTATAACTCTGAGCGATTGTGGGTGTCTCAAAGACCTCAATCTCATCAGGTACAAGCTCACGTGCCAGTTCGCCTACACGGGCAGCTGTAGCCAGACCGGCCATACGCGCTGCTTTTTCATACTCGTGCGCTGAAGCTCCGCTATCTTCCATCTCCATTGCCAGGACTAAGTTATGGAGCTGTGAAAAGGGAGTATAGTCAGCTCCTGGGCCTGTCATATCGATGATGCCTTCCTGGAATCCAACGATAGGTCCTGCTGTAACCACAGCCATACCACGCATTACATGCGTTCTTCCTGATCCGACAGTGTCGACTTTTGCAATCATACCGGGAAATATCGCTCCCGGACCTTCCACCTTAACACGCGGTTCAATAACATCCTTAACCGGTGTAATCCGGATGCTTTCACCCGGCTCGGCAATCTCGAAATGAGCGCTCTTAATCAACTCATCTTCGAGGACAGGTTTGACAAGTTCTTCGGGGTTAATCACGAGAACTCCGTCTTCGATCGCATTGTAGTCATCAAAGCGGATCCCTTTGATGTCAATGTAACCTAGTTCTAATTTCACCTAACTACCTCACGGCTTTTTCTAGGGCGGATCTATTGCCGTCCCTGTGCCTCCGCTGACGGAAGTGCGCTTTGAATCAAGCTGAGATCAATCAGCTGGAAATCAACTAACACTTTCTCACTCCATACAACGGGGCGGGCTTTCAATTTTTCCAGAGCATAAATTGCTTGTTCTATTATCTCGAGAGAAAAAATATCGATCTTATCTTCGCCTTCTGCAGTAATCATTACAGAACGATAAGGCGTCTCCCAGGGCTTAACACTGCCTGCTAAGGGATGGGTAAGAATGCGATAACCTTGATGAACAAAATCCCGAACACGCTCCAGGATGTCACGATGAGTATCATCTTCAAAGTAATAAAGCTCAGTTGACTCACCGAGACTCTCTTTGACCAGAGGATTATTCGTGACCACTTTATACGTTTTAGAACTCACTTTACGCAACACTCCCAAGATCTATGGACATAACTAAAGATGCACTGCTGCGCACCACACACATTATGACATAACCATAGATATTTTCAAGGTTAAACAGCGTATTTCCAAGGAAAATAAGCCTATTTTTCAGCCTCCGCGGGCAACAAAGCCAGATCAAGAACCTGGTCCATGTGATCAACTAAACTGAACTTGAGATTCTCTTTCACACTATCGGGAATTTCAGATAAGTCACGCTCATTTTCCCTGGGTAAAAGGACATGCTCTATTTTGGCTCGCGCAGCTGCAACGGCCTTTTCTTTCAGACCGCCAATAGGCAGCACCCGGCCTCTCAGAGTGACTTCACCTGTCATCGCAATCTCATGCCTTACAGGACGCGCGGTCAGAGCTGATGCCAGTGCTGTCGCCAGTGTGATACCGGCTGATGGCCCATCTTTGGGTATAGCTCCGGCAGGTACGTGGACATGAATGTCCTGCTCGCGAGTCTTTTCCGGATCAATATTCAGATCTGCAGAGCGGCTGAGTATATAGGTCAGCGCTGCCTGCGCTGACTCCTTCATCACATCGCCCAGCTTCCCGGTCAGGCGCAGTTCGCCTTTGCCCGGCATGACGTTAACTTCGATGGTCAGAGTATCACCGCCGGCCCAGGTCCAGGCCAGTCCCGTTGCCACCCCGACCTGGTCGGTCTTTTCTGCCAGGTCATAGCTGAAACGAGGATTACCCAGCAGTTCTGCTACTTTGCTCGTCGTAACCGTCAGAGAACTTTCACCTTTTTCCGCAATCGCCAGGGCAGCGCGTCTGCAGAGATGTGATATTTCACGCTCCAGCTGGCGTACTCCAGCTTCAGCTGTATATCCCTGAATAATTTGTGCTATGGCTGGACGCTTAACTTGCAGTTCTTTGCCTGTAAGGCCATGACGTTTGCGTGCCCGGGGGATCAAATGACGGACCGCTATTTCTATTTTTTCGGCTTCCGTATAGCCCGAAAGTTCTATCACTTCCATGCGGTCAAGCAAGGGACCCGGTATCGTCTCGGTGGTATTGGCGGTTGTAATAAAGAGCACCTTGGAAAGATCATAGGGAATCTCCACATAATGATCGCGGAAGCTGTTATTTTGCTCAGGGTCAAGTACTTCCAGCAAAGCGGAAGACGGATCGCCGCGGAAATCATCTCCCAGTTTATCAACCTCATCCAATAGAAAGAGAGGGTTGTCTGTTTCCACCTGACGTATCCCCTGAATAATGCGGCCGGGCATGGAGCCGATATAAGTGCGGCGGTGACCCCGAATTTCAGCTTCGTCACGAATACCGCCGAGTGATACACGTATATAGCGACGCCCCACAGCTTCAGCAATAGCGCGGGCAATAGAAGTTTTACCGGTTCCGGGGGGACCAACCAGACAGAGAATAGGCCCCCGTAATTCCAGATCCTTCCCTTTTTCTACCTGCAGCTTGCGCACAGCAAGATGCTCCATGATACGTTCTTTCACTTTTTCCATACCAAAATGGTCACGTTCAAGGATTTTGCGGGCAGCGTTCAGGTCGTATTTTTCTTTGTCAATACGTCCGAAAGGAAGCTCCAGCAGCGTTTCCAGCCAGGAGCGCTGAGTAGCATACTCCGGAAAATGTGAGGGCATACGGCTTAAGCGATCAAGCTCTTTATACAATTTGGGCTTGTGTTCTTCAGGAATGCCTGATTCGTCCAGTTTGTTGCGTAAGGCATCCATCTCGTCGACGCTGTCAGCTTCCTCGCCTAATTCTTCCTGAATCGCCCGCACTTGCTCGCGCAGGTAGTATTCCTTCTGATTTTTATCTAGTTTAAACTGAACTTCAGCTGTAATTTTCTGTTCCAGCTCCGCCAGCTGTATTTCTCGCTGCAAGAGCTTGATAATCAGGCGCACGCGATCAATAACTGAGGAAGTCTGGAGCAGCTTTTGCTGTTCAGGCATATTAATCCGCAGCTGCCCTGCTACCAGGTCTGCAGCCTTGCCGATATCTGATTCATTCAGGATGAGCGTAACAGCGTCCGGCGCCACATGGTCTGTCAGACCGGCATAAGTTTGAAAATGAGATCCCATGACCCTGCCGGCTGCGGTAAGACCGGGTATATCTTCGGCATCCTTGTCCGGGAGAGCTGTAAAGTCAACTTCATAAAAGGATTTCACTTGTGTGTAGTTGTCGATCCTGACACGCTCAAGACCATAAACAAGTACTTTAAAACTATCGTCGGGAAGTTCAAGTATCTGTCGCACCAGTGCACGTGTACCTACACCAAATATATCTTCAGGCTCAGGATGTAGATCTTCTACATTTTTTTGTCCTGCCAGAATCAGCTCATTGTTGTTTTCCATAGCTTTCTGCAGGGCCAGAATGGAGCGTTCCCGCCCCACATCAAAAGAGAGCAAAACGTTAGGATAGATCACTACCCCCCGCAAAGGCAGAAGCGGCAAGTTTCCCATCCTGTCCCAGGTCAGATGGTCTGAATTGTCTGAAGGCTCCGTTGAAGTAGACATTTCTGTTACCGGTGCCTCAACTTTGTCTTTTTCTTCTACTTTCTTATCCTCTGTAGTCATCTGTTTCCCTTTCTAATATTGCTTAGTCATTTTAGCATCGAAACAGTAGTCATGCAGTCCAAATGAGACCTGATTATTATTATCCCGGAATATATCATTTTTAGAATGTATTTTGAATGACAATAACTGCTGAACAATGTTAACAACTGTCCCTGATAAAAAGCTGTCCCGTGAACGAAACGCTCACGGGACAGCTCCAACAACTATTTAGCTGAAATTGCTGACAAGATTACTCAGCAACTGCGATAACTGTTCCTGATCCGACTGTGCGGCCACCCTCACGGATAGCGAACTTCAGTCCGGGTTCAATAGCGATCGGTGTGATCAGTTCAACAGTAATTTCAACGTGGTCACCAGGCATGGTCATTTCTTTATCTTCGGGCAAAGTGATGACACCGGTTACGTCAGTTGTACGGAAGTAGAACTGCGGGCGATAACCGTCAAAGAAAGGCTTGTGTCTGCCGCCTTCTTCCTTGGTCAAAACATAGACCTGACCCTTAAACTTGGTATGGGGATGGATGGATCCGGGTTTGGCAATTACCTGACCGCGCTGAACGTCATTACGCTCAACACCGCGCAGGAGCAGGCCGACGTTGTCACCGGCTTCTGCTGAATCCATGTATTTACGGAACATTTCAATGCCGGTTACCACTGTGTTATCAGCTTCATCCTGCAAACCAACAATTTGAACCTTATCGTTCAGATTGATTGTTCCACGCTCGATACGGCCGGTTACTACAGTACCGCGCCCGGTAATGGTGAAGACATCTTCAACCGGCAGCAGGAAAGGCTGGTCGGTAGGACGAGCAGGTGTGGGAATAAATTCATCTACTGCCTTCATCAATTCAATGATAGGCTGATACTCAGGAGCATTCTTATCTGTGCTTTCTGACTCCAGAGCCACTAAAGCGGAGCCGCGAATAATGGGGGTGTCATCTCCCGGGAATTCATACTCATCCAGAAGTTCACGGATTTCCATTTCGACGAGTTCCAGAAGCTCTTCATCGTCAACCTGATCTGTCTTGTTCATGAAAACGACGACAGCAGGAACACCAACCTGACGGGCAAGCAGGATATGCTCACGGGTCTGAGGCATAGGGCCGTCTGCAGCGGACACTACAAGAATTGCACCATCCATCTGAGCTGCGCCTGTAATCATGTTTTTAATATAGTCAGCGTGACCTGGGCAGTCTACGTGAGCGTAGTGGCGATTTTCTGTCTCATACTCGACGTGAGATGCGCTGATTGTGATACCACGGGCGCGCTCTTCCGGAGCCTTATCGATATTGGCATAATCAGTAAAATTCGCCATGCCTTCAGCAGCCAACACCTTAGTGATTGCTGCGGTCAATGTTGTTTTACCGTGGTCAACGTGGCCGATTGTGCCTACGTTGACGTGGGGTTTAGTTCTTTCAAATCTTTCTTTTCCCATTCAGATTTCCTCCTGAGTAACTTATGCTTGGAATGTATCGCTATACTAAAAAACGACACATACCTTTATTTTACACAAAACTTTCTTTTTATCAAATTATAGTGAGCAATTAAGCTCTTTAGCCACCTTTGACTATTTTATCATGAACGCTGGCGGGCACCTGTTCAAAGTGACTGATCTGCATTGTGAACACCCCGCGGCCCTGCGTCCTGGAACGAAGCGCCGTAGCATAGCCAAACATCTCAGATAACGGAACAAAAGCATGAATCTTCTGAACATTGCTTTCCTGATCCATTCCCTGTATCCGGCCGCGTCTGGAACTTACATCACCCAGAACATCTCCCAGATATTCAGTCGGGACAATTATGTCTACCTGCATGACAGGTTCCATTAATACCGGTTTAGCTTTATTTACAGCATCACGTAAAGCCATTGAGCCCGCAATGCGGAAAGCTACTTCTGATGAATCCACTTCGTGGTAAGAACCGTCGCGTAAGCTTGCCTTGATATCTACCATGGGATAGCCGGCGATCGTACCGCCTTGCATAGCTTCGCGAATTCCCTCTTCGATCGGTTTAATAAACTGTTTAGGAATCACACCGCCGACAGTTTTGTCTTCGAAGATAAAACCTTCACCAGCTTCCAGAGGTTCGACGTCTATTACAGCATGGCCATACTGGCCGTGGCCGCCTGACTGGCGCACAAAGCGTCCTTCCCCCGAAGCCGCCTGAGTAATTGTTTCTCTATAGGCGACCTGAGGCATGCCGACATTGGCTTCAACCTTAAACTCTCTGAATAAACGGTCGACAATGATGTCCAGATGCAGTTCACCCATTCCTGAGATAATAATCTGGCCTGTTTCTTCGTCGGTCCGGGTCTTGAAAGTCGGATCTTCATCTGCCAGTTTCGCCAGAGCTACTGTCATTTTGTCCTGGCTGGCCTTTGACTTAGGCTCAACAGCCACTGAAATGACCGGCTCAGGGAAATCCATACTTTCCAAGATAATCGGAGCTTGCTCAAAACAAAGAGTGTCGCCGGTGGAGGTATTTTTCAGTCCCACCACTGCAGCGATATCACCGGCATGAACTTCCTCAACATCCTCACGGTGGTTGGCATGCATCAAAAGAATGCGGCCAATACGCTCCCGTTTATCCTTGCTTGCATTCAAGACATAACTGCCTGCCTTCAAACTGCCGCTGTATATGCGGAAGAAACACAGTTTGCCGACATATTCATCCGTCATCACTTTAAAAGCTAAAGCGGAGAACGGAGCGTCATCGTCGGCTTCACGTACTTCTTCCTGCTCAGTCCGGGGATTAGTTCCCCTGATCGGAGGAATATCAAGCGGTGAAGGCAGATAATCTACCATGGCATCCAGCATCAGCTGGACACCTTTGTTCTTGTAGGAAGAACCACATACAACCGGGACAATGCCCAGCTTGATTGTAGCTGCGCGCAAACTGGTCTTTAATTCTTCAATGGAAATTTCCTCGTCCATAAGAAATTTTTCCATCAAATTGTCGTCTTGCTCGCAGATGGCTTCCACTAACTGTCCGCGGTATTCTTTGGCCTGTTCCAACAGCTCTGCAGGAATGTCCGCTTCTGTGATACTTTCACCCAGGTCATCACCGAGGTAAAGTTCGGCTTTCATGGTAATCAGGTCAACAATGCCCTGAAAATTTTCTTCCTTGCCAATCGGCAGCTGGATCGGGACAACATTCGCGCCCAATCTCTCGCGCATGGAGTCCAAAGCGTTGAAAAAGCTGGCACCTGTCATGTCCATTTTATTGATGTAGACAATGCGGGGCACTCCATAATTATCGGCTTGCCGCCATACTGTTTCTGTCTGAGGTTCACATCCGCTTTTGGCGCACAATACTGTCACGGCACCATCAAGTACACGCAAACTGCGCTCAACTTCAACAGTAAAATCAACATGACCGGGCGTATCAATAATATTGATGCGGCGACCTTTCCACTGCGCTGTTGTCGCAGCAGACTGGATCGTTATACCGCGTTCCTGTTCCTGCTCCATCCAGTCCATCGTAGTCGTTCCCTCATGGGTTTCGCCCAGACGATGGATGCGTCCGGTGTAGTAAAGAATACGCTCCGTTGTTGTTGTCTTTCCGGCATCAATATGTGCCATGATGCCGATATTTCTTGTATTTTCAAGCGAAAATTCACGAGACATGACTCGTCAACTCCTTATATGTCCGCATTTGTTTTGTGCGCAAATAAATATAATCAACACAGTTACCAGCGGTAGTGTGCAAATGCACGGTTCGCTTCTGCGATGCGGTGAATTTCTTCTTTGCGCTTGAAAGCAGCACCGGTATCATTGGTAGCGTCAAGCAACTCATTGGCAAGACGTTCTTTCATGGTACGTTCGTTACGGTTTCTGGCTGCCTCAACTAGCCAGCGCAATGCTAATGTCTGGCGACGATCAGGTCGCACTTCAATCGGTACCTGATAGTTCGAACCGCCGACACGGCGAGCCTTAACTTCAAGCACGGGCATTATATTCTCTAATGCTTTTTCGAAGACTTCGAGTGGATTCTGTCCTGTCCGATCAGCAATTATATCAAAAGCATCATAGACAATGCG
This sequence comes from Mageeibacillus sp. UBA5439, assembly GCA_002427505.1. Lineage (GTDB taxonomy): Bacteria > Bacillota > Clostridia > Saccharofermentanales > DTU023 > DTU032. The sequence goes on from DIRJ01000047.1 coordinate 52,200, forward strand.
CTGAGCCAGCTGCTTCTTGCCGTCAAGCATTACATTATTTACGAGCTTGGCGACGCGCTGGTCATGATAAACGGGATCGGGCAAAACTTCTCTCTTAGGTATATGACCTTTCCTTGGCATCTTCCTTCCCTCCTTTCATGATTATACGGGATCTTCCCGAAATCATAGGTACTCACGATATGGACACGTGTCATGCTTTAAGAACAGGCCTAAAAAGGCGTGTACTGATGGCATGTTTTTATCCAACCGCTGGTGTACTATCTGGTCTTGGCGACCTTGGGCTTCTTCGTACCATACTTCGAACGACTCTGTTTACGATCGGATACACCGGCCGTATCAAGAGTTCCACGAATAACATGGTAACGAACACCAGGCAAGTCTCTGACGCGACCGCCGCGAATCAGGACCACACTATGCTCCTGCAAGTTATGGCCTTCACCCGGTATATACGCGTAGACTTCATACTGGTTCGTTAGACGGACACGAGCAACCTTACGCAAAGCGGAGTTAGGCTTCTTAGGCGTAGTCGTTCTCACAACAGTACACACGCCACGTTTCTGCGGCGACGGATACTTTGTAGTTTTCCTCTGGAGTGAGTTCAGACCGTACGACAATGCCGGCACATCTGTTTTCGTCTTTTTAGAGCTCCGTCCTTTTCTGACCAACTGGTTGAATGTAGGCATCAACACACCTCCTTCCATAATTTTTTCCAAAAACTGCCCACGAGAGGGCACCGACTAGATACTATATCAGGAATATTTTTCCCTGTCTAGCAGTTAGCCGAAATTCACCTGTGTGGAAAGTGTCAGGTAACTATTGTATCAAATAACTGGTCGGTAATGTGCATAATCGTATACAATTTTGCTTGATGAACTGATTAGCAGAAAATTCATGGTCAGCTGCCCCGACTGCAGAAAAGACCGCGCCGGGGCAAGACAGAGTCCGGCAACAAATGCAAGTCTGGCGCTGAAAACTGATACCCGCAGATGTTATGATAAGTTTAAGCAGAAGGGAGCTGTCTTATGATATTAAAAGCATATGTATTACCCCATCCGCCTATCGTCCTGCCGGAAATAGGTCGTGGCGAAGAGAAAAAAATAAAAGACACAGCCGCTGCCTTTCACAGAGCAGCCCGGGAAATAGCCGAATTAGAGCCTGACAGTATCATTATTTGCAGTTCACACTCACCGCTTCTGCGTTCAGCTTTCTATGCTGCGAACGCCGGCAGTGCCGAGGGCACTATGAGAGCTTTCGGCGTAGACTCTATCCATGAAAAAGTCAGCTACGACGGACAACTCCTGCAGATTCTGCAGGAAGTCAGTCAGGAACGGGATATAGCCCTGGAGGCCACTTCTTTTGAGGCACAGACCTTAGATCACGGGACTTTGCTGCCACTGATTTTTATTCACAAATACTATCAGAACTTTAAACTCCTGCGGCTAGGTATGTCTCTCCTGGGACCTGAGGAGCACTTCAGCTTCGGTCAGGCCGTGGCTGAAGCTGCGCGCCGTTCAAATAAGCGGACCGTCTTTATCGCCTCCGGTGATCTCTCTCATGTACTGAAAGCTGACGGCCCCTACGGCTTCCGCGAAGAAGGGCCGCAATTGGATCATGAACTCACAGGAATTTTTGCCGGCGGCGATCTCGGCCGCCTCCTGCATCTGGATAGCAATCTGGTAGCAGGTGCGCAGGAATGCGGTTTGCGCACTTTTCAAATTATGGCAGGAGTTCTGGCCGGCAGCGACTTTGACTCCGAGCTATATTCCTACGAAGGTACTTTCGGAGTGGGTTATGCTGTGGCTGCTTTCTCCCCGAAAAACAAAGCTGTGCCTGCTGAAGACCCCTATATTAAATTAGCCCGGACCAGTGTCGAGACCTACATACGAGAAGGAGAGCTTTTGCCGACGCCTCAGGGCTTACCGGACGAAATGCTGCAGCAACAAAGTGGTGTGTTTGTCACTTTATATAAGGATAATAATCTGCGTGGCTGCATAGGTACTATTGAACCGGCCAGGGCCAATATAGCTGAGGAAATTATCCACAACGCTGTTTCTGCAGCCAAATATGATCCCCGTTTCCCTTCGGTGCAGTCGTCTGAGCTGGACCGGCTGGTATACAGCGTAGATATTCTGGGTGAAAAAGAGGAAGTTGCTTCGGCTGATGCCCTGGATCCGGACCGCTACGGAGTCATTGTCAGTTCCGGAAAGCGCCGTGGTCTCTTGCTGCCAAGGCTGGAGGGAGTCAGCACTGCAGAAGATCAGCTCGCCATTGCTTTGATTAAAGCCGGACTTGATCCGGATAAAGCATTCAAAATCGAGCGTTTTGAGGTGCAACGCCATGAGCGCGAATAAAAACGACGCGCAGACCAAAATCAGCTGTCAGGTCTGCCCCCGCCATTGCCGCCTGAAAGAAGGAGACATCGGTTTCTGCGGTGCCAGGCAAGCCAAAGGCGGTCAAGTAATTTCAATCAGTTATAACCGCATTACAGCTATCGGCCTGGACCCTATTGAAAAGAAACCGCTCAGTTTTTTCCGGCCGGGTGAAAAGATCCTTTCCGTCGGAAGCTTTGGCTGTAATATGAATTGTTATTTCTGCCAGAATTTTGATATAGCCCGGGCGGGAAAAGACTCAGTACCGACGCGCTATATCGCTCCGGTCGAACTGGTGGGACTGGCACTTTCTCTTAAGGATCAGGGCAACTGCGGCATCGCCTTTACCTATAATGAGCCTTTGATTGGCTACGAGTATGTGCGCGACACGGCTGCAATAGCCCGGGAAAACAATCTGGAAACAGTTGTTGTGACCAACGGTCAGCTGGCAACTGATTTTCTAGATGAACTCCTGCCCCTGATCACAGCCTGGAATATTGATCTTAAGGCTTTCTCAGAAAAAGGCTACCACAAACTGGGCGGCGATTTTGCCACCACAAAAAAGACTATCGAACGTGCCGCAGCCCATGCTCATGTGGAAGTAACCACTCTTATCGTGCCCGGTTTATCTGATAATCCTGACGAGATGAAAGCCGAGGCTGAATTTCTGGCAGCGATTGACCGGAGTCTGCCCCTGCATCTGTCCCGATATTTCCCCAGCTATCACTCCAGTGAAGCTGCCACAGATATGCAAGTCCTGCGTATGTTGCGTGACATAGCTGCTCAAGCTTTGGATCATGTCATCCTGGGCAATGTCTGACGACTGCTGTCAGGGTTTGGTCGGAATAATATTTTTTCTTCTATTTGCATCAGAGCCCCGTCTTCCTCCTGATGAGAAACCAGAATAAACGGTCTGCCGTGTAAATGTCTTTTAATAAAAGCACTGGTACGCACTTTTGTCTCACTGTCGAGTGAACGAAAAGGTTCGTCCATTAACAAAAAATAGCGGTCTGACAGCAGAAGCCGGGCAATGGCTACCCGGTCTTTCATGCCGCCACTAAATGTTGCCACAGCTTTATCCAGATCGCCGGTGAGCCCTAATTGGACAAAAGCCTCCTGTATTTCCGTCTCCGGGAGATGTGGAGCTACAAAAAGGATATTTTCTCTGGCCGTCAGATGAGGTAAGAGACGGGCTTCCTGAAAAACTGCACCGGCCTTTGCTGTTTTTCTGCCCAGGATTTCACCGGAACTGGGCTCTTCCAGACCAAGCAACAAACGAAGCAATGTAGTTTTACCACAACCTGAGGGTCCTAGCACAAAACTGCGTGAATGGTCGGAGAAAGTGTGGTTAAAATTCTCCAGTGCGACCACATCACCATAGCGCTTCGTTATGTTTACAACCTGCAGATATGCTGCTTCTTTATTTTCCGTTGTGCGCGAAGCCGGCACGGCGGCTCCGCTTTCTGAGAACTTCGTCTGATAATAGGAAGAAGCAGCTGATTCTTGGCCATTTACTTCATCTTCAGGCATATCCTGACTTGCTGCGCTTTGAGTGCCAAGTGCATATCTCTGAGTCATTTTTCGCAAGCAGGCTTGCAGTATTTTTGAAAACAGCCAGCTGAGCATGACTATAATAGTGGTATAGGCAAATAAATCAGCTGTTTCCAGATAAATCTTTGCTTCATAAAATCGTTCCCCCAGTGAGCACTGAACTATTCCAAAAACTTCTGTTGCTATTCCTGCTTTCCAGGCAAAGCCAATAGCAGAAGACGCACCGGCAGAAAAATACGACACCGCACTGGGCAGATACAGCTTGCTCAGCCGTCTTTTGAAGGGTACAGCGAAAACCTCTGCCATTTCAACCAAAGCAGGATCGCTCATACGCATGCCTTGCAAGAGACTCTCATAGAGGCTGGGCAAAGTTACGATACAAACAACGATCCAGCTGCTGGAAGCAGCTCCAAAATAGATTAAAATTATAAGAATAAAGGAAACTACCGGAACTGCTTTAAAGGCTGAGATCAGTGGAGCAAAGAAATCTTCCCATGCAGTTGAGCGCATAGCAGCAATAGCTAATAGAACAGCAAGCACGGTTGCCAGAATAAAGCCAAAAAGAATCCGCCAGCTTGTAGCTAAGACTGCCAGCAAAAAATCAGCCTGTGTAATTAAAGCGGCAAGACTTCTGACAATATCCAGAGGACCTGCAAAGATCAGTGTATCCTTGAAGATGATTGACAGAAGCTGCATTACCAGCAGCCAAAAAATAACAGCTAATACCCGGCGGAGTTTTCTCATGGTGTGAAATAAAAATCGTCAGACGGTAATTTGTTTCCTACAACTTGGGGGTTAACACTAAACAAAGTTTCCAGATAGGCCGAAAGCTGATCCTTCATATCTTCACCATCGATATAAACAATGTTGCATTCGGGTAATGCCTTCTTGGCCGGAAGCTCTTCGAATATATCCAAGTCAGATATCATCTTGGCAGCTGCATCAATATTTTCTACAGCAAAATTTGCAGAATACCCATAGCGCTCGCAGAATACTTTAACCTCTTCCTTATGCTCCTGCAAAAAATCTTTTCTGCCGACCAGTACACCTGTAATAAGGGGGCTGGCTTCGCCGTAAATATCTGTCCAGGCAGCATTCAAATCAACGGCTCGGTGAATCGATGGATTCTTGCCGGAAGCTACAGTCAGATAAGGCTCAGGTAAATGCCCTACACTCCCCTCTTCCGCTGACATACGTGCTACGACTTCTGCATGCTCTGATACGAAAACAAGGTTAACATCCTTATCAGGGTCGATGCCGTTATTTTCCAAAACTATTCTCAATACAATTTCCGGTGTGGCTCCCTTTCCGGCTGAGTAGATAGTTTTAGACCGCAGGTCTGACACATTTTTGATGCTGTCGCCATTTTCCGCCAGATACAGCACTCCTAAAGTATTGATGGCAATAACCTGAATTTCACCTTCACTTTTGTTGTAAAGTGCAGCCGTCAGATTAGCCGGTAATGCGGCCAGATCACATTCTCCTTGAAGCAGCATGGGACCTACAAGCTCCGGCTGACTTTCGAGAGAAAAAGCATACTCAGCATCTTCTCCCCCGGCATATTCAGTTGCCAATTGTGCCAAACCCATCGCAGTAGGTCCTTTTAAAGCAACAATATTAATAGGTTCTGAGGCTTGCTTGGTGCAGGACACAGAAAAAAAGACAGACAGCACAATTAAGACTACACATACCGTTCTAGTTATTACTCTTTGTTTCATAAGCTTGTTTCTTCTTTCAGCGGATATACTTCGCGCTGCTCATAATGGGTGTGCAAGTATTTGTGAGCGCGTTCGCTGTTGGGCTCACCAAAGAATCTTTTGTAGAGTTCCTGAACATCGGAGTTCTTATATGACTTGCGTTCATTTTGGGCAAGATCTTCATCATACAGAGCCTTCGCTCTAGCGGGACGGGGGTCAAGAAATATCCTTTCTCTGGCCGGAACATATGGTTGTCCGCCACCGTGAATACAACCACCTGGACATGCCATAACTTCTATAAAATGATATGTCTTGTCACCCGCCTTAACAGCATCCAGAACTTTAGCTGCATTAGCAGCCGAGCTGACTACCGCAACTTTTAATTCGATCTCTTTCCCTTCAAAGGGAAGCAGGACAGCAGCTTCTTTAATTCCCTCCATACCACGTACTTCACTATACTCAAAGTCCGCCAGATCTTCTCCTGTGAGTATATCTGCTGCAGTACGTAAAGCTGCTTCCATAACGCCGCCTGATGTCCCGAAAATAACGCCGGCACCTGTGTAGTCACCCAGTATTGAATCTGCCTGCTCATCGGCCAGCTCCTTAAACTGGAGACCGCTCTGACGTATCATACGGGAAAGCTCACGTGTCGTCAGGGAGTAGTCGACATCACGCAAACCGTCAACCTCCATCTCCGGTCGATTTGCCTCTGTCTTTTTTGCGGTACAAGGCATCACGGATACGGAGACGATGCTTTCAGGATCAACACCCACCCTTTCAGCATAATATGACTTGATCACTGCTCCCATCATTTGCTGAGGTGATTTACAGCTGCTGATATTCTCCAGAAACTCCGGATAATAGAGTTCACAATATCGCACCCAGCCAGGTGAACAGGAGGTAAGCAGGGGCAGTCGTTCATTATTTTTCAGACGGCTGATCAGTTCTGTTGCCTCTTCCATGATTGTCAGATCGGCTGCAAAGTTTGTATCATAAACGCGGTCAAAGCCCAGTCTTCTGAGGGCAGCAACCATTTTTCCGGTGACGGCTGTTCCTATCGGATAGCCAAACTCTTCACCTAAAGCGGCACGCACAGCAGGTGCGGTCTGTACAATCACGAATTTATCCGGGTTTTCTATTTCCTTTAATACCTCCTCTATCTGATCCTTCTCGTGCAGGGCTCCAACCGGACATGCCTCAATGCACTGTCCGCAATAGAGGCAATTGACATCCTTCATGCTGTAGCCGAAAGCTGGACCTACGGTTGTTTCAAATCCACGCTTAGAAAATTCAAGTACGCCGATTCCCTGCACTTTTTTACAGGTATTGACACAGCGTCCACACAGAATACACTTGCCGGGATCACGCACAACGGACCAGGATAAATCATCTATTTCTGCTGCACGAACCGCCCCGGTAAAGCGCGAGGTCTGAACTCCATACATAGCGCAAAGGCGCTGAAATTCGCAATTGTCATTTCTGATACAGGAGAGGCAATCACTATTGTGGTTTGCTTTAATCAATTCTAAATTAAGCCTTACCGTTTTTCTCACACGTGTACTGTTCGTGCGAACTACCATACCCTCAGCCACCTTGGTTGAGCAGGCTGTAAGCATACGGAAGTCTTCACCTTGTTTACGCGCTACATCAACGAGACAGACTCGGCAGGAAGAGTTTTCGTTAATTCCCCGCAAATAGCAGAGCGAAGGTATTTCATAGCCTGCTTTACGCGCAGCCATAATTAAATTCCAGTTCTCCGGGCAAGCCACATCCTGTCCGTTAATGTTCAAATTTACCAGCGCTGCCTCTTCCTCTAACTCCAGCTTCAGTTCTTCATTCATGGCCTCAGCTCCGGAAGAAAAAGGAACAGAGTGTATTTTATCTCTTGTTTTGGTTTGACGCATAATCTTTATCCTCAACTAAGCTCTATCTGCGCTCAATTGCATTGAAAGCACAATTCGCAATGCAAAGTCCACAGCGGGTACAAATATCCAAATCTATTTCATGAATCTCGCGCGGTTTGCCGCTGATCGCATGCACAGGGCAGATACGGGCACACTTGGTGCAACCCTTACAATTAGCAGTGATAATATATCCGAGCAGATTTTTACAGACATGTGAGGGGCACTGCTTATCTCTGATATGAGTCTCATATTCATCGCGGAATTGTCTCAAGGTTGACAAAACAGGGTTAGCAGCAGTTTGACCTAAGGCGCAAAGTGAGCTCAGTTGCAAATGCTCACCCAGCTCTTCAAGAAGATCCAGGTCTTCCATTTGGGCATGACCTCCGGTGATGCGCTCAAGTATCTCTAACATGCGTTTAGTTCCTTCTCGGCAGGGAACACATTGACCGCAGGATTCATCCACGGTGAACTCAGTATAGAAACGAGCAATATCAACCATGCAATTGTCTTCATCCATCACAATAAGGCCGCCCGATCCCATCATCGATCCGGCTGCTTTCAGAGTATCAAAGTCTACTTGCAAATCCAGATTTTCTTCCGTAATACACCCGCCTGAAGGACCGCCCGTCTGCACAGCCTTAATTTTTTTATTGTCAGGACAGCCACCACCAATGTCGAAAATAACCTCTCTCAGCGTTATTCCCATGGGGACCTCAAGCAGACCCGTATGTTCTACCTTTCCTCCCAAAGCAAAAACTTTGGTTCCGGGTGATCTTTCGGTACCGATTGTTCGGAACCACTGTGATCCATTCAAGATAATGCCGGGAACATTCGCCAGTGTTTCGACGTTATTTATAATTGTCGGTTGACCATATAGTCCATGGGCAGCAGGAAAGGGAGGCTTGTTTCGTGGCATACCACGCCCACCCTCAATCGAGGCAATTAAAGCAGTTTCTTCACCACAGACAAAGGCGCCGGCACCTAAACGCAATTCAATATCGAAAGAAAAATCACTAGCCATGATATGGTCACCCAATAATCCCAGTTCATGAGCTTGTTCTATCGCAATATTTAGTCGTTTAACCGCTGTTGGATATTCCGCGCGCACATAGATATATCCTTTACTGGCGCCAATGGCATAGCCGCCAATTATCATCGCTTCCAAAACGGCATGGGGGTCGCCTTCCAAAACACTGCGGTCCATGAATGCCCCCGGATCGCCCTCATCAGCGTTACAGATAAAATACTTTTCTTCTGCTTTCTCACGGGCAGCGAAGCTCCATTTTATCCCGGTTGGAAAACCCGCTCCACCACGTCCGCGCAAACCGGAGTCTGTAATACATTCGATCACAGCTTTAGCTGACATACCGGTCAAGGCCCGCTCGAGCGCAGCATAGGCACCAAGTGCAATAGCTTCATCTATGCGTTCGGGGTTAATATATCCACAGTTTCTCAAAACCTGACGTTTTTGCTTTTTATAAAAAGGCAAATCAGTGAAATGCTCCGGCAGACCGGCAAGTTCAGACTCCGGGCTCTCTTCCTCTATGACCAGCTCCCTGGACCTGCTATCAAGCTCTGTTGTGGTAACGGGCTCTAATTTATGGCTGAGATAACTATGTGCCTCAGCATCTCTTTGTTTCTGTTCACGCTGCTGACGTAAAAAACCCCTTAATGTAAACTCCTCCACCGGCTCACCATGAAGCAGGTGCTGTCGTACTATAGTAATTGCCTTGACAGGATCAACTTTTACATAAGAAACTTTTTCTTTGCCCTTTTCATATATTTCTACAATAGGCTCGAATGAACAAAGTCCAATACAGCCCGTAATTTCAAGAGAAATATCGTTCAAGTCGTTTCGTTCAACTTCCTGTCGTAAAGCTTCAAAAGTTAAGTCCGCGCCTGCAGAAATTCCACAAGTTGCCATGCCAACTGTTACCCGGAAATGCTCAGGCTGTTCCAGTTCAGCTAAGGTGCACTTACGCAAATTTGCAATGTTTGCCCAGGATGTTCCAGTTTTTGTGATCATGCCGGATCCTCCGCTTCAGCTTTGCCGCCGGGTGAGGCCAGTGAAGCTGCTCCCACGGCTGCGTCTTTCAAACGATAATTATCAAGAATTTGCTCCAGCTCGTTCAAGTCCACGATATTAGCGTAAACTTCCTCATCAATCATAATTACCGGAGCCAGACCGCAGCAGCCAATACATCTTGCTGCTGTGATGCTGAACAAGCCATCCGCTGAAACTTCTCCAACTTTGATATTGAGCAGTTCACAGAGTTTATCCAATACATTCTGAGCGCCCTTAACATAGCATGCCGTGCCCATGCATACTGAAATACGGTGTTTTCCTTCCGCTTCCAGTAAGAATTGACTGTAAAATGTAGATACTCCATAAAGTTCTGCTACAGAAATACCTGTACGGGCAGAAATATGTTTATGCACTTCCAAAGGCAAATAACCAAATAACTGCTGAGCTTTTTGCAGAGCAATCATAGCTATCCCTTTTTCCCCCTGTAATTTCTTTAAGAACTTGTCGAGTTCTAAAAATCTGGGATCGTTAACTTCGATTTGTTTTGACTGACACATCAAAAATCCTCCTGATCCTGTCTATTTGAAGCTATTCTGTCCTTGGCCGATCTGTTACACCTCACTAATTGCCTAGTGTCATCACAATAAAATATACACCTACAAGCCCAATCATAATAACACAATATTTCCAAATTCTTTGTGCATATTCACTAGACCTTTAATGTTCGATATGTCCTCTTTTTTTTACAATAAAAAGAGTCCTCTCCATGCCTGCTGCAATTTGAGGACCCTTTAACATGACTTTATTTACTTATCCGGCTCAGCCGCAGTACTCTCGCAAATCCTGCAGTAAGTTCTTTAAAGAAGCTGTTGCGTCACCCAGAAGCAGAGCGATC
>DIRJ01000047.1:62852-63205 GCA_002427505.1 Mageeibacillus sp. UBA5439
CATAGAGCGGGTTGTCAACACCGGCATATCCCGGCTTTTTGTCATAGTTCATGATGATGACATGTTTGGCATCCTCTACATCCAGGACCGGCATACCGTAAATCGGGGTGCCCGCCGCCGTATTAGCCGCAGGGTTGACCACGTCATTGGCACCGATAATGATGACCACATCAGTCTCGGCAAACTGGGGATTGATCTCTTCCATCTCATGAAGCTTCTCATAGGGCACATCAACTTCAGCCAGCAGCACATTCATGTGACCGGGCATACGGCCGGCGACAGGGTGAATGGCAAATTCGACATTCTTGCCGGCAGCTTGCAGCTCGTCCATAAGATTTTTAACCAGTGGCTGT
>DIRJ01000042.1:0-9800 GCA_002427505.1 Mageeibacillus sp. UBA5439
AAATTAAATTGTGTAGTTGTTTTATCACATTAACAGGTTAATCCTTTTTTGAGGACATCTTCAGGGGTTTTGCTACAGTGTCTCGGCATTGGTCCACTCTGTTATACGCGGATTCGGTATCCCTTACCGCAGGACAATGGTTTCGCCGCGAGCTCTAGTCGTCTTAGGTCGTGAATCACTTTCGTGTCAACAAAGTTATAACGTAGATAGCTCAAACCCTTACTTTCACGAAAACCCCTAAAGATATCCTCAGCATGCATACGCTAATTTATCTTCCTTGCTTACCGGCTTGCTCTTCTCTTAACCCTTGAATCAAGCTGTTTTTCTTACTTGCATATTATCTTAGGTGCCTGGCACCAAAACACGTGGCACCAAAACACGGAACATGCTGCCACCGCCAAAATCCGTCGTATACTGTAAGAGACCGGCTTGTGTCGGGGAAGGGGTGTTTTCGATGATTCTGGCGATTGATATGGGTGGCACACATATTGACGGTGTTTTGCTCCGTCAGGGTGTGCTGCTGAAGTCTGTCAAACATGAAGTAAACAAGGCAGATCTTTTTAACTCTATCTGGCAGTGCCTGCAGGACTTGCTGCAGGATCAGGAGAAAAGTGAAATTGACCGTATCCACCTCAGTACTACTGTCTGCACCAATGCCATTGTCGAAGGCAAGGTCTCCAGGGTCGGCGTCATCGTTCAAAGCGGTCCGGGTATTAACTGGGATTTTGATCGGATGGGTGATAATCTGTACTATCTCTCCGGCAGTACCGATCATCGCGGAATTGTGGTAGATAATTTTAGGCAAAGTGAGCTGCAGACCATCCAGGCCCGCTTTCAGGACAGCGGCGTGGAAAGTCTGGCTGTCATCAGTAAATTCTCACCGCGTAACCCCGACACGGAAAAGAGGATCGGCGATTTTTTTGCAGATGAATACAAGGAAATCACCCTGGGGCACAGGCTCTCGGGCAAACTGAACTTCCCGCGCCGGGTACAGACTGCCTATCTCAACGCAGCTGTCGCGGATACCTTCCGTACTTTCGCCGGCAGCATGCTGGCAGCACTGGCAGAAGAGGCTATCACAGCTCCTGTCTATATTTTAAAAGCCGACGGCGGCACAGTTGATCTGGATTCAGCCCTGAAACGTCCGGTTGAAACTATTCTTTCCGGGCCTGCGGCCAGCTTTGTCGGCATCAGTGCTCTCTTTCCCCGGACAGAAGACGACGCTATCCTGCTCGATATCGGCGGCACCACCACTGACATCTTTTTTCTGGCAGCAGGCCTGCCCCTGTTTGAAGCAACAGGCATCGAGATCGACGGCCGCAAGACTCTGGTACGTGCTGTCTACAGCAGCTCTGTCGGTCTGGGCGGTGACAGTTACGTGCATATTGACAAGGGAGAAATCCGGATCGGTCCGGAGCGGCGGGGTTTTGCTGTCGCTTTCGGCGGTGAAGATCTCACACCTACAGATGCTCTGGTTTATCTCGGCCTGATGAGAGGCAGCTACCCGCAAAAAGCCGCAGAAGCCCTGGCTGCTCTGGCAGCTGAACTTGAGCTGGACACAGAGGCCTGTGCGACAAAAATCGTCACCGGTTTTTGCGACAGTATCATGCAAAGGATCGCGGAAATACTGGGACGCATCAACAGCAGCCCGGTCTACACTATCAGGGAGCTGCTGCACGGCCGGCAGCTAAAGCCCCGGTCCATCAGGCTGATCGGCGGTCCGGCCAAAGCTCTGGCAGAACCTTTGCACGCAGCCAGCGGTCTGGAAATAAGTTTCCCGGACAACTATGAGATTGCTAACGCACTCGGTGCCGCCCTGGCCAGGCCGACGACTGAAATCTCCCTCTATGCCAACACGGAGCGCCGTATTCTCTCCATACCCGAGCTGGGCATTTATGAAAATATCGACAAGTCCTTTAATCTGGCACAGGCGGAAGAAATAGCTCTGCAAGCGGTGGCACAGGCCGGAGCAGCCATGGGTCTGCCGCCGGATCAGGTAGAAACCGAGATCACTGAAGCATCTTCTTTCAACATGGTACGCGGCTTTATGAGCCGGGAAAGAAACATCCGCGTCCGTGCTCAGATCAAACCCGGCTTACTCTACAAACTGCAGCAGGCAGAGGAGGGAAGCAGACATGAAGGCCAGTAATTCATTAGCCCTGATTTTCTTTCCGGCTTTTGACTGGGCCATTTCGCCCACCCATCCGGAACGCGAAGAAAGACTGCTTTATACACAGGATCAGCTTTTTGAAGAAGGCATCAGAGACATCGAAGGCATACATTTTTTCAACCCCGCTCTGGCCAGCGCGGCTGATGTGGAGCGGGTACACTTTGCCTATCCTGACGCCGACTCCATCGTGACCGAGTCGCACTATATTGCCGCCGGCGGCGTGATGCGTGCTCTGGAAGCGGTCATGTCCGGAGAAACTGACAAGGCCTTTGCCATGGTCAGGCCGCCGGGTCACCACGCCCAGCGCGTCACTTACGGCGACAGGGGCTTTTGTATCATTAATATCGAGGCGGTCGGTCTGGAATACATCCGGCAAAAATATCCGGATTTGCGGGTAGCCATTGTCGACACGGATTGTCATCATGGCGACGGCACGCAGGATATCTACTGGAACGATCCCGACACTCTCTTTATTTCTTTCCATCAGGACGGCCGCACGCTCTATCCCGGTACAGGTGATCTGAGCGAGCTGGGCGGGCCGGGTGCCTATGGTTACAATCTCAACATTCCTCTGCCGCCCAATACCGGTGACGAGGGTTTTCTCCACGTACTTGATAACGTAGTCCTGCCGGTTCTGGACGACTATAAGCCGGACCTGATTATCAACTCGGCCGGTCAGGATAATCATTACACTGACCCGCTGACAAATATGAATTTCTCCGCCCAGGGTTACGCTCATTTGAATGAAAGACTCAATCCGGATGTGGCTGTGCTGGAGGGCGGTTATTCGATAGAAGGTGCCCTGCCCTACGTCAATCTGGGCATAGTCCTGGCCATGGCAGGCCTGGATTATTCCGGCGTGCGCGAACCTGATTACCATGAGGCCAGCTGGCGGCAAAGCCTTCGGGTCACACGGCAAGTGGAGGAAATCTCGCGTCAGGTTTTGAAAAACTGGAAAAACCGGGAAAAAATGGCGGAAGAAAAATTTAAGGGGATGCAGGAGCTTACACGGTCACGCCAGGTTTATTACGATACGGCCGGTATTATGGAAAGGCAGCGGCAGGAGTTTAAAATCTGCGCTGACTGTCCGGGCGTTAATGTTATCCATTCCACCAACGACCGCGGCGACAGTCTGATCGGCGTGCAGATACCCCGTCAGGCCTGCCCCACCTGCCAGCTGGAAGGCTATCGTCTTTTTGAGGAAGCGGCCAAACTGAAGGTAAAAGGCAGATTTCTCCAGGACAAAAGCAGCAATCAATATTTCGCCGGTTAGTATTGCTTAAAAAACGAAGAGGGGTGTATACAACATACCGTTGCCGGTGAATTCGCTTTTGAACAGGACCAGGTCCGAAAGAGCATAAGTTTCGGCCTGTACGGGCAGCTTCTGGTGGACTTCAGGCCAGGAAAGGGCCAGTTGCGTCCGCCGGGCCAAGCTTACGTGCGCTTTCCAGCGGCGGCGGTCCGGCTCAAAGCCGAGCTCAGCCAAGACCCCGCCCAGATCTTTCTGCAGCTGCACCAGCTCCGCAGATACCGCCAAATCGGCATAGATCAGGTCCCCGTCCCGGCGCCGGAAAAAGCCATAGCCGTCCAGGCGGGAGGTCAGACTCCCGGCCGGCGGCAGCTCAAACTCCCGCAGACCACTGAGCAGCCGCTCAGTGTCCGCTGTTGCCGTCTCACCCAGGAAGTGCAGGGTCAGATGCAGGTTTTCCGCTTTGGTCAGGGAGATCTTCTCCGCGGCGCGGCGCAGAAGTGCCTGTGCCTGCCCGAGCTCCCGCAGCTGGTCAGCTGCCAGTCTTGCTGCCAAAAATAAACGCATCGGCTACTCCTGCCACTCTGTCAGCCGCCGGTCTCCTTGCAGAGACTGCAGGTCGGTGATATCCTGGCTCACTTCCAGAACCCCGCGATACTTTCCCTCCGCATCACGCAAGGCAAAATACTCGATCAGCAGTTTTTTATCTTTGACGCTGATCCAGAAACGGGCATGGTTCTGCCGGCCCTGGCGGAAAGCATCGATAATCTCATCTACTTTATCCAGGCTTCTGGGAGGGTGGCAGTTTTTCACCTCGCGCCCGACCACTGCGGGGCTGCGCGGGAAAATCCGGTAGGGCGGATTATTAAAGTACAATACCCGGTTGTTTTCATCCACCACGGTAAAGTCGACCGGCAGATTATTCAAAACCAGGTTTAGCTGTTCGAAGCTCATGCTGCCGGTACCGCTGCTGAAGCAGCCCTGAGCGGCAGCGTCCTTTAGCTGAGAAAAATCGATTTCCGCCACTTCCTGGCGGATATCAAAGGCAGTGGGATAAGCGCGTGATTGCTGATACATGGCCTCCCAGTCAGTCTCATCCAGCAATTTATCAGCTGCAGTGTAGAGCAGGCGCTCTTCCTTGAAGGGCAGGCTGGCATAGGATCCGAAAAGCTCTCCCGCCATCCGGTTAAGCTGTTCTGTCGGCATTTTCGGATCAGCAAAAGTTGCCAGAGACTGCTCCAGAACCGTTTCCGCCTGATCCTGCCAGGCCCATAAAAGTGTCAGGCCCGACAGGGCGTGGTGCTTGTGTTCCAGAGTCGGAAAGAAAATATTCTGCAATCTGACAAAATGCGCCCTGACCTGCCGCAAGCCCTGCATGGCCGCCACGATCTTCTGGTCCCGCTCTGGCGTTCTCTCCTGACGAAAGAGAGGCCGCAGCCCTGCCAGCAGGTCCATCATGGTCTGATTCTCCGCCCGCAGCTCCTGCAAAAAGGGATCCTCCGGCCTGACTTCCTCGAAGTCGTCCTCACGCTGGGTGGCTAAAATCACACGTGATACCTCTGTAATCACCTGGTCCGGGTCATAGCCCTGATCAAGAATCTGCCGGAAGGCCTGAAAGACTTCCAGACTTTCCAGTCCTGCAAATTCTTCAAAATGCCGTTGGTAGCTTTCCCTCACGTTCTCTTCACGCAGGAGGCATTCAATATAAGAGACGAGATTCGCTATTCTTTTTTCGGATGCTTCACTTTTTTGCATAGATTAACCAACCTTGATCATATTTTTTAAATAAAAAACTGAAAAGGACGCAAGAGGAGATGGGAGAGAAAATAGGTAAGTCTCTTGCCCCGTAGCACGGGCGTCGCTGTCACAGTATCTGAAGGAAGATACTTGTTATCCTTGCCCACTTTTAAACTCTGTCCGATTATTTTCCGGTGATAATCAGAAAAGGTCCTGGTCAGTTCCGGGCTGTCTATCACCAGCATTGTTTCTGTGTCCAGGTAAATACTGCGTGAATCCAGATTAAAGCTGCCCACCACAGAAATCCTGTCGTCCAGAATAAAGGATTTGCCGTGTATGGAGTCAGTATCCTGAAACTCATAGATATTGACACCAGCCTGGAGAAATTTCTTTCTTTGAAAGTAATAGTTGGGATAGGCCGGCAGGTTTTTGGCCGAGGCCAGGGAATTAGTCAGGTAATACACTTCCATATGAGCTGCAGCCTCTGTCAGGAGCTGCAGTAAAGGAGGCGTAGCTGTTGCGTAAGGTGTTTGTATAAAAAGGCTCTTTTCCGCCTGAGAGGCGAGTTTTACCAGATCCTGAGTCACCCAGGGGTCCTTGCGCCAACTGTTCAGCGGGTTATGTAAGAGCATGATTCTGTCAGGGCGAATCATGTCCCTGGTAAAATCAGCAACGGTTTCCTGATAAAACTCAGGATGCTCAGCTGAAAACTTTTGCGCTGCAGCGTGTATTCCCTCAAGTATTCCCGATTTTCTCAAAGGCCGCCAAACTTTTCTGGTCGATTTTTTCTGCCACAAGAGCTCATTGTAGGCGGTAATCGTATCAACTACACTTTGGTCTGCAGGACTGCCTGCATCGCGCCGCACCAGCACATCCCAGTCATACTTGTTGGCTAGCGGCGCTTCGGCCAGACCGAAGTAACTGGGTTCAATATTGCGTCCGCCCAGCAAGGCATAGTTGTGGTCAACAATCATGAACTTATCGTGCATAACTTCGTTCAAGGTCCATGGTTTCAGTAAATTCAGCGGATTGTAGAGGCCAACTTCAATCTGCGGGTGCTGGGCCAAAGCTTTCATCGTTATCAAGAAGAGCATCTTCATCTTGGCATCAAGCAGGAGGCGTACTCTGACACCTCTGTCAGCAGCCGCCAGCAGCTCCGAGAGAATGGCCAGGCCACTTTCAGTGTTAGTGATCGAAAAGTAGCTGATGTCAAGGCTTTCCCGGGCTTCTCTGATCAGCGCCAGACGCAGAGACAGGGCGTCCGTGAAATCAGCAATGATTTTAACCTGATCCGGGACATCTTCCGGGCGCTTGTGCTGCCATTCTTCGTTCAGTTTAGACGTTGAAGCCGGCCGCGGCTTTGTACGCGGGCGAATGACAAAGGAGAAAATTCCGGTAAAGAGAAAATAAAGGAGATAGGCTGTCAGCAGCCCCGCTCCGGAAAGAAGAACAATTATCACAGTCATTATTGTCCCAGACAAAATCCAAACTCCCTTCTGTTACTGCTATGCAACCTTTCTTATAATAGCATCACTTTAGAAAAGGAAAGAAACACCTGTTATCTGTGGAAAGCAAAAGCATGGAGAACACGGAATTTTCAAACATTCTGAAAATACCTTATACTTAGAATCTATGCACAATTTATTGATAACGGTAGAAAAATAATGAATGAAGCAGAAGAGAAAAATATAAATCCGCAGGAAACTGATCCTACTGAAAAGATAAACAAAGGTTTCAGCTCGCAAATTAATGATTTGCAAAGAAAGCTGTCTGATTACGCAGAGGAAAAAAGCTGGGTTCAAGTCTGGCAGGAACGCCTGCAACGTTTTTCTTCACTCAAAATGGGCATCAATGCGGCTGCTTCCGCCTTTTATCTGATCTTCTCAATTTTCCCTTTGATCCTCTTTGTATTTGGTTTGCTGGAAGTTCTGGGCGCCGGTGTGGCAGCCAGATTCGAAGCGGCTATTCCGCAGGTGAGCGTAATTATCCCGGAAGCGATTGTGGAAGTATTCTATAATTTCCTGAACTCAGTTCAGCGCAGCAGCAGCGTTTCAGTCCTGTCCATGACTGCTCTGGCTTTGCTCTGGGCAGCTTCCCGTGGTGTCGGCAGTGTCGTAGCGTCGCTGAACAAGATTTATCACAGAGAATCCCCCAATAATTTTGTGTTGCGGCGCCTCTTTGGCATCATTGCCATATTTGCTTCCAGTGTCCTGCTTATTGTCATTCTGGTGGTACTGGCTTTCAACCGCCTGTTAAGAAACTACCTGCAGGAATTCATCACTTTGCCTGAATTTATTCTTCAGAGCAAGTTCGATCTTTTCGCAAATCTGGCAGCCTTTCTGGTCCTCAGTTTTATCTTCACCGTGATTTTTTCTATATTGAAAAGACAGCGCAGCTACTTCCGCCATACTCTGTTCGCTTCCGTTCTGACCACTGTGGGCTGGATCTCAATTTCCTACAGCTTGTCTTACTATATCTCCAATCAATCAAACTATTATCTGATGTATGGCAGTATCACAGGCATTATCTTTCTGATGCTCTGGCTCTATCTGGCCGTTTATATCATGATGATCGGCGCTTTCATCCACGCCGAACTGATCATCAAGTATCCCCGGCCCGCCAAAGAAAAAAACATCAAAAAGAAAACATAAACCGCTGCTTTGCCGGGGATTTTTCATACAATACGTCAACATTTCGCCGCTGGTCTTTATAGATATAAAACTTCATGCTAAATTGACTTTAAGATAAGTATTCAGGTCGTTTTTATTTTTTCGAAGTGGTGATCAAAATTAAATGAGTTATTTAAACATTTTGCAGCTAATCGGTGGTCTCAGCCTCTTTCTTTTCGGCATGCAGCTTCTCAGTGACGGTCTGACATCCGTATCCGGCGGCCGGATGGAGCAATTGCTGGGGAAATTCTGTAACACAAGAATGAAGGGAGTTCTGCTCGGTACTGCTGTTACCGGTGTGATTCAGTCTTCCTCTGCCACCACTGTCATGGTTGTCGCTCTGGTAAATTCAGGTGTAATGCTCCTGCGGCAGGCCGTACCTGTAATAATGGGTGCGAATATCGGTACCACGGTTACAGGCTGGCTGCTCAGCATGGCCAGCATATCCGGTGACAACTTCATCATAACCATGTTAAAGCCCTCCTCCTGGACCCCTATCCTCGCCTTAGCCGGTATTTTGATTCTTTTCACTGCCAGAACTGAGGCGAAAAAGCACAAGGCCTATGCTTTGCTCGGTTTTGCCGTGCTGATGTTTGGCATGGATGTAATGTCCACAGCAGTGGCCCCGCTCCAGTATGAGCCGTTTTTTGTCGATCTCTTTCAAAAATTCAGCAATCCCCTGCTGGGCGTCTTAGTCGGCGCAGTGACAACCGCTTTGTTTCAGTCTTCTTCTGCCTCCGTAGGTATCCTGATGGCACTCAGCGCCACCGGTGTGATACCTTTTGCCGCCGCCCTGCCCATAATTATGGGACAGAATATCGGCACCTGCATCACCGCCATCCTGGCTTCTGTCGGATCAAACCGCAACGGGAAAAGAGTTGCTGTCATTCATCTCAGCTTCAATACCATCGGCACGATACTCTTCATGCTTCTTTTTTATATACTTCACGCTATCAGGCCCTTTCCTTTCATGGACAGCACGGTCACACCGCTAATGCTGGCAATTGTGCATACAAGTTTCAACATTTTCACAACCCTGGTCTTGCTGCCTTTTTCCGAGCAGCTGATCAAATTGTCCAAGAAAATCGTTCCGGTGGCAGCCGAAGAATTGGAAGACCTGGAAGAAGATGCACAGCTGAAGCTCTTGGATCCGCGCTTTCTGGATCGCCCGGCCTTTGCTCTGGAACAAGCCGGCACTGTTACTTATTCGATGATGGAAATAGCGAATAAGGGCATGAATCTGGCTCTGGATCTCTTACACGATTTCAGTGAAGAGGGCTATCATCGGGTGGAAAAATGGGAACAGCAGGCGGATGAATATGAGGATGCTTTGTCTGAATATCTGATCAGAATTTCCTCCGGCAAGCTGGATGAGCGCAGGGGGCAGAAGCTTACGATTCTGATGCATTCGATTAATGATATCGAGCGCATCAGTGACCACTCGATCAACCTGTCAGATCTGGCGCAGAAAAACGAAGGCAAGGTGGCTGAGTTTTCACCGGAAGCAAAGGAAGAACTGGATATTTACATTGCAGCCGTGCGGGACATAATGCAACGCACTTTAGCAGCTTTTGCAGAACTGGATGCCCGAAAGGCTTTTACCATTGAACCTCTGGAAGACCGTATTGATGAATTAAATAAAATATTCACCAGCAATCATATTGAGCGTCTCAAGCAGGGTGCCTGCAGTGTGGACCATGGTTTTATTCTGACCGAAGTTTACAATGTACTGGAAAGGGTGGCCGATCATTGCTCCAATATCGGCATCTACATAATCCAGTACAAGCATGATGACAGCCTGCGAGTTCATGATTATACCCACTCATTGGATAAAACCAAAAGTAATTACGAAAAACTCTACCGGGATTATGTCTCTTTATATCCCATTAAGTATGGTAAATTCAGTAATAATCAGTAGCTGTCTTTTAATTTTCGGGCAGTGCGGTTACACTGCCCGAAAATTAACTTAATAACT
>DIRJ01000042.1:9983-38842 GCA_002427505.1 Mageeibacillus sp. UBA5439
CTTAGGTGCCTGGCACCGTTTTAGGCCCATTCGCCATTTCTCAGGACCGGGGTGCTGCTGCCGTCTTCACGGTAACCGGTTACATTTAAGTTGGGTCCGCCTACCATGAAATCGAGATGAATCATTGAATCGTTGGAACCCAGGTCTGCCCGTTCCCCCTGAGTCATCTTTTCGCCGCCGACAATAGCCTCACTGTAGGCTTTACCCAGAGCAAAGTGGCAGGATGCATTCTCATCAAAGAGAGTTGATTTGAAGGTAATGCCCATCTGAGAAATGGGTGATGAATCCGGCACCAGAGCGACCTCACCCAGTCTTTTTGCGCCTTCATCCATGTCAAGCTGGGTTTGCAGAACATCACCATTCTTGCCGGCAAAGAAGTCAACAACCTGGCCGCCCTCGAAAACGAAACCGAAGTCCTCAACCACTTTACCTGAAATCGCCAGAGGCATGCTGGATTTCAGTTTGCCTTCAGCTTGCCGGGCGTGAGGTGTGGTGAAAATCTCTTCCGTGGGCATGTTGGCCATGTAGCGGATGCCGTCGGGCGTGAGCGAAGAGCCGCCGACCCAGTTGTGTTTATCGGCCAGACCTACCTTGAAGTCCGTTCCGGGTGCTTCATAATGCAGATAGGAGAATTGCTGGTCATTAAGCCAGGTCTCATGGGCTTTGAGTTTGGCATCGTGCTCCAGCCAGGCTGCCACCGCTTCACCATCTTCACTGATCCGGCAGGCGGCGAAAATCTTGTCCCACAGCTCGTCCATAGCTTTATTCAGCGGCAAATCGGGGAAAAGAGAGGCGGCCCAGAGCTCAGAGGCTCCTGCAGCCACAGTCCACTTGATCTCGCCTGTATCCATGTACTTCATAATCGGCTCTATCGCTTTGTTACCGGCGATACTGGAACGGCGCAAGCGGTCGGGATCCACATTTTGAAACAGATCCAGCCGCGGTGCACTGATGGAAATACGGTGATATTTATTTTGCATATGTCTTTCAGCGTACTCGACCTTAAACTCCGGGTAGTGGTCAAAGACGTCATCATCCGCTTCCTCAAAGCGTCCCAGGCTCATATCGTTGTCGGACATTATAGTATCGACATCAGCGGCACCTGCCCGCCAGCAGGCACGTACGATTTCTCTGGCCAGCTGCAGATTGTCTGTGTCAGTGTTAAGTACAACCTTGTCGCCTTTTTGCACATTAACCCCGATATGCACAATAGCTTCAGCATATTTCTTCAGTTTTTCTTGATTCATAACTCACCTCTTGTTAAATAGTCTGTTAATCAGTTTATCACTAGTTGGTTTTTATGCGCTTCTTCACAAAAATGCTTGCCAAAATATGGATTATACATTTATACTAACCATATGGAATAACTTTATAACTGAATAGTGAATTAGAGGCGCGGTAAAATTGGTAGGCTGCTTTCAGGTCCGGGATCGGACAAAGCAGCTGAAGTGTTTGCCGCCGAAGAAATGAGCCGGGATCCTTCGTCTTGTTTCTGGGGGAACGGACCAAGGACGTTTCACTGTCATGCTTTGCATGGAGCGCTGTGTGTTTTTGCGAACGCATGGCGTTATTTTTTGTCAGGAGGAAAATAATGGAAGAAGCAATGATTCGTATGAGAATGAGCAAGACTGATGCCCACTACGGCGGCGATCTGGTGGACGGAGCCCGGATCCTGCAATTATTCGGCGATGTGGCTACAGAGTTGCTGATCCGCAGAGACGGCGATGAGGGGCTCTTTGTCGCTTATGATGCGGTGGAATTCACTGCCCCCGTATATGCGGGAGATTTTATCGAGGCAGCAGGCCGTATTGTTGGGGAGGGTAATACTTCCCGCAAGATGAGCTTCGAGGCCTACAAAGTGATCCGGCCCTGCCCGGACATTTCCGATTCTGCTGCAGAAGTTATCGAAAAACCGATCCTCGTCTGCAGGGCCAGCGGCACCTGTGTCGTAACTGCGGATAAGCAGCGCCGGAAAAAGTAAACAGGAGATTAGAATGAGAAAAGAATTAGCAAACAAGGTCATTATCACTGCCGCTATCAGCGGTGCGGAAGTCACTCAGGAAATGAATCCCAGCGTACCATACACCGTTGAGGAATTCGTCCGAGAAGCTAAATCTGCTGTAGATGCCGGCGCTGCCGTTATCCACCTGCATGTACGCGAAGATGACGGTAGTCCGACTCAGGATCGCGATCGTTTTGCCGAGATCATCACTGCTATCCAGGCAGCCTGCCCTGACGTAATTATCCAGCCTTCCACCGGCGGAGCTACTGGCATGACTGCGGATGAGCGTCTGCAGCCGACCGAACTCAATCCGGAGATGGCCAGTCTCGATTGCGGCACCCTGAACTTTGGCGGTGATGAGATTTTTGTCAATACAGAAAACATGATCATTGAATTTGCCGCCCGCATGCGCGAGCGTAAGATTATGCCTGAGCTGGAGTGCTTTGATAAGAGCATGATCGATATGGCCCTGCGTTTGCACAGGAAGGGCTATATTGACGCGCCCCTGCATTTCAATCTGGTTCTGGGTGTCAACGGAGGCATCAGTGCCACACCGCGCGACCTGCTTTTCCTGATCGAATCCTTGCCTGCAGACGCTACTTTCACCGTCTCCGCCATGGGCCGTCAGCAATTGACGCTGAACGTAATGAGCATGCTCATGGGCGGACACGTTCGCACCGGTTTTGAAGATAATCTCATGCTGGACCGTGGTGTTCTGGCAGAAAGCAACGGCGTCCTGGTGGAACGTCTGGTGCGCATAGCCACAGAATTGAATCTCGAAATTGCAACACCGGACGAGGCCCGTGAAATTATGGGTCTGCCTTTAAGAAATAAATAGGAGGACAGAACTTATATGGCAATGGGTAATAAATATGGCAGTCATCGCGTGATCGAGCCCCAGGGATTATTGCCGCAGGCTGCACAGAAAATCGACAATAAGATGGAGATTTACGACAATGAGATTCTCATCGATGTCACAGCTTTAAATATCGATTCCGCCAGTTTTCATCAGCTGTGGGACGAGGCGAAGGCTGACGAAGCCGCTCTCAAAGCGAAAATACTCGAGATTGTTAATGAGCGCGGTAAAATGCAGAATCCGGTTACAGGCTCCGGCGGCATGCTGATGGGCAGTATCGCTGCAATCGGTCCGGCCCTGAGTGACCGGGACCTGGCTGTGGGTGACCGCATTGCTACTCTGGTCTCACTTTCCCTGACACCGCTGAAGATTGAAGAGATCACAGCTGTGCATCCGGAGATCGAACGGGTTGAGATCAAGGGTCAGGCAATTCTGTTTGAAAGCGGCATCTACGCTAAGCTGCCGGATGACATCAGTGAAAATCTGGCTCTGGCTGCCCTGGATGTCTGCGGTGCTCCCGCCCAGACAGCGCATATTGTCCAGGCCAATGATTCGGTTCTGATTCTGGGAGCCGGCGGCAAGAGCGGCCAGCTCTGCGCCTATGAAGCCATGCGCCGTGTCGGTCCCTGTGGCAAGGTTGTCGGCATGAGCCGCAGCGACCGTCCGCGAAACACTCTGATCGACAATAAGCTTGTGCATGAGTTTTTTGTAGCTGATGCCCGCAATCCTGTAGAAGTAATGGACAAGGCTCTGGCCTGCAATGATGGCAAAGAATATGACGTCTGCATCAACGTAGTGAATATTGAAGGCAGTGAAATGTCTTCGATCCTGCCTGTGCGCGAAGGCGGTCTGGTTTACTTTTTCAGTATGGCGACCAGCTTCACCCGTGCCGCACTTGGTGCCGAGGGAATCGGAAAAGATCTGACAATGATAGTCGGAAACGGCTATAGCAAAAATCACGCTGAAATCACCTTGGATATCCTGCGCCGGAGCGACGCCCTGCGTCGGATTTTTGAGGAAAATTATTTATAGATCTTTCTATAAATAGAAAGGATACGCAGTGAAAGCTGAAGATAAATATATTAATAAGAAAGGTGAGGCCAGGCGGCAGGAGCTCTTCGCTGATATTTCTGATCAGCAATGGAACGACTGGCACTGGCAGGTACGCAACCGTATCACTACTGTCGCTGAGCTGAAAAAATACCTGCCGCTGGATGATGAGGCTGTTGCCGGTGTGGAAGAAGCTCTGAAGCATTTCCGCATGGCCATCACACCTTATTATCTGTCCCTGATTGATCCGGAAGATCCTTTTGATCCCGTGCGCCTGCAGGCGGTTCCCAGTTATATGGAAAGCGTGCGCAGGGAGGAAGACTTACTGGATCCGCTGGAGGAAGACGCTGACTCACCGGTTCCCGGTCTGACCCACCGCTACCCCGACCGCGTACTTTTTTTAATCACCGACATGTGCTCCATGTATTGCCGCCACTGCACCAGAAGACGTCTGGCCGGGCAAAAAGACGGCGCGCGCAGCATCCGTGAGATTGACGCCTGCATTGATTACATCCGCAGCAAGCCCATGATCAGAGATGTAGTGCTCTCAGGCGGTGACGCTTTGCTGATGGACGAGAATCGTCTCGAATACATCATTTCCCAACTGCGCACGATCGATCACGTGGAAATAATCCGTATCGGTACGCGCACACCGGTGGTGATGCCGCAGCGTATTACCCGGCAGCTCTGTGACATGCTGAAGAAATACCATCCGATCTGGCTCAATACCCATTTCAATCATCCGCAGGAGATCACTGCAGACAGTCGCAGAGCCTGTGAACTGCTGACAGAGGCCGGTATTCCGGTGGGCAATCAGTCAGTCCTGCTACGTGGTGTCAATGATTGTGTACATGTGCAGCGCAAGCTGGTAAACGGTCTGGTCTATATCCGTGTCCGCCCTTACTATATCTATCAGTGTGACCTGTCGCAGGGGATCAGCCACTTCCGCACCCCGATCAGCAAGGGCATTGAAATTATTGAAGGCTTGCGCGGCCATACCAGCGGTTTTGCTGTTCCTACCTTTGTAGTGGATGCCCCGGGAGGCGGGGGTAAAATCCCGGTCGGCCCCAACTACATTATTTCGCAGAACCATGACCACACTGTTTTGCGCAATTACGAAGGCTTAATCACCAGCTATAAAGAACCCAGTGAATACAAGGGGGAATGCCATTGCCCGGTGTGCAGGGGTGAGGAAAAAGTTGAGCATATCGGGGTTTCCCGCCTTTTGTCCGGACAGGATCTGCACATCGTACCCAAGTATCTTGTGCGCAAGCAAAAAATCGAGGAAGGCGTAAAGTACGAATAAGTGAAAAATCCTTCTGCTGCTGAACTTATCGCTCTGAGCGGTCTGGATGATCTGTCTTCTTTGGCCATAATCGGCTTGTCCAAAAATGCCGGTAAGACCACGAGCCTGAATCATCTGATTCAGGCCTGGACTGAAGCAGAAAAAGAGCGTCCTCTGGCTCTGACTTCGGTCGGGCGTGACGGTGAAGCGAGAGATATTGTTTCCGGCATCTGCAAGCCACGGATTTATTTGCCCCATGGCCATCTGCTGGCAACTTCAGCAGCCTCGCTCAGTCGCTGTGATGCCCTGCTGGATATCCGCGAGCTGACTGGTATCCGTTCTGCTTTAGGTGAGATTGTTATCGGCAAAATGCTGAGCGACGGTTATGTGGAGCTGGCGGGTCCCTCGCAGGCATCTGAGCTGAAACACTGTGAAGCCCTGCTGCGCCAGGAAGAACCGGATTGCCTGTACATCGTGGACGGAGCTCTCTCCCGCCGGTCGCCGGCCGGCGGCGGCATTACGGAAGCTGTCCTTCTGGCAGTTTCCTATGGGAAATCGGCTGCCGCCGCTACACTGCTGGAGCGGGTAAGACATGCGGTTAAACTGCTTACACTGCCCGGTGTGGACGCAGGAGTCAGAGAGCTGATTCTCTCAGCTATATCCCGGGAAGAAGGACTCCGTGCTCTGGCCCTTGATGAAAATACCGGCAGCGTCCGCCTGCTCACCGCGGAAAGCCTCCTGGGCGAGGCTGAGCGCCTGCATGACTTTTATCGCGTCAGTGACCGGCTCCTCTTCTTGCGCGGAGCTATCACTGAAGCTCTGTTGGCTGAGCTTTTGAAATTACCTGATCTGCAGGGAAAGCAGTTTGTCGTAGAGGACGGCAGCCGGCTTTTTATTGAAAAAAATACTGTGGAAAGATTGGCAGCGGCCGGGGTTGAACTGAAAGTCCTCTATCCGCTCTCCCTGCGTCTGATTAGCTTTAACCCGCAGATGGAAGACGGCAGTCCGGTAAATAATCCCGGCATAGTAGATGAATTGCGCCGGGCTGTGTCAGTTCCGGTCTATGATTTAGGACCGGCACTCGCCTGATTAGCAGAGGAAGGAAGAGCGACTTGTGATTTGTTCAGATGGAGAAAAAAGCCGCCTGGGGATTGATCAGATCCTGGAGGCTTGTGTGTGTCGGTCGCCGCAGGGCCGCGCCCTGAAGGAGCGGCAGGATTTTTACGCAGTTGCGGAGCGGGACGCCCTGCAGGCGGAATTTCAGGCGATCGCTGATATTCGTGCTTCTTTGAGTGAACTGGCTCCGGAATGGCGGTCGGTTGAAAGTGTTTTGGGCCGCTTTCGCAATCTGGCAGGCACTGTGCGCGGTGTTGAAAACGGCCGCCTGCTGGATGAAAGTGAATTATTTGAGCTTAAGCGTTGCTTTTCGCTGCTGCGGCAGCTGGCCAGTTTCCCGCAGGCACTGGCTGCTGCCAGGGTCAGCATTAAAGCGCAGGATGAGGCCGAAGCCCTGCTTAATCCGCCGGGTTTAGCGACTAAAGGTTTCCATCTTTACAGTGCTTACTCGGAAGAGCTGAGCTCAGTCAGGCATCGCAAACATCTGCTGGAGACTCGGATACTGCGGTCTCAGGGCCAGGAACGGCAGGAACTCCTGGCGGAACGTTCCCTGCTGGTAACAGAAGAGCAGCAGGAAGAACTCAGGCAGATTGGTCGCCTGACGACAGAGCTGCAGGAACATATGGGCCTTTTGCGCGATAATCTGCGTGCCGTCGCCAGGCTGGATTTCCGTCTGGCCAAGGCCAGGCTGGCTGAAAGCTGGCAGGCGCCCCAGCCGGAGATTACGACAGATGAGCTGCCGGTTCAGATTTTTCAGGCCTGGCACCCCCTGCTGCGTAAGGCTCTGGAAGCCGGCGGTGCTGAATTCACCCGCCAGTCAATCAGGCTGGAACAAGGCTCGACTGTGATCAGTGGCCTCAATATGGGCGGCAAGTCAGTAGCTCTGGAAACTTTTCTGCTCTGCCTCTATCTGCTGCAACTGGGTTACTGTCCGCCTTGTGAAAAAATCAGCAGTCCCCTCTTCGATTTTTTCATTTATATGGCTGAAAATCCGGGCAGCGCAGTCGCAGGTCTTTCTTCTTTCGGCATGGAAGCCGCCCGCTTACGCGAATACTTCCGCCTGATAGAAAGTGGCCGGGCTTTAATTGTGATGGATGAACCCTGCCGCGGAACCAATCCGCATGAGGCGACAGCTATTGTCAGAGCAATCTGCCGGATTTATGCCGCTACTGATTCCTGTCTGCTGCTGGCGACGCATTATGAAGTCCCGGCAGGCACAGGAATTTATCATTATCAAATTCGGGGGCTGGGCGATTTGTCTGAGGCTAAGGCAGCCCGGCTGGCGGTCGGCTCTGCTGCTGCAGACGAGACCATCAGCACTGCCTGCAGCATTGAGCGTGAAGACCTTGAGGCAGTGAAAGCTATCAGTAAATTGATGGACTACCGGCTGGTAAAGCTTGAAGATGAAACAGCTGTGCCGGCAGGTGCTATCCGCATTGCGGAGTTGCTGGGTGTCGATGAAGAGCTTCTGAGTATTATGCGGGACGCCTACGCGGAGCTGGACCTATAGGTAAATACATTGTTTG
The DNA here is from genome assembly GCA_002427505.1 of Mageeibacillus sp. UBA5439. Lineage (GTDB taxonomy): Bacteria > Bacillota > Clostridia > Saccharofermentanales > DTU023 > DTU032. The sequence goes on from DIRJ01000042.1 coordinate 17,819, forward strand.
TTGTCTGCATAGTTTGGTGCCATGCATAGTTTGGTGCCAGGCACAAAATTATGCAAGAAGGAGAGTTAATGGCTGAATTAAGATTAGATTGGGATAAGGTAGATCAGGCGCGGGCAGCAGCCGCTGAAATCGCCCGTGACACTGAAGAAAAGCTGTCCGCTTATACCACAGTAACAGTGGAACGGTCGGTCGCGAGGCTTTTCGGCGTTGATGGCGTGGATGATCATGAAGTTCCCCTGCCCAACAGACTGGTGGACATCCTGCTGGAGAAAAACCTGCTGGGCTACGGCACAGCCTACTATATTGGCCGGGCAGCCCTGGGTCACGGGCTGGAAGCGCAGGAGTTTGCAGAAGCGGTGGCCGGCGGTCAGCTGGATCCTGCCCGGCTCCTGCCGGTTGACCCTTTTGAGCTGAAGTTATGGATCGATCAGGCAGCCGCAAAAAGCATGGTCAGGATTAGGGCCAACCGTCTCTGGCGTGAACAGCAGCTGGACAAGTACGGTGAGCACGACGGGCCCCTCCTCTATGTCATTGTGGCCACAGGTAATATTTTTGAAGATATGGTGCAGGCTCAGGCAGCGGTAAAACAGGGAGCGGATATTATCGCTGTTATCCGCAGCACCGGGCAGAGCCTGCTGGACTTTGTGCCTTACGGGGCAACGACCGAAGGCTTCGGCGGCACCCTGGCCACGCAGGAAAATTTCCGTCTGATGCGGGCGGCTCTGGATGAGGCCGGGGCTGAAGCGGGGCGTTACATTCGTCTCTGTAATTATTGTTCCGGGCTCTGTATGCCGGAAATCGCTGTTATGGGTGCTCTGGAGCGACTGGACGTCATGCTGAATGACGCGCTCTACGGCATTCTTTTCCGCGATATTAATATGCAGCGAACCCTGATTGACCAAGCTTTCTCCCGCATGGTCAATGGCGCTGCCGGCATCATTATCAATACCGGCGAGGACAATTACCTGACTACTGCCGATGCCTATGAGCAAGCCTATACTGTACTGGCATCTCAGTTCATCAACGAACAGTTCGCCAAACGCGCCGGCATGCCGGAAGAACAGATGGGTCTGGGTCATGCTTTTGAAATGGATCCCAAGCTGAAAAACTCCTTTGTTTACGAGCTGGCGCAGGCTCAGATGGCGCGTCAGATTTTTCCACATGCTCCCCTGAAATATATGCCGCCGACAAAATTCAAGACCGGCAATATCTTTCAAAGCCATGTGCAGGATACGCTCTTCAATATGGTTAGCGTTTTAAGCAAGCAGAAAATACATCTTCTGGGCATGCTGACGGAAGCTATCCATACTCCCTTTATGTCGGACCGCGCCCTGTCTCTGGAGAATGCCTCCTACGTCGCCCGCAGCATGGCGGCTTTGTCGGATGATGTGGAAATCAAGGAAGGCGGCATGATGGAACAACGGGCAGACCTGGTCCTGACCGAGGCCTTGCAGCTCTTGCAGAATATTCAGGCTAACGGCATGTTCCAGACCCTGGCAGAAGGAGAGTTTGCCGGCATCCGGCGTGATCCCGACGGCGGTAAAGGTCTGGAGGGAGTGGTCTATCAGGAGGAGGCTTACTACAATCCCTTTATTAAACTCTGCCGGGATGAAGAAGCTGAGATCATGGCCGGTTTCCTGGAAAAAAGGAAGGAGGGTCAGAATGAATAAAGCAGACTCGGCAGCCGACAAGAGAATTCAGGCTGACCTTTCGCGGCTAAAGCCCTACGGCGACACAATGAATGACGGCAAGGTGCAGCTGTCCTTCACCCTACCTGTCCCCGACGATGAAAAGGGTCAGGAAGCCGCCAGAAGAATGATCATGAGTATGGGTCTGTCTGACCCGATTATCACCTGGCACCAGGCACTGGAAGCTGGTTTTACCTATTACGTCGGTTACGGCTCACTGGAAAAATCCATTGACTATAACAAGATCCAGGTAGCGACAGTGGATATAGAAGTTATGAGCATGGAAGAGACCAATGATTTCATCCGCCGGCACTTCGGGCGCAAACTGAAAGTGATCGGTGCCAGTACAGGCACCGATGCTCATACCGTCGGCATTGACGCCATTATGAATATGAAAGGCTATGCCGGTCACTACGGTCTGGAACGCTACAGCATGCTCGATGCCAAAAATCTCGGCAGTCAGGTCAGCAATGAAGATTTTATCCGTGCCGCTCTGGACTTTGAAGCCGATGTGCTGCTGGTGTCACAGACAGTCACGCAGAAAAACATACATGTACAGAATCTGACGGAGCTGGTCGAATTGCTTGAAGCCGAAGGCTTGCGGGAACGCTTCCTTCTCGTTATCGGGGGTCCGCGTATCAGTCACGAGCTGGCCAAAGAGCTGGGTGCAGATGCCGGTTTCGGTCCCAACAAATACGCCGATGATGTCGCCAGCTATTTTTGCAAAGAATTATTGGAACGAAAAGAGGCCGGTCTCTGACCTGGTCACTAGTTTCAGGAAACAAGCGGCTACAGGCCTTAAAAAGGCTGAAAGATAAGAAAAGAGAGAGGGCAAAATGCGATCAAAATTAACTGCTTATGAAGAAATTGTCAAAAGGGTAAAGGACGGAATGCAGATTATGATCGGAGGTTTCCTGGCTGACGGGTCGCCGGAACTGCTGATCGACGCCGTCATTGAAAGCGGCGCCAAAAACCTGACCATAATCGGCAACGATACAGGGGTTCCCGGACGCGGTATTGCTCGTCTGATCGACACTGATCAGGTTGACAAAGTTATTGCCAGCCATGTCGGGCTTAATCCCAAAACGACGCAAAGGTCTATTGAAGGATCTCTGGACCTGCAGCTCGTAGCCCAGGGGACGCTGGCAGAACAAATCCGCTGCGCCGGTGCCGGTCTCGGCGGGGCTCTTACCCCTACCGGCTTAGGGACTGAAGTCGCTGCAGGAAAAAGAATTATTGAAGTTCAGGGAAAATCCTACCTTCTGGAAGAGCCTCTGCGGGCTGATCTTGCCTTGCTGAAATCATCTATTTCTGATGAGTTCGGCAACTCTTTTTACGAGGGCACCTGCAAGAACTTCAATATTGTGATGGCCTATGCAGCAGATCTGGTTATGGTCGAATGTGACCACCTGGTTGACATTGGCGAAATGAACCCGAATCTTGTAGAAACCTCCGGCATTCTGGTCGATCATCTGATTAAAGGAGCTAAATGTGAGTAATAGTATTTCTGTAAAAGATATAATCGCAAAAAAAGCGGCGGGAGAATTATTTGACGGTGCAGTAGTCAATCTCGGTATAGGTTTACCGGAGCTGGTAGCTTCTTATATCCCGGAAGATGTGGAAGTCATCCTGCAGTCAGAGAACGGTATTCTCGGCATGACCGAACTCGAAGGCGAGCCTGCGGAAGATCATAGCTGTTTCAACGCCGGCGGCAAGTGCGTCAGCTACAAGGCCGGCAGCATGCTCTTTGACAGCGTAACTTCCTTTATGTTCATCCGGGGCGGCCACATTGATATCGCTATCCTGGGCGCTTTGCAAGTTGATCAGACGGGCAGTCTGGCCAGTCATGAAATCCCCGGGAAATTTATCCCCGGCATGGGTGGAGCTATGGATCTGGCCGCAGGTGCCAAAAAGCTTATCGTAGCTACTTCACATACGCAAAAGGGCAAAGCAAAATTATTGGAAAAAATCACTTTTCCTGCTACAGCTGTCAATTGTGTTGATACGATTATCACTGAGCTCTGCATCATCGACATCATTGATGAGAGATTTGTTGTGCGGGAAATGTCGGCCGATATCAGCAAAGAGGAACTGCAGGAGTTAACAGGAGCTCCTCTTGTTTTCAACTCATAGGCCACAGAAGCATTAAGCATAAAAGGGAGGTAGTTAATGAAAGTCTTTTTAGCAGGCAGCGGAACCATGGGATCGGGCATCGCGCAGGTTTTTGCCCAATACGGGAATGAAGTATACCTGTACAATCGCAGGCTGAGCTCTGTGGACCGCGCTTATGCAAAGGTTGAAAAACAACTGAAACGCCAGGCGGATAAGGGGCGCCTGACCGCTGAAGAAGTCACGTCTGCCCTGACTTTGCTGAAGAAAACAGACGCCCTGGAAGATGCTGCCGGCTGTGACCTCGTGCTTGAGGCAGTCATCGAAAACATGGAGGTCAAGTACGATCTGTTCCGCAAACTGGATCAGATCTGCCGTCCTGACTGTCTCTTCTGCAGTAATACTTCTTCACTTTCAATCACTGAAATGGCCTATGGCCTTGAGCACGAAGAAAACTTCCTCGGCCTGCACTTTTTCAATCCGGCTCCGGTGATGAAGCTGGTAGAGATTGTCAGGGGGGCCAACACTGCTCCTGAGAGCATTGCCCGCGCCAAAGAAATCACTCTGGCCATCGAAAAAGAAGCGGTCGAAGTCAAGGAATCGCCCGGCTTTATCGTCAATCGTATTCTTATTCCAATGATCAATGAAGCCTGTGACCTCTACTATCAGGGAATAGCAACTGCTGAAGACATCGATACCGCTATGCGCTTCGGAGCCAACCATCCGATGGGTCCGCTGGCCCTGGGCGATCTGATCGGCCTTGACGTTGTTCTGGATATTATGAATATACTCTATGAAGAAACCGGTGATTCCAAGTACCGCGCCAGCCTGCAGTTAAAGAGCATGGTACGTGCAGGAAATCTGGGGCGAAAGAGCGGCAGGGGCTTTTACGACTACAAAAAATAATTGAAAGCGGGCAGGATCCGGTGACAGATCTTGCCATGATGCCGGCAGGCTGGCCAAGGAGTAGACAATGACATTAATTAATCTTGAAGTAAAAGATAAAATCGCCCTGCTGACCTTGAACAGGCCGGAGGCCCTGAATGCATTGAATTCCGACTTGCTGGGTGAACTCCATGCCCAGCTGAAGCAATTGGAGGAAGAGGAGGATTTGCGCTGCCTGATTGTGACCGGTTCCGGTGAGAAAGCTTTCGCTGCCGGCGCCGATATCAGTGAGATGGCGGAGATGGATCCCGACCAGGCGGAAGAGTTTTCTTCTTGCGGGCAGAAGGTATTTACCTGTCTGGCAACTTTCCCCTGCCCGGTCATTGCAGCAATTCACGGTTATGCCTTAGGGGGCGGTTTTGAACTGGCGCTGGCCTGTGATATCAGAATTGCTGCTGATACTGCCCGCTTCTCCTTCCCGGAAACAGGTCTGGGCATCATGCCAGGTTTTGGCGGCACCCAGCGGCTGGCTCGTCTGACACAGGCTGCTTACGCCATGGAGCTGATCTTTACCGGACGCCGCATCAAGGGAGAAGAAGCTCTGGAAAAGGGTGTCATTAATCGTCTGGTGCCTGCAGCCGAGTTAATGGATGAAGCATTGAAAATGGCTGAAAGCATCGCTGCTAAAGCTCCTCTTGGCATACGCATGGCTAAAGAAGCGATGCGGCTGGGTCTGGATCTTGAGCTTGAATCAGGTCTGCAAGTTGAAGCTGAGCTGTTCGCCAGGTGTTTCGCCAGTAGCGACCAAAAAGAGGCCATGCGGTCTTTTTTAAAAAAATAGCAGCTGCTGCTACGAGCGGACTGCCTGTTAGTTTAGTCCGGTCTTAACTTTCGGAAGAAAGAAAGAAGGGCATCCTGGCCGGGATGCCCTTCTTTTATTTAACGGCTGTTATTTCTGCCATCTATTTAAGATTAATCTTCAAAGTTGATGTCCAGATAACCCCGATTTTTCGCTGCTTCCTCGCGTTTAGGCAGTTCAAGCTTCAGCACACCGTTTTTGTAATTGCCTGTAATCTTCTCCTGATCAATGTCTCTGATGTCGAAACGTCTGCTGTAATTATAAGTGCATCTTTCCTGGAGCAGGTACTCATCCTTGGTCTCCTCGCGCTCATCCTTGCGGTCAACATTGATGGTCAAATAATTCTCGTCTAAAGAAACTTTGATGTCATCCTTGCTTAAACCGGGCAGGTCACAGGTCAACTCATAATAATCTCCCCGATCGACAATATCAGTAGACATTGTAGTGTCAAATACATCAAAGAAATGATCAAAACTGTGATCAAAACCACGATTGAAGTTTTCCATTAAACGACGATTTCTACGTGCAAAAGGTACCATACTAAACATTATTTTTTCCTCCTGGAACTAGTTTCTTACTTAGTGTTCAAGTCTTTTTCCTTACTTAATAGTATAGAAGAAAAGTTTGACTATTCTAGTCCTATAATGTGAACAATTATGATAATCAGATAAAATAACGTCGTTTGTTGCGGCTGGCTGTGCCATATTCGATAGCTTTGGTCGGGCAGTGATTAATGCAGGCCATGCAATGCGTGCAGTTATCAGTCCACTGCGGACGCAATGCACCGCTTTCATTCTCTGCCATGACGATGCAGTTTAGCGGGCAGATGAGTTCGCAGACTCTGCAGCTGCTGCATCTGTCATCGGCATAAAAGGCTCTGCTTTTGACCAGGAATTTGTAGAAAATCGGATTGACCACAGTTGATAACAGGAAGGACCGTTTACAAAGCGCAGGATCCGGAAGGAGCGGGCTGCCGGCCCTGATCGCTGCCGCAGCATTTTTCGCTTTGACCTCACCGGCCTTAATCAGCCGCTTGGCCTCAGCTTCATCCGGGATAGCAAACATGGCCGTGTAGTTTTCCGGCATCAGGATAGTGGCAAGCCCCATATATGTCGCGCCCAGGTCCCGGCACAGGCGGCGCAGATACTTCTCACTGCCGCCAAAACCCGATCCGGCCGTGGCTACAAAATACAGCTGGCGCTGCTTTAGCTGCCTGGCACTGGCTGCCAGGAAACTTGTCAGCAGGCGCGGCTGCCGCCAGGCATAGGTGGGGTGAACGAAGACAAGTACTTCATCTTTATCGTCCGGCAAAGGCAGGGGCTGTGAGCATTCGATCAACTCCCTGCCCTTCTGAAAACAACAGTTGTCCTTAAAGAATTTATTCAGACTGAAAAGCTTCTGGCCGCTTTCACGGGCAATCAGTCTGGCCACATGCCTGCTGTTGCCGCTGCCGCTAAAATAGTAAATCACAGCAATATCCTCCTCTTTTATTATATCAGCTAAGCGGGCGGCCGGCTGCCGCTGCCGGCGGAAAACTGCTGACAGCTTACTTGCAACTGCATCGCCGGCAGTGGTAAGATCGCTGGGAAAGCGAGTGTATTATATGCAAAAAACTGAGAGGCTTATCTTAGCCAGCAAATCGCCGCGGCGGCAGGAATTACTGGGCATGCTTACACGGCAGTTCACAGTGATCACTGCTGATGTCAATGAGGCCAGGATCTGTAAAGAGTTTTCAGATCAGCGTGACAAGTTCGCGGACTACAACAGTCTGGCAGCGGAAATGGTCCGGGCCTTAGCAGCTGCGAAAGCCACAGCCGTGGCCACGGCTGTGGCGCCGCTGGCAGACAGGGTGATCCTGGCTGCAGATACTATTGTCGTTCTCGATGAGGAAGTCTTAGGCAAGCCCCGCAACAAGGATGAGGCCAGAGAAATGCTCTATCGGCTGAGCGGCCGCGACCATCAGGTTTTCACCGGTGTGCACATTCTGACCCAGAGCCGGAGTGAGAGTTTCCATGCTGAAGCAAGAGTGCGTTTTTTCCCTCTGGATGATTTTACCCGCCAATGTATTGACTTCTATGTAGCCGGCGGCTCCTCTCTGGATAAGGCCGGTGCCTATGGGATCCAGGACGAGGGTGCTTTTTTTGTTCAATCTATCGACGGCGACTTCTTCACGGTAATGGGGCTGCCGGTCGCTGAAACAGTGCGTCGTCTGTATAAATACATCCCCGAAGTATTTTTTTAACTGAGACTATTCTAAAATTAAAAACGCCCCGGCTGCTGAGTGCAGGAGCCGAGGCGTTTTTTTGTGTCTAATATTGAATTAAGCTTCAGTTTCTTTAATTCTTTTCTGGGCCAATTCCAGATTATCGCCGTGCTTCACCAGCAGCATGAATACGAAGGCAAAGGCGAAGCAGATAATCGAAAAGGCAAAGAGATAGGCATGGCTTTTAAGAATGTCCTGAAGAAAGCCGTAAAGAATCGGGCTGACGATGGCAGAAGTAAAGGAAAAGAAATAATAATAGCCGGTGAAAGTGCCGACGGTTCTGTTGGAAGAGAATTCCAGAACCATGGGCAGGGAGTTGATGTTGACGAAAGCCCAGCAAATCCCGCCGGACATGAGCAAGACCTGTACCAGCCACTGCTGGGGCCGTGCCAGGATCGGCAGGAAGAGCAGACAGATGCCGAGCAAGCCCAGCAGGATCGTGCGCCTGCGTCCGATTTTCTGACCCAGGATGCCGGCCGGAATCGCAAAAGCCAGGAAAGTCAGGGAAAAGCCGGCCAGCATCATGGTGGCTGAACCGCCGCTGATTCCATAAGTGTTGGTCGCGAAGATAGTAAAAAACGCTTCGATGGCATTAAAACCCATGAACCAGGAAAAGACCGCCAGCAGCAGGAAGAGCAGGCTGCGCTTTTCCGCCCGGGGCAAATTGAGGAAAGCGGCGAAACTGTGTTTCTTGCCATCAGTGCTGACGGATTCTTCCTCATCTTTGGCGTGCGGGTCATCAGCCAGAGCAGCACGCGCCTGGTAAGCCCAGCGGTTGGCCAGGGTATTCCTGATCGGAATATTGTGTTCTTCTCTGTAAGCGAGGGAGTCGGGTTCGCGTACAAATTGCAGCAGGATAAAGAGAGCGACCATCATGAGAACGGACGCAAAGAAAAAAGCGAAAAACTTATCATCTCTGATATCGGACAGGATGCCGCCAACGAAGAAGGCCAGAATGGAGCCGATCCCGCCCATCATGTTGATGACACCGTTGGCCTTGCTGCGCAGGGGTCTGGCAGTTACGTCAGGCATGAGCGAGATGACCGGGCTGCGCCACAGGGACATGACCAGATTGAAAACAATGATGGCTCCCATAAAGGCCCGGAGGCTTTGCTGCAGAGGGGCCAGAGAGAAAAACAGGGCGCAGATGGGAATTCCGAAAATGATCCAGGGCAGGCGCCGGCCGACACGAGTGCGGGTTTTGTCACTGGCTGCACCGACCAGGGGCTGAAAAATAACGCCGAAGAAGTTATCGATCGTCATGATCGTGCCGATTAAGACGCCGCTCAGCTGGAAGCGTTGCTCCAGAATGAGCGGTACCTGTGAATTGTAAATGCTCCAGGCCAGACTGGAAGCCAAAAAACCGAAGCCGATCAGGAAGATCTGCTTGTAGTTCAGTTTCAGTCCGGCTGTAGCTGTTGAGTTTTGCTTTGACATGTACCACCTCTTCTTCTCCTGTATTTAAGATATTTACTTTGAATTTGCATAACTTAATGGCACCGTCATGGCACCGTCAGCAGGTCCAACAGGCCTGAGTTTTTCAGAGACTGCAGGGCGGACAGCCCGCCATCTTTGAGATACTGATCTCGCAGCTCGATCGCTCTGGCCGGTAAATTAGTCATAATGACGTCCACGTTCAGGAGCAAGGCGCTGTTAAGGAAAACTTCTTCATCAATGGTCCAGACATTTACTTTGAGCCCCGCCTCATGGCAATTTTTCACCAGGTCGGGCACCTGCAGGTTGTTGAACATGGGATGGATGGCCCCCACACCGCAGCCACCGGCATAGACATGGGGATCATATAAAACCTCAGAATAAAGCAGACCCGAAATTTCTCCGAAACCCATAGCCGCCATTTTTTTCATGGACATGTGATTGAAGGAACTGAAGCGGACCTGATCAAGGATGCCAGCTTTTTCCACCAGTGCCAGAACTTCTTCTTCCATGCCCGGATAAAAAATATTGCTGTTCTTCAGCTCGATATTGAGTTTAAGATCTGTGCCTTTGATGAATTCCACCACTTTTTCTAAGAGCGGTATATGATGCACTCCCGCCTCCGGTCTGTTCGCTGCCACGTTCAGCTGTTGAAGGTCAGCCCAGTTGAGTGTTGCCAGATAAGCATCGTGTCCGGTTAAGCGTTTAAGATTTTCATCATGATAAACTAGCAGCCTGCCATCGCGGCTGCGCTGAACGTCGAGTTCAATACCTTCAGCTTTGTCAGCCGCTGCCTGTTCAAAAGCAGCCATAGTATTTTCCGGCTGACTTTTGCTTGACCCTCTGTGTGCCCAGATTTCACTAGCCATGTCTTCCTCCTGACAAGTCGGCCCACAAGAAAGCTGCAGCCGACACATTCTTATCTTGCTTTGGTCCCGAACAGTTCTTATCAAGCAGCTATTCAGACTATGTCTTAACTCTAACATTAATTAATTATTAAAGGGCAGGCAGTTTGATCCGAGCTAGGCAAAAATAAAAAATGTATAATTCTTTCAACCTGTGTCGGGAACTGGCAGAATAGAAAGTATATTCTGCATTTATCAGGAGGATACTCTATGAAGAAAATTTTGTTCTACGGTATGACCGGTGAGAAGATGTGTTTTCAGCACATTTTTCTCAATGCAATTGATTTGCAGGAGGCAGGCTACAAGGTGAAAATCATTTTTGAAGGTGCTTCTGTGAAATTGCTGCCGCAATTTCATAACGAAAAAAATCCTCTTTATCTTAAAGCCCGGGAGCTTGGGCTCATAGCCGGTGTCTGTCTGGCCTGTTCAAGAGTAATGGGTGTTTACGATGAAAATAAGGAGATCGGTCTGCCACTGCTTGCTGATATGTCAGGACATGCAGGTATCAGGCTTTATCTGGAAGACGGCTATCAGGCCGTGAGTATCTAGCCTGCCTGGTGCCTTAATTTTCCCGCCTTATGCTTTCTATGCGCTGATTGATTTTCTGTTTAAAAAGCGCAAAGTAGTGCTGATGCCTTTTATTTCTCATGTTAGGAAAGGCCTGACTGATGCGCTTCACCTGGCCGCGGGTGAAGGAGCTTATCATCTTAAGGCGCTCTTCCTTGTCGGTATAGAGGGCCAGGAGCTCTTCATCTTCTGCTGACAGCTGATCTCCGGCCTTTTCCATAACATCTTTGAGTGAGACCCACTCTGTTTTAAAGAGTTCAGCGAGAGGTTTATAGCCAGCTTGCGCCGGCTGTACAGCTTCCAGTTTCTGTCTGAACTCCTTGTAGTTACGCTCAAGGGTACGCAGGGTGCCATTGAAGCTGAGCAGGCCGTACACCGTCAGTACAAAATCTGCCAGAAAGATGCCGGCTAAGATGAGAGCAATGATCGGCCTGCCTGCCCGGGGTATCACGCTAATCAGGCGCGTAGCCAGAGGATAGAGAAGTTTAACCCCCAGAACCGCCAACACCCCGAACATAAGGGAGAATTGCAGGCAAACCCGGCCATTCAGGTTAAATTTTCGTTCTGAATAGTCCCACCAGCGCGTTTGAAAGGCAAGCTCTAAGACATAAGATGTCAAATATTCCAGGACAGTTGTTGCCAGCATTCCCAATAAAAAAAGCAGAAGGATATTATCACGAAAAGGCGCCAGCAAGTAGACGACAATAAGACCGCCGAAGCCATATACCGGGCAAATAGGACCGTTGAGAAAGCCACGATACACAAACTTTTTTTCCGCGACACTGCAAAAAACTGTTTCGCAGAGCCAGCCGACAAAGCTAAAAAGGATAAAATAAATTATGACATCATACATTCAATTACTACCACACATCTATAAAAGGGGGCATCTCCTGCGAGACACCCCCTCGTGATTCAGCTCTTTTTGCTCACTGTCAGATGATCAAGTTCTTCATCCAAGTCAACATAGGCCAGATCTCCTGCTCTGATGACACCGTCCAGGAGGGCCTCGGAAAAGCGGTCTTCGACTTCAGACTGGATCAGGCGGCGCAGCGGTCTGGCACCGTATTGAGGTTCATAACCCTTGTCAGCCAGCCAGTCCTTGGCCCGGTCACTGACTTCTGTCATCAGGCCGATGTCAGCTACACGTGCGGCGACTTGTCCCAGCATGATATCAACAATCTTACGCATAACGTCTTTGTCCAGCATGCGGAAGAAGATAATCTCATCCACGCGGTTAAGGAATTCCGGACTGAAGCTGCGGCGCAGTTCCTGCATGGTCTGGTCGCGGGCTTCTTCGTAGCTCCGGCCGCCAAAGGATTCGGATGCTCTGGAGGCATCCACACCCACTGTGTCATCAGTGGAGAAGCCGATGCGGGTACGGTTATCAGTCAGGAAGCGGGCACCGATATTCGAGGTCATGATAACGATGGTATTGGTAAAGTTCACCACCCGGCCCTGACCGTCAGTCAGGCGGCCATCTTCCAGGATCTGCAGCAAGGCATTCAGCACATCCGGGTGGGCTTTTTCAATCTCATCAAAGAGTACAACCGAATAGGGCTGGCGGCGTACCAGCTCTGTCAGCTGGCCACCCTCCTCATAGCCTACGTATCCCGGAGGCGAACCGATCAACTTGGAGACATCGAACTTCTCCATGTATTCAGACATGTCAAGACGAATCATGGAATCTTCATTGCCGAACATTGCTTCAGCTAAAGCTTTGGCCAGCTCCGTCTTGCCGACACCGGTGGAACCGAGGAAAATAAAGGAACCGGATGGGCGTTTCGGATCTTTCAGTCCCAGACGTCCGCGGCGGATAGCCTTGGCCACTGCCGTAACTGCCTCATCCTGACCCAGAACGCGTTTTTTGAGCTCAGCTTCCAGATTGCGCAGACGATCTGCGTCATCTTCGGTCAGCTTCCGCACCGGAATATTGGTCCAGCTGGAGACAATATCCGCTATGTGTTCAGCAGTCAGGACCGGCCAGTCCGAAGGATCATCCTTTACTTCAGCACTTTCCAGCTCGGAAATTTTACTCTCGATCTTCTCGCGTTTAGTCTTCAGTTCGGCTGCCTTCTCAAAATCTTCATTTTTAACGGCTGCTTCGGTCTCACTTTCAGCCTGCAATAATTGCTCTTTCAGCTCTTTAATTTGTGATTTTGAGCTGCCGGAGCCTGTGTTGATCCGCAAGCGGGAGGCAGCCTCATCAATCAGGTCAATAGCTTTATCCGGCAGGAAGCGGTCCATAATGTAGCGGGTAGACAGCCTGACAGCGTCTTCGATCGCTTCATCGGAAATCTTCACCCTATGGTGGTTTTCATAAACAGATCTCAGTCCATACAGGATCTGTACCGCATCCTCTTCGCTCGGTTCACCCACTGTGACCGGCTGGAAACGGCGTTCCAGAGCTGAATCTTTTTCGATATATTTACGATACTCATCCAAAGTTGTGGCGCCGATTACCTGAACTTCACCTCGGGCCAGCATCGGCTTCAAAATATTGGAGGCATCCATGGAGCCCTCTGCGGAACCGGCACCGACCAGAGTATGCAATTCGTCGATAAACATAATCACATCACCGGCCTCAACAGCCTCATCAATGCCCTTTTTCAGCCGTTCTTCAAACTCGCCTCTGTATTTGGAACCGGCAAGCATGCCGGTCAGATCTAAAGAGACCAGCCGCATACCTTGCATGATATCAGGGACATCGCCGTCGGCAATTTTTTGAGCTATGCCCTCGGCAATGGCTGTTTTACCAACTCCAGGCTCACCAATCAGCACCGGGTTATTCTTGGTCCGGCGGCAGAGTATCTGCTCAACCCTGTTTATTTCCTGTTCGCGGCCGATAATCGGATCAAAATGTCCTTCTCTGGCCAGCTGGGTCAGGTCTGTGCTGAAATTATCAAGATTAGGTGTCTTTGTTTCCGCTTTATTCTGCTCAGAGGGACTGGCTGAAGACCCGCCTGGTCCGCGTCCCGGACCGGCACTCATACTTTCGCCGGCACCGGCTTTCATCCCGTCAGCTATCTGGGCGTAAAGGTCGCGCGAAGATATGCCCAGTTCACGCAGGATACGTACCGCCACACTGTCATTTTCGCGCAAAATCCCCAGCATGAGGTGTTCCGGTTCAATGGCACCATCAGGTGAAGACTGTGCTTCTCTGGCTGCTAAATTCAGCACCAGCCGTGTGCGCGGTGTCATCATTGATATAATCTGATTACCGTCAATAGACTTGGCGTCTGTTTCCTCAATCTGAATCGGCTCTTTCTGATTGAGCGCAATTAAATTTCTTTGCATCAGGTCGGCGTTGAGACCGGCTGCCCTTAACTCTTCTGCAGCCAGACCGCCGCCTTCGGCGATAATACCGTATAAAATATGCTCTGTTCCGATATATGATGTATTAAAGGAACGAGCTGAATGCCAGGCAAAAGCTAAAACTTCTCCGGCTCGTTGTGAAAATCTGATCATCATATTTCCTTCCCCCTTATTAGTTCTGTTTATTAAAAATTTCACGTATGAACTGAGCGCGCTGCTCGGCTATCTGATTCTGATTCAGCTCTTGTCCTGCCCGCAGCTGTATACTGCCGGCCCCGCACTCGATAAAAACCTGCTGCCAGCTTTGATAGTCAAGTTCATCCAAAACAGCTGTCGCAATCCCCAGCCGCACTGAGGACAAATTGCTCATCGCTTCGTCATAGCTGATTCTGCGCGCAGATTTTAAAAGACCGTAGGCACGATACACTTCATCTTCCAGGCCCAGAGGATCTTCTTGCTGCAAAAGCAAACGGTGCTTCCGTTCCTGGCTGACCAGTTCCTGACTCAGCTGAATCAGACCTTTGACTATTTCAGCTTCAGTAAAGCCAAGGGTAACCTGGTTAGAGATCTGTATCATATCGCAGATGGCTTCTGATCCTTCACCGGCTGCCCCCCTGACCGTGTAACCAGCCTGAGCCAGCTGTTTTGACAGTTGCTTCAGCAGGTTATTTCGCATCAGCAGCGGCAGATGCAGCATCACGGAAACCCGCAGGCCGGTCCCGGTATTGGTGGGACAGGTCGTAAGATAGCCCAGTTTATCGTCATAAGCAAAGGGCAGCTCTTTCTGCAGAGCGGCTTCCAGCTCGTCCGCCTCCTTCAGGGCTGCTTCCAGAGCAAATCCCGCCCGCATACTTTGTATCCGCAGGTGATCTTCCTCGTTAACCAAAACCCCACTTTTTTCATCAGAAAAAAGCAGCAGAGAACGGGGCAAATCATCTTTGAGCATATTGCGGCTGATCAGCCTGCGCTCTGCTAAAGCCAGCTTATTGATATCATCCAGCGATTCCAGGGGCACATTTATCAGTCCGCGGCCGCTGGTCTCGGCTACGGTGCTGAAGGCATCCTGCACCCGGTCCGTCACTGCTCCGGCTTCAGCAGCAGTCAGCCGCCAGGGGAAATGAGTATCACTGAGGTTTCTGGCCAGACGGACACGAGAGGAGACAACAACATCAGCCTCGGCTCCCTGTTCTAAATACCAGCTCATTATTCTGCCTCCTCCTCAGCCCCGGATTCGGATTCGGGTTCGGATGGAGAATCGGCTGAAAGCTCCTCAGCTTCTGTTGAGGCTGCCTGTTCCCTCTCTTTGATTTCATCCCGCAGCCGGGCTGCCTGCTCATAATCTTCTGCTGCAATCGCTTTTTGCTGTTCCTGACGCAGCTGAGCAATCGGATCAGCAGCTGTTGCAGTTAAGTTCTGTGCTTCATCTGCAAATTTCGCACCGGCCAGAACTTCAGCTGCCGGCTGACAGGTATGTCCCTGCACACGTTGAAAGACGGGTTGCAGCACTTTGCTGAAAACTTCATAACACCGGGGACAACCGAGAAAACCCTGCTTAAGCAATTCTCTCTCCGTCAAACCGCAATTCGGACATTGCAGACTTTCTCTGGTCTGAACACGCTGCCGGGGATAAGTGAAACCCGAAGGTCCCCAAAACATGGAATTAAAGAAGTCGCCGAAAATATCACTAAAGGACGAGTGACTGCTTTGTTCCATTTCCTGAGCACATACAGAACAGAGATTGTATTCAGTAATCTGGTTATTGTGTGACTGCTTCACATGTACGCTGGCTTCGCGTAATTGGCAATTTTCACATAGCATTTTATTCTTATTCCTCCTTTGTCAGCGCGGCGAGGCTGGTTAGCATATTGCGAAAAATAGTAGCCCGCAAGAGGTCGCGCTCATCTGAATCTAAAAAGTTCAGTGATTTATTGGACAGAGCTGCCCGCATTACCTGTTCAAGCTTCTGAGAAATGATCTCCTGCTCACTCAGGCTGCGCAAAGCGATGAAGGCCTCCTGCTGTCCCAGATAGGTATCGCTATATTCAACTAATTGCATCAGCTGCTGAGCATTCGATGCATTGGTAACCCTGCGAATGCGAATGGAACCACCGCTGCCGCGACGACTCTCCACCAGATAACCGTGCTGTGTCTTAAAACGCGTTTCAATCACATAAGAAATCTGAGATGGAACTACGTTTAGTTTCTCAGCAAAAGCATTGCGGGAAATCTCGCAGTAGCCGCCATGCTCCAGCAATAACTTTTTTATCATTTGTTCAATATAATCAGATTTACTGGCCATGCAGATACTCGCCCTCTCGCTAATATTTCACTAAAAATATTTAGTCTTTAACTTTTTTTGTCCTTTATAAATATAGCACTTGGGACTTAGATTTTCAAGAATAAGGCAAGGGACAGGTAACCTCAGTTACTCGTAAAAAAAGGACTGTTCCGCTAGGAAACAGTCCTCAGTTAACTATTGATTTAGCTATTCTTTAATCGTCGGAAGGCAGGATGAAAAGGTCGTCGTCCGCCAGTAGGTCAGCAGCGCTTTCCGCTGCCTCTGCTTCGGCTTCAGCCTGTGCTTCTTCGGGATCATAATTTTCAATCAGTTCCCTCTCACGCTCGCTGGTCGGAACCGGGACCTCATCCGCAGTTTTCACGAGGAGCGGAAGGTTCTCTTCCACTACCGGGACCGCACTGATATCGCGATAGCGTTTCACGCCTGTACCGGCCGGAATGAGTCCGCCAATGATAACATTTTCCTTGAGTCCGTCGAGATAATCGACTTTACCTTTGACTGCTGCATCGGTCAGGACGCGTGTCGTCTCCTGGAAGGAGGCTGCTGAGAGGAAGGACTCGGTTGCCAATGATGCCTTGGTTATACCAAGTAAAATACGAGTTCCGGTTGCAGGCTCATGACCGGCCCTTTCAGCTGCATGGTTGACCTCAACAAATTTCGCGAAGTCAACGGTGCTGCCTGTGAGCAGATTGGTATCGCCCGGATCGTCGATCCTAAGCTTACGCAACATCTGGCGGACAATAATTTCAACGTGCTTGTCGTTAATGTCAACGCCGTTGTTTTTGTATACTTTCAAAACTTCTCTGATTATATATTTCTGTACACCCCTGGCACCCTGTATCTTCATGATGTCATGCGGATTAACAGAGCCGTCTGTGATCAGTTCTCCTGCTTCAATGTGATCACCGTTATCAACTAAGAGCGGAATTGAAACAGAGATCAGATTTTTCTTGACAGTGCCGTCTGCGCCGATGATTCTTACTTCGCGGCGGCGCTTATCAGCTTCGTCGACCTCAATAACACCGGAAATCTCAGCAACAACTGCCTGGCCTTTAGGCTTTCTGGCCTCAAAGAGTTCTTCGATACGGGGCAGACCCTGTGTGATGTCACCCGCTGATGCGATACCACCCAAGTGGAAGGTTCTCATCGTCAGCTGCGTACCGGGTTCGCCGATTGACTGAGCAGCCATAATTCCGACAGCCTCGCCAACAACAGCCGGATTACCGGTTGCCAGGTTTTTGCCA
Source organism: Mageeibacillus sp. UBA5439 (assembly GCA_002427505.1). GTDB lineage: Bacteria > Bacillota > Clostridia > Saccharofermentanales > DTU023 > DTU032. The sequence goes on from DIRJ01000042.1 coordinate 35,384, forward strand.
TAGCACTTGGCGCAGACACCTCTGGGTGAGTCACAGGACAAAACACTGCGCATCGGAACTTCTGTAATTCCGGCAGCCTCAATCTCTTTAGCCTGATCCATGGTGACCATCTCGTCCTTGTGGACGATAACTTTTCCGCTTTCCGGGTGCACAATATCCATGGGTACATAGCGTCCTTCGATTCTGTCGGCGAGAGAAGCTAAGACACGCTGGTTCTGCTTACCATAGGCTATAGTCTGGGCCATGACATATTCCTCGGTACCACAGTCTTCTTCACGGATGGTGACATCTTGAGAAATATCTACCAAACGGCGTGTGAGGTAACCTGAGTCAGCAGTTTTCAAAGCTGTATCTGACAACGATTTTCTGGCTCCGTGCGAGGAGATAAAGAACTCCAGAACGTTCATGCCTTCACGCAGGTTGGACTTGATCGGGATCTCTATGGTCCGTCCCGAGGTGTCGGTCATGTTGCCGCGCATACCTGCCAGCTGTTTGATCTGGTCGATACTGCCTCTGGCCCCCGACTGAGACATCATGTAGATCGGATTGTAAGGATCAAGGTTCTTCTTCAGAGCTTCCGTAATATCATTGGTCGCTCTGCGCCAGGTATCGACCACAGCACGGTAACGGCCATCATCATTTAAAAGACCACGCTGGTGCTGGGTGTTGATCTTGTCAACCCGGATTTCCGCTTCTCTGATCAGCTCTTCTTTGACATCCGGCACCACCATGTCAAAGACTCCGATGGAGATTCCGCCTATAGTCGCGTAGTGGTAGCCCAGTGCTTTGACATCATCCAGAACTTCAGCAGTTTTTGCCGTACCGCAAACATTGATACAGCGTTCGATAATGGAGCCGATCTCTCTTTTGCCAACAACAAAATCGCACTCCAGAACAATTTGACTTTTGATATCATCACCACGGTGGACATAGCCCAGATTCTGCGGTATGACGCTGTTAAACAAGAAGCGTCCGAGGGTAGATTCAACTATCCCCCTATAGGTCTTGCCATCTCTTTCAACGCTGCGTCTGACACGTATTTTCTGCTGCAGTATGATCTGCTTATTTTCGTAGGCCATGACAGCTTCATCCACGTTGGAAAAGACTCTCAGAGGAGCATCTTCTGCCTCATCAGGATTCTTGCGCTCCACGGTCAGGTAGTAGCAGCCAAGAACTATATCCTGAGTCGGCACTGTCACTGGTTTGCCGTCCTGAGGCTTGAGGAGGTTATTCGTTGACAGCATCAGGAAGCGGGCTTCTGACTGCGCCTCGGTTGACAAGGGTACGTGAACCGCCATCTGGTCGCCGTCAAAGTCAGCATTGAAGGCTGTACAGACCAGCGGATGTAATTTAATGGCGCGGCCCTCGACCAGAACCGGCTCAAAAGCCTGGATGCCCAGTCTGTGCAAGGTCGGCGCCCGGTTCAGCAGAACCGGATGGTCCTGGATTACCTCGTCCAGGGTATCCCAGACGATGTCACCGCCGCGTTCGACCAGCCGGCGGGCGGATTTAATATTTTGTGCATAATCGTGCTTAACCAATTCGCGCATGACAAAAGGCTTAAACAGTTCCAGAGCCATTTCTTTCGGCAAACCGCACTGATGCAGCTTGAGCTCCGGCCCGACAACGATAACGGAACGTCCTGAGTAGTCAACACGTTTACCCAGCAAGTTCTGGCGCAAACGCCCCTGTTTGCCTTTCAGCAGGTCGGACAAGGACTTCAGCGGACGGTTCCCCGCTCCGGTTACAGCGCGGCCGCGACGGCCGTTGTCGATCAGAGCATCGACAGCTTCCTGCAGCATGCGTTTTTCATTGCGGACAATAATGTTCGGAGCGCCCAGCTGCAGGAGTTTGTTCAAACGGTTGTTGCGGTTAATCACACGGCGGTAGAGATCGTTCAGGTCTGATGTCGCGAAACGGCCGCCATCCAGCTGCACCATGGGGCGCAGTTCAGGAGGCAGAACCGGCAGGACTTCCAGAATCATGTCCTGGGGACGATTATCCGACTGCTGGAAGGACTCTACAACTTCCAGGCGCTTGATGATGCGCTGTTCTTTCTGACCGCGGGCGTTTATCAGTTCCTCATGCAACTGTTCCGCCAATTTATCAACATCAATTTCTGCCAGCAAATCACGGATGGCTTCGGCACCCATTTTTGCAACAAAAGAGTTGCGTCCGTACTCGGACAGGGCCGTGCGATAGTCACGCTCATTGATGATCTGCATTTTTGTGAAGTTTGTTTCTTTCGGGTCAATCACGATATATGCTGCAAAATAGAGAATTTTCTCCAGGTTGCGCGGCGACATATCCAGCAACAGACCCATGCGGCTGGGGATACCCCGGAAATACCAGATATGAGAGACCGGGGCAGCCAGACGAATGTGTCCCATGCGCTCACGTCTCACCTTGGACCGGGTTACTTCTACACCACACTTGTCGCAGACAATACCACGATATCTGATCTTTTTATACTTACCACAATAACATTCCCAGTCCTTGGTCGGACCGAAAATCTTTTCACAAAAGAGACCGTCGGCCTCCGGTTTAAGCGTTCTATAGTTAATGGTTTCCGGCTTTTTAACTTCACCGTGTGACCACTCTAAAATCTTTTCAGGAGACGCCAGGCCGATCCCGATTGCTTCAATATGATTCAAATCTGCCATTATTTACTCCCCTATCTTATTCGTCAAAATCATCTGCGCCGAACAGATCCTCTGCATCGAGCAGATCGTCTGCATCCGGATCGTACTCGGGATCCTCAGTGTCCGGTTCTTCGATCTCACCTTCGTCGGTAAGACTTCCGGCTGAGAAGCCGGCATCACGCAGTTTCTGGTCACTTTCCTTGTAGCGGCCTCTCTCTTCAAATTCGGACAAACCATCGATTTCCACGAGGGTTTCATCGTCATCTTCCTCAGAAGCGTCCGGCAGATAAACTTCCTCATGTTCTTCGCTGAGAACGCGGGCATCAAGAGCCAGCGACTGCAGTTCCTTAACCAGAACCTTGAAGGCTTCAGGAACACCGGGCTCAGGTACGTTTTCGCCCTTGACGATAGCTTCATAAGTCTTGGTACGACCCTGAACATCATCGGATTTGACAGTAAGAATTTCCTGCAGGGTATAGGCAGCACCGTATGCTTCGAGTGCCCATACTTCCATCTCACCAAAGCGCTGGCCGCCAAACTGAGCTTTACCGCCCAGCGGCTGCTGTGTTACCAGAGAGTAAGGTCCGATGGAACGAGCATGAATTTTGTCGTCAACCAGGTGGAGCAGTTTCAGATAGTACATGATGCCTACCGTTACCTGATTTTCAAAGGGTTCGCCTGTTCGGCCGTCATAGAGGGTAGTCTTGCCGTTTTCAGCAATATGCATTGCCTTGAAAGCTTCAACCACATCAGCTTCGCCGGCTCCGTCAAATACCGGAGTAGCTACTTTAACACCCTTCTTAAGTGCGGCCAGGCC
>DIRJ01000042.1:39059-43322 GCA_002427505.1 Mageeibacillus sp. UBA5439
TTCAGTACGATATCCAGAGGTGTACCGTCAGGCATGAAGGGCATGTCTTCTTCCGGCAGGATAAGTGAAACCACACCTTTGTTGCCGTGTCTGCCCGCCATTTTGTCACCGACGGAAATTTTACGCTTTTGAGCGATATAGACGCGAACCAGTTTGTTGACGCCGTGCCTGAGCTGGTCATCCTGTTCGCGGGTAAAGGTCTTGATGTCCACAATGACACCGGACTCACCGTGCGGTACGCGCACAGACGTGTCTCTGATTTCGCGAACTTTTTCACCGAAAATAGCGCGATAAAGTCTCTCTTCAGGTGTCAGTTCAGTTTCGCCCTTGGGTGTAACCTTGCCGACAATGATGTCACCGGCATGAACCTCTGCACCAATACGGACCACGCCGTCTTCATCCAGATCTTTCAGGGCATCATCACCGACATTAGGAATTTCGCGGGTGATCTCTTCAGGACCAAGCTTGGTATCACGCGCTTCACACTCATATTCAGTTATGTGAATCGACGTATATACGTCATCGCGCACCAGACGCTCACTGATAAGTACAGCGTCTTCGAAGTTATAGCCTTCCCAGGGCATGAATCCGACCAATACGTTACGGCCCAAAGCCATTTCGCCCTGATCAGTTGAAGGTCCGTCAGCGATTACATCGCCGGCCTTGACCCTTTCACCCTGTTTGACCAGCGGACGCTGATTAATACAGGTACCCTGGTTGGAGCGGCGGTATTTGGAGAGATGGTAGTGATCGCGGGTCAGGTCTTCTTTTTCCACTTCGATATGGTCTGCTCTGACCTTCTTCACTACACCGTCATGTTTGGCTACGACACAAACCCCGGAATCCTTGGCTGCCCGATATTCCATACCGGTACCGATAATCGGAGATTCCGATTTGATCAGCGGCACTGCCTGGCGCTGCATGTTAGAACCCATCAGGGCTCGGTTGGCATCGTCGTTGCCCAGGAAAGGAATCAGGGAGGTGGCTACTGAAACCAGCTGTTTCGGTGACACGTCCATCAGATCGACCTGGTCAGGATCGAGTTCAAGGAACTCATCCAGATAACGGCAGGATATTTTTTTGTTAATAAAATGACCATCAGTGTCAAGGGGTTCGTTCGCCTGAGCGATATTGAAGTAATCCTCTTCATCTGCTGTCATATACTTGAATGTGTCTGTTACAACACTATGTTCCTTGTCATAGAGACGATAGGGTGTTTCCAAAAAGCCAAAGCGGTTTACGCGGGCGTAAGTGGCCAGGGAGTTGATCAGACCGATGTTTGGTCCTTCCGGAGTTTCGATCGGGCACATTCTGCCATAGTGGGAAGGATGTACGTCACGAACTTCAAAGTTGGCGCGTTCACGCGACAGACCTCCGGGGCCCAGAGCGGAAAGACGGCGCTTATGCGTCAACTCGGCCAGAGGGTTCGGCTGGTCCATGAACTGAGACAGCTGACTTGAGCTGAAGAACTCTTTAATCGCAGCTGAAACAGGTCTGGTATTTACAATATCCTTGGGAGTGGCCTGCGATATATCCGGGATCGTCTGCATGCGTTCGCGGACAACACGTTCCATGCGGGAGAAGCCGATACGCATCTGATTCTGCAGGAGTTCTCCCACTGAACGAATGCGGCGGTTGCCGAGATGATCAATGTCGTCAGGCTCGCCTACACCGTACTCCAAACCGATGAAGTAGCTGCAGGAAGCTAAAATATCATCTACAGTGAGATGGCGGGGAATCAGCTCTGATTTATTGTCGCGCAGCAGCTGACGCAGGGCGTCTGCTTTATCCTCCGCTTCACGTGCCTGAGCTACGATATCCCGCAAGACCGGAGTATAGAAATATTCGTTATAGCCCAGCTTCTCAAAATCAAAATCAGCCAGATCTTCCCGGGTGAAATAGCGGCTGAGGAATTGCTCTAAGTTGACAGTATTATTGCCGACTACGCGCAGCATTTCATCATACTGAATGACACTGTCACCCATTTTGTGAATCGGATAAATATCAACACTGTTGATACCTGCGTTCTGAATGGCCTTAGCCATTTCGCGCGTGATAATATCACCTTCCAGTGCCAGAATTTCACCATCTTCACTGAGAATGTCAGTAGCAGCACGATGTCCTTCCAGACGCCTGGACAGGGATAATTTTCTATTAACTTTAAAGACACCTACGTGAGCCAGATCATAGCGGTTAGCCTGAAAAAACAGATTCTGCAGCAAGTTCTTGGCGCCTTCGCGTGTATAAACTTCTCCGGCGCGCAGTTTGCGGAACATTTCCTGATATCCGTCATCAACGCTCTTGCAGCCGTCTTTTGCCATCGTATTCATGAGCGCTTCTTCTTCGCCCAGAACCGAAATAATCTCTTCATCACTACCGAGGCCCAAAGCACGCAGCAAAATTGACAGATGGAATTTGCGGGCACGGTCTACGCGGACCCAAAGCAATCCTTTGGCATCTGTTTCAAATTCCAGCCATGCTCCCCGGTTGGGAATGATTTGTCCTGTATAAATAGTGTTGTCGTTCTTGTCACGTTCAATGCCATAATAGACACCCGGAGAGCGTACCAATTGACTGATTACCACTCTCTCAGCTCCGTTAATGATGAAGCTGCCGGTATCAGTCATAATCGGGAATTCCCCGATGTACACATCCTGATCCTTGATAGTGTCACTGGCTTTATCGTGAAGCCTGACTTTTACGTAAAGTTTCGATGCGAAGTTTGCATCTTTTTCTCTGCATTCCTCCAGGGAATGGGTTGGGTTGTTGACGTCAAATTCTTTGTCTATGAACGAGAGTTCGATATCACCTGAAAAGTCAGTAATTGGTGATGCCTCTTCCAGGACTTCCATAAGTCCTTCTTCAAGGAACCAATTGTAACTGCTCAATTGAATATCTAATAGGTTTGGGATATCGAGAATCTCGTCAATCTTAGAATAAGACACTCTCTGAACACGTCCATATTGAACGGACTTTGGCATCAGTGGTCACCTCACACGATTGTACCGGTCATCCCATAGAGAAACCATCGCGGACCGGTCTTGACGGCATCTCTCTACATGTTATAATCGACCTATCAAAGCGTCTGTTTTCAGAACGTTTGATTGCGCAACAAAAAACGCACGGGTCTATTGACACATTTAATAAGCTTATCTCATAATCGTGACCCCGTCAATTATTTTTGCAAGTTTGTGTAGAAAGTAGTTAATCTGCGATGAAGAACCGTAATTTACGTTTCTTAGTAACAATCTTCATTGTTCGCATGACTACGGCTTTCATGAAATTAATCGGATTAAAGGCTACCCACTTTCCGGGTCAGCTGGCCAAACGCCTCTGCCCCGACTTCCTTTCCCGCATAGAAAAGCCGGAGACAATCATCGGTATTACCGGCACTAACGGCAAGACCACCATATCCAATTTAGTAGCTGATATGGCTGATCACTATGGCCTGGATTTTGCCCATAATGCTTATGGCAGCAATATTGAAGAAGGTATTATCACCAGTTTAATCGAAGCCAGCTCATTTTTCGGCAAGCGCAGGAAGAAACTTGCTTTTCTGGAAATAGATGAGCGCCTTACCCGTGTTATTTTTCCTGATATCAGCCCCGACTATCTCATTGTGAGCAATCTTTTTCGTGAATCCTATCTCAGGAACGCCCATGCTGAATTTATTTACGGTGTTTTAAAAGAGAATATACCTGCAGAGACCAAGCTGATCCTGAACGCGGATGACATGTTATCCTGCAATCTGGCCGCGGGGCATGAAGCTGTGAGTTTTTCGATCGCCAGGCTGGCAGGTGAGCCACAGTTCACTAGAAACCTGATTCGTGATGTTGTCCTCTGCCCCAACTGCCATCAGCCTCTGGAAGATGATTTCATCCGCTACCACCATATCGGCCGTGCCCACTGCAAGCATTGTTCCTGGCAAAACGGTCCGGCGGATTATGAGCTGACTCTCTTAAAAAAGCAGGATGCTCCGGAAGATGCAGTCAGCGCCAATGAAATGGCAGCAGCCGACAGAGTGGTAATTTCATCGCAGCGCTGGAAGAATGGTTCCGGAGCGGAGCTGTTTCCTTTTTCCGGGGAAAATGTACTTGATCTCTACAATTCTCTGGCTGCAATCACTCTTTACTCCGAACTGGGATACAGTCCTGCTTCCATTGCCGGAGCGCTGGCTGAAATCACTATCGGAAAATCCCGCAAGGAAATAGTGAAAATCGGTCCCCACACCCTTTATCGCATGCTGGCCAAGGGCAAAAATCC
>DIRJ01000027.1 GCA_002427505.1 Mageeibacillus sp. UBA5439
AACAGCCCTGCCCAGAGCGGATTTTTCCGAAACAGTTATCCCTTCCCATCGTCGGAAAAACTGCTCAGCGATCGGTTTTTCATGCAGTAAACGTTCCGCCTGACGCTCATCAGGGAGTCTATCCTTTAGCACTTTCTTATACATAAAAAGTTGCTCAATGTCCGGTAAAGCACAAGAGTATCTTCGCTGTCTCCACTTGTGCGGTAGAGAGGGATTGCCTGGACGAATTTTTCAGTTGCTATCTAAGCTATAGCTTATGCTGTAGCTATACTGCCGGGGATGCCAGAGGAAGGGCATATGGCTTCTTTAATGACTGCTTTCTCAACGTTAGCTTCACAAAGTACGATTTACAGACATCTGCAATGTCCTTAATGACCACTGCCTTGGATGGCACAAGCATGAGATGCCTATACTCACTGCTGCCTAACTTCACCAGCTCATGACTACACTGAGGACAATAATAGGTGGACTTTGAGTAGAAACGGTACTGGCATCAATCCTCAACGCTCATATTGCGAGATTTTCTTTCTTATATATCCTCCACCAGCTTTGCAGCTTGGCGTTTTTCTTCAGCTCGGTAAGACTGACAATCCATCTTCCACCTCTTTCCGCACTGCTATAAACACTATAGGAGGTCCTGAGACCTTCATATACCCCTTAATAGCTCCAACGGACTCTTAGCAGACAGTTTCTTACTACTATTTTCTCAACCTGAAGATAACTTGACTAGCCGTCCTTTGCTTTGACGCTTACGTATTAAATGAGCACATGGGTGCATCATCAAGTGTCTTTTGAATGATATTTTGAGAAAGGGAAAGCTGGAAACTCAGTCAGAGTACGAGGTGCGGAGAGACAATCTGCTTTTAGGTCCCCCGCAGCAGTCAGCCGTGGGGGGACCTAAAGCATTCACCAAAGGAGACAAATGTTCAGATTCAATGAATAGTAACTGTGTTTCACAGTAATGAGCTTATTTGCATACGATATATTGTTTAATTCAGGACAATCACATCGTAATATATTGAAAACCTATACCGACAGCTATTTAATAAGTGATTCTACTGTCTTGTAGTCAATATCGAAGCCGAAGGCTCTAGGTCCTAAGATATCCATTCCTCGCTCACTGCGGAATATTTCACGTGCCGGCATTGCAATGACAGTCAGCTCCATACCCAATTCAATTTTGTTGTTCGTATATGGCTGCCCTGTTTTAGTATCAATAACTTGGATCATATCGGGACTGGTGACGAAGGCCTCACCATTTAGCCAGCTAACATGATTCTCATTTTTAAACCAAATTTTGAACTCTTGACCATCAAACTCATCTACACCTTCAAGTGTATGAATTCCCCAGTAATATCCTCTTTCATTTTTACTTTCTTTTTTAGTTAATTTGCCTTTATGTACTACCCAGCCGCCAACAACATTGATTGCCGCTAAAGCAGGATCCTCTCCCAGCTCTCTAGCCTCTCTTAAGGCTTTGCCAACGTTGTAACATTCTGTAAGCGTATTACGAATCACAGACTTTTTCATATCAGGAGCAGAAGCGAAAAATCCTGCTTGGGCGCATTTGCTATAACCGCCTTCAGCAATCATTTTTCCAATTCGTTCAGCCATTCGCCAGTTTGCTGCTTCTCGAATTGTCGCCACATTATTCCATCCGTCAAATGAAGCAATTGGTAATAGTTCCTGCTCGAAGATATACGGTGTAGTTTGCTGAATCTCAGGAATAGCGCGTCCAGTATAGTCACCATCCACGACGCTGATACCCATTTCAGCAGCTGCCGCTACACAAGCTGCAGTGTTTCCGCCGCCTAGTTCTATTGGGACTAGTACAGATACTCCTTGGTTTTGTATTTCCTCAAGAACTTTAACTGCCCCTACCATAGCTTGGGTATTATCACTTATCCGGTCGCCTAATCTGTATGTATCCTTCCGGTCCTGGGTTACCTCTGGTGTCTCTGGCGCAATAGAGCCCATGAGGAAGGGGCAACATGAGTATTCATCATCATTGACTGAATCAACGTCAACCCAACCAATCTCGTTTCCCTTGCTTAGTTGCTTCATTAGGGCGTCGACACCTTCAGCATAATCGCCCCCGCCACCTGTCCCGTAAAAAGTACATCCGAGTACAAAATCTTCAACTTCTTGACGATTAGTCAATGTATGTTTCTTTTCCATGCTTTTATTTTTTTCCTTTCTTCTATAACAGAAATGTATTTAAATGAAGAACTATAGATCGCCAATCAGAGCGACCGTACTGTCCGATGCTTTTATGTAACAAATTGGACTATGCCGCAAATTGGTATTGACCATCGCGGCTGCATATTGTATTCCAATGCTAAGAGGCTCAACGACCGGTATCTGCAGATACTCCTGTAACCTATCTCTGGTTTCCATCATTCCAGTGCATCCCAGAACTATTACTTCCGCTCCATCTTCTTCAATAGCTATTTCTGAAGTTTTGCAGAGAGCTTGAAAAGTTTTCTCAATATCTTCAAGGGCCAGGACGGGCAACTCTATTGCTCTAATTGAAGCAACACGGTTGCTATACCCATACTTCGCAATGTTCTCCTTAAACATCGGAACTGATACTGCCATTGTTGTTACTATCGAAAACTTATCACACAACATCATTGCTGCATGGTGACTAGCTTCTCCCGCGGATACAACAGGTATAGAGGAAACATGTCTTGCGGCCCTCATAACAGGATCTGCAGCACAATCAATCACAACTGCATCGCATCCCTCATTAACAGCTGAGGCAACTTCCTTTAAGATATAAGGTCCTGCAAAAACTTCGTCAACTGGGGATTCAAGAGATAGTGGTCCTTTTTCGATATTTGCCACTAACAACTCGATATCTTTAGTGGCCATATTCCTTCTAATCTCTGAATGAGAATCGAAGAACTCTTGGCTGCAGTTTGCCATAATTGTTTTTATCTTCATATAAACTCCTTTACGCTTCGAAAAAAAGCACTCACCTCGACTAAACTGAGATGAGTGCTTTTGTCGAGCAGAAATCAATAAGCTATTCCAAAACTTATCAGATTATTAATCCGTCTTAATGGCTATGTTGGGCATGAAAAAGGGATAGCCCATCATGTATGCAGCTGTCTCACCACTTGCATTTGCTTCTGCAGCAGGTAAGGTAACATACTCTTGATAAGCAACTCGCTCATTCAAGTCAGCTAGCCAGGCAGTTGGAACCAGCTCATCGGTAACATAGTGCTGTAAATCAGCATACTTCTCAAAACGTTGTTCTCTATCCTGAGTAGTCATGGCATCCTCAATTGCTGCATCTAACTCATCAGAGATGATCCAACTTGAATTCTCATAGCTACCGGCGGTTTTTGAATGAAATTGAGATTCTAAAGTTGCGCCTGCTTCGTTGAATGAAGGTCCGGAATTACAGCTAGTGATGTGAGGAGCAGTCTCTGGCCTACTAACACGTTCTTGATAAATATTCCAGGTTGCTTTTACTACTTCAATTTTTATGCCGAGTTCAGAAGCTGCAGCTTGCATTTGCAGCGCTACTTTCTCTAAAAACTCATTGTCCGAAATCTGTAAGAACTCTAGAGTATAGTCACTAATGTTGTCAGCATATTTTGATTGAGATATTAGTTCTCTGGCCTTTTCAATATCATAGTCATATTGAGTAGCGTCCACATGCCCTGCAGTAAAGTAGGATACCGGACCTGCAGGCTGCTTTGAGCCAGTGAAAGCAACTTGTAACAGTGTGTCATAATCGAGCAAGTGGCACATGGCTTTTCTTACATTCACATCGTCCATAGGCGGAATCGTTGTATTGAAAATCACGTTTTGCATAAGACGAGTGGAATAATTTACCAAAGATACACCGTCAATCTTACTCAAAGCCTCAAAGCTTTCCGGGCTTTGCCACATGTCTGAAATCTCTAACTGCTGAGTAGACATCATGGTGCGCACTGTAGACGCTTCAGTTCCATAGATAATCTTGAATTGTTCGGGCGCATCATTTTTTCCCTCCCAACCCATATGCCAATCTTCGAAACGTGAGGCTAAGAAATAGTCATTCTGCACCATTTCTGTTGTTTTATATGGACCTGATCCTGCGTCGTGCTCTAGCAGCCAGGCTCTGCCATAATCACCAAATTCACCATATGCACCATCTGCAATATTGGCCATAACAAGATCTTCATTAAGTATATAGAGTCGTACTAGAGTATCAACAAAAGGACCGTATGGGATTCCCAGTTTAAATGTCACAGTATAGTCATCATCTGCAATGACATCATCTACAATGCCAGCATATAAGTAAGCCCATCCTTCGCCCATGGTTAACATTCTCTTGGTCGTGAAAACTATGTCAGAAGCAGTAACCTCTGATCCATCATGGAACTTAGCGCCTTTTTTAAGATGGAACGTATATTCGGTACCTTCATCGTTAGAGTCCCATTTTTCTGCCAGATTCGGTGCTACTCCATCATCTGTGGGGAAAACTAAAGTGTCGTAAAGATTAACATAAGCAATACTACTTGAGTTTCCGGTATGTGATCCAGGATCTAACGTGGGAGTACTATCTGCCGTAAGACGGATAATGCTCTGACGCTTTCCCGTACCGGGTTGTGTGCCTGTGGCGTCAGTTTCTGGTCCAGCAGGAGAGCATCCTGCAAAAAACACAACTGACATACATAGAACTAGTACAAATGCAACAATTCTTTTCATTTTTTCTCCTTCTCTTTCTGTTCTGATATCACTGATATCATTTGTAAGCTTCTGGATACATAGGCATTTCTACAGACCTTGGATTGCTTTAATAACAAAATTATTTTCTCTCGTTATTAATCTGCTGTGTATACTAATCTTCAAACTGGTACATGTTATTCGTCAGAATAAAGATGACATCTAACAAAATGACCAGGTTTTACTTCTTTCATTTCCGGGTCAACTTCTAAACACTTGGGCTGCACATATTTACATCTGGTATTAAAACTACATCCAAGTGGAATATCTACAGGTGACGGCACTTCACCAACACTTTTTACTTCAGCAGGTTTAAGTTTTTCTTCCTCTTCAGATACTACAGGTATTGCAGATAGAAGCATCTGACTGTATGGATGCAATGGTTCAGCATAAAACTCTTCAGTAGGAGATAGTTCGCATATTTTCCCTAAATACATTACTGCTACTCGATTAGACACATTTCGAATAACCGCTAAGTCATGTGTGATGAATATATACGTCAGATTATTTTTTTCTTTCAGACCCATAAGCATATTAATAATTTTTGCCTGAATAGAAACATCCAGCGAAGATGTTGGCTCATCTAAGACAATAAACTTAGGATCGCTGCAAATAGCGCGAGCTATTGCTACCAGCTGTTTCTCTCCACCGCCAATTGCATTAGGAGATTTATACATGAAGTTGCTTGGCAATTCAACTGTCTCAAGTATCTCAAGTATCTTGTTATCAATCTCATTTCTGGGAACTATCTTGTGTACCTTCAGGGGTAAACTCAAGATAGTACGAACATCCTGATAAGGATTTAGTGAGGAACCCGGATCTTGGAATACTATCTGAGCCTTACGATGAAAGTCTTTATTTCTTTTATCTGAAGAGGTGTAAACATCTCCATCGAATACGATTTCTCCATCCGTCTGATTATACATTCCCATAACGGTGTATGCTATTGTGCTTTTCCCGGAACCTGACTCGCCGACTAAACCTAGGACTTCACCTTCTATGACAGACAAATCAATGTTGTCAACAGCACGAACCACTTGGTTTTTTCCAGCAGGAAAATGCATAACCAATTTTTTCAATTCCAACAAGGATTTACTCATATATTCTTTCCCTTTCATCTATGAGACTATTGCCATCTGATACAAGTAACAAAATGACCAGGAGAAACTTCTACCATAGGAGGTTTTTCTTTCAAGCAATCATCTGTACAGTACTTGCACCTATTAGCAAATCTGCATCCTGAAGGTGGATCAAAATAATCAGGTACATAGCCATATATTCCTGCACTTAGTCCCCCTCCGGTAAGACGGGGAACACTTGCTAAGAGACCTTCTGTATATGGATGGCGGGGGTTATGAAATAATTCTTTGGTAGGAGCAATTTCTACTATTTCACCTGCGTACATAACATAAATTTTATCTACAAGATCTCTCACAACGCCAAGGGAGTGTGTAATCATGACCAAAGAGCTATCGCCTTCATCAACCAGTTTGCGCAGAATATCATTAATTTGTGCTTCTACAGTTACATCTAATGCAGTGCCAGGTTCATCTGCAATCAATAACTCACATGGCTTTACAAGTGCAGTTGCGATACATATACGCTGGCGCATTCCTCCGGATAGTTGATGCGGATATGATTTCATAATTCTGGCAGGATCCGGAATCATAACGCTATTAACAGCTTCAACTATCACTTCCTCCATTTCTTTAGTATTACCCGATTTAACACGGTCAGAATACTTGACAACATCCATCATTTGTTCTCCGATAGTAAATACCGGGTTTAACGCAGACATCGGCGATTGTGAAATCATAGATACATGATTTCTCCTATAGTCAAGCAACTCATCATTATCCATACTAAGTACGTCTTGGCCTGAAAATTGAACTTTTGAGCCTTCTCTGATTGAGGCACTCGTTCCTTCCAGTAAACGTAATGCAGCTTTCATAGTAGTGGTCTTGCCACAACCGGATTCCCCTACTAATCCAACTTTCTCCTTTTGATTAACATGAAAGTTAACACCATCTAATACCTTGGAGTAACCTCTATATGTTTTAAACCAGACACGTAAGTCTTGAATATCTAACAGTTTTTCTTTACTCATGACTGACTCCCTTTATCGAACATATCTCTAATACCATCACCGACAAAGTTAAAGCCCAATACCAAAAAGATTATTGCTAAAGCTGGGAATATTGTCTGCCACCATTGTTCGGGAAGATAGTTAGATCCATCTGAAATCATTTGGCCAAAAGCAGGATGTGGTGGTTGCTCTCCTAAACCGACAAAGCTGAGGGATGCTGTCTGAATAATAACCCAACCAACATCTAAAGCCATTTTTGTCAATATTGGAGACATGCAATTTGGTAAAACCTCTTTAAAGAGCACATGAGGGGTTGATGCTCCAATTAATTCGGCATTTTTTACATAGTATTCCTGAGAGTGACTTGCAGCATTTGTATAAACTAATCTTGTATACCAGGGCCACCAGGAAACGGTAATCGCTATCATCGTATTGGTCATATTCGGTTCAAGCAAAGAGGCAATAGACATAGCCAAAATCAGCGGTGGTATTGCAAGGAAGATATCAGTCAATCTCATTATAATTGTATCGACAATTGTGCCTTGGAAATAGCCAGCTATCAAACCCAAAGTAGTTCCTATGGGTACTGATATCGCAAGTACCACGATAGCCATTACAAGTGCACCACGAAAGGAATAAATCACTCTGGTGTATATATCTCGCCCATAATTATCAGTTCCGAACCAAAATTCAGAACTAGGCCCTTTGCTTGCATTTGAGTAATCAACAAACGCTTCAACATGAGCAGGATATCGAGCAAACAGCTGAGGGAATAGAGCAAGTGATATACATATTAAAACAATTATCAATCCTATCAATGACAATTTGTTGCGGCGAAAATTGTACCAGTATATTTTTAAATTCTCTTTGGTTGAAGTCTTTATCCAGCTTTTTTTAAGCACCGCAGAATCGTGTTGTAAATTGTTTGAGTTCATTACATATCCCCCTTAAGCTACTCTCTTTTGGCGGATTCTCGGATCAAGATAAGCGACAATCATATCAACAATAATATTCACAATTGTGTATATTATTCCGATTATTATGACCACAGCAACTATCGCGTTTAAATCCTTGTTAAGCATTGCATTGACACCATAGTTTGATAAGCCAGGCCAATTAAATATTTTTTCAACAAGGAAAGCGTTTCCCAACATAGCAGCTAAGTCTAATCCCATTACAGTTATGACGGATCCTGAAGACGGCTTCATTAAATATCTATTAAGTAATCTCTTCTCTGGCAATCCGTAAGAACGGGATACTGTCATATATTCTTTACCTGAATTTTCAACCAAAGCATTTCGCATCAAACGCGCATTTTGAAACATCCCCCCTAAGGACAATGCAAAAGCAGGCAGCAATATATGTAAAAATGCATCCCAGGCTGTTGCAAATCGTCCTGCTAATAAGGAATCTATAAAAAACAAACCCGTCACACGATTTGGGGCAGCCACTCCAGGACTCAGGCGTCCTAAAACAGGAATAACTTGCCAAAAGTGACCAAAAAGGAGTAATAAAAGTATACTTACAACAAATGCAGGCATAGCAATTCCTGCATAGGACAAAAATCTAACCAATCCATCAATAACACCATCTCTATGTTTTGCTGCTTTTTTACCTAAGAAGATGGCTCCAAGGGTCATAAATAAGCCGGCAAAGAGCATTAACTCAATTGTAGCGGGGAGAAATTGTTTAACATCCAGGCTCACAGATCTGCGTGTTATTATTGAAGTACCTAAATCGCCTCTAAATACATCGCGTAACCAATAAACATACTGTACAGGTAAGGGCCTATCCACATATAGTTCTCTATTCAAGGCATCAACAGCTTCTTGTGTAGCTCTCGGCCCCAGAGCCAGCCTTCCTGGGTCTCCGGGAATAACACGAGACAATATAAATATTAATATAGAGACGCCTAGAATAACTAAGAGGCTTTGCAGTATCCTTTTCCCGATATATCGACCCATCGCATATGTCCTTTCATGTGAACTAACTATTTCCTGCATTATTGAAAATATTTCAATAATGCAGGATTTGGCAAACAAGCTATCTTTCTTTAATTACACTGTCAATCGGTACATGATCAATATCAAAGCCGAAATATCTCGGTGTTAACAAAGTGCTGTTTTTCTGTTCATCCTTACAGGCTAAAGCAACAATAGCGACATTCTGTCCTTCGTAGGATGAAGGGTTAGGAACAGGTTCACCAGTATCGGTATCAATGGCACATATAAGATCCGGACTAGTTATGTAGGGAGATCCATTTTTCCACAAAACATGGTTCTCATTTTTGAACCAAACTTTAAGCTCTTCTTCGCCGCAATCAACTGTATATGTTCCCCAATAATAGCCATCAGTATCACGATCATCTTTTTCAACAATGACACCGCGACCTATTACATATCCTCCCAGAAAGGTCATTAACTCCTGAACAAAGTCTTTCCCTGCTTCCTTAGCTTCACGCAAAAGCTTGCCCGCTTCATAAGATTCACTTAAGGTATTTTTAATCACAGTTTTTTTCATCTTACTGGCTTCTAAAGCCATCCCAGCTTGTCCAGCTAAGCCATAGCCGGCAACACTGATCAGTTTGCCCAGATGTTCAGTTGTACGTGGATTGATTGCATTTTTGATAATACAGACGTTGCCCCATTCATCAACTGAAGCGATTGGAGCAAGCTTATGTCCATCATAATTATATGTAATTTGGACAATTTCAGGGATTGCTCTGCCAGTATAATCTCCGTCTACAGTAACCATACCTCTCTGAGCACCAGCGGCAATGGCTGCGGACGCATTTGCTCCGGCAAGCTCTATCGGGACAATAACGTCAAACTTTTGTTTAGTATATTCTTCAAGTTCACCGATCGCCTTACTCATACGATCTCTCTCTGGATTCACACTTGTCTCATCTGTCATACCATAAGATGACATTTCTTTTATAGTGTCTTCTGTATGCGGCGCTATTGATCCCATTAAGAATGGACAAACACTCATGGCATCATCAGGAATACTCTCCGCATCGACCCATCCAATCTCATGCCCATCGTTTAAAGCAGCCATAAGAGAATCAATTCCATTCTCCGGTAGCCCTCCTCCTCCGGTACCAAAAAAAGTACATCCTCGAACAAAATCTTCAACTTGTTGTCGATTTTCTAACTTCATCGTTGGCATACATACCTCCAAAAATTTTAATAATTCTTCTGCCTAGACAAACTTCTTTTACCACGAACACGCATTTTACTGAAATGTGACTGTAATACGTCCTTTAGTAAATACACCATAAAAACAGTCAAAATGTGAAGATACATGATTGAAGAGCTTGTATTTATTGTACTGAATGAATTATTATACTTCTATGTGCCACTGCTCATTTTCCAGCTTGTGATATATGCACTTAACCCATGTAAGAGGTTGTTACAACATGTTTACTGTACAAAATGCACTTTTCCAACACCCTATTAGTCTTGGAGAACTTGTTGCCGGTCATAAAGGATTATCTAATCCCATAGAAAGCATAACTGTGCTTGAAATTCCAGACGCTGAAGATTTCCTGGAAGAGAACCTGATAGCGCTAACTTCTTTCTATGCTATTGCAGGGGATACTGATAAGCAGCTTAGAGTTGTAAGATTGCTAGCAAAATATAATGTAGCTGCGCTTATTCTTTTTAATGTCGTTCGTTCCGGATCCCGATCCAATTTGTCAAATGAACTCTTAAATCTCTGTGACGAACTAGGACTGCCTCTGATTGTTATGCCTGATTCAGTATCCTATTCGAGCGTTATCGAAGTAGTAGTGGATCGTTTATTAGACAGGGAAGTTACAAAACTCCAAAACACCATTGCCTTGTATGAAACATATATCAACCAGCTTCAAACTTCTGACGACGGCTACACTGGCTTGTTAGACGTTCTGTCAAGACTATTAGAGAAAGAAATATCGTTTTACAATCATAATCACATCTGTATATACGGGACTGATATCTTAGACATAAAAGATAATAGTAAGTTGACAGAATCGATCAAGGAATATCTTCCGCAGGATCTATCTGATATGTATAGAGTTAACTCTATTGTTTTAAATGGGATTTCGTATTTAATCATTCCTATTGTTCAGAATTACGCGTACTATGGTTTGATTATTATTAAAAATATGCAACAACCTGTATCTGATGTCAATCAATTATTGATTGACCAGACTATTAAAGCTCTCTGTGTCAGTCTGCTCAGTTTCGATCGAATGGATGAGTATAACTATAGAATGAAAAAGAGGTTTCTACAGGATTTAGTGTTAGGCCTCTCCGGCGATAATGCTCAAGTTATCTCTCAAGCGGAAAAACTAAACTTGAAATTCGACAATGTTACGAATTTAGTAATTATTCAGCTTTTCGCTACAGGCAAGGAATATAATTTTTTTCATAAACATATTGATTGTATTCAAGATATTTTAAAGGCGATCAGATATCAAGATATTATTTTTACGATGAAAAAATATAATCAAATCATTGCGTTATCCAGTTTAAGTGATGTAAGGTCACAATCTTTCCTTGATGCCGTTAATAAAGTTAATGAGTATTCAAGAAAAAACAATATAATTTTGAAAATTGCTGCAAACGATTGGCCTGTGGAACTGAGCGAAGTACATGATTGTTACTTGCAAACTGTCAATAGCATTGAAATAGCACAAAAACTCTCAATAAGTTCAGCTTTTATCTCCTATAGCGATGTTAAAATTATCGACTTATTCTATAAGCATCTTAACCGTACAGATGTAAAAGAAGCAGTGGGGAAATTGTTGGCACCTGTTCGTGAGTATGATTTAGAGCATAGTTCAGACCTGGAGAAGACATTTGCAAGTCTTTTATCACATAATTTATCTACGTCAAAGGTTGCAGATGATGTTTTTATACATCGAAACACAGTCTTGCAGAGAAAGAAAAATATTGAAAACTTATATTGTTGTGATCCGTTTTCTGATAAAGAGCGTCCAAAATATATTTTGGCCTTTTTATTGAGAGATCTCTACGAGGTGTAATGATACCGGCTTAATACTGGCATTGTGACGTTGCGAAATGTTCAGGAATAGTTGCTTAAGACACCTCTGTTATATATTTTTCAAGAACTTCATTTATAGGATAGCCGTGTCTTAAGTCTACAAACAAGTCAGCTCGTTTCTGGTTCATTTGAGTTGATGAAATTAGAGCTGAATTGTATTTTGCAATAGCATCCAGATCAACAGGGTACAGATCCATGTATTCATTTAACTTTTTCATAATAGTATCGCCTTTTTCAGTGTTCACAATGATTGTGGAATAATTAACACACTTGTCTGATTCAGGCAAAAATGCTTGCATATTATTCAAATCCCCAATGGTCAAGTCACCTACTCGATCTGTCTTCGCAAAAATGCACTCTCCACAAGAAGGTCGAAGGATTAGAGCTTGTATAAAAGCTTGATAAAAAATATCATTCTTATTCTCTAGAATTCGTCCATCAACAAATTTGGTTCTTGTGATGTTTTGATTCAAAAGACCTTTAACAATTCTTTTAGACCGGAATTCAAAAGACACAACTTCTGAATCATTTGCTCCCTCCAGATAGTTAATATATTTGTCAAATATCCCAGGACTACCGACACCATGGCAAATGAGATCAATACAAAGTAAATTATCATAGTCCTTGTTCAGAAAATTTCTAACTCCAGCGACCTGGCAAGGTGTCCCCGAGAAAATCACTCTGCGCCCTTCTTCAAGAAATCTCCTAATGCTGCAATAGTTGCCGCTCATGTTACTCTGCGAATATTTCGATTTTCTAAAGCAATCAATATCATTTATGTTAGTTACGAAATCATGAATAACGTTACTTTTGTCAAGATGTTTAGCTCCAAATATTGCAATTGCGGGATTTTCAAATGCCTGGCAAATAGCAGAAAAAGCTCCACCTGATGTACTTGCTAACCACACATCAGTATTGTTATGCCTGCCTGCAACGCAATATTGCTTAGTATCGTCTACAGGGACACGGTTCACAATAGGACAAACTTCTTCACACCTGCCACAGTCTATGCATGCAGAGCCAGCATTTGGGTACCAAAAGCCTTCTTCATCTATATCAAGAGTAATGCACTCGGTTGGGCAAACTGCTTGGCAAGCTCCGCAGCCTGTACACGCTTGCTTTGATTTAATGAAACTTAGCATATAAACTTCCTACACAATTTTTTGATAACAATGATAGTACATGTAGATCTATTAATACATGTGTTTGCAAACTTGATTTTCCCACTAGGTAAATCTTGCATACTTGTCAAACACATTATTTGCAGGTGATGAACATACTAGCCCATTTAGACTTGTATTTTCCAGTCCTTAGTCCGCAACTCAAAATCATAGTAATTTAGTCTAACTATTTATTAGGCCTATGTTTAAGGGTGTTATGCCTTAAACATAAGAAATAGAACACCTCTGACTAAAGACAATACGAATCTTTAAAGATTTTCTGCTCCTGTGTATACTTGATATCAGTTAGCCGGGTAAAGAGGTGTATCGACATGAACAGAATCTTAGCGGAATCAATATCACTGGTGAAAGATAAATTAGGTTCGCGGATCAAGGACATAACCGTAGAGCGGGCTGTCCTGGGTCTCTTCTTTACAGGAGTTAAATTATCAACCGGACATGGCGGCCTCAGTTTCACCCCTGTAAAAGAGATGCCTGAAGCTGTCTGCTGCCCCAGTTCGGCCAAAGCCATGCCCCTGTCCGGAAAACTGAATCAGCAGCCCGTGACCAGGTATCTGGATGACCTTGCTTCCGATAATTTGCTCAGAAAATCCCTGGGCATAGCTGCCCTAAACGCCTTAAGCATGGCCATTTGGGCTGAAGAAGCATCAGATGATTACGAAACGATCTATGCTGCCGACGCCTTTGACGAGGTTGACGTTAAGGATTATGGACAAACCGTTGTTGTCGGTGCCCTGGTTCCCATGCTGCGGAAGCTGATCAAGGAAGACGCCGACTTTAAGGTGCTGGAACAGGATGTTAGGACTTTAAAGGGTAAGGAGCTGGATCATTACGCGCCGGCAGCCGATGCCCCTCTCTATGTACCTGAAGCAGACCTGCTGGTTGTGACCGGTGTGACGGTTCTCAACGACTCGATCGACCAGCTCCTGGATCTGGCCAAGGAAGGAGCCGAGATCATTGTCACCGGACCTACTGCCAGCATGCTGCCGGACACCTTTTTCGCCAGAGGAGTCAGCATCCTGGGCGGAATCCAGGTCACAAAAGCGGACCAGTTACTGGACCTGATCAGTCAGGGCGGATCAGGCTATCACTTCTATGGTAAATACGCAGAGAAAACAGTCATCCGAAAAAGAGCTTAGTGGCAGGCATTACTTCCTTCCTTAACTACAATCGGCCGGGTCTTTGCTGTCCCCTCCTTCGCCCTGCTGGCTCAAGATGCGGACTTTGTCTCCCTGGGCATCCAGAAACATGTAGATCCCGTCGCCAAAGGACTCTGCCATAATGGTATAGACTCCGTCTTCTTCCTTGATAATCCTGGAAGTGGGCAGGCGGTCCTGAATCGCCTCCAGAGATGGCCCGGAATATTCGAAGACTACTGTCTGCAAGGAACCCGAGTACATAAATTGAACCCGGTCCCTGAACTCACCGTCCTGAAAACGATCCTTATAGGGAATGCTGAAAGTCCCGAAACCGTCCCTGATGCTCTCAATGCGATCGACTCGATAGGTATAGGGGTGGTCACGCTGGCCCGGAATATAGGCCAGCAGATAAAAATAAAACTCGGAAAAAAGAATACCGACAGCTTCAATTTTTCGCTGAATAGCTTTGCCGTCCTGACGGCAATATTTTATTTCAATAATATTCTGCTCGGTAATATGTTCCGACAAAAGCCAGATGAGCTCAAGCAGGTCCTTGCCATGCCGGGGTTCGACATAAGACACGCGTTCTTTGCCGATCAGTTTTTCAACATGAGGGCAGTCGGCCGGTGAAATCTGCAGCAGAAGCTTATCTATCAGCTCATTCATTTCCTTTTTATTAAAGGCCCGGCTCTCCAGGAGCACCTTGCACAGAGCCAAAACATCGACATTCCTTAACCAGCCCTGGTCAGATTTGGCCAATGAGTAGCTGTTGCTCACCCGATCATAGTGAATGGTATTGCAGCGATAAGAATCGGCAAAATAAGCTCTTAATTCATCGAGATCTCTTTGCACCGTTTTTTCGCTGACATTATATTCCTGCGCTAAAGCGGATTTATTGACTGCTTCGCCGTTGTTTAAGCGTTCAAATATAGCGATTAAGCGGCGGCTTTGTTTAGACCTTGCCGGTATTTCTCCCCCCATAGCGACCTCCGTCCTTCCTTCCCGTCCCTCTGCCTGCATTCAGCTTAATTACTAGAAGCCTGAGCCTGCGACTATTCTGCTTAAGTCCTTTCTTCTCAGTATATAGTGAGGACTTTTTTCTTGACAAAAAATAAAGCTGCCCGGATCTTTCTTCAGATCTTTGACCCTCCGGTAAATACCAGCCAGGGTCACCGGCTCCAGATAACAGTCCGGATCAGCCTTGTGGGCCAAAAATTCACTGGCCCGCCGGCAGGACTCACCGGTAAACAAAGGATAGCCTATCTCCGGATAAGTAATATAACTATATGGCTTCAGACCGGAATCTTTGCCGCCCAGGCTGCCGTATTTAACCACAGCATAGAGAGTTTCCTCCGGATCAATCTGTCTGTCGGAGCCGGCAAAGTGCAGGCAGCAAGAACTGAACTCATCTCTGAAGTACAGACGTCGGACACAGTTTTCATCAATGAAGGTCAGGCAGCAAATCTGCTCATCCGCACGGATGATCGCCGCCAGCCGGTCTAAGCTGATTTTCCCCGGCAGGAGCTTCCCGTAATTGGCAGATACACCCCCTCTGCCATTCAGCACAAAGGCTGCCTTCTCCTGTTCCAGCCAGCTACAGGCCGCCCTTTCACTCTGGAACAGGTCGATTCTTCTTTTGGGGGAACCCGATACTTGATTTTTTTGAATGTAGACCTGCTCTGCCCCAGCACTATCTGCAGGGTAGAGACAATAGATCACGCCAGTAGAATTATTGAGCTTCATTGTCTACCTCCAGGCAATATCCGGCTAGACTAATCTTTGCTCTGTACTGATAGGAATATTGCTTTTCCTAGCTATACTTATATTCTATGCCAAGGGTCTGGACAGAATTTGTCCATCAAACAAGATTGACTTAGAGGGTCTTGACTTCTGAATTGAGCATTGTTAATCTAGCTGTGTTACTAATATGCGTATATGGGCATATGGTTATAACCAACCAGCTTTACTACCCTCCGGAGGAAGGACCAGTGAGTAAAAAAACAAAAAAGAGTCTTGCTATTATTGTCGGAGTCTTCCTGTTGGCCTATTTCCTGCCGATTGAAAATGCAAGCTTCCGGTCAGCTCTTCTGTCAGCCCTGGCCCTGCTTAAAGACTATGCCCGAGAACATGTGCTTTTGTGTCTGCTGCCGGCCTTTTTCATAGCCGGAGCCATCAGCGTATTTATTTCCCGGGATTCAGTAATCAAATACTTTGGCGCTAGTGCAAAAAAGTGGCTTTCCTACACCGCCGCTTCCGTCTCCGGCTTTGTCCTCGCCGTCTGCTCCTGTACCATCCTGCCTTTGTTCGGCGGCATATACGCCAAAGGAGCCGGCATCGGGCCGGCGACAACTTTCCTCTATGCAGGCCCGGCTATTAATATAACCGCAGTCTTAATTACAGCCAATGTCCTGGGCTGGAAAATGAGTCTGGCCAGAACCATAGCTGCCATCATCTTCAGTATCGTCATCGGCTTATTGATGCAGCTTATTTTCCGCAAGGAAGAGGCAGAGCGAGTCAGCCTGCTGCAAGCTTCTGATCAGGCTTTGATCATTGATGAGGATGCAGAATCCAAAGCCCTCTGGCAGACCTTTATCTTTGTCGCCGCCATGATCGGTCTCCTGCTTTTCGCCAACTGGAAAGAGCCTGCCAGCGGGACCGGCCCGGCCAGCTTTGTCTTCACTTACAAATGGATCATCACTGCAATACTTCTGGTCGTCATCATCTATGCGGCCGTCAAATGGCTGGATCAGAAGGACAGAAAATCCTGGCTGGATGAAACTGTAAACTTCGCCCTGCAGATCTTACCCCTCCTCTTCGCCGGTGTCCTGATCTCAGGGCTATTGTTCGGCTTGCCCGGTGTCAGTGAAGGAATTATTCCCTCAGCCTGGGTAGCAGCTGTAGTCGGCGGCAACTCCCTCGGAGCTAACTTCTTCGCTTCCCTGGCCGGAGCCTTGATGTACTTTGCCACACTAACGGAAGTGCCTATATTACAAGGACTGCTGGGAGCCGGCATGGGTCAGGGTCCGGCCCTTGCCCTCCTTCTGGCCGGACCGGCCCTGTCCCTGCCCAGCATGCTGGTAATCCGAAGTATTCTGGGCAACAAAAAGACCCTCGTTTATGTTTCTCTGGTTGTTCTTATGTCTACCCTGGCGGGACTGATCTTCGGAGCCATAATCTAAACTGATGCAACAATTTTCAGGAGTGTAAAAAATGACACAGAAAACAAAACTCTACCTGCTCACCGGTTTCCTGGGAGCCGGCAAAACTACTTTTCTCAGCAGCGTTTTAAACGATTTATCGGATAAAAAAGTTGCAGTAATTATGAATGAGTTCGGCAAGGTCGGCATCGATGGGACTATCATTCAAAGGGAGGGCATGGAGCTGGTCGAATTAAACCGGGGGTCTATCTTCTGTTCCTGCCTCCAGCTCAGCTTTGTCTCCGCCCTGGTTGAGATGGTGGACAGAAAGATGGAATATGTTTTTGTAGAAAGTTCAGGACTGGCTGATCCGTCAAACATTGGTGAGTTTCTCGAGGCTGTAGAGGCCGTCAAAGGTAACGTCTACGACTACAGTGGAGCCATCACCATCGTGGACGGAGCCCACTTTCTCCTCCAGCTTGAGGAGATAGAAACTGTAAAAAGGCAGCTCATGTTCAGCAATCTGGTCATCATCTCCAAAGTAGATTTAATCGCTGCGGAAAAGCTGGCTCAGATTAAGCTGAAAATCCGGGAGATTAACCAGACAGCAGATATTGTCGAATCCGATAAGGGCAGCTATGACTATGACTTCCTGACTAAAAACCTGCTGGCCGCCGGCTGGGTGGAGTCTGAAGATACCAGCAACACTCCAGAGAACCGGCCCAAGACCCTGACCCTGACTTACGAAGATGAAATCAGCCAGGAGAAACTGCTGAAGTTTTTGAATATTATCAAGAAGGACAGCTACAGGATAAAGGGTTTTGTCCAGCTGGATACCGGCTGCCGGCAGCTTGACGTCGTCAATGACATCATCGACTTCAAAGCCAGCGATAGGTGTAAGGATAAATCAGAACTGGTCATCATCTCCAAAATCGGTCCCCAGATAATCAGGCCCATCTTCGCTGCCTGGAAGGAAGTCGTCACCACCAAGATGACACTGAGATGATCAATCTCGCGAAAGGACAAAATATGGACAAACTGCTTAATTTCTTCAAATTACTCTCCGATGAAACCAGATTGCGGATTATGGTGCTCCTGTATCACAATGATTTTTGTGTCTGCCAACTGACCGGTATCACCGGCATCTCCCAGCCCAATATTTCCAAGCACCTGGCCCGGCTCAGGGATATGGGCATGGTAAAAGATGAGCGAAGAGAACAATACACTTTTTATTCCTTAAGCCTCAACGAAAAACTGCACGAGGACATTCTGGCCGAAATCATCGCTAACATTTCCGACTATCCTACCCTCAAGCTGGATCTTGAAAAAAGCAAGGCCGCCAGAAAATTCCTGGAAATCAAGGCTCGTGAAGACAGGCCTGACGGCTCACAGGAGGACAGGTAAATGAAAATTAAGATCCTGGGCACAGGCTGCTCTAAATGCCGAATTATTGAAGAGAATCTGGAAACCGCTCTGCAGAAATTGAAGCTGGCTGCTGAAGTCACCAGTGAGGGAAAACTCATTGAAATCGTTCGCTATGGGGTCATGATCACCCCTGCCCTGGTCATCGATGAAAAAGTTGTCTACGCTGGTGGGAAAGCCCTCTCCGTTGAGGAGCTCAAGGCACTTATCTCAAAACAGTAAAGTAATTGCTGTCTGCTTCAGATCAAGCTGACTGCCTGTCAACCCTCCAAGTTATATTGCTGCATCTGCTTTAAGCTCGGACTTTTCCAATCTGTTAGATCTTTTCTCTGCAGTCCGGACTTTACTTTCACTTTGCCTTGGGCATTGTCAGGGCCGACACATCGACACCTTCCAATTCCAGAAGTTTGACCTTAATCTCAATACCTCCGGCATAACCGGTCAGGTTGCCCTTGGCACCCACAACCCGGTGGCAGGGAATAATGATGGAAATAGGATTGTGCCCGACAGCACCACCCACAGCCTGACTGGACATGGTCTTTTTATTCAGCATAACAGCCATCATCCGGGCTATCTCCCCATAGGTCAGCAGCTGGCCATAAGGAATCCGGCAGAGGATCTGCCACACTGCCTGGCGAAAATCTGTACCGGCCGGAGCCAGGGGCAGCTCGGATATTTCCGGTCTCTGCCCGGCAAAATATCTGTCCAGCCAGGCTTTCGTTTGAGCAAAGACGGGCAGCCTGTCATCTTTCACAGCAGCTGCCAGAAGAGAAGCTCCAAAGTATTTTTGCTCCTCCAGCCAGGCTCCCACAAGGCTTTCGCCATCTGCTGCCAGGCTAAAAACACCTAAGGGTGACTAATACTCTGTTGAATAATACATCCTGCTTCAGCTCCTCTTCTTGCCTACAGTGAGTTCCACAGATTCACGGTTGCATAGCTGCGCCAGGGGCGCCAGGCCTCTGCCAGCTCCAGCATTTCTTTGGGAGAATAGGGACTGAGTGCCTTTTTAATCCCTGCATCCGTTTCCAGAAAAGCATCCTTCCAGCCCATAGTACGCATAGCTATATACTGGGCCGTCCAGGGTCCTATGCCCCGGATAGCCAGCAGCTTTTTCATCTCCGTTTCCACTTGGGCAGAAGCGGAAAAATCAATGCTGCCTTCTGCAAAAACCTTAGCCAGTTCATAAATTGTTCTGGACCGGGTCCTGACGACACCCAGGGCCCCCAGCTGGTTTTCAATGTCCTCTCCCAGACGGACTATCTGGTCCGGCCGGGGGAAAAGCCGCTTCAGCCCCGCTATATCCGTCTCAACTTCTGTCCCAAAAGTATCGACCAGTCTCCCCGCCAAGGTGCTGGCTGCTTTGACAGATATTTGCTGGCCCAGCACGGCCCTGACCGCCATCTCGAAGGCATCAAAACTGCCGGGTACTCTGGTGCCCGGGACTAAGGCGGCCGGGACGATTTCCTTCATGGAGCTGAGAGCCGCATAGACGATCTCAGGATCACAGTCCAGATCAAAAAGATTGCGCAGCCGCTCCCTGATCCGGGGCCACACAGGGCGCAAGCTTTCACTGACTGTCGCTGTCAAAGCCTGCTTTTCAACATCATGACCGACTCGCAGACAGCCGGAAAGCTCTTTGCCCTTGTCGTCAGCCAGGCGCACAGTGCGGCTGTATTCATCATCGGCAACTAACTCCACGCCGGGAATGGCTCTGCCCTCCAGAAAGGAAAGCATAGCCTGAAAACGATAGGGAGGGCGATAGGGCAAAGAGATGCTTAGCCCTTTATTCGCCTGGTCTGTCACCTGGTCTTCGGCATATAAGGCGGTATCATCGATCGACGGCATTTAACTGGTCCTTTCATAATTGAATCTTAATTATCTCACAGAAGATGAATAATATACACGAAAGAAGAAATTGGACAAAAGAGTATCTTTGCAGCCATTTGACACAAAAGCCGACACTGGGCACAATAGTCAGTAAATCTCTGCCACGAAGGCAGACTGAAGACTGAAAAATACTCATAAAACCATAAAAACCATGAAGGTAATTGACAGCTTGAAGCTGGCGCTGCTTTTGTGGTTTTTTCTTTTTGGAGGAAAACGATGACAACTGGAAACATCAAAACAAAAAACATGGTTCTTACCGGGATTCTGATTGCACTCGGTATCGTTCTGCCCCTGGCCTTCCATGCCATCCCCAATGCAGGCAGTATCTTTTTACCCATGCATCTGCCTGTCCTCTTCTGTGGTTTAGTCTGCGGCTGGAGTTACGGTCTGCTGGCGGGTCTTGCAACACCCCTGCTCTCCAGCATACTGACCGGTATGCCGCCTGCACCCATTCTGCCCGGTATGCTGGTCGAGCTTGCCGTATATGGTTTAGTGGCCGGTTTGCTGATCCGCTTTGTAAAAAGCAGAAGCCAGACTGCCACTGTTTTTATTGCTCTGATCGGCGCCATGCTGGCCGGGCGTGTACTGGCAGGACTCGTCAATGCGCTGATCTTTAACCTGGGCACTTACTCCCTGCAGATCTGGCTCAGTGCATTTTTCATCACTGCCCTGCCGGGAATCGCCCTGCAGTTAGTGCTGATTCCTGCACTTATCTTTGCTCTCCGGAAAGCCAAGCTGATCTCTCTACCCACAAAACAATGATCAGCCGCCGGGTCTGTGCTAGTATGTGAGAAAATATCTGCTGAAGGACTGAGCAAAGATGAAAATCCTGGTAATAGATGGTCAGGGCGGCGGCATGGGCCGGGCAATTGTGGAGCAATTGAGAGCAGCTCTGATAAAGGCTGAGATTGTCGCCGTAGGGACCAACAGTATAGCTAGCTCCACCATGCTAAACGCTAAACCGGATGCAGTTGCGACCGGTGAAAATGCAGTCATAGTTAACTGCAGGGATGCCGACTACATCATCGGTCCGCTGGGGATCATTGTTGCTGATGCTCTGCACGGAGAAATCTCTCCGGCCATAGCTCTTGCCATAGGCCAAAGCACTGCCAGGAGAATCCTGCTGCCGGTCAGCCGCTGCAACACCTATGTTGTCGGAACCGGTGACTTCTTGCTCAGCGATATGGTGAGACGCGCTGTGGAGTTAGTTGAAAAGGATCTCAGCCCGACGAAATCTCCTCCCCGTAAGGTTGACAGCTAAAAAAATAAGACTGCCGGAGGACTTTGAGAAAAAGAGTAAATGGCAGGCGGGAAATTTAGAAAAATCGAGCAGTATCTTAACGGCAGCATAATCTCTTGCAGCTCAAAGGATATTGCGCGTGAGTGCAGCATTTATCGTTAAGCCTATTTCATCCGGACTAAAATATATTTTGCCGAAGCCGACCAGAAGATCGTCTAAATTATAAATAGACTCTCTCCAGGATAGAGCACATTTATCTGTTTGTCCTAATATTCGTGAAGCCTCACTATTTTCGCACACATTTAAGGTCATGGTACAATGAGTTATCAGATTCTCCATATACTGGGTGGAGAATTCAGGCAACCCCTTAACTGACTCAAGGTCTTCCAAAGGTTTCACAATATACTGAACCGGAAACTCCAGCAAACCGACAAACTTCGGGTTACCGTTGGCTGAATATACCCAGCGCATATAATAGACTTCGTCAACATTATCCCCTTCCTTTTTGAAACATTCCCTGCATTCCTCTGAAGGTGAGCAAACTGCTACATCCGTTATCGCAAGGGTTGCATTGCCGTAGTATTTGTCCAATAGTCGATAAATATCAGGAAACAAATCAATTCTGTTTTTCAGTTTGCTTACAGAAGGGTGAGCATAATGCCCCTGGCCTGGAATTCGGGTAAGAAATCCTTCAGCAACTAGCTGACGCATTGCCTCCCGTACTGTAGTACGGCTGACTCCAAGCATTTCCGACAGATCTTCCTCGGACGGCATCTTGTTGTCGTGTATGGGGGCTTGTTCGATGAATTCAATAAGCGCCAGATAGCACTTATCGCTCAGAGAAGTCTCACGTCCTATTTTTTCGAAGCGATGCGTCATAGCTAATTCCTAATAGTAAAGTGCACTAAAGCGATTTTTGTTCTTATATATTGTAACATAACATTTAATAATATTCTCAAATAATATATGCTGGCTATATAAGCTATCTATACGTTCGCAATTTCGTTAATGAGCTCAGAGGTACGTTCTATAAGAAATTGAGCATATACTTCGCCCTTTTCTTTTGTTGCATATGTAGGGTATCCAAGTGTTCCGTTTCCCTGTGATATTTCACCCGTTTGCCAGCCCGTATAGTAAGATTTGAAGTCAATATCACGATTAATTTCGCTGCTGATCAGCTCTTCCTTAACAAGACCGCTATTGTAATGCATCAATAGCGCGGTCTCCCGCTCACCGGCGTGGAAGTCCACACTGGCATCTGAAGCAAAAACAGGAGTTTCCTTGTCGTCAGAGTAGAGATCAGACCACAGGCTGATCAAGTAAACTTTTATTTGGAAGCGCTGTTCCCATTCCTGTGCATACGCTTTTATTAAATCAGTGTTGCCACCATGAGAATTAAAAATAATCAATTTTTTAAAGCCATGCTCATGAATACTTGCAAGAATATCTTCGACTAATCTGACTAAAGTACTGCAGCTCAGAGAGATGGTACCTGGAAAGGAATAATGTTCATGGCTATTGCCGAAAAGCATAGGCGGCAGGCATAAAACATCCGCTTCCTTTTTAACTGCAGAAGGTTCAACATCCGCTCTGCGGGCGTCATCAGCTTCAATCACGCCCTGCATCACTTTAGTAAGGATCAGGTCATCTGTAGCCAGTGGAAGATGTGGTCCATGCTGTTCAACTGAGCCTATCGGCAAAAGAAAAGAGGTCTTGCTCCGATCAGCTTCCTGCACATCGAGCCAAGTCATTTTAGAAAGTTCGCGTATCATTTCATCCCCGCCTTTGTTAATATTTCATCAACTTTTTTCCGCGCA
>DIRJ01000048.1 GCA_002427505.1 Mageeibacillus sp. UBA5439
AGAGAAAGGTCGCGGCCGATTTTGGTGTTGGGTACAAATGTTGCACCCAGGTCCGCAATCAGCTGAGCTTCCTGAAAAATAATGTCGTTAGGTAAACGATACATGGGAATGCCGTAGCGCAGCATACCGCCGAATTCCGGGTTTTCATCATATACAGTGACATCATGGCCCGCGAGCAGGAGGAAGTAGGCAGCTGTAAGTCCGGAGGGACCGCCGCCGACTATTGCCACATGCTTACCGGTCCAGTCTTTTTGCTCAGGGCGGTAAGGGTCGCCGGAATTTAAATCGCGGTCGGCGACAAAGCGCTTGAGATAGTTAATTTCAATGTCATCATCAATTAAAGCACGGCGGCAGGCTATCTGGCAGGGGTGGGGACATATGCGGCCTATGGAGGCCGGCAAAGGCAGATCATTCTTGATCAGTCGCAAAGCTGCGTCATACTCTCCATTGCCGCATAAACCGACGTAACCCTGAATATCCAGATTGTCGGGGCAGGTGAGTGAGCAGGGAGCTTTGCAGTCACCGGTATGGTTGCTGATGAAAAGCTCCAAAGCTGTGGTGCGGGATTCGTTAACCCGCTCTGACCTTGTGTTTATTACCATCTTGTCTGTAGCCGGTGTGGAACAGGAGCGCACAAGTTTGCGGTTTCCTTCAACTTCAACGACACACATGCCGCAGGAGCCGTAGCTATCCAATTTATCATCCTGACAGAGACTGGGAATGTAGATATCATGATCACGAGCTATTTGAAAAATTGTCTGACCTTGCTCTGCCTCAATGGTCCGGCCATTTATTGTAATACTTATTTTTCCCATACATAGGCTCCTTCCAAGAGATCAATCGCGTTGAATTTGCATTTTTGGAAGCAGATACCACATTTCGTACACATATCCTGATCGATAATATGATTTTCTTTTAATGCTCCCTCAATAGCGCCGACAGGGCAGTTGCGCGCACAGACAGTACAGCCGGTACAGTTATCATTGATATGATAATGAATCAAAGGCTGACAAACCTTTGCCGGGCATCTTCCGTCCAGATGTGCTTCGTATTCATCGCGGAAATATTTAATGGTAGTCAGCACAGGATTGGGGGCTGTCTGACCGAGCCCGCAGAGAGAACCTTCCATTACTTTGGGACAGATTTCTTCCAGCAGTTCAATGTCATCTGCACGACTCTTACCGGCAGTGATGCGTTCTAATATTTCCAGAATACGCTTGGTCCCCAGTCTGCAGTATGTGCACTTTCCACAGGATTCTTCACAGGTAAAATTGAGGAAGAAACGTGCCATTTCGACCATGCAGGTGCTGTCGTCCATGACGACCATTCCGCCTGAGCCGACGATTGCACCGGTCTTGGTAATGTTTTCGTAGTCAACCGGTGTATCCATCAGCGAAGCGGGGATACAGCCACCGGAGGGACCGCCCATCTGGACTGCCTTGAATTCGCGGTCATCAATAATGCCTCCGCCGATATCGTAGATGATATCGCGCAGCGGTGTACCCATGGGGATTTCTACAAGTCCGCCCTTTTTGATCTTGCCGGTCAGAGCGAAAACCTTAGTGCCGGGACTCTTTTCAGTACCGTATTTGGTAAAGGCTGCAGGACCTTTGGCAATGATATAGGGAACGTTGGCCAGGGTTTCGACGTTATTGATATTAGTAGGTTTCTGGAAATATCCGCGCTCTGCAGGGAAGGGAGGCTTAAGCCGGGGCATGCCGCGCTCGCCTTCGAGTGATGCAATCAGGGCTGTTTCTTCACCACAAACGAAAGCTCCGGCTCCGGCGCGGATGATCATCTCAAAGTTGAGACCTTTGATGCCCATAATATTTTTGCCTAAATATCCACGTTCTCTGGCTTGTTCAATGGCTATCTTCAGACGTTTGATGGCGAGTGGGTATTCTGCACGTACGTAGATCATGCAGGTCTCGGCACCAATCGCGTAAGCCCCGATCAGCATGCCTTCCAGCAAGGCATGTGGATCTCCTTCGAGAAGGCTGCGGTCCATAAACGCTCCGGGGTCACCCTCGTCAGCGTTGCAGATCATATATTTGTCTTTTCCTTTGGCATTTCTGGCCGCATTCCATTTGAACCAGGTCGGGAAGCCGGCACCGCCGCGTCCTCGCAGCCCGGATTCCTTAATCACTGCGATGACATCTTCCGGCGACATTTCTTTTACGCAGCGCTCCAGAGCTGTATAACCGCCGCTGGCGATGTAATCGTCAATACTTTCGGGATTGATTACACCACAGTTGCGCAAAACAATACGCACCTGTTTGCCTAAAATACGTTCGTCATCTTCAGATATCCTAAACTGATCGCAGCCAGCATCATCGAATTTTTCCAGAATAGTATCCAGATCTTTAACCTGAACATGTGTAAAACGATGCAGCTGACCGCAATCATCATATATATCGACAATAGGTTCCAGATAACACATGCCGACACAGCCGGTAATTTCCAGCACGGTGTCAGGACCAAGGTCTCTGCTTTTCAGTTCTTGAACCAGACTATCCGCTCCGGCAGCAAGCCCGCAGCTGCCAGCACCAACAACTACTCTCATTGATTACTCCTTATATTCTGTGTCAATGATCTCCGGGGATCAGAGGGGGTTAATGTTTTTATTGTATAAAAAACAAGACTATGCATCTGCTTCCTTTCGCATCTTACGTAAAATTTTACGGACTGAATCAGGTGTCAGGCTTGCATATGTTTCTCCATCAACCATCATTACGGGAGCAAGCGAACAGCAACCCAGACAAGCTACCGTCATTAAAGTGAAAACACCATCTTTCGTTGTTTCGCCGTTCTCAATCTGCAGCTCGTCTTCTACGGCCTGCTGTACACGATCCGCGCCCATAACATGACAGGCGGTTCCCTGACAGAGCATAATAAGATGCTTGCCGACCGGCTTCATGCGGAATTGAGTATAGAAGGTGGCTACGCCATAGAGTTTGGCTAAGGGCTCCTGTGTTGCTTCAGATATTTTCTCCAGTACTTCCAGCGGCAGATAACCATATATTTCCTGAGCCTCCTGTAATATGGCTATAGTTCTGCCTTTGTGGCCACTGTTTGCTTTCAGAACCGGATCCAGGAGGCTGAGATCCATCTGATCAATTCCTACGGTTTCTTGACTTGCTTCCATTTGCGATTTGTTCCCTTCTTTGTATCGTAAAGGCTTCATTGGCCTCTGTTTTACTTCACGAGCACTCTCTTCAGGTTTGCAAAGAGTGGCAAACCGTCTGCTTCTATACTTTCCGTTTCACCCTGTATCAATGGGAGCGTGTAGTCGATAAATGGCTGGAGTACAAAATTGCCGGCTTCATTAATCCACTCGTCCGGTACGGTTTTTTCCAGATTGGCGCATTCAGCCAGCGGTACTCTGATCATTTTGATTTCATAGGGGGCATTTGAGATGCGTTCAAAACCAAGCATGAAGTCAGAGTAACCTTCCAGAGCAAATTTCAAAGCAGCTTCGCCCGCCTGAAAAGCTTCGCCGACATCGACAGGTGATGCCAGGTGCGCAGCGCAGCGCTGCAGGAGTGAGAATTCGATGGCCCGAACCTTGATGTCAAACTTTTCTTTGACAAAAGATGCCAGAGTAGCGGCAGCTCCACCCAGTTGTTTGTGCCCGAAGGCATCAGTTTTCAAGTGGCTGTCTTCGAACATTTCAGCTATGAATCTGCCGTGCTTGTCATGACAGCCTTCGGAGATGCAAACCATGACATCCCCCTTTTGTTCATGTACGGCACGGACATCCCGTTCGAACTGTTCTAAGGAAAAGTGTCTTTCAGGAAGATAGATCAGATCCGGACCGGCTCCTTTATGTGAAGCCAGGACGGAAGCTGCGGCCAGCCAGCCGGCGTGACGGCCCATAACCTCAACTATGATAATCTGCGGGTAATTGTAGACCTGAGAGTCTAATTTTACTTCCATGAAACTGGTGGCCACGTATTTAGCAGCCGAGGCAAAGCCCGGGCAATGATCAGTGCCACAGAGGTCGTTATCTATGGTCTTGGGAATGCCGACTACTCGACACTCATATTCTGCCTTGTTCAGATACAAACTGATTTTATGACAGGTATCCATGGTGTCATTGCCGCCGTTATAAAAAAAGTAGCGTATATTGTGCTTTTTAAAAACTTCAAGAATACGCTTATACTCACTTTCGTCCGTGTTCGGATCAGCTAATTTATGACGACAGGATCCAAAAGTTGAGGAAGGTGTCTGTGTGAGCAAGTTTAGTTCTTCCAGCTCTTCCTGGCCGATGTCAAAAAGCCTGTCTTTCAGTATCCCTACGATTCCATGTTCAGCTGCGTACACCTCTTCAATAAAGGGGCTGGCCAGGGCTGCAGTCAGCAAGCCTGCAGCACTGGAATTTATAACAGCGGTCGGCCCTCCGGATTGCCCGAAGACAAGATTTCCTTTTAGCATTTACTACTCCTTTTATTTGTATTCAGATACTTCTGAGAATTTCCGTAACTATTATAACGGTTAATGACTAAAAACGCGATAATGGCTGAAGAATTCGGAAATACCAACAAAAAGGCCCCCCGGCTGAGCCGGGAGGCCTGTACTTAACAAGCTAAACAGTAGTTTTAGTTGATGGTTGTGTGCATGAAGTATTTGTAGCCCAGCGGGATAGAGAAGAATCCCTCGACGGACTGATCCAGCATGTACAGGTCTGTGTAGTAATAAATCGGCGTAACTGCTCCGGTGCTCATGAGCAGGTCTTCAGCGGCGTGCATCAGAGCATAGCGCTGTGCATCGTCTGTTGAAGTCTTGATGGCTGCAATAATGACATCATAGGTCTCAGCCCAGGTGCCGCCTTTGACTACGACGTCAAGGCCATATTCAGTCAGATCGATATCATAGGCCGCTATATCAGCGTGATCGCCTTTACCGAACTGAACATCGTTATTACCGGAACCTGAAGTCCACAGATCCAGCAGAGTGATAGGATCGTTGTAGTCAGCAATCCAGCCGTTACGTGCGACGGTATAGTTGCCCTGTTTACGGGTGTTCAGGAAGGTATTCCATTCCTGGTTTTCCATGTTCATAGTGATGCCGACACCCTCCAGGGCGCTTTGCAGATATTCACCAATGGCTTTGTGACCTTCACTGGTGTTATAGAGGTAATCCAGAGTCGGGACGTCGGTGAATTTTCCTGATGCCTCGTCGAAAGTATAGTATTTCTTCAAGATTTCGATGGCTTCGTTGTAGTTGGCATCCATAACTTCTTCTGAAGGATCTGTATTGAAGTAACCCGGATACTCGGAGCTGGGACCGGCATTCATATAGAATTCAGTTCCGTCAGCTTCGGGGAAGCCCATGGATACGAAGGAAGATGCCGGGACCTGTCCGCCCTGAGCAATCTCTTCAACGATGTAGTTGCGGTCATAGAGTAAACTCAGAGCATTGCGAATCTCGGCCTGAGCCTTTTCTGCTTCAACTCCGGTCAGGTCACTGCCTGCGGGCAGGATGTTGGCATTGACGTTCCAGCACACATAGTAGGTGCCGATCTGACCCTGGATATGGAACTCATCAGGATACTCATCCTTCAAAGTTGCAATCTCATTGGTCGGAACGTCATCAATTAACTGCCAGGCACCGCTCTTGAAGTTGGCCAGCATATTATTGGAATCGTCGGACAGATAGAATTCGATAGTATCCATTGTGACAGTATCGGCATCAATGAAGTCCGGGTTCTTGGTCAGGGTAATCTTGCTGTTGTGTTCCCAGGAACTCATGATATAGGCTCCGTTGGAAACATAAGTAGCAGGATTTGTTGCCCAGGTTTCATCTGCAACTACGTCTTCGCGGACAGGGAAGTAGGTCGGAAAGGCCAGCAGCTCATTCCAGTAGGGAACAGCATTTGCCAAAGTTACTTCCAGAGTTCTTTCGTCCAGTGCATGAGCATTGATCTCATCACCGTAGCCGTCTACGACTTCAAACATATACTCGTAGTCTGCGCCGAGATCGGCTGAAGAGGCACGCTTCCAGGCAAATTCAAAGTCGCTCGCCGTGACCGGCTCACCATCAGACCATTTCATGCCGTCACGCAGGGTGTAAGTATAGGTGACAGTGCCGTCATCATTGGCAACACCATCAACCAGTTCTTCAGCTGCATCGGCTACGATTGCATAGTTGTCATTTGCATCAAGTGACCATTTAGCCAGACCTGAAAACAGGTGGACAATCAAGGTAGCACCGTCAACAGCAGAGTTTAAGGCCGGGTCAATAGTATCAGGTTCTGAAGCCAGGCATACTGCAATTGAAGATCCACCTCCGGGTTCACTGGGTTCTGTGGGTTCTTCTGTTCCCGGATCTGTTTTTTGGGGTTCTGTCTGGCTGCCGCTCTCCGTTGGTTTGGTTTCCACGGGTTTAGTGGTTCCATTACAGGCTACTATTGTCAGCGTCATAGCTAACACGAGTAGCAGTGCTAGAAACTTTTTCATATTTTTCTTTCCTTTCTTGAATTTGAGCTTGTAAAAGCTATATTTTCAAAATATGCAGCAGGTTTTTTACAGCATATTTGAAAATGACTTAATTAATTTCGTCTACTCGGTGACAGGCGACGAAATGCCCTGCATGTACTTCTTCAAACTCCGGGACGGATTCAGCACAGCACTCGATAGCATAAGGGCAGCGTGTGCGGAAACCACAGCCTGAAGGTGTATCCAGAGGACTGGGTATTTCGCCCTTAAGTACGATGCGCTCATGTGCCCGGGCTATACGTGGATCCGGTACAGGAACAGCTGAGATCAAAGACTTCGAGTAGGGGTGAAGCGGATGGTCATATATTTCCGTGGCAGAAGACATCTCTACCAGTTTGCCCAGATACATCACTGCAATGCGGTCTGAAATATGGCGGACGACGAGCAGGTCGTGGGCAATAAAAAGATAGGTGAGACCTAAATCTTCCTGCAATTCTTCGAACATATTAATTACTTGCGCCTGAATAGAAACGTCCAGGGCGGAGACGGGTTCGTCACAAACCATAAAATCCGGATTCACAGCCAGGGCTCTGGCAATTCCGATTCTCTGCCTCTGACCACCGGAAAATTCGTGCGAATAACGTGCAGCATGCTCGCTATTGAGTCCGACTTTATCCATCAGATCCAGGATGTGCTCCTTGCGCTCCTTCTTGGATGAGTTCAGCTTGTGGACGTCCAGAGGCTCTCCGATGATATCGGCCACTGTCATGCGCGGATTCAGAGAAGAGTAGGGATCCTGAAAGACCATAGTGGCATGTTGGCGGAAATTCGCGATATCCTTGTCATTTTTAATTTCTTTACCTTTAAAGCAGATTTCCCCCTCTGTCGGTTCATAGAGGTGGAGGACGCTGCGGCCGACTGTTGTCTTGCCGCAACCTGATTCGCCAACCAGTCCCAGCGTTTCCCCCTCTCTGATATTGAAAGATACGCCATCAACAGCTTTCAGAGCTTTTGAACGAAAAAAACCGGTGTTAATGTCGAAATATTGTTTTAAGTTGTTTACTTCCAGTAAATTCTGAGCAGTAAGAATATTATTCATATACAGCTACCTCTTTATCTGCGAGTGTGTCGGCAGGCTCAGCGAGAACAATGGACCCGTCAGCTACACCTTCTCTGACGTTTACCCAGCAATAGGCTATATGTTCATCATTGATTTGCATTTTTGGAGCATGTTTTCCAAGACAAATTTTCATAGCTTCATTGCAACGCGGTGCGAACGGACAACCCTCCGGCATATTCAATAAGTCAATCGGCGTACCGCTGATCGGTTTAAGCTTAGTGCCGGCGGAGGCTACCGTTGGAATTGAATTGAGTAATCCTTTGGTATATTCGTGATGAGGATTGTAATAGATTTCATCCGCAGTGCCCTGTTCGCAGATTTCACCGGCATACATCACCACCACTTCATCACACATCTGAGCTACTACGCCCAGATCGTGGGTGATCATGATAATAGACATGCCGATTTCATCCTGCAGGGAATTCATCAGCTCGAGGATCTGTGCCTGAATCGTGACATCCAGAGCGGTTGTAGGCTCATCAGCAATTAAAATGTCCGGTTCACAGGCCAGAGCCATAGCTATCATGACGCGTTGGCGCATGCCGCCTGACAATTCATAAGGATACTGTTTGATGCGCTTTTGGGGCTCGTTTACATTGACCAGGCGCAAGAGCTCAACGGCTCGTTGACGGGCGGCTGATCCAGTGTAATTGGTGTGCAGCTTAAGGGCTTCAACCAACTGATGGCCTATGTTGTAAACGGGGTTCAGGGAGGTCATCGGATCCTGGAAAATGATGGAGATCCTTTTTCCCCGAATGTTGCGCATCTCTTTTTCGCTGATGCCGATAAGCTCCTGACCGTCAAACTTGATAGAACCGGAAACGATTTTACCGGTAGGAGCTAATATTTGCATGATAGAATATGCGGTAACGGATTTTCCGGAGCCTGATTCACCTACGATTCCGAGAACTTTGCCATATTCAAGGTCAAAAGAAAGACCATTAACAGCTTTAACTTCTCCGGCATCGGTGAAGAAGGATGTATGTAAGTTTCTGACTTCTAATAATGCCACTTTTATTTCCTTTCCTATCTGTTCAGTTTCGGGTCAAAAGCATCGCGCAAGCCATCGCCAAGCAAGTTCAAAGATAAGACAATCAGAGAAATAGCTATGGCGGGAATTACTAAACGGTATGCGTACGAATTAATGCCGTTCAACGCATCAGATGCAAGCGAGCCCAGTGAGGGCATGGGAGCATTAACTCCAAGTCCCAGAAATGACAGATAGCTTTCAGTGAAAATAGCACTGGGGATTTGCAGGGCGGTGGAGATGATGATAACGCTGATAGAGTTGGGCAACAAATGCTTCCGGATAATCCAGCCGCCTTTGGCCCCGGTTGCTTTTGCCGAGAGGACGTATTCCTCCTCCTTAAGTGAAAGGATCTGTCCTCTCACCAGACGAGCCATGGAGACCCAGTAGAGGAGGGCAAAAATAATAAACAGACTCAAGATATTGGAGCCAATGCTTTCTAAGGCCGTTCCTTCGAGGCGGTTACCAAGTGTGACCCGCAGTATGGCTGCAAGCAGAATAACCATCAGAGTATCCGGTAAGGAATAAATGATGTCCACGATACGCATGATGATGAGGTCAAGTTTGCCGCCAAAATAGCCGGCGATAGAGCCTACCACCAAACCAATTATCAGAACAATAATACTGGCAAAAAATCCGACGGACAAAGAAATGCGGGTGCCGTAAACAACCCTGATGAAATAATCCCGTCCGGCAGAATCAGTGCCAAAAATATGTGGAAACACAGATTCTCCTGCGTCAATTCTCGCCTGCTCGGTTGTTCCATATTCGAAGGGTGACAGGTTATTAAAAGAAGGATCTACTCGTTTGCCGGGCCGGACACCTAACTGTTCTTCATAGGAATAGGGCCAAAACATAGGTAAAATGATTGAAGACAATATAATTAAGACAATAACGATCAGGCTGAACATAGCGACTTTATTCTTTCTCAAACGTCTCGCACCATCACGGAAAAAAGTAGATGATTCGCGCATCTGCACCAGATACTTTTTTTCTTCTGCTGTGGCAGGAATAAAGGCATCAACATCGATATGCATACTTAAAGGATTTTTCTTCATAATTGCGTTTCTTTCCTTATTCAAAGCTGATACGGGGATCAACTAGTTTGTACATGATATCGCCCAGAAGATTCATTAGAACAATTAAGCTTGCCAGTATAATGGTAGTACCCATGATCAGAGGATAATCGCGGCCGGTGATGCTGTTGACAAAGGCTCGGCCAATGCCCGGCACTGCGAAAATCCGTTCAACTACCAGAGAACCGGTGACGATATAAGCCAGCATAGGACCGAAATAAGTAATCACCGGGATGATTGCATTCTTAAGAGCATGACCACCGATGATGCCGGGGTAAGATACTCCCTTGGCCCGGGCAGTGCGAATATAATCCTGCCCCAGAACATCCAGCATGGATGAGCGTGTCAAACGTGTGATATAGGCCATGGGGTAAAGTGACAAAGTTATTATGGGCATTATCATACCGGCAGGCGTGGAGCCATTAGCAGGTACAATAGCAAGTTTTACCGCAAAGACAAGTAAGAGCAGCGTGCCCATAATAAAGGATGGCATCGAGACAAAAGCTGTAGTGACCACCATGATAAATCTGTCAATCAGGGTGTTGCGGCGCAAGGAGGCGATAGAGCCCAGAACAAGCCCAAAGGCCAGAGCAATGGCAGCAGCAATTACTCCCAGACGAATGGATGTTTTCAGGCCATCCATAATGATGTCGATAACCATCATTCCCCTTTGCTTGAGCGATGGACCGAAATCAAAATCAAGCACTATACCCTTAAGATAGGTTGTGTACTGCTCGAAAAGGGGCTTGTCCAGACCGTATTTAGCTTCCAGGGCTTCCAGTACAGCCGGGGACACTGCTTTCTCTCCTAAAAATGGTCCGCCGGGAATCGCATGCATGGCAAAAAAAGTGATAGAAATAACTATCAACACCGTGACTAAAGCCAGAACAACGCGTTTCAAGATATAGAATAAAGTTTTTGAACTCACATTTCCCCCCCCAGTACAATCCATTAAGCTACAGCGCCTGCAGCGTTACAGCTGTGAGAATATATGCATAACTGATTATTTATACATCACTGCGCTATTGCTTATACGTATATTTCTTTTCTTAAAGTTACTCTCAAAATATATTAATAGGATACTGCTGTCAATTGACAGGACAGGAAAAAATGCGAATTTGGGACAATATAACTATCCTTAGTAAAAAAATAAATGTTAATTCAGCATTTAAACAAGCTGGAAATCAATCATAATATTGAATAATTATTATTAAACAAAATGTTATTTATACAAAATACAATTATGCAGTCTGTCTTCCTGCCGATCCGGAGAAGACGGCCCGGTTTCATTTGTGAGTTATTATCGCAGTATTTAAGTTAGGCATATTGGTTGATTGACTGCTATGTGTTATTATCATAAAAAGTGTATATATTATTTAGAAATATGTGCACATTGCATGAAAAACAGTGGCATCTGTTCTTTTTTTAGAAGAATTGACAAAAAACAGGAATTAGTTCAGAAAATTAGAGAAGAGGTGGTCAAGTGATGACCCAGAGAGAAACTGAAATTTTGAAACTGATTGAAAAAGACCCCTTGTTGAGCCAGAAAGAAATTGCAGAGATTCTCGGCATTACCAGATCTTCAGTTGCGGTCCATATTAGCAATTTGATGAAAAAAGGACTAATTGCCGGTAAGGGCTATATTACGAACAGTAAACCCTATGCGACTGTTGTCGGCGGTGTAAATATGGATATCCAGGGATTTCCCTACGACAAACTGATTCCGGAGGATTCAAATCCCGGAACAGTCAAGATTTCTTTGGGCGGAGTGGGCAGGAATATTGCAGAGAACATGTCACGCCTGGGAGTTAGTGTAAAGCTGATCAGTGCAGTAGGACAGGACATCTACGGCAAGAGAATCATGGACGAATGTAAGATGAACGGTGTTGATCTGACTGAGTCGCTCTATCTTGAAGGGGGGTCTACTTCAACTTACCTGTCCATTCTGGATGAGTCGGGAGATATGGCTCTTGCTATCTCGCACATGGATATCTTTGACCGCATGTCGACGGAGTTTATCAAGTCGAAAAACCGGATAATTCAAAAATCCCAGCTTGTTGTTATTGATACAAATATTCCTCAGGAAGTCATTGAGTTCCTGCTGACTACATATAAGAATATGGACTTCTTTCTCGACACCGTATCCACAACCAAGGCCAGAAAAGTAAAACACCTGATCGGATATTTCCATACAATTAAACCCAACCGGCTGGAAGCGGAAATCCTGTCAGACAGAGAAATAAATGACAGGGAAGACCTGATCGCAGCCAGTGAGTATTTCCTGGAACAGGGTGTTAAAAATGTTTACATCAGTTTGGGGAAAGATGGAGTATTTTACAATAATGGAAGCAACAGAGGATTTGCTCAGGGTGCCCCGATAAAAGTTATCAACGCAACCGGTGGAGGTGATGCCTTTATTGCTGCTTTGGCTTATGCATACATCAATAACTTGAGCATTGAAGAAAGTGCTAGAATGGGAATTGCTGCTTCCATGCTGGCCATAAGCCACGAGAACACAATCAATCCGAATATGTCAGAAGAAAACCTAAAATTATATATGGAGGATGTTAAGAATGTTAAGTAAGTACTTGGATATCAGAGAGGATGTACTGACGGCCATTGAAAAAGGAGAAGCTGTCGTAGCTCTCGAATCCACAATTATCTCCCACGGTATGCCTTATCCGCGAAATGTAGAAACTGCCCTTATGTGTGAAAAGATTATCGCAGATCAGGGAGCAGTTCCTGCGACTATAGGCATCATCAAAGGCCGGATCAAAGTAGGCCTGACGGTGGAAGAAGTTGAATACATGGGAAAAGAACAGGGCATTATTAAAACCTCCAGGCGTGATCTGCCCTTTATTGTGGCCAATAAAGCTGACGGCGCCACCACAGTTGCCGCAACCATGATTATTGCGGCTCTGGCTGGTATTAAAGTCTTTGCCACCGGCGGAATCGGCGGTGTCCACAGAGGGGCACAGGATACTTTTGATATCTCTGCAGACCTGCAGGAACTGGCCCAGACTAATGTCGCCGTTGTCTGTGCCGGCGCTAAGTCCATTCTGGATATCGGCCTGACCCTGGAATACCTGGAGACTTTCGGCATTCCTGTTGTCGGCTTTAAGACTGATGACTTCCCGGCTTTTTATACCCGCAAGTCCGGCTATGGAGTGGATTATAGAATTGATTCCGCAGTTGAGCTGGCACAGGCCATTAAAACGAAATGGGAACTTGGTCTCAAGGGCGGTGTTATAGTAGGCAATCCTATACCGGCTGAGCATGAACTGGATGCAGTAAGGATTAATAAGGCTATTGATGACGCTGTTCTGGAAGCGGCAGCGAAGGGCGTTAAGGGCAAAGAAACAACTCCCTTTTTATTGGGCAAGGTTTTGAAAATTACTGAAGGCAAAAGCCTCGATGCAAATATTGAACTGGTC
This sequence comes from Mageeibacillus sp. UBA5439, assembly GCA_002427505.1. GTDB lineage: Bacteria > Bacillota > Clostridia > Saccharofermentanales > DTU023 > DTU032. Next base: position 13,095 of record DIRJ01000048.1, read on the forward strand.
TATAATAACTCGCGTGTAGCAGCAGATCTGGCAGTTGAACTGGCAAAATTTAACTAGCTTCTGCAAAAATTATGATCTTCCAGTAGCCATGTCAGCCGACATGGCTACTCTTTTATCTGTTAGTATTTGCACTATGGGTTTTTTATCAGGAGATGGACAGTGAGACAAAGCAATTTAAGCAGAGCGGAAGCACTTCAGCTAGAGGAAACACTGGCAGCAATGAAGGAAGCGGAAGCAGAGATTGAGTCCGAGGTCGCTCAGAATATATGACGGGTATAGGGACAATAGTTAATACTCTGGCCGTGGTGGCCGGGGGCGGAGTGGGACTTTTGCTCAGGAGTGGCATCAGGGACCGCTTCAAGGAAATTCTTATGCAGGCCCTGGGTGTGTCGACCATCTTTATCGGCGTCTCGGGTGCTTTGCGCGGCATCTTTATTGTGGATGGATCCTTGCTTGATACCAGAAATACCTTGCTGATGATACTTTGCCTTGTGTTGGGCGCACTGCTTGGAGAATGGATCAATATTGATCTCCTGATGCAGCGCCTGGGAAATTTTCTCAGAAAAAAAGTTAAGGTCAGGGATGAAGAAAATTCTTTTGCGGAAGGTTTTGTCGCTACGACGATAATTATCTGTACGGGTGCGATGGCTATCGTCGGTTCCTTTCAGGATGCCTTGCTGGGTGATCCTGCCATGCTTTATGCCAAGTCGGCGCTGGACGGTGTTATTGCAGCGATTTTGGCTTCCACATACGGAGTGGGCGTACTTTTTTCCGCCCTGGTTCTGCTGGCCTACCAGGGCAGCCTGACTGTGCTGGCAGCCTGGATCAGGCCGGTCCTGAGTGATACGATGCTCTTCAATATTTCTTTCGTCGGTTCGGTACTGGTTTTCCTGATCGGCGTAAATATGCTTTTTGAAAAGCGCATTCGTATTGCCAACTTTTTGCCGGCGATAGTTTTAGCTGCAGTTTTGCCCTTGATTTTTAATTTCTCATAACAAGGTCAAGCAATAATACTTAATAGAAAAGACCGGCTACAGCTTTAGAAACAGCACTGCGGCCGGTCTTATTACTCATGAGAAAAATTAATTAAATCTATATCAGTCTTGCGCCAGCAAAGCTTCTGCAATATTTCTGGCCTGATCCAGATCTTCCTGAGTCGGATTCCAGTTGACCCGAAGTGAAGCATCCAGCAGATCGAATCCCGCTTCCGTCAGGCGTTCCTGCAAAATTTTAACGGATTCACCGGACCAGCCGTAGCAACCGAAGGCGGCAGCTTTTTTATGCTTAAACTTTAAAGATTTTAAGAAAGACAGCCAGCCACTCATACCGGATAAAACGTCATTTCCTGCTGTCGGTGAGCCCACTGCGATAGCTCTGGACTTGAATACTTCTGTCATAATCTCATTTTTGTCGGTTTTTGCAATGTTAAAAACCTTGACTTTCGTTTCGGGAGAAAGCTCATTGATGTGTCCGGCGATGGCGTTAGCCAGTGCTGCAGTGCCCTCCCACATGGTTTCATAAGCAATTGTAATCTGATCTTCCTGGTAGGCATCGGCCCAGGCGGCATATTTTTCAACTATTTGTGTGGGATTGTCACGCCAGATTACACCGTGGCTGGGAGCGATGATGTCAATATCCAGATTAAATCCCGCGATTTCTTCCAGCTTGCGACTGACCAGAGCAGAGAAGGGGTTAAGAATATTGGCGTAGTATTTCATAGCTTCCTTCTCCAGCAGGCAGGGATCAGCCAGATCGTTAAAAAGCTCCTCAACTGCGAAGTGCTGACCGAAGGCATCATTGGAAAAGAGGATATTATCGCCTGTCAGATAGCTGGCCATGCTGTCTGGCCAGTGCAACATGCGCATTTCAACAAAGACGAGAGATTTGCCGTTGCCCACGTCAAGAGTGTCCCCGGTTTTGACAACATTGAAGTTCCAGTCTTTATGATACTGACCTTTTAAGCTTTTAACAGCGTTGGCTGTACAATAGATAGGCGTATCAGGGATCTCCCGCATTAAAGCCGGAAGCGCTCCTGAGTGATCGACTTCACCATGGTTTACAACGATATAGTCAATATCCTTAAGATCAATTTCCTGCTTCAAATTATCCAGAAAATACTCGCCGTGAGGCTTCCAGATTGTGTCCACCAGAACGGTTTTTTCTTCTTCAATCAGATAGGCGTTCTGACTGGAACCATTGAAAATGCTATAATCACTACCGTGAAATTCTTGCAGCTCCCAGTCAATGAAGCCGATCCAGCTGACATTGTTTTTAACTTTCTTGCGCATCGAAAAATCTCCTTACGTAAAATATGCTTATTTGATGTCTTGGTTTTCTTATCATCTAATCATAGCAAAGAATGTAAAGATGACACTTAGTTTTGATAAAAGTTACAGATTAGCCAGGCACATGAGAAGTTATGTTACTAGTGTTTTTGTCCGGAGATGCTATATTTTCTCTAAAGAAAATACCATCCGGAAACATAGCAGCTCTTTGTGTCATTACAGCTGCAGCTTTGAGTGAGGAATTTTAACGAATAATTTGCCTTTTCACCCGTCTCTGTGATATTATCATTCGGCGTACAGTAGCTTATGGAGGTTAGCAATGAATACCCTACAAATTGTCCTCGGCGTCATTTATGTCCTTATTTGCATAGGACTCGTTATTACAGTCATGTTTCAAGAATCCTCATCTAAAGGTTTGGGTGTGCTCGCAGGCGAAAAAACAGACACTTTTTATGGGAAAACCAAGAAAAACAGCCGTGATGCAATCCTGTCCCGTTTGACTGTTGTGTTTGCCGTATCATTCGCAGTGCTGTCGATGGTACTCTATCTATTGACTGGCCGGGGAATCTAGCGGATTTTGAGTTTCTTTAATAGAAAGATAAAAAGAGCCGCAGGGCTCTTTTTTACTTTTACTTACTCAGTCTCTTGCTAGGCTTGCTGGTCCGGATTGTTCTGGCAAATAGAAAATGGAGCCAGACGCTCCATTAGTTCAGCCGGTACATCATCTCTCATTTCAACAGTGACCGGTTCATTCAGGTTTAAACTGAAAATACCCATAATAGATTTGGCGTCGACAACATACGGTCCCGAGACAATACTGATCTGACCGGGATACTGATTGACCAGGCGAACAAAATTCTTAACGCGTTCTATTGATGAAAGCAAAATTTGACAACGTTGCATAAGACCTCCGAAATTATCTATTTCAGTTTATATGAAAGCGGGATAATATACTAGGATATATGTACTCTGTTTCATATCAGGGACTTAAAATTGCTAAGTATATTATGATAATCATGTTATTTAGAAAGATTTTTAATGAATTTAAAAGAGCAAATTAGATTTGCCTCGCTGGCATTGGGTTGCAAGACCAATCAATATGAGATGGACGCTCTCAACGATGAAGCGGCAGCTGCAGGATTTCAATTAGTGTCCGCTGATGATCCGGCGGATGTTTATGTCCTGAATTCCTGTACGGTAACGGCCGAAGCAGGCCGTAAATGCCGGCAAATGCTGCGGCGTTTCCGCAAGCAGAATCCGGAAGCACTCATTGTCTGCTGTGGCTGTCATTCTGAGCTTTATGATCTGGGACCACTCTCTGACCTTTCCATCGGCACAGTTGGCCGCTCGAAACTGTTGGCTGCGATTATGAGCAAACTGGTAGAAGCTGAGGACCCGGATGCTGTGTCGCTGCGCCAGGAGCGCTTTGCAGCGGACAATGGCGATTATTTGTGGAAACAGTATGAAGAACTGCCCGGTACAGCATATGCCGAGGAGACACGCGCATATTTGAAAATACAGGATGGCTGTGACAACCGCTGTTCTTATTGTGCCACTACGCTGGCACGCGGTCCTGCGCGCAGCCGGCAGCCGGAGGCGATTCTGCGTGAAGCAGAGCAGCTGATAGAGGCAAAATATGGTGAGCTGGTACTGACCGGAACAAACCTCAATTCTTATGCCTGCGAGTGGCAGCGCAATGATCCGGAAGCTCCCGGGCTGATTGACCTTCTCGAAGAACTGAACCGGATTCCGGGCCTGATCCGCCTGCGGCTGAGTTCTCTTGACGCAGCCGGAATTATTACAGACGAATTTATGGAGCGTTATGCCAAAATTGAGCGCGCCTGTCCACATTTCCACCTTTCACTGCAAAGCGGCAGCGACAGGATTCTGCGCGCGATGCGGCGACGTGATACACGCGAAAGTTTTCGCAGGGCTGTACAGACTGTACGTAAATATTTACCTGCAGCGGCAATCAGTACTGACATAATTGTTGGTTTTCCCGGAGAGACAGAAGAAGACTTCCGGGATACTTTGGATTTATGCGAGGAAATGGATTTCATGCGGATCCATGTCTTCCGTTTTTCCCGGCGCGAACACACGGCGGCCTACGACCTGCCTGATCAGCTGCCGGGTGATGTTAAACGTGAACGGGCGGAAAGAATGCATGAACTTGCCGAAAAACTAGGCCGACGGGCAATAGACAGAAGTCTGGGGGAGATCAGAGAGGTCCTGGCCGAAAGAAATGATGAGCTGGACAGATGGCATGGTTATACGGAAGACTATCTTCCGGCTGTTGTTTTGCCTGACGCAGACCGGCCTGTTTCCCGGGGTGATCTGCTTAAGGTCAGATTGTGTGAACGCTGTGACTCTTTTGTAATAGCTAGGGTCTGTGATTGATGTTAGACTGTAAAAAGCATAAAAATGGAGGGATTACTTATGGATCAAGGTGATACAGCTCGCTTCGAAATTGTTACCGACCGCAAGCAGCAGGCGCATGATATCATGGCGGAAGTTATGATTTCACTGGAGGAAAAAGGCTATAACCCGATCAATCAGCTTGTCGGCTATTTTCTCTCCGGTGATCCCACTTATATAACTAATCATAAAGGCGCACGTGGCGTGATCAGACGTATGGAGCGTGATGATTTGCTGGCGGTAATTGTCAAGGATTATGTTGAACGGCTTGATTAGCAGATGAGAGCTTTGGGCATTGATTTCGGTTTGCGCCGTGTCGGCATTGCTTTGAGCGATCCTTTGCGGATTGTGGCCTCAAGACACTCAACGCTGAATTGGAACGGCAAGGATGTGGATGCGCTGATAGAGCGTATTTTTAATCTCTGTGAAGAAAATCAGGTCAGCACTATTGTTGTTGGCTATCCGCTGCGTACTGATGGTGACAAAAGTCCCATGACTGATCTGACTGTGAACTTTGCTGATCAGCTCAGGCAAGGCGGCAGGGAAGTGGTCCTGGTAGATGAGAGATACACATCACTGATTGCCGGCCAGATTCTTCAAGAAACAAAAAGAAATCCTGGGCGTGATAAAGGTCTTCTTGACCGGATTGCTGCTGAAATAATCTTGCAGGACTACTTGGAAAGTGAACGAGATTGTGCTCTTTAGGCTACACGCGTCAACGTGCATCTGTTATAATCTGCCCTAAGCTCAGAAAACACGTATCTTAACGACAGCTCATGTTTTGCCAGTGTCTGTCACCAGACTGTCTGAGCATAAATTTGAACTAAGAGGAGGAAATATAAATGGATTTCTTAAAACTTTACTACAGCTCTCACCAGGACGGATGTTCTTGTGCTCATGATCATGATGAGCATGATGATTTTGATGATGATTTTGAGGATTCTGAGATTATTCTGGTGGATCCCGAAACCAATGAAGAGTTTTCCTTTATCTTCTATGACAATTTTATTTTCGAGGATGAGGAATACTGCGTTCTGGCTACCAGAGAGGACGAAGATGACGAGGAGTCCTTTTCCTGGTTGATTATGCAGTATAGTTGTGACGAAGATGGCGAAGAGTCCCTGATCAGTTTAGATGAGGAAGAAGAAGACCGCATTTACGCTGTGTACGAAGCCATGCTCGATGAAATGGACGAGGATGAGGAGAATGAAGAGGACTAGTACTTCTTCAAGCTCGGACAAGAAGTCAGAACATCGTCCAATTGGCCGAAAACGCAGCATTGAAGATGATGTTCTGGCAGTTTTAATCGATGAGCGTTCGGGACGTGAATACTACGTCTCTATGCTCGATAGTTTTCCGTACAAAGGTCGTTCTTATTCGGTTATGTATAATTACGAGCCTGATGATGGTTATCGTCGTGATCCGGAAATTGTTATTATGCGTTCCTGGCGTGATGATAAGGGGGAGCAGTTGTTTTCTTCGATCAGGGATCGCAAGGAATTGGATGCAGTTTTCGAAGTATTTTTCAGTCGATACGCAGAGTCGCTTACTTCAGATTCATAAGTTCAGCAGACTGAGCATTGATCCCTGAGCTATCCAGCAAAGAGAGCGGGCTCAATTCGACTATGAATGGCAGGGAAAGATATGTCGCAGCGTATAGAAGCTATGCCTGAGAGTGAGGACAGCAGAGAAGTGCAGTTTTCGCAGCGAAAATTTCCGCTGGCTTCTGTTCTGGTTCCGGTATTATTCCTTTTTTTACATCAGATTATGCTTAATGCTATGGCGTATTTGCGGATATTTCTCTACGCAAGGAAGTCAGGACTGGCCGGTGATGAGCTGATGAGGGTCTTTTCACGGCCGGATCTCTTTTATGAGTATTTACTTGCATCGGACGCTCAGAATTATGCTTCTATCTGGGCCATGCTTCTACTGATACCCCTGTATTTGCTATATCTCTTCCGGCGCCGGCGCCGAGACCCTCTTGTTTTGCGTTTGCAAAGGCAAGCTGTTACAACATATCTTGAAAGTGCAGTGCTGATTATCGGAACACTGGGGCTGACACAGCTCTGGATGTCTTTTCTGCTTTTGTTCGAGGAGGCGGATAACTTTGTCGGACGAGCTTTGCGGGACTATCTTATACAAGCGGAACAACTGACTTCAGCTGCAGGTAATCTCCGGCTGCAAATTGCTGCTTTGGTTGTTTTAGTGCCGATTGCGGAAGAACTCCTGTTTCGCGGTATTTTGCAGGGCGAACTCTCGCTGCGCTTTTCCCGCACGACCAGAGTTCTTGTCAGTTCGGTTATTTTCGCTGTTTTTCATTTAGACCTTATTCAGGGCAGCTATGTGTTTCTCGCCGGCATTATTCTGGCTCTGGCCTATGAGCTTACCGGAAGTCTGCTTGTCCCGATATTCATGCATATCCTCTTCAATTTTATTGGAGGCGGTATCTTGCAGCGGCTTTTAAATCTGGATGAACAGGCCAGCAGCAGCCTGCTTATTCTTATGTTTATTTTTATTCCTTTGGCACTTGCCGTTTTACTTATCTGGTTGAGGCGTGACAGAGCTGGACGTGAAAAAGCAAGCTACACTTTCAATAATGATCCGAGTGGTAAAAAATGAGATTATTTTTCCGACATTTGCCTGAACGTTTACATAAACGAACTATCGTTGTAATAGTTAGCGTTATTTTGTCAGTTTCTGTTTTGACTGCTGCTGTACTGCTGGCGGCAAGATCCTATATTGCGCCTGAAAATACTACCGCTTTTAGCATAGCAGCAGAAAATACCGGACGCTATATTTCAGGGCTGGGTGTAAATCTGCTTCGTTTGCCCACAGCAAATTTAATCCATAATGGTGCATTCGAAAAACCTTTAGTGCAAACACAATTTATAGTAAACGGGGGGAGTGAAAATAAGTTTTCTGTTACTGCTTCGGAGTCAATCGGCAATCTTCCGCTGAAGGACGATTTTTTCAAAGGTGCCGATATCAATATTTTCCGTTCCGGCAATGATGGAATGCAAAAACTTCACTCAGCTAAGATTACCGGCTATGAAGTCGGCCGCTTGCTTAATCAGACTGCCGTGGACTTACCCGGCAGCTTGTCGGAGATTCACTGGTTTGATTTTGCAGAGTCGGATACTATCGTTGAGAGAGTTGTGGCTGCAGGATCCGATGGCACCTTGCTCTCACTGGGAAAACCGGGCGAGGTAAAAGTAATCAAGTCAGGCCATGACGACGACATTACGTCTATAACTTACGGTAACGATGGCTTTCTGGCGGTAGATAATGGCGGCAGGTTTTATGTGTCAGATGATGGTCTTGATTTTACTGAATTGAATCTTCGCGGAAGCGGGTCTCTGTACGATGTTGCTTATCGCTCGGATCCGGGAGGTGATTCAGGATTTTATTTAGTAGTCGGTGAAGCTGGTCAGCTGTATTTAGGACGGGGCAGAGAATTTGAGCAGCTCAGGCTCGGGCTTAGTGCCAGCCTTAATGCTTTAGTTGTACCGGAAGAGGGGATTATGTACGCTCTGGGTGATCAGGGCTCTGCCTTATATTCACATAATGGCATTGACTGGCTGCAGGATGAGAGTTTGGCTGTAGACAATGACTGGCTGAGTGGAGATGCTGCTGATGATGTGATGTTTTTTGCAGGCAGTAACGGACTTATGGCGGTTAAGAGGGGCGACGAAGACTTTGAAATACTGGAACCGACACTTCTGGCATCGGGTTTGGGAATTGGAAATGATCTGGAATTAGTGGATGATGCTAGTCCGGATATTATCTGGCCCAGTTTTCATGAAGTTAGTTTGTTTTCTTCTGAGCATATTGTTATGATCAGCGACTTCGGCAATGCCTACCAGTCACTCAATCAGGCCTGCGATTGGGAACGTGCAGGCAGCACAGGCAGTTCTGCAGCGGCTATGACTTATATGAAACGTTTGCCGTCAGGACGCGTCTTTATTGCCAAGCAGGACGGCAGTATTGACTGGGCCAGCTTTTCTTCGGTATTCACCTTTGCACCTGCTTTTTCCTCAGCTGCAGTTCTGGCTGGTGATTACGTGACAGTGGATCTGCCAACAGCTGTTGCGCTGAACACTGCACAACTGCCCGAACTTTATCCCGAAACAGAAGTGAAAGATGGTGAATGGCTTATTTCAGGGAAGGCAGCAGCTGCTATCGTACCATTATCTACCAGCGACTATGTCGAGGATCCGGATGAAGTTTTGTCTGGCAACAGACCCAGGGGAAGCGTACTGCGCCTGGAGAAGGCCAAAAATGAAACGAATCTTGCTTACCAGGAAAAAGACGCCCGGCTGGATCCGCAGAATTTATTTTCCCTGCAGCGCAAAGTCCTGATCAGTGAAGAGTTTCAGAATCCCATGCGATCATATTTGGATCTGCGCCTGGTACAAAAAATTGATTCAGACAATCTGATCACAGCGGTTGAACCGTCTGTTTTTCCATTAACATTTGATATTTGTCTTGAAGGTAGTATCCAGAGTCCTCTGGAAGTCTGGCTCTCGGGCTCAGATTTCGAAGTCACTGAAGAAGTTGAATTAAAACAGGGCTGGCAACACATCAATAGCTTACTCCTCCTTCCGCGGGCCTTGAAAGCGGGGGATCAGGTTTATCTCAATATCGGCTTTGCCGGGGATGCTGTGATCTATCTCGATAATGTATTCATAGGACGGGCAGATGAATCAGCCAGCGATATGTCTGTCTTGGCGAGAAATCTCGCATCTCAGGCTCCGGATATAGCTGTGTTGAGACTGGACTGTGTTCCTATTGGCAAGCCCGGCTGCAAGGCTTATTCCTGGGCATTGCCCGAAGGTGAAACCGGCTGTCCGGCTCCCCCAAGCAACAATAGTGAGCGCCACAACCTGGGAGCGGTTTTGCAACTGTCTGAGGCCGTTAATGCTTCACCGTGGTTAGTAATTGATGCCCGGGCCGGAGAAGAGGAAATTCATAATTTGCTTGAATATCTGGCCGGCTCGCCCCTGTCGGGCTATGGTAAGGTCAGAGCGAATGATGGGGTTATCGGACGCTGGACTGATGCCTTTGACCTTGTCTATATAGAGCTGGTTGACAGTTCAGACACACTTCCTTCGGATCGTTTAAAAGCGCAACGCGTGGACTGGGTGGTGGAACAATGTCAAAACTCAGCTCTGTATCAGGAAATATCTAATAAACTTGTTTTCATTGACGGTATGGATTATGAAGAAGGAGGCCTCAGAACCAATGTAGATTACCATGCCAGTATTCTGCATAGCAATCAGATTCTGAGTGGGACGGCAGAGTTAGATCTCTTTATAAACGACTGGCAGCAGTCGCTGCCCCGTCGCACGATAGTGGGAAGTTCTTTCCGCCCCGAGCTGATTTCCTCACTTAGAAGTGAAAGTGTGATTGGCACAGATGTGCGGCTGGCGGATTTAGCAGCCTTGAGTTTGTCCGGACTGGAGAGTGAAACAGAG
>DIRJ01000009.1:0-46524 GCA_002427505.1 Mageeibacillus sp. UBA5439
CAAGATCCGACGCGCCTCTCTTTTTTAAGGCGCTTAGCTAGGATATCAATCGCAAATCAATCTGTCAACCCAAATTTCACGAATCTTGTGAAATTTTGCTTTTTTCGCACTTTGCACAAGAAAAAAGCTATAAAATCCAGTTTTCTACGTAGATTCAGATCTGCTCTAAGGCCGATATTGCAATACTTATACATATATACAAATCTGACCGTAAATTGCCCTCAGAAAAAAATCTGTATCAGTTCATCCGACTTTTCAATTTACTGTTCGTCTGAGGAATGTGCATTATGTCATAAGCAAGCATCTCCTGCTGTCGCTCTGGTTACGCGCCTCCGAAAAAAAGGGTTCACAGCTAAGCCTGCGAACCCTTCATTGTTGGTAAACTGAATGCTTTTAGAGCATTACACGCTCAAACTCTTCCAGATAGGCTTCAAAAGTGTCGAGTGCTTTCAGAATCGGGTCCGGTTTTGTCATATCCACACCTGCTGTCTGCAAAACTTCGATCGGCCAGTCGGATGATCCTGCTTTAAGGAAGTTCAGGTAACGTTCCACTGCAGGCTGACCTTCTTCTCTGATCATCTCAGCAAAGGCCGTAGCTGCTGAGAATCCGGTCGCATACTGGAAGACATAGTAGTTGTAGTAGAAATGTGGTATTCTTGCCCATTCCAGGGCTATTGCTTCATCAAAGGTCAGGTCTGCACCATAGTAGTGACGGTTCAGTGCCCCGTAATTTTCAGTCAGATAGCTGGCAGTAAGCGGTATCCCGTTCTCATCTGCCTGATGGATCATGTATTCAAACTCGGCAAATTGGGTCTGGCGGAAAACCGTTCCCTTAAAGCCATCCAGATAATGATTAATCACAGCAGCCTTCATCTTGTCATCTGCCGCAGTCTTCAGAAGATACTCCGTCAGCAAATTCTCATTTGTCGTTGAGGCTATCTCTGCAAGGAAAATGCAGTAGTCGCCATATTGATAGGGCTGTGACTCACGGGTAAACCAGGAGTGCAGGCTGTGGCCCAGCTCGTGTGCCAGAGTAAAGACGTTATCCATAGTACCCTGCCAGCTCATGAGAATATAAGGTCTGGTCTTATAGGCACCACCGGAGTAGGCTCCTGAGCGTTTACCGGCATTGTCTGCGTAATCGACCCAACGCTCAGAAAAGGCCCTTTTCAATACTGCAAGGTACTCAGGTCCCAGAGGCTGCAGGGCCTTGAGGATAATCTCCTGAGCTTCCTCAAAGCTAAACTTGAGATCGATATCTTTAACCAGAGGGGCGTAGAGATCGTAAGAGTGGATCTCGTCCAGGCCCATGATTTTTTTGCGCAGGCTCACATAGCGGTGCAGCAGCGGCAGTCTGGCATTAACCGCCTCCAGCAGGCTGTCATAAACAGATTCCGGTATATTGTTTTCAAACAGGGCCGCTTCCCGCCCACTGGCAAAACCGCGCACATCTTTAATATAAGTATTAACACGAATCTGACCGGCCAGAGTCTGGGCACAGGTATTGCGGAACTGTCCATAGGAGTCATACATGCTGCTGAAGGCATCCCGGCGTACCCGGCGGTCACGGCTTTCCATGTAGGTGCCGAAGCGGGCATGTGACATTTCAACCGTGCGTCCTTTTTCATCTTTGATCTCCGGGAAAGTCATGTCAGTATCGGACAGGACATCGAAGGTCTGATTGGGATCATTAAAAATCTGTGATGCTTTGGCCAGCAGCACTTCCTCTTTTTCGGACAGCTGATGTTTCTTCACCCGCCACATCTCAGCGAAATAATGCCGGAAGTCCTTTAGTTCAGCTTTCTCCTCCATAAACTGACTGACCGTCTCTTCTGAAAGCTTTGCTGCCTCCGGTTCAAAGTAGGCCATAGCTCCCTGCAGGCTGGCAAAAACCTGCATCAGTTTAGCTTTGCGGCCCAAGGCATCCTGGTCTGCAGTGTCAGCATCGCTGGCATGCATAGCATAGCTTGCTAGTTTGCCCAGCTCACAGCCCAGATCCTCCATCATCATCAGCGCGGAGTAGAGTGTATCGGCTGATTCAGCTAATCTTCCTCTATAGGAAAGAACAGTTTCTTCCTGCCCGCTTACCTCTTTAAAAGCTTCTTCCCAGGCCTTATCGTCAGCATAAATCGCTGTCAGATCCCAGGTTTCTTCCACAGGCACTTCTGAACGCTTGCGTTGAGTCAATGTTGCCATTTTTTCTTCTTCAAAAAAAATATCCTGCATTGTATTCCCCTCTCCTTTATTTAAGCCGCCTCAAGGGACAGCTCCGTGCTTTTTCTCTATTCCTGATCCGGGCTGACCCCGGTCTCAGCATCATCAGGTTGATCGTCCGGCTCAGAGTCGTCTTCCCTCACTTCAATCAGCGAATCGGGATCCGCATCCGTTTCTTCTTCCGCATTTTCATGTTCAACCACAGCCATACTGGCCACCTTGCCATCACTGCTGCGCATCAGGGTTACCCCGGATGTCGAGCGTCCCAGGACCGGGATTTCATCCGTCGCCAGACGTATAATAATTCCTTTGTCGTTGACCAGCAGGATATCCTGATAGTCATTGACTAAAGCAGCTTCAACCAGCACACCGGTTCTGCGGGTAACCTTATAGGTGATTAAACCCTTGCCGCCACGCTTTTGCGGGCGGTACTGATCAATGGCGCTGCGCTTACCGAAACCGTTTTCCGAAACAACCAAAATCGTATCGTCGCAACTGGCACAGAGGGAACTGATAACCACATCATCATCTGACAGGTTCATCCCCCTGACACCCATAGTGTTTCTGCCGGTCTCACGGACATCACTTTCTGGAAAGCGTATCGCCAGTCCCTGACGGCTGATTAAAATGATGTCAGATCCGTCATCTGCCAGATCGACCCCGATCAATTTATCGCCTTCGCGCAGTGCAATGGCGATGATGCCGCCTTTATGCACATTGGCATACTCTGACATGGCGGTTTTCTTAATCTGACCCAGGCTGGTAGCCATGATCAGATAGCTGTCTGCATCGAACTTGTCCACTTCAAGCATACCGACAACATACTCTTCGGGCTCGAGGTGCAAAAGGTTGACAATCGGCAGACCACGCGCCTGTCGTTTCGATTCCGGAATCTGATAGCTCTTCAGCCTGTAGACGCGGCCGGTATTTGTAAAAAACAGTATTGTCTTGAGCGCTGTAGTCGTCAGGATTTGTTTAACGACATCTCCCTCGCGCGTCTGCATACCGCTGACGCCACGGCCGCCACGCCTCTGTGAACGATACTCATCCAAAAGCATGCGCTTGATATAACCGGCATGAGTCAGAGTAATCACAGCATCTTCATCTTCGATCAGGGACTCGTCATCCAGATCGAATTCATCACTGAGTTCAAACTCACTGCGGCGGTCATCACCAAACTTGTTAGCGATATCCTGCAGTTCTTCTTTCATGATTTGACGCATCAGACTGTCTTCGGTGAGGATTCTGTTGTAGTAGTCTATCTTTTCGGTCAGATCTTTATGCTCAGCATTAAGCTTCTCACGTTCCAAGCCGGACAGCCGCCCCAGACGCATGTCAACAACATGCTGTGACTGCTTTTCAGACAATCCGAAACGCTCACTCAAACGCATTTTAGCCTGGTCCTCATCATCAGAGTTCCGGATAATCCTGATGACTTCATCGATGTGGTCTATAGCCAGCTGCAAGCCTTCAACCAGATGGCGGCGGGCTTCAGCCTTATCCAGATCAAATCTCGTCCGTCTGCTGATCACAGAGCGCTGGTGGCTGATGAAATGTCCCAGAATATCTCTCAGGGACAAAAGGCGGGGAACGTACTTTCCGTTCTCCTCCACCAGAGCGATCATGATAGCGCTGAAAGTATCCTGCAGCTGTGTATGGCGATAGAGCTGATTCAGTACAACCATAGGTGTCGCGTCGCGTTTCAGTTCAACAACAACACGCACCGGGTCATGGCGGTCAGATTCGTCTCTGACGTCGGAAATACCTTCTATACGCTTATCTTTGACCAAGTCAGCGATACGCTCAATCAAGCGCGCCTTATTAACCATATAGGGCAGGCTATGAATCAAAATGCGATAACGTCCGCCGCGCATTTCCTCAATTTCGGTATGACCGCGGACAACTATTCTGCCACGGCCTGTGCGATAAGCTGAGCGGATGCCGGAAGTACCTATAATCTGAGCTCCGGTCGGGAAGTCCGGTCCGGGAATGAACTCCATAAGATCGTCATTATCAGCGTCAGGATTGTCTATCAGATGAATGGTGCCGGCCACCACTTCCCGCATATTATGTGGCGGGATGTTTGTGGTCATGCCGACGGCGATACCGGTTGAACCTGAAATCAGCAGATTGGGGAAGGCCGCAGGCAGAACCGTCGGTTCTTCCAGTCTGTCATCATAGTTGGGCTGGAAATCAACAGTGTTTTTGTTGAGATCCTTCATCATCTCAGACGAAAGACGGGTCAGACGTGCTTCTGTATAACGATAGGCTGCCGGCGGGTCACCATCACGCGAACCGAAGTTGCCATGGCCATCCACCAGAGGATGACGCATGGAAAAATCCTGCGCCAGCCGCACCAGAGCATCATAAACAGATGCGTCACCATGCGGGTGGAAACGTCCCAGCACATCACCGACTGTAGTCGCGCATTTGCGATAGGGCTTATCATAGGTAAAGCCCTGTGTATACATTGAATAGAGAATACGCCTGTGTACAGGTTTCAGTCCGTCACGCACGTCCGGCAGTGCACGGTCCGTAATTACACTCATCGCGTAATCAATAAAAGACTGGCGCATCTCATGATCTATATCTACGGGAATGGGTTCGTTGTCAGGATTTTGGAATGCTTGATCAACTGCAGCTTCTCTGTTCAGATAGGAATTTTTTTCCTTTTCTGCCATTTAGGCCTCCTTAATATAAGTCATTTTTTACTAAAAAATAGCATAAAAAAAGACGGAATCATCTCCTACTATTTTAGCATAAAACGGCTTATAAAGGTAACTTCTTAATGGCTGCAAAAGGTCGTGGATATCGTTGTTTTGTGGGCTTTTCCTTAGGCACAATCACCATGGATCTCTGCACATCCGTGCCGGGCAAAAGATAGTGTTCTGCCCTGGCTTTTCCGGCCCCCAGTACGGGAAGCGCTTTTGCTGCCAGATCCAGCTCATCATCTTTTCCTTTCATTGCGAGGAATCTGCCGCCGGTTTTGACCAGGGGAAGGCATAGCTCCAGCAATATATCCAGCGAACTGACGGCACGCGCTACGGCTGTATCAAATTTTTCCCGGTACTCGGGCAGATGAGCCACTTCCTCCGCACGGCCGTGGACAGCGGTAATCTGCGACAGTCCCAGCTCAGCAATCAGCTCTTCCAAAAAACTGATCCGCTTTTTTGTGGAATCCAGCAGCACTAGCTTCAGTTCCGGTCGCAGCAATTTGACCAGCATACCGGGAAACCCGGCTCCGCTGCCGACGTCAATCAGGCTTTCACCCCGCAGGTAAGGCAGGAGCAAAAAGCTGTCGAGCAGATGACTGTCCGCAATTTCCTCCTCTTGGGTAATCGCAGTCAGATTCATCACCTTGTTCTTTTCTAAAAGGCGGGCGATAAATAACTGGATTTTTTCTATTGTTTCAGCTGTTAATTCAAGGCCGGCCCGCTCAGCAGCGTGCTCAATCGTCTGTTTTTTCACCGGCAGCCTCCTGACGATCGCGTTGACGTGACTGTTGCTCCAAATATACTAAGAGCACCTGAACATCAGCGGGTGACACAGCTGACAAGCGGCCGGCCTGACCGACGGAGCTCGGTTGACGTTTATTCAGAGCCTGCCGGGCTTCGAGCCGCAAGCCGGAAATTTTCGTGTAATCAGTTCCCTCAGGCAGACGCCTGTTCTCCAGGCGGCGAAAGCGCTCCACACGCTCGTGCTCAAGACGTGTGTAACCTTCATATCTGATCCGGATAGAAAGCGTCTCAATAGCCGATCCGGGCAAGTCCGGGCGCTCGGGATCAGCTTCCGCCAGACCTTCGTATGTCACCTCCGGACGCTTTAGCAGCTGATACAGACTGGCAGGCTGTTTCAAAGGCGTGCTGTTCATTGCCTGCAAAACACGGTCAGACAAGTCTGATTTGTCGATTCTTGTGTTTTTAAGACGTTCAATCTCCTTTTCAACTGCTTCTTGTTTTTCTAAAAACTGCCGATATCTCTCTGGGGAAATCAGACCGATCTCGTAGCCTTTGGGGGTGAGTCGCTGGTCGGCATTATCCTGGCGCAGCAATAACCTGTATTCGGCGCGGGACGTCATCATACGGTAAGGCTCATTTGTCCCTTTGGTCACCAGATCGTCAATCAGAACCCCGATATAACCATCTGAGCGGTCAACAAAAAAGTCAGCTTTTCCGTCCAGTTTGTGCACAGCATTGATGCCTGCTACCAGTCCCTGAGCAGCTGCCTCTTCATAGCCCGAGGAACCGTTGATCTGTCCGGCCAGGAATAAACCGTCAACAGACTTCAGCTCCAGCGTCTGCTTCAGGGCGGTCGGATCAACACAAAGATATTCAATGGCGTAAGCCGGACGCATCATTTCAGCATCTTCCAGACCCGGAACAGTCTTCAGCAAATCGCGCTGAACCTCTTCCGGCATCGAGGATGACAAGCCTGAAGCATAGTATTCTTCAGTATCCAGGCCTGTTGGTTCGAGGAAAACATGATGACGGTCATGCTCCGGGAACTTGACGATCTTGTCTTCGATCGAGGGACAGTAACGCGGGCCGATACCTTCGATCAGGCCCGAGAAGAGCGGTGAACGGTGGATATTATCCTGTAGCAGCTGCTTGGTTTCCTCTGTTGTCCAGGTCAGATAGCAGGGAATGTTTGCCCGGGGCTGCCATTCAGGGTCGTCATCATTTTCATAGGAAAAAGGCCGCGGACTTTCGTCACCCTCCTGCCGGGTCATCTCATCTAAATGCAGGCTGCGCCGGTGGAAGCGGCCGGGAGTTCCGGTTTTGAATCTTCTCGTGGGCAGGCCCATATCGATCAAAGACCGGCCCAGGCCGCGGGAAGGCGCCAAAGCATCAGGACCCGAGTCTATGATGGCATCCCCGATAATTACCCTGGCATCCAGAAAAGTGCCCGGTGCGAGAATCACAACGGGAGCCTGATAGATACCACCGGTAGATGACATGACACCGGAGACCTGCGGCTGTTCCCTACCATCATCTTCTGCCAGGAGAACATCGACGATTTCGTGCTGTACCAGCAGCAGATTCTTTTCCCGCTCCAGCACGCCCTTCATGTCTCTTTGATAGTGAACGCGGTCCATTTGAGCCCGCGGCGAGATAACCGCCGGCCCTTTGGAAGCGTTAAGCATGCGAAACTGAATCATATTGCGGTCGGCGATTTTCCCCATTTCGCCGCCGAGGGCGTCAATTTCACGCACCAGCTGTCCTTTGGCAGTACCTCCGATATTAGGGTTGCAGGGCAGATTAGCCAGACTGTCCAGAGTCATGGTTAAGAGGATGCAGGTCTTGCCCAGACGAGCTGCAGCCAGAGCAGCTTCGCAGCCGGCGTGACCGGCACCGACTACAATGATGTCGACGCTGTCCGCCAGAAAAGTATTTTCTTTTTTTATTGCTTCTTGAAAAGTAGTCATAATTGTCTTTTTATTTAATAGTTTAAGCCGGCCAGCTGCCGACTTAGAATACATTTTTTATTTACCAATACAAAAGCGTGAAAAAATGGTATCGATCAATTTCTCAGACACATCATCCCCGCTCATGGCAGCCAGACTTTCGACAGCTGAACGGAGCAAAGTTGCGATTAAATCATAGGACAGACCGGTATCGACTGCTTCGCGGGCTGCTGTCACCTGCTGCAAGCTTTTATCTGCCAGTAACTTATGTCTGGAATGAGTAACAATAGCTGCTGACGTTTGGCTCTGGAGACCATGTTCAGAAGGCCTTTCCGCTGAAGGATCCGTCTTCGCTTCTGTCTCCAGCTGGTCATTTTCAATAAAATTAATTAGTATATTGCGCAGGGATGCTAAGTCCTCTTCACGCTTTGCAGACCAGGCTATTGTCGGCACATCTGCCAGATAGTGAGCGGCAAAGCTGGCAGGATCTTCCTCCGCGGGCACTGTCGCACGCAAATCGTCTTTTCCCAAAATCAGCAGGAGCTTCCGGTCCCGCGACTGCATAGCTTTGATGGTATTGATTTCATCCCGGAGCTCAGCCGGGTTTCCAAGTGGCGGAGACAAAACCCAAAGTACCAGATCTGCACTTTGCAGAGCTTCCTGAGCACGCTTGATTCCTTCCTGCTCGATCGGATCATCCGCTTCAACTGCTAAACCGGCTGTGTCAGTCAGGTGGAGCAGATACCCCCCCATATTGAGATCAATTTCGATCGTATCACGAGTTGTGCCGGGTATATCGCTCACTATGGCACGTTCGTGCTCGGTCAGGGCATTTAGCAGAGAGGACTTGCCGGCGTTAGGGCGCCCGGCAATTACAATGGAAAGACCTTCACGAACGATACGACCGTAACGAAAACTGTCTGCCAGCCGTTTTAAGCTTTCCTCGGAAGAGGCAAGATCCCTGCTGACCTGAAGCCGGTCCTCGGGACGTGCCTCTTCTTCATCCCAATCCATAAGGGTTTCGAGGAAAGCGAGAATACCGTAGAGTTTGTCCAGCTCAGAGCGCACTGCCTGAGACAGACGGCCGCGCAGCTGGGAGAAGGCTAGCTCAGTCTGTTGTTCCGATTCGGCGTGGATTAAATCCATGACAGCTTCTGCCTGTGCCAGGTCCATTTTGCCACTGACAAAGGCTCGTTTACTGAACTCGCCGGCTTCAGCCAGACGCGCGCCGTTATTGATCAGACTGTCCAAAATAGCCTGTCGCACGGCATTGCCGCCATGGCAGGATATTTCATAGACATCTTCGCCTGTATAGGAATGAGGAGCGCGAAAGGCTGCCAGAACCACCTCATCAATTTCAGCCCAGATCCCGGGGGCCATGGTATAGCCTTTCATCCCGGAAGGCAGGGGGAATCTATCGCCATAGGGTCGAAAAAGCCGGTCACAGATAGACGCGGCATCAGGTCCGGAAAGACGCAGCACCGCCAGACCACTTTGGCCGGGCGGTGTTGACAGAGCAGCAATCGTATCAATTTTAGCTGGCTGATTAGCCGCTTGCTGCTCTGCTAGATTTTCATGCTTTCTTGTCATCGATAACTTCAACACCATCACTTGGTGCCACTACTATATGTCTGCGGGGATCTCTGCCTTCACTGTAGGTAACAATACCCGGATACTCACGCAGGCACATATGAACCAGACGTCTTTCCGCAGGGTTCATCGGTTTTAACTTAATTTCACGGCCGCTGGCCATGACTTTATCCGCTGTGCGGTTAGCCAGATCCTGAATTCTTTCTTCAGATCTTTTGCGATAGCCCGCAACATCTACCACGACACGCAGATAATCATCGACGTATTTATTGGCAACTACATTGGCCAGATACTGCAAGGCCTCAAGAGTTTCGCCGTGACGTCCGATAGCGGCACCGCTGTCGGATCCGCTAACATCGATGTGAAGGCTTCCTTCTCCGTCTACGTAAGAATCAATTCTGCCGTGGATGCCAATACCGGAGAGTACATCCTGGAAATAATCCAGGACTGCATTTTCAGCAGCAGCGAAACCACGCTCAGAACTTGCATCTGCTTCATCCCTGTCAGTTTCATCAAATTCCAGAATATCGGCCTCTTCGCTATCTGCCTCATCGTCATCACAGTCAGCGGGATCGTTGTCTGCTGCTGCAGCAGCCTTCAGGCTTACCCGCACCAGTGCCGGTCTGCGTCCGAAACCGAGCAAACCACCGACCTCACCTTCGTCTAAGATTTCAACTTCCACTTCGTTTTGGCGGACTTTAAGTTTTTCTAGTGCTTTATCGACAGCAATATCAACTGTTCTGCCGGACATTTCGATTGAGTTGTTTCTAACCATGGTGTCCTCCTAAATAGACAGCAAGTTCACCACAAAACCCTGCTGCAAAGATGAATGAAATTTTATTCCGATTTGTCTTTGTTAACCATTTCTTTGATGCGATCCATAAAAGATCCTTGTTTCCTTGCTGCTGATCCGGAAGTATCCGGAACCGCTTCCTTAGCTCTGCGCGGCAGCGGAGCAGCATCCGCCGCGAATTCCCTCTTTAACGGTTTGACATAGAACTGATAGCCCAGTAACGACTGCAGCAAATACATCAGGTTCTGGAAAAGCCAGTAGAGACCCATTGCTGCCGGGAAGGTGAACATGGTGTAAAGCATGATCAGCGGCATCAGGATTTGCATGCTTTTACCCATTCCGGCCATCTGATTGTCAGGTGTCTGTCCGCTCTTGGCAGGATTACTCTTCTCGCGGGCTTTCTCTTCCTTGGTCTGTCTGGGGAAAGGAGTACTGATGCGGGCGATATACATTTGCAGAAAATAAGATGAAATAGTTACAATCACCAGGATCAGCAATGGCAGCCAGGTGCGCCATTCAGGTCCAAACCAGTCAGAAGGTTTCCAGGAAGGCGTCCGTGCAAGGTCCATACCTAAGAAGCGTGTGTTTACGATCTGCTCCAGTTGGATCCAGCCATTCTCGACTGAAGTTGCCAGAGCTGAGGCTGATTCACGCAAACCATTTATCACCGGAATGTCCATCAGGGCAACCTGGCTTACCTGCGCCTCTGTCATCAAGCCCTTTGTCTGCAGAAGCCCTGCAATCAGACGCAGGTTGGCTACAGGAACTTTGCCGACCCAACGTAAAGGTGAGCGGAAGATATAAATCAAAGGCCAGATGATCAGCAAGGGTATCATAGATGTAATGCAGCCGCCTGCCATCGAAATACCATGCTTTTTATATAATTCCTGAGTCAGTTCCTGTTGGCGCTCCGGATTTTTCTTATAGCGTCTCTGAATTTCCTGAATGTCCGGCTGCAGCAGTTGCTGGCGCAGCATATTACGCTGTGAGCGCAAACCTAATGGTGTCAGCAAAGCTCTGACGACGACTGTGAATAAGATAACTACCAGACCATAGTTGCCTATCCACCCATATAGATTGCTCAGGATCAGGCTAAATAATTTATATAGCGGATCTAACAGAGCCAGCTGCACTGGAACAAAACTTATCATTCTTGAAAACTCCTTGATTCCATTTAATGTTTAGACAAATTTATTGCGGCTTCAGACGTCTCTTTGCAGGTACAAAGCTTTGTTTTTTCAGGTACAGGATCATAGCCGCCTTTGCCGAAAGGATTACAGCGCAAAATACGCCAAAGCGCCAGAGCGCTGCCACGCAATGCTCCATGTATGGTAATCGCTTCCTTGGCATAAGCGGAGCAGCTAGGAGTATAGCGGCAGCAAGCAGGTCTTTGCGGTGATATTTGTTTTTGATAAAAACTAATCAGACGCAAGAGAAAACGCGCAGCCAAAGATTTCTGCTGCGGCGTTTTATTCTCGGTCACCTTGTTATTCACTATTGCCAATCCCCTCTGCGGGCTGTCTTATGCTTCCTTCGTCAGCTCCATCTTCCTGAGCAAATAAAGCAACTCTTTGCCTAAGGTCTTCTGGTCCGGTTCCTGATCCTGCCAACGAGCCGTCACGATAATGTCATTACCGGGAAGAAGCTGGAGTTCGCTGAGTCGAAAAACTTCACGCAACAGGCGTTTCATACGATTGCGTTCCACACTGCTCCGAGTCTTTTTTGCAACGGCAAAACCTACGCGGGGCAGGGCATCCCGTTCTTTCTCTCTTCGCTTAAAAGCATGCAGCACAAGATAGCGTCCGCTGTAATGCTGACCACGGCGGTACACTCGTGTGAAATCAATATTTCTTTTAAGCTTCTCATAGGTCGGCACAAGAAATCCGTTTAGGCACTCAGCACTTTACGGCCTTTGCGACGACGGCGTTTCAGGACATTTCTGCCCGATGACGTTTTCATGCGCTTACGGAAACCATGTTCACGTGCGCGTTGTCTTTTTTTAGGTTGATACGTCCGCTTCATTCAAATCATTCCTTTCATCAAAGCAAAAAGTCTCTTAGCATCCCTCTAACTTGTCTGCTTTGTTTGACTTTTCACGTATATAGATCAAGATCAATATGATCGATATCTGCTTAGCATGTAAACACCCGCCAAGTCAGGGATATCTATAGGCATAGCATTGGAATTATACAAAGGTCCGGCACTTTCGTCAATTAATTTTTAACTTAAGCCTTTCAGTCTCAGCAATTAATCCATGGCCCGTTCTGCTGCTTCGACAACATGTTTCATCAAAATAGATGTTGTAACTGAGCCGACACCGCGCGGGACCGGAGTGATTGCTTTTACCAGAACTTCCACAGAGTCGTAATCTACGTCGCCTGTTAATTTACCTTCTTCGTCTACATTAATTCCTACATCGATAATAACCTGTCCGGAATTACAAAATTCCGGGGTAACCATCTTAGCCTGTCCCACAGCTGCAATCAAGACATCCGCCTCTTTGGCTGTTTTTGCGATATCCTTAGTACGGCTATGGCAAATTGTGACTGTGGCATTCTCCTGCAGAAGCATCATCGCTACCGGCTTGCCGATAACCAGACTGCGGCCCAGAACAACTGCACGCGCTCCGCTAAGGTTAACATGGTAGTGCTTCAGGATGGCGATTGCTGCTTCAGCGGTGCAGGGAGCGAAACCGCTCGGCTCACCTTTAAAAACACCTGCCAGAGAACCGTCAGTAAAACCATCTATATCCTTGCCCGGTGCGAGCAGGGCAGCAATTTTCTTCTCATTGATCTGTGGGGGCAGAGGGCGAAAAATCAGGCAGCCATGCAGGGAATCATCCTGATTGATCTCCTGGATAACTTGCTCCAGGTCTTCTTGTGGCAGATCCCGCGGCAGTTCGTAAACTTTAACTTTGACAGCTGCTTTTGCAGCACGATTGATAGCTCCGCGCTCGTAGGAGAGATCATCCGGCTCATCGCCTAATCGGACAATGGCCAAAGAGGGCTCAACACCCTTTGTCTTCAGCTTGGCAACCCGATCTGCCAATTCTTCTGTCAAAACGTCAGCAACTTCTTTGCCTAATAAAACCTGCGCCATATCTACTCCTTAATTTTGCTAGATAGCTTAGTCTAAGAATATATCTCTGCTTACTTGCGATAGACATCATAATAGATCGAAAATCTATTACTTATCATAACACAGTAAAATCAGGAGATCTGCCACTATTTCGCTAATTTTCCCGGATTAACATAAGGCATAGCCCTACCTGCAGCTATGCCTTATGTTAAAGATATAACTACTAAACTGTCTGAATTATTTCATGTCTTCCTGGGCAGATAGCTGTTCTACTTCAAAATAAGCTTCGGCGCGGTCAAGTACCCGCTGGCGGGCAGTCGGAGAAAGAACCTCAAATATCCGCAATAACAAGCGTTTTTGTTCCAGAAGCTGTACTTGTTCTTCACTGGTTTCCGCATTGTCGCTATAGTCACCCGGCCTCAAAGAAAAGCGTTCGGCATCTTCGAACTCCTCCAGGGATCTCTGACTGAGCACATTGTCCAAAGAAGTACTGAAATAATCTGCCAACCTGCGCGCGGTCTTGATATCAGGATAGTTCCTGCCGCTTTCCCATTGACTGACAGAAGTTTGAGTCACACCCATAGCCTCGGCCAAATCTATTTGGGTCATATGATTCTTTTTTCGATAAAAGCGAATACCACTAAGAAAGGTTTCGCCGCTACTCGGTTCGTTAGACATATAGGCAGCTCCTTTCATATCAAATTATTTTTATATTATAGCATGATTTCCTTTATATTTTCCCACAAATATAAAACGGTAACATTAGCTTGAGAAGGAATTTCCTGAATCCGAGGAAGGACGACAGGCTCCTGATACCATTGAGGTATAGAGCTTTTAAAATCGTTGTGGGTAGCCTTGAATTGCAGAAGATCATCATATATTTTTTCTAAACAGTAATCTGAATATGGCAATTTCCAATTTTGTATTATCCGGGTAAAGTTGTACAGGGCGTAGAGATTAAAAAACTGCAAGGGAACCCTGAGATTGTAATACACATGGATCAAAAGGCTTTTCACTGTGTCTTTTGCCTCTTGAAAAAGAGTCAGCAGGTCACAGAGATTTATATCTATGATACTGTATTCAAGGCAAAGCGGTTTAGATAAACGCAGTGTGCCGTCTTTCAGGCGATGAATGCCGGACAGAGTGTAAGGCGACATTTGCATTGTATTTTTCAAGTACTTGCTTCTGCGCAAATTGTGCTTGCTTCTTTTTAGAAATACCGGCAGATCTTTCAGTTCACGATACTTAAAAAAGTGTTCTTCGGCACGTTTAAACTGAGTTTTCAAGTCTCGGAAAAACTCATTCTGGTCGCGGCCGGTGTCCACGAAAGCAAGGCGTGGCTCTTTTTTCAAAGCAACAGGCAGAGAAGAGAGCAAAACGAAGTCGAGCAGTATTTGTAAGAAGTCTTCCTGCCTGCGCATTTCGCTCAAGGGCTGTCCTTTGCTTACCGGCATCAACACGTAAGAGTATTGATTAATACAAGCAAAGCTGGCTGCACCCAAAAATGAATTATCGCCAAAAGGTCTTTTGCAGATTTTGGCCACCAGAGCAGAGCTGTAGATAGCAAAATTCCAGGCCCGCCTGGCTCGCTCCAGCTCCCGCATATCGTAGAGACAAAGTAAGTAGTCACCCTGTTCCGGCAAGGATAAGTCCACAGCCAGACCCTGGGGCGAAGATAGACAGGTTATTTTCTCCGGATTCAGTTCGGCTGCCTCCAAACCCGGAATACTGCGTATCAGTTTGCCAAGTTCGTAATAATTAAAAGGATGAAAGTCAGATGAAGTAAATGTAGCTTCAGATCGTGAAAACATGCAAATACCCCAAATTTTTGTGATATTTATATAGTATATGCATTATATTGCACAAACAACCATTCTACGGATCGGAGAATATAAAACGCCACCCCCAGTCCGGAGATGGCGTTTTTGAATTTTTATCAAAATTAACTTTAGATGGTACGCCCGGGATAGGCTTTTAGTCCTGCATCAAGTATTTTCATTGCCTCATGCAGATCTTCTTCCTTCAGAACATAGGCAAGACGGGCTTCATTTAATCCCATATTCCTGGTGGCATAGAAGTTCTCCACCGGGGCTACCATGACCGTCTTCCCGTCTTGTTCGAACTCACTCAGCATCCAGATGGCAAACTTCTCTGCATTGTCCACCGGCAGGCTGGCAATAGCATAGAAGGCCCCGGCCGGACGTTTGATCATTACACCATCCATTTTTTCCATGGCGTCGATCATCACATCACGGCGTCTCTGATAACGTTCGCGAATCGGATCAAAGTAACCGGGATCCAGTTCATAGAGTGCCTTGGCGCCAATCATCTCCAGGGTCGGCGCGCTTAGTCGCCCCTGAGCCATTTTCAGAGCTCCCAGCATTACCTCTTTGTTCTTGGATGCGATACAGCCGATACGGGCACCACAGGCAGAAAAGCGTTTGGAAACACTGTCGACAATAATCACGCGGTCTTTGACATCTTCCAAAGTAGCAAAACTGACTGCTTTTTTGCCGTCGTAGCAGAACTCCCGATAAACCTCGTCGGCAATTATATAAAGGTCATGTTCTTTGGCGATTTTGGCAATCATTTCTACTTCTTCGCGCGTATAGACCACACCGGTGGGATTGCCCGGGTTGGACAGGGCAATACAGCGTGTCCTGTCTGTAATCAGTTCAACAATGCTTGCTTCATCAGGCAAGGCGAAACCGTTCTCCGCATGAGTGGTGATCGGAGTTATGCTGACTGTAAAGGGAGCGGTGAAGCTATTATAATTTGTATAAAAAGGCTCCGGCACCAGAATTTCATCATCGATGTCGCAGGTGATGACAAAAGCCCACTGCAGAGCTTCACTGCCGCCATTGGTAATGATGAAATCTTCAAGTTCGAAATCGCCGCCGATTCGCCTGTAATAGTCAGCCAGACTTTGGCGCAAAGGATCCCAGCCACGGGAGTCTGAATACGCCAATACATCAATCTCCGCTTCTTTGATCGCTTTCATAAAGACTTTCGGAGTCTCAATATCAGGTTGCCCGATATTCAGATGAAATACTTTGGTACCTCTCTTCTTGGCAGCGTCTGCATATGGTATGAGACGCCTGATAGGAGATAGCTGCATTTTGCCGATACGTTTAGATGTTTGCATGATGAACCCCCTCTGACTTTTGTTTATTTCATATTACCACAGGCCCGCTTATTGAAGTATGGCCCAAGGGCAAGATCGTCTATTCTGATTTTCTGACAAAAAGATCTTAAAATTTTGAATTTCATCTTACTTGTATCTGCTAAGATAGTTCTATGAAAAAATTGCTCAGCGTCATCGATATTCCTGAACGCTCCTCTTTTTATGGGCCCGACAAGGGAATTTCTCTTATGAAAGACTATGCTCTTGACGGCTTCGAGCTGGTTTACTGTGGCCAGAATATGAATACATTTTCCAGAGAAAATATTGTCGGTCTGCACCTGCCCTTCTTTGCCGATTGGGTGAACTTCTGGTTGGAAGACCATGAATTTCTCGATCATGACTTTGGTTCTCGTTCAGCCTGGATAAATTTTTTCGGGGGTGAAACAAGAGAAGATATGGTTGACTTCTATCAGGCTTCCCTGCGTAAAGCACTGGAACTGGAGGTCGAATACGTCGTTTTTCATGTATCACAGGTTTCTCTTGATGAAACTTTTACCTACAAAGCCAGACATAGCGATGCCACCGTTATTAACTGCGCCATCGAGTTGATCAACGCGATTCTGGGTCCCTTCAAAGAAGAGCTGCAAACAAGCCGGTTACCTGCGCCCGCCTTTTTAATGGAAAACCTGTGGTGGGCCGGGCTTAATCTGCTTGATCCCGTTTTGACTCAGAATTTAATTGATGGAGTAGATTATCCCAACAAGGGTTTCCTGCTCGACACAGGGCATCTTATCTGCGCCCAACCCTCCATAGAGACAGAAGCAGAAGCCGCAGACTGGATTATCTCCTGTTTAAAACAACATCGGCAGCTCTTGCCTTATTTCAAAGGCATCCACTTGCATAGCTCACTGAGCCGTCCCTATGTCCCTGTCAGCCGGGATTTGCCTGTATGGAAAGATCTCAGCTACGAGGAACGTTATGCGGAAAGTTATTATCATGTCGAAGCAATTGACAAGCATGAGCTCTGGAATTTACCCCGGCTAAAAGAAATTCTGGACCTGCTGCCAGCCGAATTTTTGGTTTACGAATTCAAATACAATAGCAAAGAAGAGCTCTGCAACAAACTAAGGCAACAAGTCAATTTTGTTGAAGTTGCTCTTGAAGAGGGAGAAATACATGAGAAAATTAGAAGAACGAATATTAGCTGACGGACGGGTCTTGCCCGGCAACATTCTTTTGGTGGACAGTTTTCTTAATCAGGGGCTGGATGTGGAGCTTTTTGATGCAATGGCAGAAACCTGGTACCGTTATTTTGAGCATGAGCCGATCACTAAAGTCATGACGATTGAAGCCTCCGGCATAGCTATTGCCGCTCTGGTGGCAAGAAAATTTTCCGTCCCTGCTCTGTTCGCAAAAAAATACGACACGCTGAACCTGACTTCCGACCGTCATCAAAGCAACGTTTATTCATATACAAAAAAGAAAGAATACAGCATCGCCATCTCCAAACGTCTGCTGACAGAGGATGATCATGTGCTAATTGTAGATGATTTTCTGGCCAATGGCTGTGCTCTCAGAGGACTGATCGATTTGGTCGAGTCAGCTCAGGCTTCTATTGCCGGCATTGGTATTGCAATTGAGAAGTCCTTCCAGGAAGGACCTGAATTAATCCGGTCCGCCGGCTTTAATCTTTGCTCTCTGGCAAAAATCGCTTCGCTGGAAAATGGTGAGATTGCTTTTGCCCCTGCTGACGCCTAGGAGGACTATGGTCACAGTCCCCGCTGCTAAGTAAGCAGATTCTCCAATTCCACTGCAACGGCTGTCAGGTCCAGTCCCGCCTGATCCGGATCAAGCGTCTGTTTAGTTTTATTCAGACGCTGCTTCAGGACTGCTTCGCAGATTTCAAGATTGCGCTCATCTTCTGCCAGAAGTTCACGTCTTGTCTCGATATCATCACGCAATCTGTTAATCACGCGTAAATCCCGGTAGTACCTGCGCCTGGCACGTTTCAGCTCTTTAAGACGGATCTTCTCTATGATTGAAGTCTTCTGCTCCGACTGTGCTGTTTTCAGGTCAGAGCTTTCTGCCCGGGCTGCAGCCGGCCTGGTGTCCTGATACCCGGCAGAGTCCTCAGCTTCGATGGCAGCGGCTGTGTCTTCAGTAAATTTATCTATATTCGCACCACGCAGAGTCTGCCAGTTCACCTTTGTCCGTTCATAGAGAGCCTGCAAATTCTCCAGTTCCATACCGCGGCGCACTTTCATGGTCGTGGTCTGAAGCATGTCCTGAAAACTGTAGAAATAGGAACGGATTCCCTTGAAAGAAGGCAGGCTGCGATTGACTTCTTCAATTATAGTAGCCAGTTCCTCACTGATATCAGCTTCATCCAGATTTCCGTCATGTTTGCCGGTTCTTTCGCGGATTCTTTCTTCATCGAGGACCAGCTTAGCAGTGATAATAACGTCGCCGGAAGCGGTTCTCTGACCGAAAACCAGTGAGTCTTTGATGTACTCTTCCTGTTTCAGCAGTGTTTCCAGCTCCTCCGGGTATACTTTTTTCCCGGATGACAGCACGATCATAGATTTGCTGCGCCCGGTGATGCTGATGGAGTTTCGTCTGCCCATGCGGCCGATATCGCCGGTGTGAAGCCAGCCGGCTTCATCGATGGCTTCCCTTGTCGCCTCTTCATCGTCCAGATAACCCTTCATCACTGTATCCGCGTAGACGAGGATCTCTCCGGGTTCACCTTTTTTATCATTATCGATGGCAACAGTAATGCCGGCGATGGGCTGACCGACAGTGCCCAGAAGGTTGACTTTGGTGTTGCCGCCTGAGACCACCGGTGAGGCTTCAGTCAAGCCGTAGCCTTGCAAAACATCAATGCCGAGAGCAGCAAAGAAACGTAAAGTTTCTTTATCCAAAGAAGCGGCACCGCTGATAATTATCTGAAGTTTTCCGCCCAGCTCTGCCAGCACCTCTTTAAAGATCTCACGGCGCAAGTCGATGCCAATAAAGCTCAAAGCCCGGGACAAACGCAAGCCCAGACGGAGTTTGCGATACTTGCCTGTTCTTTTTGCCTGGTTTTCAATACTGCGTTTCATACCGGTCAGGAGGGTCGGGACAGCAATAAGAATGTAGGTTTGATGTTCCTTCAGATTTTTCGACACATAGCGCAGTCCATCACAGATATCGATACGTGCTCCGATAGCAAGCATAGACAGAAAACCACAGGTGTTTTCAAAGGTATGGTGTAAGGGCAGTATTGACAGAGCGCTGATATTATCATCGAAACTCACGGAGCCAAGGAGAGCACGCACGTTGGAACAGAGGTTTTTTTCTGTCAGCATCACGGCTTTAGCTGATGAACTGGTGCCGGATGTAAAAAGAACGGCGCAGCTTTCATCATCCCGGTGCGCCTGCCAGAGCAAGGAATCGGGACTAGCTGATTCAAGCACTTCTTCACAATCTGCCTGTGCCATGAAATCGTTGAAAAAATAGAAAGATGAATCAGCCGAGTACTCACTTCTGATCTCAGCTTCCATTTTTTCCGTCAATTTTTCGCTTTCCATTAAAATAGCATGGGAAATATTATTATTGTTTTTTTTCAGATGCTGCATTAATTCATGGAAGGGTGCGTCATACACGACAACTGAGGCGTGGCTGCGCTCCAGCATGGGACCCAGTTCCTCTGGTTTCAACAAACGATCCAGCGGTACAATGCAGCCGAAACCTGAGGCAACAGCGAGATAAGTGACCATCCATTTGTAACTGTTATCGCCAATGACTGCTATTCTGCTGCCGGCCCTGGTGATCCTGCTCAAGGAGTCCTGCATACGCAGCACATCGCGATAAAGATCGTCATATGTCTTTGTAACCGGATCCTTGTCACTAACTTTTTCGCGGTAAGCAACACTGACACGGTCTTTGTATTTTCTCCGGCCCTCTATGATTAAATCTCTCAGATGATAAATCGGCGGAGCCTGATAGTAAGTTTTGCCGGTAATTATTTCCACTATGCTTAATTCCTTTTTATAGCATTGTATTTATGAATTATTTATAAAATATTAAAGATGACCAGTGAACAGGCAATACTGGCTATAAGTAAGATCAGAGATACAATTGAAATCAGAATTGTCGCCGAGCCGAGAGCAGATCCTTCCAGATTATAGCGCTTGGCTCTGTTTATCCCTACCGGGGCGAAGATAAGCCCCAGCACTGCTAACATGGCACTTATGCCGCCGTAGATCAGCACCAGAAGGAAATACAGGAGGTAGCTTTCGCGATCATAGGTAATCGGATCCACATAAGCATTCAGAAAGTGGGGTAATATTTCCCGAAACATCGGCAGCATAAAGAGGGATAGGAGCGACGCAGCAAAAGCGAAGCCGATTGCCCCCGGCGTTTTACGGGAAACGGATTGTGCAGCTGCCACATCAGCCTGAGCGTCATAAGGAGGAATCACAGCTGTCTGGTAATAGGCCCGTGTGTTATCCTGCCCCCTCGGGGGCTGATGATACATATTGCTGCCGCTGTTTTGATAGCGCAGCGGTGATTGCGGATTTGTCTGGAAAACAGCTCGGGTTTCCGGTCTCTCTATGTCCTGCACAGGACCTGCCTGGTTTTCCATATCCTTTTCCTCCGGATATGGAAGATCTTTTATTGCTTCAATATCGGGACGCTCTTCCTCTGACGGAAATTTTTGTTCGTTCATTAACTTATTCCCTCCTCTGCCTGCTAAGTCTGGATACTATAAAAGGGATTATCCGTGCGACAAATTAGTTCAAGATTTTTACATAGTTTAGTCTAGCATATCTGCTTTTTATATTGTTGCAGCAGGAAGTCTGCTAAGCTGAATCTTCGATATTTTTCACAGTATCGCCACAAACGAATACCGGTAAAGCCTCAACCCAAACAACGGGGTATAGAAGTGATAAGATTTACTTGGTCTTGAAAAAGAAAAATATCTAACGAATAATGATGAACCAGGACTGTAAGGACTTGATGGCAGACGCAGAAGAACTATCGGAGGGAATGTATGCGTGTAAATGTGGAAAAACTGTGCTCGAAACTGATTCAGATTCGCAGCCTGTCAGGTGAGGAAAAGGATCTGGTGGATTTTCTAAAAGATTTATTCACACGGCTGGAGTTTGATGAAATCAATATAGACCGCTATGGCAGCATTGTCGGCATAATCCGGGGCGAACATCCGGGTAAAAAGCTTCTTTTTGATTCTCACATTGACACTGTAGACATTCCCAAAGCGGAAGACTGGACCGTAGATCCTTTTGGCGGGCAGATCCGGGATGGCAGAGTCTACGGCCGTGGCAGCAGCGATATGAAGGGACCTTTGGCTGCTGCAATTAGCGGAGTAGCAGAATTCGTACACGAACACGGGCATGACTTTGCCGGTGATATAATGATCAGCGGCATTGTCCATGAAGAATGCTTTGAAGGCGTGGCAGCACGTGAGATTTCCAAAAGATACAAGCCCGACTACGTGATCATCTGTGAAACAACAGACTTAAAACTAAACTATGGTCAGCGGGGACGTATGGAGCTGCGCATCGAAAGCTTTGGTAAACCCTGCCATTCATCCAATCCTTCCCAGGGTATCAACGCTGTCTATCACATGGCAGAACTGATTCCGGAACTGGCCAAAATGGACCTGGGCCATGATCCGGATTTAGGTCCGGCCATTATGGAACTGGTGGATATCTGCTCTCAGCCTTATCCCGGAGCTTCCGTGGTACCTGCCCGTTGTCTGGCTACCTATGATGTACGTACGCTGACTACTGACAGCGCCAGCAGTATTTTAGATGTTATCAACAAGGTTATCGAGCAGCTAAGCAATAAAATCCCTGATTTCAAGGCTGAAGTCGGCCTGGTCGAGAGTTCAGCCATCTGTTATACCGGCGAGACTATCAAGGCAAAGCGTTTCTTCCCTGCCTGGAAAACTGATCCGGACTCCCCTGAGAGCCTGGCTATTCTGGACGCGATGGAAAGCGCGGGGCTGCCGCGGACAAAAGGTGTCTATAGTTTCTGCACCAACGGCAGTCATTATGGTGGCGAGGCCGGCTTGGCCGTCTATGGTTTTGGTCCTTCCAAAGAAATTCAGTGTCATATGGATGATGAGTATATCGAGATTGAACAGCTGCAGAAGGCCGCCGAAGTCTACCGCGGAATTTGTGGTAATTTGCTTGCACTTTGAGCTGGCAGCAGGGCTATTAAGAAATGTGAGGGCTTATTTTGACTACATTAATAAAAAACGTGATGCTGATTGATGGCAGTGGCAAAAGAGAAAAGTTCTTTGCTGATATCGTCATTAAAGGTGATCGGATTGCTCTGATTGATAGCAGCAGGAAGCAAGATAGTTCATCCGCTGAATTTGATCTTGTCATAGATGGCTCAGGCTTGTATGCAAGTCCGGGTTTTATTGATACACATGCACATTCCGATATCATGGTTTTTGATGACCCCTGCCTGCTGCCGAAGAGTCTGCAGGGCATAACCTGTGAATTTGCCGGTCAGGACGGAACTGCAGTTGCTCCCCTGCCTGAGGAACATGTTGAAAGCTGGCGAAAGTACCTGAGTGGTATCGACGGGGACAGCAATAATTTTAATTGGCACTTCCGCACTTTGAAAAACTACCGTGAGGCTGTACTCCGGGCACAGCCGGCTGTAAATCTGTGCATCATGGTGCCACATGGCAATCTGCGCCTTTGCGCCATGGGATATGATCCTGCTGCGCCTTCTCCGGAAAAACTTTCCCGGATGAAAGAACTGCTGAGAGAAGATCTGAAAAACGGTGGTTTCGGGCTCACTACCGGTCTGGATTATATTCCTAGCATCTACGCCGATACTGCGGAACTGGCAGATTTGTGTTCTGTGCTGCCGGAGTATGACGGGGTTTTCTCCATCCACATGCGGAGCGAAGCTAACGAAATAATTGAAGCCATAGAAGAAGTTATGGAAATTTGCCGCAGAAGTGGCTGCCGCGGGCACATCTCTCATTTCAAAGTATCCGGAGAGTGGAATTTTCATAAGTTTGACCGCATGCTGCAGCTGCTGGATGAGGCCAAAGAAGAAGGTTTACAAATTTCTTTTGACCAGTACCCCTATCCTTTCGGCAGTACAACCCTGACTGTGGTTTTGCCCCCCTGGGCGGTCGAGGGTGGTGCTGACCGGATGCTGTCGCGTCTAGAATCCAGCGAGCTGAGAGTCCGTATGAAGCAGGATATGCAAGATGGTCTGCCCGGCTGGGAGGGTTTCTGTCGCAACACCGGAACCGGAAATTTACTAATCAGCAGTGTGGCATCCCCGGAGAATGCCGACGTCCTCGGCAAGAGTCTGGATGAAATTGCAGAGCTGCGGCAGTCAGATCCCTACACAGTTGCCATGGATCTGATTTATTCCGAAAAAGGATCCATCAGCATCATCACCAAATTTGGCAAGGAAGAGCATGTTAAGCGCCTGATCCGGCGCCCGGAAATGAACCTGTGCACTGATGGTTTATTCAGTGCCCATCCTCACCCCAGAACTTATGGCTCCTTCCCCCGGTTTTTCGGCAGATATGTACGCGAAGAGGGTCTGCTCTCCTGGGAAGAGGCTGTTTATAAAGTGTCCGGGAAAGCAGCTGAACTTTTCCGTTTATCGCAGCGCGGCTTCCTGAAGGAGGGCTACTTTGCCGATATTGTTTTGCTGAATCCAGAAACTGTCAATGACTGTGCCAGTCTCGAAAATCCGCAGCAATACCCGCGCGGGATCGAATATGTTTTTGTTAACGGCGAACTGACTGTTGACCAAGGAGTACATACCGGCAACAGGCCGGGACGGGTACTCACACGTCAGGTCATGTAATGTTCATATTAAAAATACTCCCCGCCAGCTGATATTACTGACGGGGAGCGTTCACTTGTTAAATAAGCTGATTTTTAGCAGATATCCGGGAAAGGCTTTTCTATCACTTCACCGCGCATGCAGCGTTCGCTAATCTGTTCAGCTCCTCCCAGATAGAGGAATTGCTGCAGCCTTTCGTCCAGACCGATGCGATCAGAAGCCGGCCAGCATTTATCATCGACAACCAGATAATCTGCTGTGCTGCCCGGGGCAAAGCTTCCGCAATCACCAAAGAAGGATCCGCCTCCGGCAGTAGCCAGATAAAAAGCCTCGATATAGTTGACAGGCTCGACCTTACCTTCACTTTGCAGACTATACAGTTTGGATGCGCGGATCGCATCAACTGCCGCAGTTCCCATGAAGAGCCTGTCGCCGGCGCCGATATCAGAACCCAAACCGATATTGAAACCTGCATCCAGCATTTCTCTCAGGTGCATGATACCGCTGGACAGGTTGACATTTGATGCCGGACAATGAGCAACAAAGACTTCATCCTCCAGCATGGCCTCCAATTCCGCCTCTGAATTATGGATACAGTGGGCCAGAACCGTTTTACCTTTGGGATTCAGATTGTAACTGCGATAAACGTCATAATAACTCTTGGATTCAGGGAATAATTCCTGAACCCAGGAGATCTCGCCTTTGTTTTCGTTCAAATGGGTCTGCACCGGCAGGTCGTATTCCTGCACCAGCTGGCCCAGATGTTTTAGCAGCGGCGCAGTACAGGAAGGCGCAAAACGCGGCGTGATAATAGGCTTCACGTTCTTATATTGCTTGCTTCTTTCCAGCCACTCCCTGGTGTCAGCGTAAGAAATGTCACACTCCTCTTTCAGTCTGGGTTCATCACAGCAGTCCATATTGACTTTACCGACATAAGCACGGAAGCCCGCCTCTTCATACATGTCCATCAGCATCAGGCTTGATTCCAGATGCATGCTGGAAAAAGTACAGAGGTTAAGGGAACCCAGTGACCAGAGCTCATTCAGCAGAAGCGGGAAGACTTTTTTACCATATTCCAGGTCCTCAAAGCGCGCTTCTTCCTTAAAGGTATAGTTGCTGAGCCAGGGCAAAAGCTCTAGATTCATGCCTAAACCACGCTGTCCATACTGAACCGAGTGGATATGAATATCCGCAAAAACCGGTAGAATCATTTGCTTGCCGTAATCTCTGATCTCGCAAGCATCCACTTCCGGTTTTTCAGCATAAATGCCTTCAACTTTCCCCGCCTTCAGATGCATCCAGGAATCCGGATGCAGTGAA
Source organism: Mageeibacillus sp. UBA5439 (assembly GCA_002427505.1). Classification (GTDB taxonomy): domain Bacteria; phylum Bacillota; class Clostridia; order Saccharofermentanales; family DTU023; genus DTU032. Next base: position 25,360 of record DIRJ01000009.1, read on the forward strand.
AGCTTCTGTGGCGTAGCCGCATATAATAAATCACCGTGTACTAATACTGAACTTTTCATCTCGAACCTCTTTTCGTAATTTGACCATAGACAATCATAAATATCTTGCCTGCTTTAGTCAAATTATACACAATAAACATTTATTACGAAAACATTATCGCTGTTTGAGAATATCCCTGCGCACAGCTTCTACAGCTGCCTTAATAGCTCGTCCGCTGCCATAGGTCTGATCGTCATCAAGTCCCTGCCTGATCCGTTCCTGATTCCAGATAGTGGTCAGGATGCAGGCAGCCCGCGCTCCTAAAACCTGAGCAACGATGAAAAGCGTCGCGCTCTCCATCTCGGAAGCCAAAGTTTTAGCCTTTAACCAGGCCTCCCATTTGTTTTTCAGCTCATAGCCTGCGGGCATACGTTCAGGATCATGTTGACCATAGAAAGAATCTTTGCACTGCACTACTCCTGTATGGTAGGGAAATGTTCTGTATTTAACCTCCTCCACCAGCGAAGCGGTCAGCTCCCAATTCGCTACAGCAGGAAACTCGATGGGAATATACTCGCGTGATGTTCCCTCCATGCGAATTGCTGCCGTCGCTATTACCAGATCACCTCCTGCCACTTCCAAATCCATGCCGCCGCAGGTACCGACACGAATGAAGTTTCTGACTCCCGTCCGGTACAGTTCCTCCACGGCTATCGCTGTGGAAGGCCCGCCAATGCCGTGAGAAGTCACCAGTACATTCTCGCCCTCGAGCGAACCGATCCAACTGGTATACTCACGGTTTGAAGCTAAGAATCTCGGTTCATCCAGCAACTTGGCTATGAGTTCGACTCTGCCGGGATCACCCGGCATTATTGCGTAACGAGCTCCATGTGAATCGTCCAGCTGAATATGATATAGTTTCTCCATTTTATCCTCCGATCATTGCTCAATGCTGTTGTGGATCTGTGTTTTGCGCATCTTGTGTGCTGAATTGCTTTTTTTATCCTGATCTGCCTTCTCTTTTTGTTTTTCCTGATCTGCCAGCGTTGGCAGATCTATGTTCATATATCTTGCACTCTTACCTTGCTTCCTCCTCCGGATCAAATAAAGCAGACAAGCGCCTGCAGTTAGCAGGGATATCAGCAAACCGGCATAAAAGCCGGGCGGGGTGAACTTAGCTTCTATCTGATGCTCGCCTGCAGAAACCGTGATCAACATGAAACTATCGCGAATGGCAGTGACCTCAACCGGTTCATTGTCTACTTTAACCTTCCAGCCGGGGTGCACAAATGTCGGTATAAAAACAAAACCTTGTTCCGGTGCCTGAACCGTGCCCTCAAAGGAGTGCGAACCCTGTTGCAGATTTTTCAGAGAAGCTGACTTGTATCCGGCGATAGTCTCTTCAAAGGCCGGCTGATTCAGCCGGACCAGATAAGCTTTGAACTCTCCATCCGTCTGATCATTCCTGCCAAGATTGACCCGGAAGTGGATGGTATCTCCTGCCTCCACATATCCCAGATCAATCATGCCGTTAGTTTTGCCGCCAACGTGGAAAAAGTCCGTCCCGTCGCGCAGAAAACCGTTGACATTTTTGATACCGGCATTGATATCGTCCCAGGCCAGATAGTAAGATCCGCTTTCCGGAGCGACGGTATAAAGAAAGGCCCAGTCTGAATCATTGCTACGTGCATAAAATTGGTCGCCGCTGATGCCCCTTTCCTCCACATAAGCACCTTCGCTCAGCCAGGGTGAAAAATGCAGATGCTCAAAGATCTGTTCTGACCCGCCCATCAGGTAGCTCAAGCGATTTTGCACAGCATAGGGAGAGTCAGCTAAATCCTGCACATTAATATTGGTCGTTGTCTGCGCAACAAAAAAGCCAAAGGGCAAGGCGTAATCATTCCGATACAGTTTGTAATTGCTGCCGCCGGCAAGCTCCGTCCGTATATCTTCCTGTATGACTGTGTCCCAGGGGCGGAAAAGATATTCAATCCCCATAATGCTGTCCATAAAAATGTTTGACTCTTTATACTGGAAACTGTTCACACCATTGGTCGGAAAGCCGAGCTCTTCCAAAAAATCTATAGGTGCTTCCTGAAAAGTTGAGGAGAAAATACTAAAACCGTTTGTGGAAAAAAGCATGGCATCATTGACAGTCGTATCCGGCAAAATTTCAAAGCGCGTATAAGGCCTGCCCTTCTCATCCTTTATTTCCTCAATCCTGCTGCTGATCTCCCGTGCACGTTCATTATCTGTATAGTGAATACGGTCTCCCAGTGGATAACGCTGTTGCAAGTCGCTGATACCGGCCGTTACATTGGTAAGGAGCTCAAGCAGCATCACCAGCAGCAAGGCTGTGGTTCCCAGTCTGACAAATGGCTGCTTGGCGGGGCGGGACGGCCGGCCTGAACGGCGGCTCAGGACAATAATGTACAGACCCAGCAGGATCAATGTGGCAAGAACACGCCACTTGCCCGCTCCCGTCTGATTTTGATTCCACTCACGCAGTAAAACCAGAGCAAACATAAGCATGGCCATGCCCAGTGCAGGGGCCGGTCCCTGCCTGCGGATTTCAGGCAAGGCCTGATAGGCCATCATCAGGAGCAGGAGCACCAGCACAAAGGCATAGCGATAATCCAGAGAATTCGGGTAATGTAGACCATGCCAGATGAAATCCAGCACAGCACTGTAGAAACTGACAAAGAGAAAGCCGATCAGCCCTGCATGCCCGATTTTTGCTTTTCTGCTAATACCTTTACTCAGGAAAAAATAAGGCAACAGCAGAAGCGGCAGCAAACCGACATAAATATTAGGCAAACCGGACATAACGTTTGGTTCACGCAAGATCTCCAGCTGACCCATCAGGTCAAGCATACTGTCGGAAAAATTGCCCCAACGCGGAAAGGCATCGCCTGCAGCGGAAGTAATGGAAAGAGCCTTGACTGTCGGCAGCAAAACCACTGCTGCCAGCATAACCGCAAGCAGAGAAAGTCCGATTATCTGTCCCAGCCTGCTAAAATATATCTGCCAGGATCCTTTACTCATATAGCGGGTAAGCAGCAGCAGTGCATAGAGTGCGATGAAGACGCAGGCGAAAAATGCTGAGTAATAGTTGAGCATCAGCATTACAGCCAGACTGATCAAGTACAGTCTGCGTTCGCCGTGGCGGACCAGGCGGATCAGTCCCAGAATAGCCAGCGGAAAGATGATCAGGGTATCAAGCCACATAATATTCCAGCTGTAAGCCAGAACAAAGTTCGATAAAGCATAAAAGGAAGCAAAAATAATACTGCTGCGGTCTTTTTTGCGAAAACCGAAATTAAGAAGACAGTGGAAGCTGGCGCCCATCAGACCAATTTTCACAAGAGTGATCACTAGAACTGCTTCTGACACATAGGCACGGGGGAAGACGAGCATGATCAGATTAACAGGACTGGCCAGATAGTAAGTAAACAAGGGATAAAAGCTGGTGCCCAGGCCTCCCGACCAGGAAAAAAAGAGCGACTCGAAAGACCGCAGTTTGCGACCATAGTCTACTAAAAACGGGGCGTATTGATGATAGAGGTCAATCGTCAGCAGATGACGGTTCCCAAAAGGAAACAAGCCATAAAAAGCATATGAGATGTAGAAAATTAATAAAGGCAGGGCAAAAGCGATCAGGCTATCCCGCCTGAATGTCCGGCGCTGTCGCCTTTCAATCAGATTCATCAATAATCTCGACTTCTTCTATTTTCGTCCCCTGTACAGTTCAGCCGGCTGGCAGTCCTTAGTCCGCGCTGCCTTCGGGGTCGTCCTTGGCAAGCAGCTCTTCTGCAGCAAGACCGCTGCTTGCTTCATCAGTTACATACTCGGCCTGCCGGTCAGCACCCGCCTCACTCCTGCCTTCATATCTATCCAAGACTGCATTGGTACTTTCACTATTGCTGCCTTCTAACGCCGCTGCTGCCATGTCTTCACCTGTCTCAGCAAACTCCAGCACGTCGGTAAGCAAAGCCTTGCTCTGCCTGAGATATTCACGGTGTTTCAGACAAGCTTGTGCCAGTTCTTCCAGCTCTTCTGATAAAACTGCGATATCTCTTTTGGCCTTGCTTTCTTCCTCATTTCTGAGAGCACGCCCTAAGAGGATTTCCTGGTCAATCCTGGCCCGGGAATCATCGATAAGTCTCGCGCCTTCAAGTCTGGCTTCACGCAGAATAGCAGAAGCCTGGTCCATGACATCCTGGCGTTGTTCTTCTTCTGATCTCTGCTTTTGCAGTTCCTCATTCTTCTGCTGGATTTCTTCTAAATCTGTTTGCAGCTTCAGCAGCTCTTTCTGATATTCCAGTTTCTCCTGGTTTAAAGCTCTCACTGCTTTCTGCTCACGGACTCTGGCATCCTGTGCTTCTGTTTCAACTGCCTGCAGCTCCCGCTGTAAAGCTTCGATCGTTGACTCAGCAATTTTCATTTCTTCATTTGTCGAACCGGCATCCGGATAAGCCGCAGCAAATGACGTATCCTGAGTGCCGAGTGACTCTAAAACTTCCTGCCTGCCGAAATTGCTGATTACACCCCGCTCCGCTTCCGCTACGGCAGCTTCTGTCAAAGCACAGCATACTCCTCTGGCCTTGTTAATTAATGCTCTGATCTGTTCATAAACGTCTTTACGGTCGTAACCGCCGAAAGCCACAGTTTTAAGCTGCAGGTCCTGAATATACTCCAGCATTTCTTCGTCAAATTGCATTTCTATTGTTTTGCTCACCTCTGAGTCCCCCTTAGATATTCTCAATGTTTTCTAAGATAATATCACTAAGGATCATTATACCTAAAGCTGCTGACTAACAAAATGACTGTTTACAAGAAGCCGAAGGGCAATTGTTCACAGTAGATTAATATTTTAGTCGTATAATTAGTTTATCTGTCATTTTCATATTCTATAAATCGCCTGTTGCTCATTCAGGGAGGTCGCTTATGAAGACAACTATTATTGGAGCAGGGAATACCGGTTTAGCCATGGCTGCTCATTTGGCCTTTGCGGGCAATGAAGTATGCATCTATGGCCGCAATCCAGATACAGTCGACTTGTTGCAGGAAAGTAAGTCTATCCACTGTTCAGGCGTGTTGCAGGGCAATATTTCTATCAGCGGTGCTACCCGGGATATCGCTCTTGCCTTAGAGGATAGCGACCTGATAATTATCATGACGCCGGCCTTTGCTCATAAAGAGCTGGCCTTGCTGCTCGGCAAGAACATGAAAAAGGAAATACCTATTATCCTGAGCCCCGGCAGAACCTGCGGGGCCATTGAATTTCAACACTATTTCAGTCTGCAGAACAAAACTCTGCAGCCAAGTATTTCTGAAAGCCAGACCGTTATCCACACTGCCCGACGCTACACCGCTAACAGTGTCCATGTTATCGCGATTAAAGATTCAGTCTACCTGGCTACTTTAGAACCTTATAAAAGCCGGGAAGTTCTAGCCGCCCTGCCTGAAGGTATTCGCAGCCATTTCAGCCCCGCCAAATCCATCATTCAGACTTCGATCGGCAATACAGGTATGATTCTGCACTGTGCTCCGCTTCTGTTAAACAGCGGCTGGACCGAGAGTCCCAACTTTGGCTTCAAGCATTATTGGGATGGCATTTCACCGCGCATAGCCGTTTTTTTGGAGAAAATCGATCAGGAACGGGTCGAAGTTTCTCAGGCTCTGGGCTGTGAAGTTGTCAGCACAATGGAATGGCTTAGACGCAGCTATCATTCTGAAGGTAACAATCTCTACGAATGTATTCACGATACACCGGCTTATGAAGCCATCGATGCACCGGAAACACTGGATCATCGCTATATTTTCGAGGATGTTCCCTGCGGTCTGGTGCCCCTGGAGGCTTTAGGCAGGCTCATGGATATTGACATGAAAAACACGTCTCTGATAATTGATCTCGCTTCTGCCCTGATGGAAGTAGATTTCCGGGAAACAGGGCGTAACCTGAAAAACTTCGATTTACAGGGCTTTTTTTCGACTTTACTCGAAAGGAGCAATAATGAGAGCAGATAATCCAACAGCTGTTTACGCTTTCATCAAAACTGCGCACGATGCCCATACCCTTGGCATACAGTCGGCGGCTTCACTCCTGCAGAACTGCGGCTATCAGGTGATCCGCGCCGGAGAACAGCTTGAGCTTGCTCTCTCTCATATCAGTGATGACCGGGCAAAGGAAGAGATCATAGCCTGGATCAGAACTAACAAAATTAATAGAATCGGAATAACTTACCGGCTGGATCAGTCCGATGCCCGGCGCATCTTTGGTTGTTTTGTTGAGGAACTGAAGAAGAAACAAATGCTCTCCTCACAGGGCGGTCCTGTTGACGCACTTTTCTTTGGCGGTTTACCTGAGTCCTGCCAGGCTGTTGCCAGGGAGTTCGGAGATCTGGTCAGCTGCTTTCAGGGCGGAGAATCTGCACGGGATACCTTGCTGACTATGGGCGTGCCCGCCTTCAAGATACCGGCTGACATGCTGGAGAGCAGCCAATATGACAATGATCGCGAGAGTTTCGCCAGACAACTGATTGATAAAGGCGAATACCACTATCTCAAATGTCCTGCCGCTGACAATTATCCCGAGTTCGGCAGCAGACAGGACACTGTCCTGAAGCGCCTGCAGGCAGGCAGAAGCGGTGCCTATGGCAAGAGACCGCTCATCCGGGTGCATGTCGGTCCCTATGCCTCGGACCAGAAAAGAACGGAAGCAGTCAGGCAATGTGCTGACTGGGCCAGGCAACTGGCCGCCGGCAGTCTGCTCGACATTTTGTCTCTGGGAACCTCACAATTGTCGCAATCTGATTTCGGCGAAAACTGGTACGGCAAAAGCAATGGCGGAGGGGTCCCGATCAATTCTGCAGATGAATATGTGCAGATATATGAAGCAGGCAGACCGCTCTTACTGCGCACTTATGCCGGCACGAAAAATATCAGCCAGCTGGCAGGCATGTATGAGGAAACTATTAATATCTGCTGGCATGCGATGTCACTATGGTGGTTCAACCGTCTTGACGGACGCGGACCCTATGATCTTTACACCAGCCTGCAGGAGCAGATACTCGCCATCCGCTATGTGGCGGGAACGGGCAAGCCCTTCGAGGCGAATGTCTCCCACCATTTCTCTTTCCGCGGCGCGGACGATATAACTTACATTGTCTCTGCATATCTGGCAGCAAAACTGGTCAAAAAATTGGGGATTAAAACTTTTATTCTGCAAAACATGCTGAACACACCCGCCAGCACCTGGGGCGTACAGGATCTGGCTAAGTCCAGGACTATGCTGACATTGCTGCGTTCGCTGGAAGACGAAAACTTCAAGGTCCTGCTGCAGCCACGCGCCGGACTGGAATATTTCGTTGCCGATCTGCATCAGGCAAAAATCCAGCTGTCTGCGGTCAGCTGTCTCATGGATGACATCCAGGCCCACGATAATTCGAGCCCGGAACTCATCCATGTCGTGAGCTACTCCGAGGCTTGTCACCTGGCAACACCGGATATAATTGACGAAAGCATCCGTATTACGCTGCACACACTGAAGGAGTACCGCCGGGCAAAGCAAGACGGCTTGTTTGACGACATGAGCAGCAATGAAGAAGTTGCTGAGCGCGAGCGCAAACTTTACCGGGACTCCCGGCAGCTGATTGATTTTCTGGAAAAGAACTATCCTGACCTATACAGCGCAGAAGGTTTTTATAAAATCTTCGCTGCCGGTTTTCTGCCCACTCCTTATCTCTGGAAGGAAACAGAGGAGTTCGTGCACGCTGTCAACTGGCACAGCAAGTCTCTCCATGGCAGTCAGCTGCTGATCAACGATTTTGAAAAGGAAATGTCTATGGAAGAACGTCTGGAGCTGGCTGCTCCTAATATGAAAGATGCTGAACTGCTTCTGAAGATGAGGCGGTAAGGAGGTACACTGTCATGCTGGAAATCGAATTTAAGGCTTTTGTCGATACTGAGTCTGTTCAGGATCTGGAAAAAAAGATCCTCGCTCAGAACTTTTGTTTTGTTCAGATGCTGGAAGAAAGCGATCATTACTATAACGCTCCCGACCGCAACTTTGCCCAAAGTGATGAAGCTCTGCGGATCAGAGAACAGCGGAGCGAACTGTCAACACAGACGATGCTTACATATAAGGGGGCGAAAGTGGATCCGCTGTCCAACACGCGTGTTGAAGTGGAAACAGCAATCAGCAATGCAGCTGAGATGCAGGAAATACTCAAATCTCTGGGCTATAAATCAGTTCTTACTGTGGAAAAGAAAAGAAGAGCATACCGGGGAACAGCTGAATTTTCACAGGTCAATATCTGTCTGGACCAACTTGCCGGGCTGGGCAGTTTTATCGAGGTCGAGTACTGTGCGGAAAGTGATATCAGCCAAAAAGACGGGGAAAGCATTCGTAACCGACTGCTTTCCCTGCTAGACCTGCTGGACATTCCCCGGTCAGAACTTACACGAAAATCTTATTTGGAACTGCTGATGGAGCGGGCTACATCATAAAAATCTTCCCAGAGAGTGAAGGGCAGTTTATGTTTCTCCATGACCATAGCCAGCGTATCGCGTGCAAAAACCTGATCAGATGCCAGAGCCATGCGGTAATCGGTAAAGTTGTCACCGACAGATATGGCCTTCCGGTATTCGTACTGGTCCATGATCAGAGTTTTTTGCACCAGATCACCCTCAGCTTCATAGGCTGATTTAAGCTTGATGAATTCACCGCTGAGGTCAACTCCCACACCATGAAAGGCAAGTATCTTATCTTTGTAGGGAGCTAATTTTCTCTCGATATAGCTTTCCAGACCGCCGGAAATGACAACCACCGGAATGCCCAGATCAGCTGCCACATCCAGCAGTTTTTCAAAACCGGGGCGCACTTCTACCTGATCAACATAGTCAAGAATTGCAGCCATGCTCTTGACAGGAATCATGCTGAAAGCCATATGCAGGGTATCTGCCAGACTACGTTTTCCAGCATTCAGTGCCCGTTTTTCTTCTTCATAAATGGAAGGGTCGATGCAAAGATGCATCGATCCTTCCAAAGTTTCTTCACTGGTAATAGTACCGTCAAAATCTAAAAATAAAATCGTATCGTACATATTTTTACTTTAACAAATCAAAGTTTTTCAGCACATCAGGGTCCAGCATCTGAGCCATACGCATGAGTTCCTCATGAGTTTTGGCATACTCGATCAGGTCTATTCCCTTAACTGCTGCATCTATGGCCTGACGCATTGACTTGGCACCGGCACAACTGCCATCCGGATGACCATGCACACCGCCGCCTGCTGCCAGAATAATATCTGTGCCGACTGCGTCCACCGCATTTCTCACTACCAGCTGAGTTGTACCGCCGGAAACAGCGTACATCATTGGCTTAATATGCCACCAGGGCTGGGTAAAGAACTTAAAGCTGCGGTAGAAAACTTTATACGAGACCGGGAATTTCCCCCAGGGATGGCCGTTGATCTGGAAATCAGCTCCGGCCAGACGTGTGAGTTTTCCAATCACCAGCGGAGCCGAAATTCCGGTGTAGGTTGAACCCGCATAGGCTCCGACAAAGTCGACGTGTGCGAGGATGGGTACATTGATGTCGGGATCATCCGCCAGCATATGCAGGGCTCCGTGCCCTGACGTATAAACATTCAGCATCAGGCAGTTCGCGCCCTTGTCAATAGCTCGCAAAGCATTGTCTCTGATCTTATCAATGCGGTCTGTAATATTGACAGCATAGAGCGTGTGCTCTCCTGTTTCTTCATAGACCTGCTTTTCCTTAGCCATGAATTTTGTCACACGTTCTTCCAGAGGGCAAAAGCTTTCATCTGCCGGGAGAAGTTCGTCATCTTTGATGATGTCGACGCCTCCTTTCGCTGCCTGATAGAAGATTTCTGCGCCTTCATCCGGTGTCCAGCCGAGATTCGGCTTGATCATTGCGTTGAGGAGAGGTCTGTCCTGGACTCCGAGCAGGTCTCTCAGTCCCTGCACGCCAAACTTAGGGCCCTTAAATTTATCTACATATTTTTTGGGGAAGGCTACGTCTATCCATTTCAACATACCGGAAGCGGAAATGTTGCCGAAGACTGATGTAAGCATCATCGGGATGCTGTCGCCGAAATTGTCCATGGGGAAAGCAACCTGAACGATATATAAGGATGGCAGGTCCTCGACCCTGTCAGCGCCCCAATCCGGAACTTCATAGATGGCGACGACCTTAGTGCCGTACTTTCTCTGCTTTTCCAGCGAATCTCCGCTAACCTTGATCCAAGTACCCGTGGCTTGCTCACTGGCAATTGCCAGGGCCAGTTTTTCCATGTTCTTGGTTTCTGCCCGTATCTGGAAAGTCGCAATGATATAGTCCTCATCATAGGCAACTTCCGGAAAGGCATGAGTCAGGTTTTCGATATCCAACTTTTTAATCATAAAGACCTCCTGCTTATCTTTCTACATTACTGAACACTTCTTCGAAAGCGGTCAGGGTTTCAGCCACTGTTTCATCATTGTCTGCCATGCTGGTATACATACGGCTTCCTGCCAGAGTGATAACACCGTTGGCAGTTAAAGCTGCACCAAATTCTTCCATGCTCTTTTTGCGTTCAGTTATTTTGGTGACTATTTCAGGATCCTGTACCGACAGATACATGACACCTGAGACCTCAAAATGAATAATTGAGCCTGTATTCCAAACTACAAAGGGCAGCTCGTATTTGTCGATTAAGGCCTGGAGTCCGGCACAAAGTTTGTCAGCATTCTCGCCGGCTTTGCGGGCTGCATCCTGCTCTACTATTTCCTTGATCGCATAGTAACCTGCTGCACAGCTTAGCGGGTTGGCTGTGAGTGTACCTCCGACATAAGCGCGCTGTTTGCCTGACTGGACACCGGCTGCCATGCAGCTCATGATGTCCGCGCGGCCGCCGACTCCGCCGGCCATCGGGAAACCACCGGAAACAATCTTACCCATAACCGTTAAATCAGGTTTGACACCTAAGAAACCGGCTGCTCCGCCCGGACCTATGCGGAAGGCAGTTACCACTTCATCAAAGATGAGCAGGGTATCAAACTCGTCGCACAATTCGCGCGCCTGAGCACAGTAGTCAAAAGGCATCATGCGGGTGCCGCTTTCCGGGCCGAAAGCTTCCAGAATAAAGCAAGCAGTACCGCCGTCTTTCTCGTTTTCTTCCAATACTTTACGCAAGGAATCGATATCTCCCGGCGCACATTCAGTGGTATTTGCCACACACTCTTTAGGTATGCCGTGAGCCTCGAAGGTTTTGGTATATGGAATATGCAGGGAATACACCAGCTGGTCACTCCAGCCGTGATAAGCTCCGCCCATTTTGATTACCTTCTTTTTACCGGTAAAGGTACGGGCCACACGAATGGCTGCCATGCAAGCCTCTGTGCCACTGCCGAAGCAGCGATACTGCTCCACCCAGGGCATACACTCATTAATAATTTTTGCCAGTTTGAGCTCGTATTCGTGGAAGAGTCCGGTTACGGCTCCGTGTTTTTGGATTACTTCAATGACTTTATCAGTCACTGCTTTGTAGTTGCTCCCCAATAAGGTGGGGCCGCCAGCCTGCAAATAATCTACATAACGGTTGCCGTCAACGTCATACAGGTAAGCTCCTTCTGCACGGTCGACCGCCAGTGGGAAAGGATAGTTAAAGGCCAGATTATGCTGTACACCTCCCGGAATAAACTGACGGGCTTCAGTAATTATCTCCTTTGAGCGCTGGCACTTTGTGTCAAAGTAATCCATGTAACGGGCCTTGGCATCTGCTTTAATATGCAGCATATCTGCTTTAAGCAGCTTATCCATCTTAGCATTAATTTCCTCGATGTCAGGCCATTTGGATACACCATAATTTTGTTTCATCGTTTCTTCTCCTTTGTTTGTTTTTGTCTTTAAAAATCTGTTTCTTCTCTTAGAAGTCTTTAGCAGCCCTGGCTATTGAGGGTGCTAAATGATTTTTTGTTATCGTGATAGAGATTCTTAAAGGTTGGATATATCTTGTCGTAGACAGCTGTATTCTCCGGGACCGGAATATACTTATTTGTCACCCGAATAATCTCTTTTATCTCTTTAATATTTTTGGAAACTCCTAGTCCGACTGTCATCACAGCGGCAGCACCCATTGCACCTACATAACGCGGATTTTCAATAGTTTCCAGTTCCCGGCCCAAAACATCTGCCAGTATCTGGCAGACCATAGGCGAAATTGAACTGCCTCCGGTGAAGCGCACAACAGGACTGGTGGCAAAAGTTTTTTCTGTAGCTTCCAGCATCCAGCGCATATGGAGGCAGACACCTTCGATGACAGATTTGATCAGGTCGCTGCCGCGGCTACTGACATCTACATTAAAGAACACGCCGCGGGCGTAACTATCTTCAAAGGGGCAGCGGTTACCATGCATCCAGGGCGAGAACACTACTCCATTGCTTCCCGCCGGAGTATCTTTGATGTAGTCAAAGAGTTCTTCATAATCGTCTATCGGAGTATGGCTAAGACGCTCTTTCACCCATTCAATGCACTTGCCTGCTGTTTCCAGTTCAGCAATATAGTTATATTTCCGGATCTGCGCCGACAACACCTGCCACCAGATTTTCTATGTCCAGATGCATTCTGTCCACAGTAGTGCAGACCCAACCGGAAGTTCCTGAATAAAAGTTTACATCACCTACATCTACACAGCCTGCACCTACCTGACAGAGACTGACATCCCCGCCGCCGCCAAATACCGGTGTTCCCTCAAGAAGTCCTAATTCCTGTGCTGTGTCCGCTTTAAGTCCGCCAACCACATCTGTGCTTCACATATTTCAGGCAGGTGATCAGTATTTACTCCAATCATTCGACAAAGGCTCTCACTCCACTGAGACTTTTTCACGTCATAGAGGAAGGTAAGCCCGGCATCATCTTTTGTCGCCTTCAGGCTACCGGTCGCTCGGAAGGTCAGATACTCCTTGGCATCAATCCATTTGTATATTTTCGCATAAATCTCGGGCTCATTTTCTTTTACCCAGAGATACTTCCAGGCCGGATCCTTGGCACTGGCGGATAATGCCCCGGTAATGCGAAGGTAGCGCAGAATCTTGACGACATTTAAGCCTTCGACCTTGATACCCTTACACATATTTTCCTCAAATTGTTTTTGTGCGCGAGTATCCATGCAGCTCATACTTGGCCTTAAATGCTGGCCTTTTTCATCAACCAGCACTACAGTCTGCATCTGCGAGCAAAAGGCTAATCCTTTAATTTCTTCGGGAGCAACGCCTGTATGAGTAATCAGATTTCTCGTACTTTGACATACTGCCTCCCACCATTCATCAGGATCCTGCTCGGCACCGCCGTTTTCCAGAATTTTGAGGGAATACTCACCTACTTCTCCAGCCAAAAGCCGGATATTTTCACCTGCAATGATCTCAAAGAGACATGTTTTCAGACCCGTGGTTCCTACATCATAAGCAATTACTTTCATAAAGCCCCACCTTCCTGAGTCGACTGACGATATAGCCTGATTGACTAAGTTTTCCGGGTTGTTATGCTGTTTTATTGTTATTTTCAACTATACTTGTCTCTAAGTTTAGTGTCAAGTATAGTTATTCCAGAGCTAGTTTGTGTATACTATGTGCATGAAGAATTCAAGAAGAGCATTAAATAAAGAAAAATCCCGCAGCAGCATACTTAAAGCTTCGCGCAAATTGTTCTCCAAGCAGGGGTATGATGAAACTTTTATTGAAGAGATTGCTGATCTTGCCGAAGTTTCCAAAGCTACTGTCTATAATTATTTCCCCGATAAGGATAGTCTGCTTATCGGCATAGTCGAAGAAGTCGAGGACAATATCGAAGATTATCTGGAGAACGAGTTTTCTGCAGAGGCAAACGACTTGGATAGGATTCGCAGATTTATGGCAGAACTGGTCTTTGCCAGTCTGCAGTATCCAAGTCTGACCCGCCGCATTGTATTTCTCAACTCTGATCGAAACAGTACTTTGTATGGCACTTTAAACGAAATTGAATCTTTCCTGCGCAAGCTGATTGCTGCTGCCCAGTCGGATGGTTATCTTTCAGCAGAAGTCAGCACTGATATCATCCTCGACCTGCTGATGGGTATACTTTTTATTACTCTGTTTCAGTGGACCGGAGAGGATACTGCCTCACGTCAGCAGCAGCAGGATAAGCTGGATCGCCTCTTTAATTCAATAATGCAGCAGTATTTTATTTGAGCGGTATCTGGATTTCTGTGACATAGCGATTAGAATCACTTTCAACAAACTGATCAACAATATTGTAATGAATGCTGAAATTTTGCAGATCCAGATCATTTTCCCTTGCAAAGGCTAACATTTCAATTATTCTTTCACCAATACATTCATATTTCCCTACATGGAAAGCACGTAAAACTCTAGCTGGTGAGAAAGACTTATGGAAACGTTTGAGGCTTTCTGTATCTGCTATAGGAGATATATCATCAAAAAATTTCTCATAATTTTCCAGATATGCGCAGAAAATCTTGGCGTCCGGTCTATAAATTGCAATCGTCGGAAAGAAATAGAACATCTCTGAAACGTAAAGATCTTTTTCCGGACCTATTTCTATATAGTGTCTCTCTCCAATATCTGCAATTTCAATAACATCTAATTTCTCTTTGTAATCGCTGTTATCAATGAAGTTCATCTTTCCTTTGATGGTCTTGCTGATACTGAGAAGACGTTGTGCCTCATCCTCCAATGATTCAGCCTGTGTTTGCAAGTTTGCAGCCCGCCCTTTAAAAGTCAGGTTCTCAATATAGTCTTTGATATCATCAATTGAATACCCTTGTTTACGCAGATAGATAATATTAGCTAAGCGGTAAACCTGGGTTTGTCTGTAATATCGATAACCGGTCTGATCATCACGGAAATGTGGTGAGAACAAACCGATCTTGTCATAATAATGAAGTGTCTGCACATTGATTCCGAAGAGTTTAGCAACATCACCGATCTTCCAATGCTTTTCCTTCGCTTCGTAAAAATTGAAGTGCTGCTCATATGTCGTTGTTTCGTCATCCATCTGCTTACTTCCAGATCTTCTATTCTCTTTCCATCCGGTCGTAGGGTTGCCCAAGAGTTTGCGGGTCGTTGCTGCGCCCGATAGACAGGAGCAGTACAATCACAGCGACAAGATAAGGCATCATTGAAAAAATCTGAGACGGGATTGGCACTCCTATACTCTGCAAGGTGAATTGCAGACCTTCAGTCATTCCTATCAGTAGAGAAACAAAGAAGACTGCAATGGGATTGCGTCTGCCCAAAGTCACAGCTGCAAGCGCAATATAACCACGTCCTGCTGTCAGATTTTCAATATAAAAACCGAATTGCACAACCATCATATAAGAACCTGCAAGTCCGCACAACAAGCCATTAAACATTGATGCCAGATAGCGGGTCTTGTTCACATTAATACCTGCTGTATCAGCAGCTCGTGGGTTTTCACCAACAGCTTCCAAGCTGGTACCGTAGTCTGTTTTCTTCAGATAAATCGTTGACAAAACCATCACAAGGTAAAGAATGTAAGTCAAAATATCATGTGAAAAAAATGCCGGGCCGATTACAGGAATTCGGGACAGCAAAGGTATTGGAAGAACAGGCAGGGTTTCTATACTTGGCAGGCTGGTAGCATCGCCAAAGAAGACCAGAAAAAAGAAACTCGTTAAACCTAGGACCAGGAAGTTAATCGCCAGACCGGAAATCGTTTGATTTTGTTTGGCTGTCACAGAAATGTATGCATGGAGCAAGCCAAAAACCATACCGGCCAACATACCGAACAATATACCCAAGACTACACTGCCGGAGTAGAAGGTCATAAAGAAACTGAAAAAAGCTCCGCTCAACATCATGCCTTCGACACCGATGTTCAACACACCACTTGTCTGAGCAACGCTTTCCCCGATACCCGCATAGCTTAACGGTACTGCCATGCGTACTGCAGCAAACAGGCTACTGGTCAGAAGAATCAGAGATTTAGACATTTGTCACTCCTTGTTTATTTATAGCTATGCGATCACGCAAGAGGAAGACAACTACTACTGCACCAAGAATTACTGAAGTGATAGAATTTGGAATTCCGGCTTGACGTTGAGCGGCCAGACCTCCGATTTCCAACATTCCTAATAATATAGAAACAATTATTACACCAAATGGGTGCTTCTTCCCGAGTAATGCGACCATGATAGCAAGGTAACCATAGTTGGATGATATACCATCCATCAGTTTGTGCTGCACACCTGCAACCTCAACAAAGCCGGCAATCCCAGCCAATCCACCACTAAAAAGCGAAGCCATTATCAGGTTTCGGTTAACATTTATTCCCACACAATGGCTTGCTCGTGGATTGCAGCCGCAGGCTCTGATTTCAAAGCCTTTAGGAGATTTCCACAGAAAAACCCAGATGATGAAAGCAAGAATCAGCGCGATAAGGAAACCTGCATGAAATCTGGTCCGCTCCAGAAAAATTGGCAATTGTGCTGCCGGAGAGAAAGTTTTTGACATTGGAAAGGGATAATCGGGATCTTTTAAGAAGGTACGTATCGATAAGGAATTGAAATGAATGGCGATATAGTTAAGCATTAGTCCCATTATCACTTCAGAGAGTCCAAATTTCGCTTTCATGATACCGGGAATAAGAGCCCAAAGTCCTCCGGCGACAATACCTGCAAGCATCATTAGAAGGAGAAGAAGGAGCTTTGGCATCCCCTCTCCATTGACGGCTACAGCAGTCGCAGCGACAGCGCCCATATATAGCTGCCCCTCAGCCCCCAGATTAACAAGACCGCAGTTAAAACCGATAGCACAGCCGAGACCCACGAGCAAAAGCGGAGTTGCCTTAACGAATATTTCTCCGACTTGATAACGATTACCGAAGAGGCCTCCGGCAAAACTATTCAATACGTGTCCGATATCTGCACCAATAATCAGAAGTAAAACGATTATGACAGCGAGAACAATTCCCGCCGGAATAAGATAGTTAAGACTGCGTTTAAGCCGTTGCATTCTTTGACCCTCCCATCATGTAGCCGATTTTCAATACATCCAGATCACCATCATTTGAAAGCTCGCCCATGTTTTGTCCTTTGTAAATAACTGTAATCCGATCACTAAGGGACATGATTTCCTGCAAGTCAGTGGATATTAAAAGAACAGCTGTTCCCTGCTGGCTCAGTTCAACCAGCTGATTCTGTACAAATTCCGTAGCACCCATATCTAATCCACGGGTAGGCTGGAAAACTACTAATAGTTTCAGACCGGCATCAAGTTCACGTGCCAAAACAAATTTTTGCTGATTTCCACCTGATAAATATCGAATCGCTTGTTCATTTGAAATTGCTTTGATGTGATATTTGTCAACGAGATTACGGGTATACTCATCTGTTTTCTTATCATCAATCAGCCCATGCTTAAGGTAACGACTATTGAAATGTTTTTTCAAAAGCATATTCTGATTTAAATCCATTGAGAGCAATAAAGCATCCTGGTGTCGATCTGCAGGGATATATCCGATACCCTTATTCAAGCGTTTCAATATGCTTAGTGACTGTATTTCTTCACCATTGAGAAGCACTTTACCTGAAGTTACTCCCTGAATTCCTATTATGGATTCAGCTAGTGCCTGCTGACCATTTCCATCCACACCGGCAACTCCGACTATTTCTCCCGGAGCGATCTTGAGCGAAAAACTATCAAGAACCTGCAACTTATCTTCACAAATAGTGACTTCTTGCAATTCAAGACAAGGCTTCTCAAGATCAAATTGTCTCATCTCACGTTCTCTTCTTTTCAAAGTGCGCCCAATCATCGCCTGGGACAAACAGCTTTCATCTGTCTCCTTTAAATTGCAATTAAGCACACACTTACCATCACGCAAAACTGTAATCATATCACTGATCTGTTCAACTTCCTTGATTTTATGTGTAATGATTACTATGCCGTGTCCGGCAGCCTTAAGCTGAGCCAGCACATCAAAAAAAGTTTCAATTTCCGGAGGCGAAAGTACAGCTGTAGGCTCATCAAGGATCAGTATTTTAGCAGAGCGATACAGCAATTTCATTATTTCCACACGTTGCCGCTCACCTACGGAAAGATTCTTAATCCGTTTTCTGGGATCAACTTCCAGACCGTATTGTGACGACAAATCGAGAATGCGCCGGTTTATTTGTTTGCGATTGGAGAAAGGATAACCCTCTTCTTTCAAGCCCAGAGTGATTGTTTCACCTACAGTAAGTGTTTCAACCAGCTGGAAATGCTGATGAACCATACCAATGCCCAGTTCGAGTGCAGTTTTGGGAGAATCGATAAGGACTTTTTCTCCGTCTATGTAAATATCACCGCCATCTTTCTCATAAAAGCCATACAGGATATTCATCAGCGTTGTTTTGCCCGCTCCGTTTTCGCCTAACAGGGCGTGGACCTCTCCGGATTCAATGGAGAAATCCACGCCTTCCAATACGGGAGTGCCGAAGAAAGCTTTTGAGATATTGGTCATTTCAATTTTCATGTTGCTCTCCCTTTCAAGATTATTTGCTATTCACTTGGTGTTTCAATCAACGGAACATCAATCTTACCTGAAACAATGTCCTCTCTGGCCTGCTCAATTTTTGATACATTGTCTTCACCGATTGCGTCAAGCAAAGCCTCATTGAATGCTATCTCAACAATACCTTCTTTAAATCCTAGATTGGTAACGCTGTCGCCAAATGTCCCGGCTTCAATATCAGCATAGGCTTGCAGGATAACATTAGGCATACTGTATACGGTTGAACAAAGAAGCACCGACGGCGCAATCGATGACTGATCATAGGAATTACCCATAACATAAATGCCGCTTTCTGCTGCAGCATTAATAACTCCGGTACCGGCCTGGTTGGCAACATGATATAGTACGTCAGCATTTTGGTTGATCATAGCAGTCGCGGCTGATTGGCCGGCTGTTACATCGGTAAATGAATTAACATAAGCTGATAGAACAGTAATATCAGGATTATATTCTTTTGCTGCAACTTTAAATGCTTCGAGCTCTTTGGTGATTGAAGGCTGTTCAAAACCGCCAACTACGCCAACTACACCTGTTTCCGACATCATAGCTGCCAGCATGCCCATCAGGTAAGCACCCTCTTCACAGGCCATTACGTAAGATGACATGTTTGCTGATTTTGAGTTTGACTCCGTCGCCATAAAGTACTGTTTCGGATAACTTGTTGAAACTTTTGCAGCAGGTTCTCCAAATTGAAATCCGTGGCCAATAACCAGATCATAGCCCTGGCTGGCATAATCGTTATAAGCAGCTTCCATATCAGAAACTTGAACATTTTCCATAAAGGCTGTCTCTACACCGTACTGCTCCTCAAGGGCATTCAGGCCTGCTACTGCTATTGCATTCCAGCCCTGGTCATTTGCAGGACCGGACAGGAGGAGGGCAGCTTTCCGGACAGTTTGTGTACCGGATCCTTCTGTTTCCACCGGCTCATTGCTGCTGCAACCGGCTACAGTACCGACAAACATCAGAAGAGCAATACCTAGTGCTAAAATTCTCTTTTTCATTCTTTCTAAACCTCCTGATCTATGATCAAGTTTATTCTTTGCTGGCTTTTTTCAGCTTGTTGCTTTAACTCTTCTTCGTCTACTCTCGTTAATTCGCCATTACGAAATACTATTTCCCCGTTAACCATGGTGAAATCAACTTCACCTGTATAAGCTAATCTGGGAATCAGATTCTTGATGTCATGAAGAGCTCCGACAAACTCAAGGCGATTAACATCAAGTGCGAATAAATCAGCTGCCATATCAGTAGCTAAATATCCAATTTCCGGGCGACCTAATGATTTTGCACCACCACGCGTCGCCATCTTCACAAGGTCATATGGAGTGACAGTGCCACCCCTTTGTTTACTGAGGGAAGCCTGCATCAAATATGCAAGCCTCAGGGTATCAAGCAGGTTAGAACTATCATTAGTTGCAGATCCGTCTACACCTAGAGAAATCGTTGTGTTTGTGCTGAGGATCTGCTTCATATCTAAAATCGGAAAACCTCCCAGGACTGCGGGTGCCGGACAGTGCGACACACCGGATCCGTACTGTCCCATTGTTTCAAATTCTTCAGCTTTCAGTTCCCAGCAATGAGCAAACCATACATCTTCACCGATAAATTCTTTTTCAATACACCAATCCAAAGTACGCATGCCGTACCGCTCTACGATATTGGGGTTTTCACCCTCTCCCAAATGTGTGTGCATCGACACATGGTGCTTGCGAGCCAGTTTTACTGATTCAGTAAAGGTTTCCGGATAGCAGTTGACCGGCTGGCAAGGTGCAACAACAATCTGAGACATGGCGAAGGGTTCCGGGTCATGATATGCCGCAATCAAACGTTCACAGTCCAGAATAAACTCTTCCGTCGTTTCCAACATGGCAGGAGGAATTGTACTTCCTTCTTCCCGGGGAAGTGTGTTGGTTCCGCGTCCGCCGACGTAACGTACGCCCAGCATTTCAGCCGCTTTAACTGACTGATCAATCATATGCTTACCATTAGGTCTGGTATGGCAATACTGATGATCAAAAGCAGTTGTGCAACCGTGTTTAAGCAAATCGCTGATTGCTACCAATGACGAATAATAGAGCATCTCCTCGTCCATACGGCAGAAAACACGATAGATTTTGTCCAGCCACTCAATAACTGTCATTGACGGATAATCAATGGATAAACGGTTACGTACAAAAGTCTGAAAAAAATGATGATGTGTGTTGACTAATCCCGGGAAAATGGCTTTTCCGCTGCAGTTGATGGTTTCATCGACCTGAGTATCTGAAATGATGTTTTTGGCTATTAATTTGATCTGCTTGTCTTCAACAAGAATATCGCAGTTTTCAAAAACATTATCATTATCATCACAGGTAATGATGTAGTCTGCATTCTTCAGGAGTAAACGTGTCATTATATCTCTCTCCTACTAGTGTAATAGATCACAATCTTTTGTGAAATTTCCACATACTGATGTTTATAGTGACAACAGCTTAAAGCCTATAGTTACTATAGAGTCAAGCGAGAAAAATACAGTTTTCAATAGTATTTTTAGTTAAATCAATAATTATTGAACTAATCTAGTTGAATGAAAAGGTAAAAATTCCCGTTTTTAGTAAAACTGCTC
>DIRJ01000009.1:46685-46988 GCA_002427505.1 Mageeibacillus sp. UBA5439
TTCCCGTTTTTAGTAAAACTGCTCTACTTTACTGGCGAAATAGCGCTTCAGGTCATAGGGTGAATAGATACCTTTATCTGTAACGACGCCGCTGATGAGATGAGGCGGAGTAATATCGAAGGATGGGTAATATCCTTTGACGCCCTTTAGAGTATTCTTAATGCCGCCTGCTTCAAGAACCAGCGCCGGATCCCGCTCTTCTATTGTTACTGTATCGATCGCTGGCTGCGCTGCATCGGGCAAGCCTGTAACAAAATAAGGGATACCATGATAGTTCGCAAGGATTGCAAGCTGATAGGTACC
>DIRJ01000009.1:47173-47828 GCA_002427505.1 Mageeibacillus sp. UBA5439
ATTTTGTTGACTACATGTCCATCCAGACAAATAAGATCAGCCGCTGAAGTAAAAAGATCGATCCTCTTTGCCGCCATGACAAAGGCAGGCATATTATCCGTAATAACATATGTCTCAAAACCCTGTTCGTAAGCAACACTGGCGGTAAGACGCGAGCCCTGAAAATAGGGTCTTGTCTCCGGCACGTACAGGGTGATTTTCTTGTTTCTTTCTTTAGCCGCACGCAGCATCATGCCGACGATAGTCTCACCGAAACATTGCGTCATCACCTTGCCCTGGTCAGGAAACATATCCACCAGATAGCCCCCAACCTTTTCCATGGTGGAATATCTGCGGTTCAAAGCAGCCAGGGTGTGTGCAAATATTGCTTCATCCAGTTTTTTGCCTCTTGCTGAGGCCTGGTCAGCCGCACCCAGGCAGCCGGAGGTAACCTGCTCCATTCTGCTGGCAGTAGTCGGTCTGGCATGGGAGAGGGTATCAGCAGCTTTAATCAGATAAGCTCTTTGGTCTGCTTTCTTCATATCCCGACACTCATATGCTGCCAGAGCCATGCCCATGCCTGCGGCTGTATAGGGACCGGCACTTTGGGTAACCATGTCTGCAATTGCCTGGGCAACTTCCTGATGAGTGTCGCACATAACATAGGAAAGTTCGC
>DIRJ01000009.1:48004-48362 GCA_002427505.1 Mageeibacillus sp. UBA5439
CGGGTAGATCCTGCGGTCCAGTATGCGGACCTGTGCATCTTCATACCAGGCCACATTCTCATATTTCAATAAAAAGGCCAGATCCCGATCACATCTTTCCATAAGACTCTCTTTAACTCATTTCCTGAATTATTTCCCTGATTAGCTCTTTGAATTTTGCTGATGCCCGACCGGCAGTTTCGTCAACCTCTGCAGCAGTTACCGCCTGATTCAGCATTCCCGCTGCCATATTTGTCATCAGAGACAAGCCCAGAACTTTCATGCCGCAGTGGGCAGCTGTTATTGCTTCGTATGCTGTAGACATGCCAACTGCGTCTCCGCCTAAAGCTCTGACAGCCCTGATTTCCGCAGGCGTTTC
>DIRJ01000009.1:48548-48879 GCA_002427505.1 Mageeibacillus sp. UBA5439
TTCCGCAGGCGTTTCAAACTGCGGTCCGCTCATATAAAAATATACTCCCTCGCGTAAGCTCAGGCCGATTTTTCCGGCACATTTTTTAGCCAGTTCTCTTAGGTCTTTGCTGTACATATCTGATACATCAAAGAATCTGGGACCGAATTCAGGCAGGTTAGGTCCCCTCAGGGGACTGGCTCCCATAATTTTTATCTGGTCCTCAATCAACATGATATCACCCACATTAAATGAGGGATTCACTGCACCGGCAGCATTGGTCAGAATAACAGCCTTTGCACCCAGAAGATGAAAGAGGCGGATCGGCACTACCAGCTGCTCAAAGTCATAA
>DIRJ01000009.1:49036-49437 GCA_002427505.1 Mageeibacillus sp. UBA5439
ACTACCAGCTGCTCAAAGTCATAACCTTCATAGTAGTGAAATCTTCCGGACATACAGGCTAGCTTTTTACCGCCCAAATCGCCAATGATCAATTTGCCGGCATGGGAATCAACAGTTGTTTCCAGAAAATTCGGTATGTCCGCATAATCTATTACAATGGAGTTCTTAATCTCTGCCGACAGTGACCCCAGAGACGAACCGAGGATAAGCGCCAGGTCCACTCCAGATCCGCTTCTGGAAAGGACGTAATCTGCAGCCTTTCTAAAATAACCATAACTGTACTTGTTACCCATTCTCACCTCTTTAATACAAGCGGCTGATACTTTAAGCTTCCGGATACCAGCCTCCGGGCTTTCCTCATAATTGTACCCTAACATAAAAAAGCCTCTGCAATATTTACA
>DIRJ01000005.1:0-687 GCA_002427505.1 Mageeibacillus sp. UBA5439
GCACTGACCATTTTAGCTCTCTGCCGCTATGAGGATAATCCTGAAGATGCAGTAGCAATGTTAAACTTTCTGAAAGGTCCGCAGCCTTTGTCTAATTATGACCTGCAGTTTCTGCGGGACAGGCTGAGCGGGAAAGGCTATAAACCTTACTCCTTCCTTCAGGGGGCAGCACCGGAAAACAACTATGAGGCTGAACAGCCATATCAGATCAGCGTCTTTGACGGACCCTACAGCTATCAGGAAGAAGGCTATGTCAAACTTCTCCTGCGCTCTTCCGGAGCTGACAGCCCGCGCGAAATTAAACTTCGCGAGAAGCCCAGCAGCGGAGAGTGGTTCCTGTGGGAACACTATCTGCTGTCAGATATACGCGCACCACAAGCCGAGGATCCCTGGGCCTGAAACAACTGACATTTATTTTCTTCTATATACAAGCTAAAATGGAAAGCGGCAATGGCGTTTTGTCGCTTTTCATTTTGCGTAACATTTTGTATTTTTGACTTTGATCAAAGACTTAGTCCAATTATCTAAGATATAGTAAACACAGAAAAAGACATTTCCAAAGGAGCAGAAAATGACAAATAAAACCTTACAACTTGAAGGAATGACTTGCCCCACCTGCGTATTGAAGATTGAAAAGCTTTTGCAGAAGACCAAAGGTGTTGAAAAGTCAGAAGTCCTCTACAATAG